>NZ_JAMGBF010000084.1 GCF_023516615.1 Streptomyces panaciradicis
ACCGTCGTGCCGTGCACCTGCCCGCGCCGCCCGGCGCGGCCCGGCTGAGCGGACCACCGCGCACCACCGCCGTGGTGGGCGGCGGCATCGCGGGGCTGGCCGCCGCGACCGCCCTCGCCGAACGCGGCGTCGGGATCACGCTGTACGAACGCGAGCCCTACCTGGGCGGCCGCGTGGGCGGCTGGCAGGTCGAGCTGTACGACGGCTCCACCGCGACCATGAGCCGCGGCTTCCACGCGTTCTTCCGCCAGTACTACAACCTGCGCGCCCTGTTGAGCCGTACCGACCCGACGCTGGCCGGCTTCACCGGTCTGCCGGACTATCCGCTGCGCCACGGCGCCGGAGCGCACGACAGCTTCCGCAGGGTTCCGCGCACCCCGCCGCTGAGCGCGATGGGCTTCGTGGCGCTCAGCCCGTCCTTCCGCTCGCGGGACCTGTTCCGCATGAACCCGGCCGCCGCGCTCCCGCTGCTCGACGTCCGCGTCCCGGAGGTCTACGACCGGCTCGACACCGTCAGCGCCCACGACTTCCTGGAGTCCCTGCGCTTCCCGCGGGCCGCACGGCACCTGGCCTTCGAGGTCTTCTCGCGCAGCTTCTTCGCCGACCCCCGGGAGCTGTCGGCCGCCGAGATGGTCCTGATGTTCCACATCTACTTCCTCGGCAGCTCCGAGGGACTGCTCTTCGACGTGCCCCGGGAGCCCTTCCCGACCGCCCTGTGGGAGCCCCTGGCGAACCATCTGCGCGGGCACGGGGCCACGCTGCGCACCTCGACGGCCGTCGACCAGGTGGCGCCCACCGGGGACGGCGCCTTCACGGTCCTGGCCGACGGGCGGGCGACACGGCACGACAAGGTCGTCCTGGCCCTCGACACACCCGGACTGCGCTCCCTGGTCGGCCGCTCGCCCGGACTGTCCGACACCGCCTGGCGCGAACGCGTGCACCGGCTGCGCACCGCGCCACCGTTCCTCGTCTCCCGCCTCTGGCTGGACCGGCCCGTGGACCGACGCCGGCCCGGGTTCCTGGGGACCGCCGGATACGGGCCGCTGGACAACGTCAGCGTGCTGGAGCGGTGGGAGGGCGAGGCCGCCCGCTGGGCCGCCCGCACCGGCGGCACCGTCGTCGAACTGCACGGCTACGCGCTCCCCGAAGGCGCCGACCCCGAGGTGGAGGCCAAGCGCCTGATCGAGGAGCTGTGGCGGGTGTATCCCGAGACCCGGCACGCGCGGATCCTCGACGAACGGCACGAATGGCGCCAGGACTGCCCGCTGTTCCCGGTCGGCGGCTACGACGACCGCCCGGGCGTGCGCACCCCGCACGACGGCCTGGTCCTCGCGGGCGATCTGGTGCGTACGGACCTGCCGGTCGCTCTGATGGAACGGGCCGCGACCAGCGGATTCATGGCGGCCAACGTCCTGCTGGAGTCCTGGGGCGTACGTGGCCACCCGCTGTGGACCGTGCCCGACCGCGGCCGCAGCCGGCTGCTGCGCGCCCTGGCCGTCCGCGGGCGGGATGCCGGGCCGCGCCGGTGAGCGCGGTCCGGTCGGTTCAGCCCGCGGGCACGTCCTGGCGGTCCGAGGCGGGCCACACATAGGGCAGATCGTCGGGCACCCCGGGAAACAGGCCCGCGTAGACCTCGGGGTCCTTGCGCACGAGGGCCGAGCGGTGACTGCGGTGGAAGGCCTCGTCGCCGAGCCAGGGCGGCAGCTCCCGGCCGGCGGCCAGGTCCGCCTGGTCACGCACCGGCGCCCCGGGGCGGTGCGCCGCGAGTCCGGCGACGAGGGAGGCGGCGCAGCTGTCCTGGTGCCCCTGCTCGCGCCACACGCGGCAGATCTCCAGGCCGTAGCGGACCAGCGCCTCCTCGTAGCCGGTCCACATCCGCACGGCGGGGTGGTGGCGCCATCCGTAGCCCGGGACGGTCAGCCCCCGCAGCACCTGCAGGGCCTCGACGCGCTGCTTGCCCAGGCGGCGGCGGTCCAGCAGGAGAGCCGAGGCCCTGAAGTCCGGGTCGGGCAGGAACGTCTGCATGGTGGTCGTTCCTCGCTGTCCTCGCGGCCGGCGGGTGGCCGCCGTGTTCAGGCGGTGGAACGGGCCGCGGCCTGGTCGGCCTGGCCCCCGGCACCGAGCGGACCGGTGTGCTGCCAGGGCTGCCGCTCCTGCAACCGCGGCAGTTCACGCCGGGACAGCCGCAGCACCACCGGCGGCATGGCCGCGCGCACCGGCTGCGTCAGACGCATCCAGGCGGGGGCGTAGACGGCCGTACGGCGCCGCTCCACGGAGCGCACCAGCCGTGCCGCGGCCACGTCGGCCGCCATGACCCGGCGGGCCGGGGGCGGCATGTGGGCGCGCAGTTCGCGCAGCACGGCGTGCCGGTCGGCGTCGCGCACCATGTCGGTGTCGATCCAGTTGAGGTAGGCGATGCCGACACTGACCCCGTCGTGCGCCACCTCGGCCCGCAGCGAGTGCGCGAACGCCTCCACGCCCGACTTGGACGCGCAGTAGGCGCTCATCAGGGGGGCCGCGCCGATCGACGCCAGGGAGGCCACCTGCAGGAAGTGGCCGGCCGTGGCCACCAGGTCGGGCAGGAAGACCCGGGCGGTGTGGGCGCTGCCGACGAGGTTGACCTCGATGACACGGCTCCAGGTGGCCGGGTCCGAGGAGGCGAACGGGCCGCCCTCGGCGATCCCCGCGTTCGCGACGACGACGGAGGGGCGTCCGAGGCGGCGCCGGATGCGACGGGCGGCGTCGCGCAGCGCCTCGACATCGGTGACGTCGGCTTCCACGACCAGAGCCGGGCCGGGAAGGGAGGCCGCGACCGCGTCGAGCGCCGCCCTCTCGTGGCCCAGCAGGGCGACCCGGCCGCCGCGCTCGGAGAACGCGCGGGCCAGCGCCGCTCCGAGACCGCGCGCGGCTCCGGTCACCACGATCGTCCGGCCCGACAGGGGACTGCTGTGCGTCGCCATGGGCACTCCTTCCGGCTCGGGGCGAGCACGTCCTTTCGACGTGCTTCGGCTGCGGCGCCCGGATCGGATGCGGGTCACTCCCGGGGCAGGGGCGGTCGTGCCGTGTGGTCCGGGTGACCGTGCGTGCGGCGCTCCTCCTTCAGCTCCGCCTCGTACAGGTGGTCCCGGTGCTCGGCCAGCTCGCCCTTGGCCGTCGCCTCCAGTTCGGTGAACGGCCGGTAGTAGGTGGCGTTGTACGCCTCGATGATCTGGAAGGTCCAGTGCCCGGGAATCACGTTGCGGCCGAGGATCTCCTCGCTGATCTTCTCGGCCCACTCGTGGTGGCCCGCCTCCCGCAGGAGCCGCACCGCGTCGCCCAGCTGGAAGTCGGCCGTGCCGGTGAGCTGGTGGAAGTCGTACAGGCGGCCTCTGGCGCGTTCGGTGGTCTCCAGGGCCTTCGACAGGGCGGCCAGTGCCTCCACGGTCTTGTCGTCGGTGCCGTCCGGGCGCCGGTGGTGCGGGTCGGCGGGGGTCTGGTGGTGGTTCATGCGTGCTCCTGGTGTTGCCGCCGCGGTGGGCGTCGCGGCGCCGGTGAGGTCAGCTCTTCCTTCCGGTGCGGTCGCGGTGGGTCAGCAGGCGCTGGGCGCGGGCCAGGCCGGGCGGCCGACGGCGGCGCAGGGCGGCGCGCGCGGCGTTGGCGCCCGGCGCGCCGTGGACACCGCCGCCGGGGTGGGCGCCCGCGGAGGCGAGGAACAGACCCGGGATCGGCGTCTCGGGCCGTCCGGTGCCCGGCACGGGGCGGAACACCAGCTGCTGGTGGACAGCGGTCGTACCGCCGTTGATGGCGCCGTTGAAGAGGTTGCCGTCGAGTGACTGCAGGGTGGGCGGGGCCAGGACGCGGCGGGCCCGCACGAGCGAGCGGAAGCCCGGTGCGAAGCGCTCCACCTGCTGCTCGACCCGGTCGGCCATGCGCTGCTGGTCGGTGGCGTCCCACTGCCCGGTGATGCCGTCGTCGCCGGCGTCCGCGGTGATCTCGTGCGGCACGTGGGTGTAGGCCCAGGCCGATTCGGTGCCGCCGGGGGAGCGGGACGCGTCGGCCTTGGTCATCTGGCCGAACAGCAGGAAGGGCCGGTCCGGGACCTGGCGCATGGCGATCTGGGCGGCGAAGCGGGTCAGCTCGTCCATGCCGTCGGCCAGGTGCACGGTCCCCGCGCGTGCCGCCTGTTCCGCCCGCCAGGGCACCGGGCCGTCGAGGGCCCAGTCGACCTTGAACGTCGCGAAGTCCCACTGGAAGCGCCGCAGGTCGGCCAGAAGCTGGTCGGGCAGATGCTCGGGGGCGACGAGTTCGCCGTACAGGGCGGGGACCGACACGTCCGCGAGGACCGCCCGCCCGGCCGCGTACGACTGCCCGTCCCACGTCCGCACACCCACCGCCCGTCCGTCGCGGACGACGACCGATGCGACGCGCTGCCCGCAGCGCACCTGTCCGCCTGCGGCCTCCAGGCGGCGGGTCAGGGCCTGGGTGAGGGCGCCCGCTCCGCCGACCGGGACGGGGAAGCCGTAGGTCTGGCCCAGCATGGCCATCAGCCAGCCGAAGCCTCCGCTGCCGGTCGCCTCGGGGGCGAGGTCGGCGTGCAGCGCGTTCCCGGCGAGCAGCAGCCGGCCGCCCTGTCCCTCGAACTCCTCCTCGCCCATGCGGCGTACCGGCAGCGCCAGGGTGCGGGCCATGCGCAGCCCGCCCGCCGCCCGCAGCCGGACCGCGAGCCGGGCCGCCGCCCTGACCGGAGGGAAGGGGGTGAAAAGTGCGCCGAGCAGGTCGGGCCGCAGCTGTTCCCAGATCTCGTGCAGGCGGTGCCAGGCGGCGCCGTCGCCCGACGCGAAGGCGTCGAGGGAGGCGGCCGTGGCGTCGATGCGCCGGTCGAGCACGGCGCAGCGGCCGTCGGTGAGCGGGTGGGCGAGCACGCTGGGCGCGTGGCTCCAGCGCAGCCCGTGGTCCTGCAGCCGCAGGGAGGCCAGGACCGGGGACGCGGCCGCCAGGGGGTAGAAGGAGCTGCAGAGGTCGTTGACGAACGCGGGGTCGACGCCCCGGTCATGGCGTACGGCGCCGCCGGGCTCGGGCTGTTCCTCCAGTACCAGCACGCTCCAGCCGGCGTCCGCCAGCAGATTGGCGGCCACGAGACCGTTGGGGCCGGCACCGACCACCACGGCGTCGGTCACGTCACGTCCCGCCTTTCGTCCGCGCCGTCACCGCGGTGACCGGTGCCTGGCCGGGGGCGGGGCGCTCCTCGCCGGTCCGGCCTTCGCACAGCCGGGCGAGGCGGGCGAGCATCGTGCGATGGCGCAGGTGGATGAGGGCTTCGAAGGCGAAGTTGTGCCACTTGCCGCCGGCTCCCTGCAAGGGGTGCTCGTCGACGATCACCAGGCAGTACTCGCCCCACGGCCGCAGTTCGATCGCGATCCGTGCCGTACCGAGGATGCCCGCGTGCGCCTCCAGCTCGATGCGGGACACGGGGTCGCAGAAGCGGACGGTCGTCTCGTTGGACAGCACCACGGGCCCCAGGTTGACCTGGTACCGGATCGCCGCGCCCGTCTGCGGCCACGTACCGCGGACCGGGCGGGAGTCGGAGGTGCCGACGACCCAGTCCGCGTACCGGTTGGGGTCCGACAGCAGGTCCCATACGACCTCAGGTGCGACTTTGATCAGGCGATGGCGTACGGCCACGCGTGCCTCCCGTGCTTCGTCGGCCGACTGGGGCAACAGCCATCGCCGGGTGCCCTGGATCACCGGAGCCCAACCAGGGCACATGACGAGCCGCGCCCGGGACCGGATGACGAGCCGCGCCCGGGACCGGATGACGAGCCGCGCCCGGGACCGGATCCGTGGCGGTGGATCACGCCGATGGGGGTACACGGGCCGCATGGCATCCCAGAATGATCAGTTCACGCCGCTGCGGGCCGCGAGGCAACTGCGCCGGATGCGGGCTTTCTACACGGCGGGCGTCGTGCTGTGGACCGCGTCGAGCATCTGGACGGGATGGGACTCTCCGGGCAGCCGGCCCATGTGGACGTCCCTTCTGCTCCTGGCCGTCTTCGCCGCCCTGCTGGCGCTGGCCTGCAACTGGCTGCGGGGCCTCGACGGCGACGGTGAGGCCAGGGCGGCCCACCACGCGGCACCCCGGCGGGCCCCCGCGATACGTCATACGAGCGCCTGAACCCCCTCGGAAACCGGGTCCCCTCTCAGAGGACCCGGCCGCGTGCCGCCGCCCCGCAGTCGTCGTGCTCGACTGCGGGGCGGCGCTGTGAGTGCTTCGCGGGCGCTCAGTTGGTGTAGACGGCCGGCGAGCCGCTGACGCTGCTGTCCGCGATGGGGGCGTAGGAGGCGGAGAAGTAGCCGTTGGCCGCGCACAGCCCCGATCCGGACACCTTGCTGAACGCCTGGTTGGAGAAGGACAGGCTGTTGTTGCTGTTGGAGCTCACCGCCGCCAGGCTGGGCGCCTGGTAGACGCAGGTGACCGAGCCCAGCAGGGTCGACAGGACCACCGTGGTCTGGATCGTGCCGCCCGCGGCGGGCGTCACGGTGACGGTGCCGTCGGAGGCGGCGGAGGTGGTGTAAGGCAGGCCGTTGACGGTGATGCTGCGCACGCCCGTGACGCCGAAGACGTTGCTGCTGCAGCCGCTGAACGTCTGGGAGGTCGCGGACTCGGTGGCGGTGCCCGGCGCGGCGGGGTTGTCGGTCACGGTGGCCGAGAGGGTGGAGCCCGTGCAGGTGATGCCGGAGGAGCCGCCGCTGCTGGTGGCGAGGGTGGCCTTGGTGCCGGAGGCGAGCGACGAGGTGAGGACGTCGCCGACGGACACGGCGTTGCCGCCGGCGCTGCCGTAGGTGAGCACGGAACCGTCGGCCGAGGCCGCGGTGGCCGGCAGGAGTGCCAGGGTGGTCAGGGCGGTGGTGGTGAGGAGGGCGGAGGCCAGGTGTCTGCGCATGGAGGGTCCTCTGGTACGGGGGGTGGCGAAGAGGGCGGGGGCTGCTCCGCCGGGTGGGGGAGCGGCACCCCGCACGGCCGTTCCCGGAAGGGGGAACGGCGGACCGGTGCGGGTGTCCGGCCCGGCGTCGGGGACGCGGGCGCACTTGTTGCGGCCTTGCGGGTGCGTGAAACTGACGGCTCCGGTGGCGAATCGCCGCCGGTCCGGCCGAGTGGAAAACCTGTGAAGGTTGTAAACCTGACGGGTATTCAACGTCAAGGCAGTGCACGCGAGTTGGTGACGAAGAAAGGTGCGCGATGGCAGAAAGCTCCGCGATGGCACCTGTGTTGGTGCTGCCCGGGACGCGTACGGGACGCGACCCGCAGCGCTCCCTGCGGCCGGGACCGCGCCGGTCCTCGGCCGAGGCGGTCGCCGCCAACCAGCGTGACCGGCTGCTCGACGGATTCGTCCGCACGGTGGCCCAGGTCGGCTACGCCGGCACCCGGGTCAGCGACATCTGCAAGGCCGCCGGCGTGACCAGGCCGGTCTTCTACGAGCTGTTCAAGGGCAAGGAGGACGTCTTCCTCGCCGCCCACCACCACGGCACCTCCCTGGTCTTCAACGCCATGGAGGAAGCCCACGGCCAGGGCCCCGACTGGCCCGGCCGGGTCCGGGCCGGGCTCGGCGCGCTGCTCGGCATCCTCGCCGAGGCGCCGGCGTTCGCGGCCATGGCCATCGTGGAGATCGACGCGGTCGGTCCCGCGGGCCGGGCGGCGCGTGAGGAACTGCTGGCCCGCTTCCGGTACTTCTTCACCGACGCGCCCGAGACCGACCTGCCCGTGCCCACCCAGGACGTGGTCGACACGGTGGTCGGCGGGGTCTACTCCGCGATCTACCGGCACATCGCCGCGGGCCGGACCGCCGACCTGCCCGCCCTGCTCCCCGTCCTGACCTTCTCCGTCCTCGTCCCCTTCCTCGGTCCGCAACGTGCCGCCGCCCGCCTGGCCGACCCGCCACCGTCCACCGGCCCGCTGCCGTCCTGCCTGACACCGGACGCCTGATCCCGCTGCGTGTCGTGCGTCGGGACGGTGGCCGGTACGGCGGTGGGGTGGCGGCGTCGAGGGGCGCTGCGCGGAGGTCGGCCGCCTCGGTCCGCGAGGTGCCGCCGCCCGCCTGGCCGACCCGCCACCGTCCACCGGCCCGCTGCCGTCCTGCCTGACACCGGACGCCTGATCCCGCTGCGTGTCGTGCGTCGGGACGGTGGCCGGTACGGCGGTGGGGTGGCGGCGTCGAGGGGCGCTGCGCGGAGGTCGGCCGCCTCGGTCCGCGAGGTGCCGCCGCCCGCCTGGCCGACCCGCCGCCGTCCACCGGCCCGCTGACGCCGGATGGCTGACACCGGACGCTTGATCCCTCTGCGTGCCGTGTGTCACGACGGTGTCTGGTACGGCAGTGGGGTGTCGGTGTCGGGGCCGCCGCGCGGAGGGGGGCCGCCTCGGTCCGCGAGGTGCCGCCGCCCGCCTGGCCGACCCGCCGCCTTCCACCGGCCCGCTGACGCCGGATGGCTGACACCGGACGCTTGATCCCTCTGCGTGCCGTGTGTCACGACGGTGTCTGGTACGGCAGTGGGGTGTCGGTGTCGGGGCCGCCGCGCGGAGGGGGGCCGCCTCGGTCCGCGATGTGCCGCCGCCCGCCTGGCCGACCCGCCGCCTTCCACCGGCCCGCTGACGCCGGATGGCTGACACCGGACGCCTGATCCCGCTGCCTGCCGTGCGTCAAGACGGTGGCTGGTACGGCAGCGGGGTGTCGGTGTCGAGGGCCGCCGCGCCGAGGGCGGCCGCCACCCGGTCCACCGCATCCGCCGGCGGGTGGGGGAGGCGGGCCAGGAGCAGGCGCCGCTGCTCCTGAGGGCCGCCACGGACGGGCAGGACGCGCACGCCCGGCGGCGCGACGCGGGCCAGCACGGCGGGCACGGTGGTCAGACCGCAGCCCGCCGCGACCAACTGCAGCCTGGCGAGCCAGTCACGGACGGTGTGCGCGATCTCGGGCCGCTCGTCCAGCCCCGGCCACACGCCCATCGACGTGTCCTCTCCCGACGCGGAACCGGTGATCCACCGCTGCCCCCGCAGATCGCTTACGTCGACGAAGTCACCGCGGGCCAGGGGGTGGGCGGCCGGCACCGCCAGACACAGGGCGCGCTCGGTGAGCGTCCGCAGGACCAGCGGAGGCGACTCGGCGTCCGGCGGCCGGAAGGGCGGCGCCGAGGCGAGCAGCGCGAGGTCGAGGCTCCCGGCCCGCAGGGCGCGCACCAGCGCCGGGGTGCTGCCCTCCCGGCCGACGACCTGAAGCCCGGGGGCCGTTCGGCGCAGGGCGGCCAGGGCGCGGGGGACCAGCACGGCACCGGCGCTGGGGAACCAGCCGAGGCGGACGGTGCCGGCCTGCCCGGGCAGACCGGACAGCTCGCGCGCGGTCGCATCGATCTCGTCCAGCACGACCGACGCACGGCGCATGACGACACGGCCGGCGGAGGTCAGCCGTACGCCGTCGCGCCGCCGTTCCAGCAGCTCCGCGCCCGCGGCCCGCTCGATCGCGGCGATCTGCCGGGAGACCGCCGACTGGGTGTAGCCGAGCGAGACGGCCGCCGCGGTGAAGGTCCCCTGCTCGGCGACGGAGCGGAAGACGCGCAGCGCGGTCAGCGACACATCCCTGAAGTCCATGACGTTTACGCATACCACGGGTGCCGAAGTCTCGTTGGACTCATGGGCCTGACCGCTCCTAGCGTTGCCGGCATGACGACCTCGCGCATCGCCCTCGTCACGGGCGCCAACCAAGGACTCGGCCGGGCCCTCGTCGAAGGGCTGGCGGCCCGTATGGACCTGGACGACCTGGTCCTGCTCACGGGCCGCAGTCATCAGCGTGTGACGGATGCCGCCCACCAGGTCGCCCGCCTGCCCGGCACCCGGGCCCGGGTCGAGGGCCGGGTCCTGGACGTGACCGACACCGACGCCATCGCCCGCCTCGCCGAGGACCTCCGCTCCCGGCACGGCGGGGTCGACGTCGTGATCTCCAACGCGGTCGCCCGCGTGCTGCCCGAGGAGTCCCAGGCGGCACGGGCGGACGAGTTCATCGACGTCTCCAACACCGCCACGCACGCGATCCTGCGCTCCTTCGGGCCGGTCCTGCGGCCGGGCGGCCGGCTGCTGGTCGTGGCCAGCAGCCTGGGCACCCTCGGCCACCTCGACCCCCGGCTGCACCCCCTGTTCGACGGGGCGAGCCTGGAGCGGGTCGAGCACGCCGTCGAGGAGTGGCGCCGCGCCGTGCGTCACGGGACCGCCCAGGAGGCGGGCTGGCCGGTGTGGCTGAACGTCCCCTCGAAGGTCGCCCAGGTGGCCGCCGTCCGCGCCCTCGCCGCCGAACGCCGTGACGGCGATCTCGCCACCGGCACCCTGGTCGCCGCCGTGTGCCCCGGCATGGTCGACACCGCCACCTCCCGCCCCTGGTTCAGTGACTACGGTCACGCCCAGTCGCCGGCCCGGGCCGCGACGGCGGTCCTCGACCTGATCCTCGCCGAGCACGTCGACCCCAGCCTGTACGGCGAGCTGGTCCGCTTCGGCAAGGCCCTCGACTGGCACGCGGGAGCGCCACTGCCGGAGCAGGACCGCCTGCTCACACCTTGATCGCCGCGCCGGGACCGAGTCGCGCGAGAGGATGGATTTCGGCCAACGGCAAACCGTCGAGGACGCGGGCCGAAACCCCCCGCGAGGGCCCAAAAGGGGCGAACCCGTGGCCCGAGCAGAGAGCCCGGCAGGGGCGTACCGCCCGTGAGCCCGACGGTCGATTTTCAGCCAGAGGCTCGTTCACGCATCCGATACTGCGTGAGACCCAGAATCCGGGGTATTCGGCAGCGCGAGCGGCTGACCGGCTGTATCGAGGACGAGGGAGAGACATTCATCATGACGGCGGCGTTGACCACGGAAGTCGGCACGGGACAGCTGTCGGAGCGCGTCGATGCCTCCCGTATCGCCCCGAAGGACGCCCGCGAGCTGACCCGCCAGTTCCTGGCGCGGCTCGCGGTCCTGGAAGAGGGCACGCAGGAATACCAGTACGCACGCAACACACTGATCGAGATGAACATCTCGCTGGTGCGCTACGCGGCCTCCCGGTTCCGCAGCCGCGGGCCCCAGGAGATGGAGGACATCGTCCAGGTCGGCGTGGTCGGCCTGATCAAGGCGATCGACCGCTTCGAGGTCTCCCGCGAAGTGGAGTTCACCTCCTTCTCGATCCCCTACATCGTCGGGGAGATCAAGCGGTTCTTCCGCGACACCTCCTGGGCCGTCCATGTCCCCCGCCGACTGCAGGAGGCCAGGGTCCAGCTCGCCCAGGCCACCGAGGAACTCAGCAGCCGCCTGGGCCGCACGCCCACCGTGGCGGAGCTGTCGCAGCTGATGAGCCTGTCGGAGGAAGAGGTCATCGAGGCCCGTCTGGCCTCCAACGGCTACACCTCCTCCTCGCTGGACGCCGCCATCTCCACCAGCGAGGACGGCGAGAGCGTCCTGGCCGACTTCATCGGCAACGAGGACAACGCGCTGCAGCTGGTCGAGGACTTCCACTCCCTCGCACCCCTGATCGCCGACCTCGACGAACGCGACCGGCTGATCCTCCACATGCGCTTCGTGGAGGAGCGCACGCAGGCCGAGATCGGCAAGGCCCTGAACATCTCGCAGATGCACGTCTCACGGCTGCTGAGCCGTCTGCTGGAGCGGCTGCGCGCCGGCCTGCTGACCGTGGAGTGACACCCCCACCTCCAGCCGAATCGTCCCGAGCCGGTGGGCGGGGACGGCCACCAGGGCACCAGGTGCGGCGGACGCCGCAGCCCCTGCCCCGGTGACCGTCCCCGCCCACCGGCTCAGGCCTGCGCGTCAGGCGGCCGAAGCCTCCGTCGCCGCATGCCCGCGACCGCTCACACGACGCGTTCCATGCAGACGAGCCGCTCCCTCGCGTCCCACGATTCGGAGACGCTGAATCCCAGCCGTTCGTACAGCGCCACCGCGCTCGTCCGCCACTCCCACACCGACAACCGCACCACGCCGACGCCGCTCTCCCCGGCCTGCGCGAGCGCGGCACCGACGAGGCCGGAGGCGATGCCCAGGCCGCGGTGGTCCGGGTCCGTCCACAGCCGCTTGATCTCCGCCCGGCCGTCGACGGGGGCGGTGAGTACCAGGCACCCCACCGCGGCGTCCCCGCTCAACGCCAGCAGCACGACGTCGTCGGCGAACGCCGCCCGCGGATCCAGCACTTCGGCCCGGTAGCGTTCCGGCAACTCGTCCACACCGGCGACTTCCTCACCCTTCTCGGCCTGGGTCCGCAGATGGTAGGCAGCCAACAGCGTCGCCGGCCCACCCCCGGGCAGATCGCCCGACCCCGGCCACCGGACGACGGAAACCCCGCTGTGATCAGTCATGGCGCCAGCATCACATGACGCACGCAGGGGGGACTCGAAGGGACCCCTGGGCGGCCGGCGCAGCCTTTCAGCCGAGCTCCTCCGCCAGTCCGACGACGATGTCCTCGGGGCCGCGGACGTAGCAGAGCCGGTAGACGTTCTCGTACCGCACGATCTCGCCGACCAGTTCGGCGCCGAGGGTCCGCAGGCGGGCCACGACGTCCTCGATGTCGTCGACGGCGAACATGACGCGGCGAAGACCGAGGGTGTTAGCGGGCGCGTGCGCCGGCTCGGGGGCGACGGCCTTCGGCCGGTGGAACTTCGCCAGCTCCACGCGCCCCTGGCCGTTCGGGACGCGCAGCATGGCGACGTCCTGCCGGACGTCCTGGAGCCCGATGACCCGCTCCGCCCCGGGCCAGTCGAGCGGACCCCGGCCCTCGAGCTCCATGCCGAGTTCGACGAAGAACGCGATGACCGCGTCCAAGTCCTCGACGACGATGAGTACGTTGTCCATCCGGTGGATCGCCATGTCGTGTCTCCTTCGCGAGGCACGGCCACAGTAGACGCTTCCGAGTCCGGAACGGGCTCGGCGGCGGGTCCCCGACGTCCGCGGTACGGGCGGCGGTTGCTCGGGCGATGGCAAAGAACTTCTTACCCAGAAAGGCCCGTACGCCTCGTTGACACACCATCAGCACGGGCGTTTCACTCGACACTTGTGCATGGCAACGTTGTCAGGCCGTCGTCGAGGCGACCCGCGAGCGTTGCCTGCGGCCGGTGTTCCGTGCTTCTCGGGGTGCCGGCACCTGATGGGCGAAGCACGAACTGCCGCGGAGGCAACCGATGGTGAGACCCCGACGTTCAGCCGCGCAACGCAACCGAAAGAGACTCCGTCAACGCCTGGCCGTGGTCTGCGTCCTGGGCATGACCGCCCTCCCGCTCACGGCGACGGGCAGTGCCCAGGCCGCGGGCGCGCCGACCCTGGTGAAGGACCCCGCGTCCCTCGTCCATCCGCTCATCGGCACATCGGGCGCCGTGGACACCTTCCCCGGACCCGACATGCCGGCGGGCATGGTCCAGTGGGGCCCCGACACCACCCCCCACCGCCCCGACGGCGGCGGCTACGAGTACGAAGACAGCAAGATCTCCGGCTTCAGCCTCACCCACGTCTCGGGACCCGGATGCCCCGTCGCGGGCGACCTGCCCGTCCTGCCGGTGACCGGCGCGCTGTCGGGCAAGCTCGGCGACACCTCCGTCGGCTTCAGCCACGACCACGAGCAGGCGGGCATCGGCTCCTACAAGGTCACCGATGACAACGGTGTCAGGACGGAACTGACCGACACCACGCGCGCGGGCCTGGGCCGCTTCACGTTCCCGGCGGGTCAGCAGGCGAACCTGCTGTTCAAGCTCAGCGGCGGAGCCACGCAGGTGGACGGAACACGGGTCCAGGTGGTGAACGACCACGAGATCAGCGGCGCCGTCGACAGCGGTCACTTCTGCGGGGCGAGCAACCGGTACACGCTGCACTTCGACATCAAGTTCGATCAGCCGTTCACCGCGAGCGGCACCTGGGTCGGCGGCACGATCCACCCCGACGCCACGTCACTGAAGGCGGGCAAGGTCCGGCACGCCCCCACGGCATCCAGGACGGGGCCGCGGAAGGAGAAGCACTTCACCGTGCCGACGCGGCCTGCCCCCACGATCCACGGCGGCGGCGCCAAGGGCTCCGGTACGCCGTCCCCGGCGCCGAGCGCGAGCACCGGACAGCGGTCCTCCGCCAAGGCCGCCCAGCCGCCCACCACCGGCGCCAACGGCATGTACCTGACTTTCGACACGTCCTCCACCCCCACGGTGAACGCGAAGGTCGGCATCTCCTACACCAGCGACGCCAACGCCGCGGCCAACCTCTCGGCCGAGATCAAGAAGTGGGACTTCGACGGCGTCCGGCAGGCCAACCACGACGCCTGGAACACCGTGTTGAAGAAGGTCCGCATCGGCGGCGGCACCTCGGACCAGCAGACGCAGTTCTACACCGCGCTCTACCACGCCCTGCTGCACCCCAACGTCTTCTCGGACGCCAACGGCCAGTACATGGGCATGGACAACCAGGTCCACAAGCTGGCCAAGGGCCAGCAGGCCCAGTACGCCAACTACTCCGGCTGGGACACCTACCGCTCCCAGACCCAGCTGATGGCGATGGTCGAGCCCAAGGTCACCGCGGACGTCGTCACCTCGATGCTCAACGGGTACGACCAGACCGGCCTGCTGCCCAAGTGGGCCTCGAACAACGGCGAGAGCTATGTGATGGTCGGTGACCCGGCCGCCGGCATCATCGCCGGCGCGTACGCCTTCGGCGCCACGGACTTCGACACCGGCAAGGCGCTCGCCGCCCTCCAGCACGAGGCAACCGCCCCCAACAACGACCGCCCCGGCGAGTCCGTGCGGGACGCCAAGGGCTACCTCCCCCTGGACGAGAACGACTACGGCTGCTGCAACTTCTACGGCCCGGTCTCCACCCAACTGGAGTACGACTCCGCCGACTACGCCCTCGCCGCCTTCGCGAAATCGCTGGGCCGGACCGACGTCTACGCGAAGTTCGCCGCGCGTGCCCAGGACTGGATGAACGTCTTCAACCCGCAGACCGGCTACCTCCAGGCCAGGAACAAGGACGGCCAGTTCGCGAACGGGTTCACCCCCGGCACCTCCAACGGCTTCGTGGAGGGCACCTCGGCCCAGTACACGCCCATGGTCCCCTTCAACCTGCGGCAGCTCATCCAGGCCCGGGGCGGCGCCAAGGCGTACTCGTCCTACCTGGACAGCCTGCTCGACGACATCACCCACCCGGGCGGCACCGACGCCGACCTGAGCAACGAGCCGAGCGTCGAGATCCCCTGGGAGTACGACTACACCGGGCAGCCGTGGAAGACCCAGGCAGCCGTCCGCGACGCCCAGCAGAAGCTGTACTTCGACGCCCCGGTCGGCTCCTTCGGCAACGACGACCTCGGCGCCATGAGCTCCTGGTACGTCTGGTCCGAGCTCGGCATGTACCCGGAGACCCCGGGTGCCGACACCCTCGTCCTCGGCAGCCCCGTGTTCCCGGTGGCCCAGGTGACGCCCGGCGGCGGCAAGACCGTGCGGATCAACGCGCCGCAGGCCGCGACCGACGCGCCCTACGTGCAGTCGCTCGACGTCAACGGCAAGGCGTGGAACACCTCCTGGCTGACGTACCGGCAACTCAAGGGAGCCGGCAGCCTCGACTTCACGCTCGGCACCCGGCCCGACACCTCCTGGGCGTCCGGCCCGTCGGCGGCACCGCCGTCGGACACCACGGGCGGCGACAGAGTGCTGGCCGCCACCGGTCCGTCGAGCGACGGCTTGGTGCTGGAACCCGGCGCGTCCGGTGACGCCACCCTCGACGTGACCAACCTCGGCGGCAAGGCGGTCACGGTCGACTGGAAGGCCACCGCGCCCTCGGGCGTCACGCTGGACACGTCCTCCGGTTCCCTGACGGTCCCCGCCGCGGGCAGCGCCGAGGCGAAGGTCCGGGTGACGGCGGGCGCGAGCGAGGGAACCTATCCGGTCGCCTTCGCGCTGACCGACCACGGCACCGGCGCGGCGCTGAGCGCGGCGACCCTCCGGGTGGCCGTGGCCGAGGCCGGCGCGCTGTGGCCGTACGCCACCAACGAGGGCGTTTACCCCGACGGAGCCACCTTCTCGGGCGGCTTCGACAACGGCGGCTGGGCGTTCTCGCAGAACGCGCTGGCGGCGGCGGGCGTCACGAGCGGCTCGACCGTCACGGCCGACGGCATCTCCTACGCGTGGCCGAAGGTGACCGCCGGTCAGCTGGACAACCTGGAGATGGCCGGCCAGACCATCCGGATGCCGGCCGGCACATCGGGTGCCTCGCTGGGCCTGCTGGGCGCGGCGGCCAACGCGCCGACCGACGGCAGCGGCGTCTCGGGAACGGTGACCGTCACCTACACCGACGGCACCACCGCCGAGGCGACGGTCGGCTTCTCCGACTGGACGCTCAACGGCGGCTCCAGCAAGCCTCTCCCGGCGAACACGACGGCCGTCACGACCGGCTACCGCAACACCGGTGACGGTGGCCGGAACAACGTCAAGACGTACGTCTTCGCGACGAAGGTTCCGCTGGACGCGTCCAAGCAGGTGGCGTCGATCACCCTGCCGGTGACGGGCTCCACGGGCACCGCCCACCTGTTCGCCTACGGCTTCGGACGGTGGGAGCCGCCGGCATCCGCCGGCGCGGCAGCGGTGCACGTCCGCCGAGGGGGCGGGCGTGCACCGCCGCACAACACCATGCAGTGACAGGTTCTGGTCAAAGACTCGCCAAGACGTCGTTCGCGTCCTCTCTTCCATGATCGGGTCACTGCCGACGGCTTTTCGATGTCCGTTTGGGAGGACCTGGTGCCAGCACCAACCCGTAGAAGACGATGGCTCACGATCTGTGCCATCACTGCATCCGCCGGCCTCGTCGCGATACCCGCGGGCGCCGCGCCAGGCGGGAACGGCAACCCCTTCGGGGTCCGTGCGCTCGACCGGCTCGCCGCGCAACGCGCGCACACGGCGGGGACGACGAGCCCCAAGGCGAAGGCCGAGGACGAGGACGGCGGCAACGAGGCGGACGAGATCGCCGAGGGCGCCGACCAGTACGCCGAGGCCCGCACCTCGCCGGGCGTCGTCGCCCCCGGCGCGTACGGCGCGGCGTGGAGCAGCCTCACCAAGCTGCCCAGCACGGGCGGCAGTTGGCGCCACCTCACCGACCTGCCCTACAACTCCGACGACTCCCGCTACCGGGACATCGACTCCAACTCCAGCGGCGGATCGGGCAATGTCACCGGCCGCATGGCGGCGATGGCCGCCGACGACGACGGATACGTGTACGCGGGCAGCGCCGGCGGCGGCGTATGGCGCTCCGAGCGGGGCGGCGGGAACTGGAAGCCCCTCAGCGACAAGCTGCCCTCCCAGTCGACCGGCGCGCTCGCCCTGGACGGCGCCGGGCGGCTGTGGCTGGGCACGGGCGAGGCGAACACCAACGCCGACGCCTACCTCGGCAGCGGTGTCTACGTCCTGACCCACCCGCACCACGGCACCTTCTCCGCGCGCAGCCGGGTCGGCGGCGACGAACTGGAGTCGACCACCGTCCGCCAACTCCGCTTCGGCGGCGGCAAGGTGTGGGCCGCGACCAGCGAGGGCGTGTGGAGCCACTCCACGAAGAAGCTGACGGGCGCCTGGAAGCTGGAGTTCGCCCCCAACCCCGACTACCTGCCGGGCGGTTCGAAGGCGAACGACGACGCGGCCGCGTACAAGAACATCACCAACGACATCGCCGTCGACCCCAAGGACCCCTCGAAGGTGATCCTCGCGGTCGGCTGGCGCAGCGGTGACGACTACAACGGCTTCTACACCCAGGACGCCAAGGGCACCTGGACGCGCATCACCAGCGGCTTCGGCGACCTGCCGACCGACGCGGACAACGTCGGCACGGTCACCTTCGCGCACGCCGCCGACGGCTCGCGCTACTACGCCATCGACCAGTCGCCCGAGCAGATGGCGTCCAACCCGGACAGCGGCCTGGAGGGCATCTACAGCGCCGCCTCGCCGTTCGGGCCCTGGACGAAGGTCGCCGACTACAAGCAACTGGCCGCCGACGGCTCGGCGCTGACCTCCAGCGGCTACATGCCCGGCGTGCAGGCCTGGTACAACCAGTTCCTGACCGTGGACCCGGCGAACCCCAAGCACGTGTACGCGGGCCTGGAGGAGGTCTACGAGTCCAAGGACGGCGGCGCCACCTGGTCGACCGTCGGACCGTACTGGAACTTCGGCTTCTCCTGCTGGAGCATCGACCCGGCCAAGCAGACCGGTGACTGCAACCAGACCACGCACTCCGACCAGCACGGCGTCGCCATCGGCCGCTACCACGGCAAGGGCTTCGTGTACGTCGGCAACGACGGCGGCGTCTACCGGCGCCCGTTGAGCGGCTCCCAGGACGCCTCTGGTCACGCCACCGACTGGACGTCCCTGAACGACGGCACCATCGACGCCCTGCAGTACTACTCGGTCGGCGTCGGCAAGGACCTCGACCACGGCGGCGTCACCGTCACCGGAGGACTGCAGGACAACGGCCAGTCCGTCCTGCGCGGCAACGACACCGTGATGGGCTCCAACTTCGGCGGCGACGGCGGCGACACGCTCACCGACCCCGCCAACGGCTGCGACATCGCCGAGGAGTACGTCTACCTCGCCGTCCAGATCACCCAGAACTGCGCGGCCAACGATGGCAGTTGGACTACCGACCCGGCCAAGGCGACCTCGTACAACGTCGCCCCCGCCGACAACGCCACCAGCGAGGCCCGCTTCATCGCCCCGCTCACGACGGACCTGAAGAACAGCGACACCTGGGTCGCGGGCGGCCGGCACATCTGGGTGCAGACCCACGGCTACGCCATCCGCAGCGGCTCCGAGTGGAAGAGCGTGTACGACCTCGGCGCCGGGCGCGCCGCCACCGCCGTCGCCGCCTCGGGCGGCAAGGTGTACGCGGCCTGGTGCGGCCCCTGCAACAACCAGGGCTTCGCCCGCGGCATCTCCGTGGGCAACGCGGACGGCACCGGCTGGCACGACATCACCCTGCCGGCGGACGGGACCGTGCCCAACCGCTACCTCAGCGGCTTCGCCGTCGACCCGAAGAACGCCGACCACGTCTTCCTCGCGGTCAACGGCTTCTCCCGGCACTGGACCGAGGGCCCCGGCGCGGGT
>NZ_JAMGBF010000085.1 GCF_023516615.1 Streptomyces panaciradicis
GCCCGCGGCATCTCCGTGGGCAACGCGGACGGCACCGGCTGGCACGACATCACCCTGCCGGCGGACGGGACCGTGCCCAACCGCTACCTCAGCGGCTTCGCCGTCGACCCGAAGAACGCCGACCACGTCTTCCTCGCGGTCAACGGCTTCTCCCGGCACTGGACCGAGGGCCCCGGCGCGGGTGTTGGCCACGTCTTCGAGTCCGTCGACGGCGGCACCACGTGGAAGGACGTCTCGGCGAACCTCCCCGACGTGCCGGCCGACTCGGCGATCGTCCTGCCGGGCGGCGGCCTCGCCGTCGCCACCGACCTCGGCGTCGTCTACCGCGCGCCGGGCCGCACCCGGTGGCAGCGCGTCGGCTCGCTCCCGGCCGTCGCCGTGCTCCAGCTGAAGCTGAGCCCCGACGGACGCACCCTGTACGCGGCCTCCCACGGCCGCGGCATCTACACCATCAAGGTGCGTGACTGCGACTGACCGCGCACGCGTCGTGGGGAGCGGTGACCCGGCCTCGGGTCACCGCTCCTCGGCGTACGCGGCCCCTTTCGTCAGGCGTGGCCCTCGGCGGCGACCGCGGCCGTGGCGGCGCGGGCCCGGTCCGGGGCGAGGTAGGAGCCGCCCGGTACCAGCGGGCGCAGTCCGGGACCCAGATGGTGGACGAGCGGTTCCGCGGTGGGGATGTCGAGCGCGCGGACGGCCGGTTCGTCGAGCCGGTCCAGGAGGGTGACCAGGGCCCGCAGGGAGTTGCCGTGAGCGGCGACCAGGAGCGTGGCACCCCGGCCGAGACTCGGTGCCAGTACGTCGCTCCAGTACGGCGTCACGCGGGCGAGGAGGGCGGCGAAGCTCTCCACGGGCGGGATGCTCTCGCCGGGCAGGGCGGCATAGCGCGGGTCGGCCCGCAGCAGGGCCGGCCGGTCGTCGGACAGCGGCGGCGGAACGGCGTGCAGGGAGCGCCGCCGGCGCTCGTAGCGCTCGGCGCCGGCCTCCTGCCGCATCCGCCGCCTGCTCCGGCCGGTCAGGGCGCCGTACTGACGCTCGTTGAGCCGCCAGGTGCGGCGCACCGGTGTCCAGGAGCGGTCGAGGCGGTCGGTGACGATCTGCGCGGTGCGGATGGAGCGGTGCAGCAGCGAGGTGTGCACCTCGTCCGGAAGGAGCCCGGCACCGGCGATGAGCCGGGCCGCGCCGGCGGCCTGTGCCTCGCCGTGCGGGCTCAGCCGGAAGTCCGCCCAACCACCCAAGACTCCGGCGGCGTTGGCCTCGCTCTGCCCGTGCCTGAGCAGGATCAGCGTGCCTTGAGGCGGATCGCCGGGGCCGCTCACGCGCGCTCGACCGGCGGTTGCGCGGCGCGTTCGCGGGAGGCGGCGATCTCGCCGTACGCCTGCTCGCGGCCCTCCCAGTGCGATCCCTCGACGTCCTTGCCGGGTTCGAGGTCCTTGTAGACCTCGAAGAAGTGGGTGATCTCCAGCCGGTCGAACTCGGGGATGTCGGTGATGTCCTGCACGTCGGCGTAGCGGGGGTCGTGGGCGGGGACGCACAACACCTTCTCGTCCGGCCCGTGTTCGTCCTTCATCACGAACATGCCCACGGCCCGGCACTCGATGGTGCAGCCCGGGAAGGTGGGGTCGCCGGTCAGCACGAGCGCGTCGAGCGGTTCGCCGTCGCCGCCGAGGGTGCCGTCGATGTAACCGTAGTCCGCCGGATACTGCGTGGAGGTGAACAGCATGCGGTCCAGGCGGATGCGGTGCAGGGCGTGGTCCATCTCGTACTTGTTGCGAGAGCCCTGCGGGATCTCCACGGTCACATCGAACTCCACGTCGATCTCCTCGTCTTGTCGGTGCGGTGCAGAGGCCAAGGTGTACGACGGCCGGTGGGGCCGGCGCCATCGCCCACCCTGCTCTTCGGATACCCGCATATCCGCCCCCGGACGGCATGCGCGCGCCTCTCCGCCCATTCCAGGCCGGTCCGCCGCCGTCCCGACAGGGGCCGGACGGGACAGACCGCCAGGACCGCCGGTACACGATCAGGTGACAGACGCCGGCCCGCTTCGACGGCGGTGCGGCACATGGGACGCGCGGGGGTTCGTACCGGGCCAGGGCGCCGCCTCCGGCGCACTGCCTCAGGTCGACGGTGCGCTCTGGCCCGTCCATGGCGGATGATCGTGGGAAGGTCGTGTTCATGGCCGAGCTGTGAGGAGGCTGACCGAATGGCCGTTGTCGTCTGGGTCGTCGAGGGCACCTGGCCCGCGTGTGTGGACGCCGCGCGCCGGCACGCCGCGGCGGACGCCGATGTCGTGCTGTTGCACGTCACCCCGTCCGACCTGCCGGAAGTAGCGCACGGCGTCTTCGCCGGGCTGCTCGGCCGAGGTCACCGCGAGCGCGATCCGGGCGACCGCGTCGAACACCTCGCCGCCGCCTCCGCCGACCAGCTCCTGCAGGCCGCCGCCGAGCGCCTGGACCGGCCCTGCACCCGCACCGAGCGGAGCGGACGCGTCGAACGCGAGGTCGTCGCCGCGGCCGAGGACGCCGACCTTCTCATCCTGGCCCGTGACGGCGACCGCACCCACCTGGGCCCGCACAGCCTCGGCCCGGCCAGCCGCTTCGTCGTCGACCACGCCCCCTGCCCCGTCCTGCTGGTCTGGCCCGAACCCGCCCCCGGCCTGGCCACCATCCCGCCCCCGCCGCCACATCCCCCACACCCCCCGCACCACTAGCCGCCGCGCCCCGGCCCACCGCGTCCCTTGTCGTCGGCTCGGCGACATCGGTGATGACAACGTTGTACAACCTCTTATCGGCACCCCTGTCCAGGACGTACTCTCACGCCACTCGTGTAGTTCCAACGACCCGAGAACGACGCAGCGTTGCAGGGAAGGGGAGTCGACATGACAGCCGGATCGAAGAGGCGGCGCCTCAGATCCATACGGCGGCGGATCGGTGGGGCCGCGGCCCTGGCGGTCGCCGCCGCAACGGCGTTGACGGGTGCGGGACCCGCTTCGGCGGGCGGCTCGCACGCCGCCCGCATTCCCACGGTCACATCGGGGGACGCGCGGTTCGAGATCCTCTCGCCGACGCTGATCCGCACCGAGTACGCCGGGGACGGCACATTCACCGATGCCGCGACCTTCAACGCGATCGGCCGCGACGCTTTCACCCCGGCCGCCTACACGGCCACGACGACCGACGGCTGGCTGACCATCAGGACGAGTGCGCTGACCCTGCGCTACCGGGTCGGCTCAGGACCGTTCGACGCCCGCAACCTGTCGCTGAAGCTGGCGGCGGGCGGCGCACCGGTGACCGCCGCGCCCTGGCAACGGCTGACCTGCGCCGTCGGCGCGCTGTGCGAGGCCGAGAACCTGCGGCTGAACGGACTGTCCGTCGCAGCGGACCACGCCGGCCACACCGGCACCGGCTTCGCCGCGGGGTTCGAGGGCACGGGCAGCTCGGCCTCCGCTGACATCGATGTCAAGACGTCCGGCACCTACGCGTTCGCCCTGCGGTACGCCAACTCCCGTGGCGGCGACGGCCAGACCCGCACCCGCACCCTGACCCTGACGGTGGACGGGGGCTCCCCTCAGACGGTGACGCTGCCGACCACGGCCGACTGGGACACCTGGAACCGGGTCACCGCGAACCTCGACCTGACCGCGGGCCACCACACCATCGCGCTGACCCGCACCGCCTCGGACAGCGGTGACGTCAACGTCGACAGCGTCGCCCTGATCCACCCCGGTGACCCCTACCCGCCCGTCTCCAGCACCGCCATCACCGACTGCCCGCTCGGCACGAGCTGCGAGGCGGAGGCCGGGCGGATCGGCGGCACCGCCGTCACCGCCACCGACCACCCCGGATACGCGGGCAGCGGATTCGTCGCGGAGCTCAACAAGGGATCGAGCCTGACCACCCACCTGGTCGGCGTCCCGGCCGACGGCACCTACACCCTGAGCGTGCGCTACGCCAACGGCACCGGAAGCGACGGTCTGCACCAGACCCGTACCGCCTCCGTCACCTCCGGCGGCGCCACCCACACCCTGTCCCTCCCCGCGACGGCCGACTGGGACGACTGGAAGACCGCCTCCGTCCCCCTCTCCCTGAAGGCCGGCGAGGACGACATCACCCTCGACTGCCCCGAGACGTCGAGCTGCCACGTCAACCTCGACACCGTCTCCGTCACCGCACCGCAGCAGCCCGCCCCCGCGCCCCACCTCGCGCTCGGCGGCTACCGTCGCGGACTGGACGGAGTGAACGGCGACAACGGAGCCCCGGTGACCACCCCCGGACTGCTGCACCGGGACGGCTGGTACCTCCTGGACGACACCCCCTCGGCGCTGTACGACACCGCGACGAAGAAGGCCACGCCCCGTCCCGCGCACGGTGGCACGCCCTACCAGGACGGCTACGTCTTCGGCTACGGACACGACTACAAGCAGGCCCTCACCGACCTGGCCACCCTGACCGGGCCGCCGCAGCTGCTGCCCCAATGGGCGTACGGCGTCTGGTACTCGGAGTACATCGACCGTACCGCGGCCGACTACGAGAACAAGATCCTCCCCGCGTTCCGGTCCGAACAGGTGCCGCTGGACGTCCTGGTGACCGACACGGACTTCAAGGCCGTGAACAACTGGAGCGGTTGGGAGATGGATCCGGGCCGCTTCCCCGACCCCAAGGGCTTCTTCGACTGGTCCGCCGCGCAGGGCCTGCACAACACGCTCAACGTGCACCCGAGCATCCTGGCCTCCGACCCCCAGTTCGCCCAGGCACAGGCCACGGCCAAGGGCAAGCTGAGCAAGGGCGGTTGCGCCGGTGCCGCCTCGGTCGAGGACAACTGCTACACCTTCGACTTCGGCGACCCCGACCAGCTCAAGGCCTACCTGGACCTGCACCGGACCATGGACCAGCAGGGCAACGACTTCTGGTGGCTCGACTGGTGCTGCGACGCCTCCCAGTCGTCGCAGCAGGGCGTCACACCGGACGCCTGGATCAACCAGCAGTACGCCGACCTCACCGGCGAGACCCTCGGCCGCGGGTTCGTCCTCTCCCGCGCCTACGGCTCGCTGCAGGCCGGCGGGTACAGCGGCCAGCAGGCGCTGCCCACCGGACCCTGGGCGGACAAGCGCACCACCGTCCACTTCACCGGCGACACCGCCTCCACCTGGGGCACGCTGAGATTCGAGGTCGGCTACACGCCGGGGGAGTCCGCCGCGACCGGGATGGCGGCCATCACGCACGACATCGGCGGGCACAACGACACCACGGGGCTGACCGGTTCGGAGACGTACACCGACGGCGGGCAGACCCGCACCACGCACAAACTCCCCGACGACCTGTACGCGCGCTGGGTGCAGTTCGGCACCTTCCAGCCCATCGACCGGCTGCACAGCAACCACAGCGACCGGCTGCCCTGGCAGTACGGCACCCAGGCGCGGAACTCGGCCGACAAGTTCCTCAACCTCCGCGAGAACCTGGTGCCTTACACCTACGGCCTGGCCCAGGAGGCCAACCGCACCGGCGTGCCGATCGTCCGCCCCACCTACCTGGAGTACCCGGACGAGGCGAAGGCCTACGAGACGGCCGGCAGCGAGTACTTCTACGGCTCCGACGTCCTGGTCGCCCCGGTGACGAAACCGGGCACGACCGCGACCACCACGGTGTGGTTCCCGCCCGGCCGGTGGACCGACTACTTCACCGGCAAGACCTACCAGGGCGGCACCACCGAGGACATCACCACCGGCCTGGACACCATGCCGGTGTTCCTCAAGGCCGGCGCCATCCTGCCGACCCGCACCCATGACGTCACCGACAATGACCGCAACCCGCTCACCGACGTCACCCTGACCGTCGCCCCCGGCGCGTCGTCCTCGTACCACCTGTACGAGGACGACGGAACCACCGCCCGCAAGGGCCACACCGCCACGACGACCGTCCGCTACGGCCACAAGGCCGGACGCCACACCGTGTCGATCTCCCCGGCGACCGGCACCTTCCACGGCCAGGCGAAGAGCCGCCGGTGGACGCTGTCCCTGCCGGGAACGGCCCACGCGCCCACCAAGGTCACCGCGACCGGCGTCCGGCTGACCTCGCGCGACTACCACTGGAACAGCTCCACCGGCACCTTCACGATCACCCTGCCCCGACGCTCGGTCCACAGCCCGATCACCGTCACCTGGCAGTAGCCGACGCGGCGGTGACGACGAGATCGTCACCGCCCCGTCCCAGCGCGGCACCGACGGCCCCTGCCCCGGGCATCCCGTCGGTGCCGCGTTCGTTCACAGCAGCCGGGCGAGGGCCGCCTCGGAAGGGCTTCCCGGGGCCGCCTGGTAGGCGATGACGACCAGCTGTTCGGCGCCGCCCACGGTGAGCGCCTGCCGCCGCAGGGCCAGCTCGCCGACGACCGGGTGGACGAACCGTTTGAGCTCGTCGCGGGTGGGACGTGCGTCGTGCCGGGCCCACAGCCGGCGGAACTCGTCGCTCTCCTCCAGCTCGGCGACCAGCGACCGGGTCGCGGGGTCGCGCGGATCCGCCTCGGCGCGCAGGGCCGCCGCCGTCTGGGCGGCGATGTCCGGCCAGTCCGGGAGGAGCTGCCGTACCCGCGGATCGAAGAACATGTCGAGGGCCAGGTTGTGCCCCGGTTCGTACATGGGGGACAGCGCGCGGGCCGTCTTGTTGGCGGCCTGCACGTCGAAGCGCCGATTGCGCACATAGGCCGGAGCGCCGGTGAAGGCATCCAGCAACTGGTGCACATCCGCGCTGACTTCGCTCTCCGGCGGGCGTTCTGGGCGTGGCGCGGCGAGCGCGAACAGGTGCGCCGTGGCGTCCGGGTCCAGCTCCAGCGCCCGCGCGAGCGCCGCCAGCACCTGGGGTGACGGGTGGCGGTCGACGCCCTGCTCCAGCCGGGTCAGATACGGCTCACTGATCCCGGCCAGCCGCGCCAGCTCCTCGCGCCGCAACCCGGGGACGCGGCGGCGGCCGGTGGCGGGCAGGTCGGCGCGGGAGTGCGGCACCCGGCCCCGCCGCGCCTTGAGGAACTCACCCAGCACGTTGTCGCTCGCCATGGTCTCGAAGGGTAACCCTGTGGGGGTGCTGGCTGCCGTCCGGCGTGCCTCGCAGGGTGGAGGCATGACGAAGAAGACATGGTTCATCACCGGAGCATCCCGGGGCCTCGGCCACATCTGGGCACGGGCCGCCCTCGCCCGCGGTGACCGGGTCGCCGCCACGGCACGCCGCCCCGAGTCCCTGCGGCCCCTCGTCGACGCGTACGGCGACGACGTCCTGCCCCTGCCTCTCGATGTCACCGACCGCGCCGCCGCCACGGATGCCGTGCAGCGGGCCGTCGATGCCTTCGGCCACCTCGACGTGGTCGTCAACAACGCCGGGTACGGCCTGTTCGGCATGGTCGAGGAGACCACCGAGGAGCAGGCGCGCGCCCAGCTCGAAACCAACCTGTTCGGTCCGCTGTGGGTGACACAGGCCGCCCTGCCCTTCCTGCGCGCCCGGCAGAGCGGTCACATCGTGCAGGTGTCCAGCCTGGGCGGGCTGGCCGCCTTTCCCGGCCTGGGACTGTACAACGCCTCCAAATGGGCGCTGGAGGGGATGAGCGAGGCCCTCGCCCAGGAGGTGGCCCCGCTCGGCGTCCGCGTCACCATCGTCGAACCCGGGCCCTACGGCACCGACTGGTCCGGCGCCTCGGCGGTGCACACCCGGCCCATCGCCGCCTACGAGCCCGTCCGAGAGGCACGCCGGTCCGGTGCCACGGCCCGCGCACCGCAGGATCCGCAGGCCACCGCCGACGTCATCCTCGAACTGGTCGACGCCGACGAGCCGCCTCTGCGCCTGTTTCTCGGCACCTACCCCTATCCGGTCGTCGAGGCCGCCTACCGGCAGCGCCTGGAGACCTGGGCCGCGTGGCGACCGCTGGCGGCCAAGGCCTGACGGGCGGGCAGGCCCCTGCACGAAAGTGCGGCACCACGTCAGGTCGGTGCGTCCGGCAACGCGGGAATCGCCGCTGTCACCGGGTCGTGCCGGATGCGGTCGGCGGGAAGGCCCAGATCGGTCAGTCGGCGTACGGCGGCGGCGACCAGCCCCGGCGGGCCGCTGACGTAGGCCGTGCGGTCGCTGAAGTCGCCGTGTCCGGCCAGTGCCTCGGTGACCGGCGCCCGGTCGGATGCGGCGGGCCCCGCGTCGATGACGGGCACCACGCTCAGCCAGGCGCAGTGGCTCTC
The DNA here is from genome assembly GCF_023516615.1 of Streptomyces panaciradicis. Lineage (GTDB taxonomy): Bacteria > Actinomycetota > Actinomycetes > Streptomycetales > Streptomycetaceae > Streptomyces > Streptomyces panaciradicis. The sequence goes on from NZ_JAMGBF010000085.1 coordinate 8,210, forward strand.
CAGCCGGGCCAGGACCGAGGCGTCGTAGAGGTCGTCGGCTGTGCGGGCGCCGAGGAACAGGTGGGCGCGGCGGCCCGGTGGGCGCCGCGCGACCAGGTCCTCCAGCAGGGCCTTTGCGGTGGCCCATCCGGTGCCGCCGGCGACGATGAGCACGTCGCGTGTGAGGCCGTCGCCCAGCGTCGTCGTGCCCTGGGCGGGGCCCAGGCGCAGGGTGTCACCCACGCCGGTGCGGGTCACCAGGGCGTCGCTCACTCCGTCGGGCCCGGTGCGCCGGATGTGGAACTCCAGTTCGCCGTCCGCGCCCGGGACGCCGGCCGGGGTGTAGGGGCGCCAGGTGTGCGGCAGCAGGGGCGTCTGCAGGGTCGCGAACTGGCCGGGGTGGTACGGGTACGGCTCGGCGGTCCGCACCCGCAGGACGGCGAGGTCGGGGCGCCGGCGCTGGTGGTCGACGACCGTGCCGTTCCAGTACGTGGGTTCGGCCAGTGCCTCGTTCGCGCCGTCCACCATGGCTGCGGCGGCGAAGCGCACCATGCGCAGCCACGCCCGCTCCACGTCCGCGCCGAGGTCACCGTGCGCCGTCCGGCGCAGCGCCTCGACGAGGGCCTGCTCGAACAGCGCGTAGTGCACCGGCAGTACGCCGAGTTTGCGGTGGTCGCGGCCGAGGCGGGCGCAGAAGGCGGCCACGTCCTCGGGGCGGTGCAGATGCTCGATCAGATACCACAAGGCCCGCTCCAGGTGGACCTGTTGGAACTCCATCGAGGCGGGGAACAGCTTCCGCAGGTACGGGTGGCGCTCGAACATCGCCTCGTAGAGACGGTCGATGAGATGACCGAACGGGGTGACCTGCGCCAGGTTCCGGACGATCACCTGCTGGTCCGCGGCGCCGTCGTAGCCACCGGTCGTAGGGGAGGGGCCGGGGGACGCGGCGGTGCCTCGTCCGGGGCGGGAGGCGGGGGTGAGCAGGCGGTCGCGCAGGCGCATGGCCTCCCGGCGGGCGAGCAGGGCGTGGTAGTTGTCGGTCATGTGCGGGCCCTCCTCGTACAGGCACCGCACGATCCGCCGTCCGCGCAGCCGGCGCCTCCGGTCGAAGGGGCCTTCGAGCGGGCGCGGCGGGCGTAGTACCAAGCCATGTTCGACGTCAGTGCGGTCGGCGGCAGCCAGAGCAGGCCCAGCCAGGATCCCCGGGCGAACGAGAGCGCCGCGGCGCCCGCGGCCAGGACACAGACGAGGGGAGCGAGAACGGCTGGGCGGACCATCGGCACTGCTTCCTGTCGTTCCTCGGTTTCCGAAGGGTGTGCGCCCCGCCGGAACCGCCGGCACCGCCCTCACCGTCGCGGCGGGGCCGGAGCGCACGGTCGCATCCCATCACCGAAGATCGCGCCCCGGGCACAGCCGATGGACCCGGTCCCGCGGACGAAGGACCTCTTCCGGCAGTGGTCCTTCGCCTCTGTTCCCGGCCCGTGATGTGTGCTTACGACGGCGAAGGCGACGGCGCGTGGAGGCGCCGTCGCCGACCGTCCGGACCTCTGTGCCCGGTCACTGCTTCCGCGCGTCGTCGGGCGTGCGATGCCCGGCCGCGGCCGCCGCGGGCGCATGGAAGCAGGCCACGACCGACTTGCCGTGACGGCAGGACCTGGCCTCCCATTCGTCGGCCAGGGCGTCCACGAGGAACATGCCGCGTCCACCGACGCGGTCCGTGCTGACGCCGCGCGGGACCGGTGGCTCTCTCGACGCGTCATGAACGCTGATGTGCAGGCACTGTTCGTCCCAGGTCATCACCAACTGGGCGTTGCTGTGCGCGTGGACGTGCGCGTTGGTGACCAGCTCGGAGACGGTGAGCAGCACCGCGTCGACCGTCTCGGGAGCGGTCGTGGTCCACCCCAGGGCGTCGAGGTGATCACGTGCCCAGTCCCGGGCCTCCTTGACCTCACTGTGCATGGGCAGCGAGCGGGCCCAGCCGACCGCTCGCAACGACGAACCCTCCTTCGCGGGCTTCCGTGGCTTGCCGATGTGTGTTTCAGGCATGTCCCGTCCTGGGTGAGTGCGCGGCATCCCCAGGGCTGGTCAGCGGCGCCACGCGAGCGGGCCCGTGCGGCCCACTCGCGTGGCGCGCTGCTGACAGCCGGGGCTGTGCTGTGGCGGGCGCTCGGCGGTCAACGGTGGCCGCGCAGCTTGCCCAGCAGGCGCTGGGCCTGCGCTCGGCGCCGGGGATCGGCCGCGGCCCGTCGCGCCTGCTCGGCCGCGCGCCGGCCCTGAGGACTCCTGGCGAACTCCTTGATGCGCTCCATCATGCCTGGCATGACGCTCCTTCCCTGCGGGGGTCTTGTCCTTCGCTGCGGTTCGGTTACCCCCGACGGGTCGGCTCAGCCCTGCCGCCTCGGCGCAGCGTGACCGTGGGCCCCCTTGGCTGTGCGCTGTGGTCGATCGCCGCCGTGATGGTGGTCGATGGCGCGCGTGGGCGAGTTGGTGCGAGAACACGTCGAACCCCATGTGTCGCAAGGGGAGTTGACGCGGTGGGGGTGCCCGTGCGTCGGGATGGCGCCGCTCGGGGACCTGCCTCGGTCCCGTGCGACCGGCAGCGCTGGTCCGATCTCGCCGACCGACACTTCCGGCACCGTCGCCGTACCCTTGCGCCATGCGCATGCGCCCCACCCTGACCTGGACCCCCACCGGGGATCTGCCGCCGAGCACGACGGATCTGCGGCCGGTCGCCGACGCGCTGGGGGCCGGCGGTGTGCTGGTGCTCAGTGGCGCGGGCATCTCCACCGAGTCGGGCATTCCCGACTACCGCGGTGAGGGCGGGAGCCTGAGCCGGCACACGCCGATGCTCTACCAGGACTTCACCGGCAGCGCTCAGGCCCGGCGCCGGTACTGGGCGCGCAGTCACCTCGGCTGGCGGGCGTTCGGCCGTGCCCGTCCCAACGCCGGGCACCGGGCGGTGGCCGCGTTCGGGCGGCACGGGCTGCTCGCGGGCACGATCACCCAGAACGTGGACGGGCTGCACCAGGCCGCCGGCAGTGACGGCGTCGTCGAGCTCCACGGAAGTCTCGACCGGGTGGTGTGCCTGGGCTGCGGCGCCTTCAGTCCGCGTCGTGAACTGGCGCGTCGGCTGGAGGAGGCCAATCCGGACTTCGCGCCGGTGGCGGCGGGCATCAACCCGGACGGTGACGCCGATCTCAGCGAGGACCAGGTCGGAGACTTCCGGGTGGTCCCTTGCGTCGACTGCGGCGGCGTCCTCAAACCGGACGTGGTGTTCTTCGGCGAGGCCGTGTCGCCCCGGCGGGTCGAACACTGCCGTGAACTGGTACGCGCGGCGGACGCACTGCTCGTTCTGGGCTCTTCGCTCACGGTGATGTCCGGACTGCGGTTCGTGCGCCAGGCCGCGCAGTCGGGGAAGCGGGTGCTGATCATCAACCGGGACGCGACCCGCGGCGACCGGCACGCCGTCGCGCGGGTCGACCTTCCGCTGGGGGCGGCGCTCACGACGTTGGCGGACGGCCTGGGCATCTCCCTCGACGACGAGACGGCACCCGTGGCCTGAACAAGGGCACTACCGTCCCAGTGCCGCCAGCCATGGATGCCCGGGATGCATGCGCGCCAGCCCTTCCCCGAGCACGTCACGGCGCGTCCGGTTCAGCAGCGGCAGAATGCCGTGGAAGTCGGCGTGGTCCTTGGGCCGAGTGTCCTTGGCCTTGAACAGCAGCACCAACTCCGGTACGAGGTAGGGGATGCCGTCCGCCGTCCGCTCGATGACGGCGTCGTACGGCAGTCTCAGGCTCACGTCCCGCCGGCAGATCCACGTCCTTCCCTCGTGCGGCTCGCGGAAGACGTCCATGAGGAACCGGCCGCTCGCCGGGTCCCGCAGCCAGGTCTGGTGGGTGGCCGCGAGTGCCTCGGCTCCCGCATCAGCCCAGATGCGCCCCGAGCCCACCGCGTCGAACGCGTAACCGGGGAAGTGGTCTCGGACCTCGGGGAATCCCGCCGCGGGCACCGCGATCTCCAGATCGCCGTGCGGTCGCGACTGCTCTCCTCGGAACAGATCCAGCGCCCACCCTGCCGCGATGCACCAGGGCGTGCCGATACCGGCCAACCGCTCCGTGACCTGGTCCGGCCGCCAGGCGTCGGCCCACCGGGCATCCAGTTCGCCCGCGTCGACAACGGTGCCGCCGGGCAGCGGGGGCTCGGTCATCGGAACACCGTACTGCCGGGACAGTGGGGTTCATCGGGGCGTGGCCGTTCCGTTTGCGTCCAGCGTCGACCCGGCATAAGCCTCGAAAGCGAAGAAGACCGGCATGGTGACGACCGGCAAGGCAAGGAGGGCAGCGGTGGACCTGGAGGGCGTCGCGAACGAGCTGTACGGGCTGCGGCCGCAGGACTTCACCGCCGCGCGGGACGCCCGCGCGGCCGAGGCCCGTCGCGCCGGCGACCGTGCGCTCGCCGGGAAGATCGGCGCACTGCGCCGGCCCAGCCTGGCGGCCTGGGCGAGCAACCTCCTGGTCCGTGAGCAGCCCGAGGAGATCGAACCGTTGCTGCGGATCGGCGAAGGGCTGCGGCAGGCTCACCACGATCTGGACGGGGCGCAACTGCGCGAGCTCAGCAGGCAGCGGCACCTCGTGGTCAACGCACTGTCGCGGCAGGCCCGGCAGCTGACGGCCCAGGCCGGGCACCCGATCGGCGAGGACGTCCAACGGGAGGTCGAAGGCATCCTCCACGCCGTGCTCGCCGACCCCGCGGCCGCGCAGGAGTGGGCCGCCGGGCGTCTGGTGAAGGCATTCGACCAGACCGTCGGCTTCCCGGCGGCAGCTGACGGCGCCCGTGCACGGCCCGCCCGGGCGCCACGCACGCGCAAGGAGGTTCCGCCCGCCGAAAGCCGTCGGCAGAAGGCCGACGAGGAGCGGCGCCGGCGGCTGGAGCAGGCCCAACAAGAGGCGGAAGAGGCCGAGCGCGTGCTCGCGGCTCGGCGTGAGGAGGCCGCGGCCGCCGAGCGGCAGGCCGACGACGCGCAGGCCGCCGTGCGGTCGGTCGAGGAGCGTGTCGACGAGCTGAGCGAGGAGCTCGCGCACCTCGAAGAGCAGCGGGGGCAGGCCGAGACGAGCGCACGCACGGCACGCGAGCAGGCCGCCGAAGCGGACCGCCGCCTGCGGGAGGCGCGGCGCCGCGCCGAGACCGCCGCGGCCCGGGTCACCCGCCTCGGCGCGGGAACCGGCGGGCGGCGCGCCACGAGCAGGAAGTGAGCACGCCCCTGCCCGTCGCAGGTCCGACAGCAGCAGGTCCCGCAGCCGGTGCCGGCATCAACTCCGCGCGGCCTGCGGTGTTCGGCCCCCCCTCGGCGCCCGTCTGTTCCGGAAAGGCCAGGTCGCTCGCCGTCAAAGGCGCGTCGGGGAGTGGTCGGGGCGGGGCGGTGGGCGGATCGGCGCCCATGCGGCGACCGAGCCGAAGTGCAGGACCGCCGTGTCGGCCGGGACACGGGCGGTGTCCGCTGCAGGTGCGCGGTGTCGTCGAGGGAGAAGTCGTAGCCAGCGCGTCCCTGCGGGCCGTGGAGGCCACGGTCAGTGGGGTCGGCTCGGTGGCGGCGGGGGAGCGGCACCGGTCGATGCCCTCGGCCGTGGCGTGAGCGCGCGGCATCCTGCCGAACGCCTTGTCCGCCAGGCGGGCCATGAGGGCGGTGCGGCGACCCAGCCCGGCGAACCCGACGGCGACGCCGAACGGGCTGCCGCCGGGGGCCCGGAGCTGGACCATGTCGACGAGGGCTTCGCCGATCATCGTGACCAGCGCCGATCCGGCCGTCGCGGGCGTCCTGTCAGCCGACGGGTCCTGCGGCGGTGATCTCGCCGGAGCCCCGTTCGATCAGCCGGGTCGGCACGGTGACGGTGCTGGTGGGCGACTCGTCGCCGTCGAGCCTGCGGAAGAGCATCTCGGCGGCCGTCCGGCCCAGTCGCTCGATGTCCTGGGCGATGACGGAGATACCCGGACTGAGGATGTCGGCAAGGGGGAAGTCGTCGAAGCCCACATGGGCCACGGTGTCTTGCAGCCCCAGGGCGCGCAGTGCGCGGACGGCGCCGATGGTGACGAAGTTCTGGCTGGTGAACAGCGCCGTGGGCGCATCGGGCAGCGCCAGCAGCTCCTCGGTCGCGGCGATGGCGGCACTCTCGCTGGAGCCGACGTGCCGGACGATCTCGGCGTCGTACTCGATGTGGGCCAGCTCCAGTGCGTGCCGGTAGCCGTCGAAGCGCTGGGCGGCGGTGGAGATGGTCACCTGGTCGCCGAGGTAGGCGATGCGGCGGTGGCCGGACTTCAGCAGGTGCTCGATCGCGGTGACGGAGCCCTGCCGGTTGTCGGAGACGACGGCGTCCGCGTCGAGCAGGCTGGGCTCGCGGTCGACGAAGACCATGCAGGTGCCCGAGCGCTGCTCGCTGATCAGGTAGCTGTGGTCGCGGCCGGCCGGGACGATGACGAGGCCGTCGACCCGGCGGTCGATGAGGGCCTGGGCCAGTTCCCGTTCCCGGGCCGGATCCTCGTCCAGGCTGCCGACCAGCACCAGGCTTCCGCGCCCGCGGGCCACGTTCTCGACGGTGCGCGTCAGAGCGGCCGAGAAGGGGTTCGCGGCGTCCTCGACGAGCATCCCGACGGTGGCCGTACGGCCGTCCCCGCGGCGCAGGCTGCTGGCCGTCAGGTTGGGCCGGTAGCCGAGCTTGTCGGCCGCTTCGCGCACCCGTGCGGCGATGGCCGGATCGACGGTGGGCACGCCGTTGACCACGCGCGAGACCGTCTTGATGGCCACGCCGGCCAGCGCCGCCACCTCACGCATGGTGGGGCGGCTGCGGGGGGTCCGCGATGGCGGCTCGCCCTGAGTCATCGTTGTCTCCCAACCGGTCGCGCGTTACCCACTCGTTGCGGACGCATGTCTACCAGTGCCTTGACGGACTCGTCCATACGGGCCCAGTATCCCGGTCAGTCAACGTTGTCTCAGCGTGGACCACGGGACGGCTCCGAAAGGGATCAAGCCATGAACATCTCCTCCAGCCAGGCGGCGGGCCGCCGCAGTCGGCGTACCCGGGCGGCAGCGATCGGGGTCACCGTGTGCCTCGGTGCCACCCTCGCGGCCTGCGGTTCCTCCGACTCCGGCTCCTCCTCGTCCGGTTCGGGCGGCGGCGGGAAGGTGGGTGTCTCGCTGATTCTGAAGACGCTCACCAACCCGTACTTCGTGAGCATGGAGAAGGACGCCAAGACCCAGGCCTCCAAGGACAACGTGAGCCTCACGGTGGCGGCCGGCACCTCGGACGGCGACACCCAGACCCAGATCACCGCCATCGACAACGCCATCTCGCGCGGTGACAAGGGCATCCTGATCACCACCAACGGCGACGCCGTCAACGCCGCGCTGAAGCGGGCCAAGCAGGCCGGACTGTTCGTCATAGCCCTGGACACCGCGCCCAACCCGCCGAGCGTCGCGGACATCACCTACGCCACCGACAACGAGCAGGCCGGCAAGCTCGACGGCCAGTACGCGGCCGCCGCCCTGAACGGCAAGCCCGCGGTCATCGCGATGCTCGACCTGTTCAACAACCAGGTCGTCTCCGTCGACATCCAGCGCGACCACGGCTTCCTGGAGGGCATGGGCATCGACCCGGGCAGCAAGGCGGAGAACGGCAAGGAGGCCAAGTCCGGGAAGTACACCGGCGGCAAGGGCGGCACGTACAAGATCGCCTGCCACCAGCCCACCCAGGGCGCGATCGACGGCGGACGCACCGCTATGGAGAACTGCCTCTCCTCCAACCCGGACATCAACGTCGTCTACGCGATCAACGAGCCCGCGGGCGAGGGCGCGTACAACGCCCTGAAGGCCGCGGGCAAGGAGAAGAACGTCGCGATCTACGCGATCGACGGCAGCTGCTCCGGCTTGAAGAACGTCACCAACGGCAAGTTCGCCGCCGACGCCGTGCAGTACCCCGGCAAGATGGCCGCGCTCGGCGTCAGTTCCATCGCGAAGCTGGCCCGCGGCGGCAGCAAGCCCAGCGTCACCGACGGCAAGACGTTCTACGACACCGGTACCGCGCTGGCCGCCGCCAAGCCGATGGGCGGTCTGAAGGTCCAGACGCCGACGCAGGCCGCGTCCGCCTGCTGGGGCAGCTGACCCCGTCCGCGCCGGGTGCGCCGCCGGTCCCCGACCCCGGCGGCGCACCCGCGCCCCACGCGCCCATGACTTCGTACGAAGGCCCGCTCGCGGAAAGATTCCGGAAGGACCCCCTGTGACCACCCACGTGGACAGTCAAGCCACACCGGCACCGGCGGAGGAGTTCCTCAACCGGCCCGCCACCCCGGCCCAGCGCATCCACTCCGTGCTGCACCGGCAGCCCGCCCTCAGCCCGGCGATCGTGCTCGTACTCGCCGCGATCGTCTTCTCCCTGGTCAACGAGCGCTTCTACGCGCTGCAGAACCTGTCGCTGGTCGCCCAGCAGGTCGCGGTCATCGGTTCGCTCGCCGTCGGCCAGACCGTCATCATCCTGACCGCCGGCATCGACCTGTCCATCGGCGCGGTCATGGTGCTCGCCTCGCTGCTGATGTCGAAGCTCGTCGCCGACAACCACCTCCCCGGCGTGGTGGCCCTGCTCGCCGGAGCGGCCGTCGCCGTCGCCGCCCAGGCCGTCAACGGGCTGCTGGTCACCAAGATCAAGCTGCCGCCGTTCATCGTCACCCTCGGCACCCTGAGCGTCTTCACCGCCATCACGCTCATCTACGCCAAGGGCCAGACCGTGTCCCTGCAACCGGGCAACATCCTGATGTGGAGCGGCGAGACCATATCCATAGGGCAGTTGAACCTGACCTACGGCGTCCTGCTGATGAGCGCCCTCTACGTGGTGATCGGCTACGCGCTGCGCTACACCGCCTGGGGCCGGCACCTGTACGCCGTCGGCGACGACCTCGAGGCCGCCCGGCTGGCCGGCATCTCCGTCAACCGGGTCCTGCTGAGCGCCTACGTGGTCGGCGGTTTCGCCATCGCCGTCGGTGCCTGGATCCTCGTCGGCCGGGTCGGCGGCGGTGACCCCAACAGCGGTCTCAACGCCAACCTGCAGTCCATCACCGCCGTCGTCATCGGCGGCACGAGCCTGTTCGGCGGACGCGGCGTCGTGGTCGGCTCGCTGATCGGCGCGCTCATCGTCCAGGTCTTCGTCAACGGCCTCGCGCTGGCCGGCATCGACCCCAACTACCAAGTCCTCGCAGTCGGCATCCTGGTGATCGCGGCTGTCTCCGTCGACCAGTGGATCCGGAGCGTGAAGTCGTGACGACCACCACCGCCCCCGTGCTCGAGGCCAAGGGCCTGGTCAAGGTCTTCGGCAGGGTCGTCGGCCTCAACGACGTCGACCTGACCCTCTACCCCGGCGAGGTCCTCGCCGTCATCGGCGACAACGGCGCCGGCAAGTCGACCCTCATCAAGTGCCTGTCCGGAGCGCTGGTGCCGGACCGGGGCAGCATCCTCGTCGACGGCAAGGAGGTCGCCTTCAAGCGGCCCCAGGACGCCCGCGAGGCCGGCATCGAGACCGTGTACCAGACCCTGGCGGTCGCCCCGGCGCTGGACATCGCCAGCAACCTGTTCCTCGCCCGCGAGATCCGCCGCAAGGGCGTGCTGGGATCGGTGTTCCGGATGCTCGACACCGGCGAGATGAAGAAGCAGGCGGCCGACCACATCAAGCGGCTGGGCATCAGCACCCTGCAGAACATCAACCAGGCCGTCGAGACCCTCTCCGGAGGCCAGCGCCAGTCCGTCGCGGTCGCCCGGGCGGGTGCCTTCGGCGGCCGGGTCGTCATCCTCGACGAACCCACCGCGGCCCTCGGCGTCCGGGAGACGGGCCAGGTGCTCAAGCTCGTCCGCGACCTGCGCGACCAGGGCCTCGGCGTCATCCTGATCAGCCACAACATGCCCAACGTCTTCGACGTGGCCGACCGCATCCACATCCAGCGCCTCGGCGGATGCGCCGGGGTCATCACCCCGCAGTCGCACTCCATGGAGGACGCGGTGGCCATCATGACCGGCGCCAAGAAGCTCGTTCCGGAAGCCGGCTGACGCAGAGGAGCACGAACGCCGTGACGAAGACCCTGTACGCCGAGTTCACCGCCCGCGAGGGAGCGGAGGCCGACGTCGCCGTGCTGCTGCGGGACTACGCCGAGAAGGTGCGCCAGGAAGAAGGCAACCTCGCCTTCGACAGCTACACCAGGGCCGGCGACCCGCGCGCCTTCTGGATCTTCGAGGTGTACCGGGACGAGGACGCCTTCCAGGCCCATCTGAAGGCTCCCTACGGCGCCCCGTTCAATGCCGCCCTCGCCCCGCTGATCGAGGAGGACGCCTCCGTGCTGACGTTCCTCGACCGGCTGGAGTGACCCGTCCCCGTTCGGTCGCATTCGCCAGGGCCCTTCCGGTGTTCCTCCCCACCCACCGGACAGGGCCCTGGTCCATGTCCCCGGCGGCCGATCGCCGCTGCCTCATCCCGCCGACGCCGTACGGCCGGCGTCCGTGCCGCGCCCTGCCGCCAGCAGTGCCGCCCCGAGGTCGGCGACGGCATGGGGGTCCGAGAGCGAACGGCCGGTGAGTTCCTCGATGCGGCGCAGGCGGTAGCGGACGGTGTTGGGGTGGACGTAGAGGCGCCGCGCGGCGGTCGCTGCGGAGCCGCCGGCCGCGAACCAGCTTTCCAGCGTCTCCATGAGACGCGTCCGTTCGAGACCGGGGAGGTCCAGCACGGGTTTGAGGACCCTGTTCATCAGGTGAGCCGCCTCCGCCGGAGCCGCGGCGACGAGCATGGCGAGGGGATTGTCGTCGAAGCGGGCCACCCCGGGGCCGTCGCCCGGCAGGCCGGCCAGCGCCAGCCGCGCGAAACGCAGGGCCTGCGGGGTCTCACGCAGCGACGCGAAGCCCGGACTGACCCCCACCCGGGCGCCCGCGCGGCGCAGGACGCGCAGACCGGTCGCCTCCGCGTCCGGTGTGGTGAGGGCGATGACGCCGATCTGCTGGTCGGGCAGCAACCGCCAGGCCGACGGAAGATGCGCCTGCCGCAGTGAGGTCTCCACACCCGGCAGGGGTTCCTCGCCGGGGGAGTCGGCCGCCGCGGCGACGACGGCGTACGGCCCCCGCTCCGGCAGGCCCAGCTCACGGGCCGCGTCCCACAGCGTGATGCGGTCGCCGATCACACCGGTGAACAGCGCCTCCACCAGCGCCGAACGGCGGGCGCCGCGCTGTACGGCCAGTTCGGCGGTGGTCTCCCGGTGCGAGGCCGCCACCGCCTGGGCGTAGAGGCCGAACAGCTGCCAGATCTGCGCGGAGCGGTCCACCAGCTGGGCGTCGGGAACCGCGGAGTGGGCACGCGCCTCGGAGAGGATCTCCGACCACAGGAACTCGAAGCCGATCCGGTACGCGTGCAGGACGTCCGCCAGCGGCATGCCCTGTTCGGCGCGGATCCGGCCGGTCTCCCGGGCGGGTTCGGCATCGGGCGCGCCGGTCCGGCGCAACTGCCTGAGCACCAGGTCCGCGTTGTCGGTGCACGACCGGCACAGCGAGTCGAACGGGATGAGTGACTCGTTCCGGTAGGCGGGGACCTCGGACCGGATGCGGTCCGCGACCCGCTCACCCAGCCCCGGAAGCTGGTCCTGGATCGCCGCGATCACGGCCGACAATTCCATCACCGCAGCTTAACGCCCCCCTTTTGTTCCCGGGAACAGATGGAGGCGGCCAACGGTGTCACCGCGTCCATAGCTGGTGACCTGCGCTCTGAGCACCATGGCCTTCGCGTGTACGACAGATCTCAACGGTGAGTTCATGGAGGCGGGCGTGGCCAATTTGTCGGAGTTCCTGGTGGAGACCGCGGCTGCGCGGCCCGACCGTCCGGCGTTGCGGCTGGGGGACCACACCACCACCTACGCGGACCTGGACGCCCGCAGCGCCCGCGCGGCCGCACTGCTGCGAGCCGAAGGCGTCAGGCCCGGCGACCGGATCGCGTTGATGCTGCCGAACGTCCCCGAGTTCGTCGTCCTCTACTACGGCGCCCTGCGCGCCGGGGCGATCGTGGTGCCGCTGAATCCTCTGCTCAAGGAGCGGGAGACCGCCTACCACCTCACCGACTCCGGCGCCGTCCTGCTCTTCGAGTGGCACCAGGCTCCCGGCGAGGGCGCGCAGGGGGCCGCCACGGCCGGCGTACGACGCGTGGCGGTGGAGCCCGCGGCCTTCGCCGCGCTGCTGGCCGAGCACGAGCCGTCCACCGAGGTGGCACGCACCGCCGACGACGACGTGGCCGTGCTGCTGTACACCTCGGGCACCACGGGCAAGCCGAAGGGCGCCGCGCTCACGCACGGCGGCCTGCGGCACAACACCGAGGTCATGAAGGCGCACGTCACACGGATGACACCGGACGACGTGGTGTTGGGCTGCCTGCCGCTGTTCCACATCTTCGGCCAGATCTGCACGATGAGCGTGGCCGTGCGCAGCGGTGCCTCGCTCACCCTCGTCCCCCGCTTCGACCCGCAGACCGTGCTGGACGCCATCGCGGCGGACCGGGCGACCGTCTTCGGGGGCGTGCCGACGATGTACGCGGCCCTGCTGCAGCACCCGGCCGACGCGGACGTGACCAGCCTGCGGATGTGCGTCTCCGGCGGCGCCTCCCTGCCCGTCGAGATCCTGCACGGCTTCGAGAAGCGCTTCGGCTGCGCGGTGCTGGAGGGCTTCGGCATGTCCGAGACCAGCCCGGTGGTGACGTTCAACCACCTCGACCGCCCCCGCAAGGCGGGCTCCATCGGCACCCCGATCCAGGATGTCGAGGTCCGGCTGCTGGACGACAAGGGCCGGGACGCCGGCGCGGGCGAGATCGGCGAGCTGGCCGTGCGCGGCCCGAACGTGATGAAGGGCTACTGGAACCGACCCGAGGAGACGGCCGCCGCCATCCCCGACGGCTGGCTGCGCACCGGAGACCTGGCCCGCCGGGACGAGGACGGCTACTTCTACATCGTGGACCGCAAGAAGGACATGATCATCCGGGGTGGCTACAACGTCTACCCGCGCGAGATCGAGGAGGTCCTGCACGAGCACCCGGCCGTCGCCCTCGCCGCCGTCGTGGGCGTCCCGCACCAGCAGCTCGGCGAGGAGGTCGCGGCCGCCGTGGTCCTGCGCCCCAAGGCCCGAGCCACGCCCGAGGAGCTGCGCCAGTACGTCAAGGACCGGGTCGCGGCCTACAAGTACCCCCGTGTGGTGCGCCTGATGGACGCGCTGCCGATGGGGCCGAGCGGCAAGATCCTGAAGAGGGAGATCAGCGCCCGGGCGGCGAGCGGGCAGCTCGCCACGAGCGGGGCCGGGACCGGGGCCGGGGAACAGGCGCATTGAGGTCTGGGCGCCGTCGCGGGGCCGGCGCCGGCGAGGGCGACGGCCGGGTGCACGGGCCTCAGGTGACCCGCCGGGAGAGTGTCATCGCGCATCACGGTGTGGATGAGGACGCGGCCGCCGGGTACTTCGCCGACGTCGACGAGACATCACCCTCGTCGAGAGAGGAGAAGCCACCGTGTCAACGCCCCCGCTTCCGCCCGAGGCCCAGGAACTGCTGCGCCGCGCCAACCCGTGCGTGATGGCCACCCTGCGCTCCGACGGGACGCCCGTGTCGACGCCCACCTGGTACCTGTGGGAGGACGGCCGTGCCCTGATCAGCCTGGACGAGGGGCGCGTCCGCCTGCAACACCTGCGCCGCGACCCCCGCGTCACGCTCACCGTCCTCGACGGCGACGACTGGTACACGCACGTCACGCTCATCGGCCGCGTCGTCGAGATGAACGAGGACGAGGGCCTGGCCGACATCGACCGCATCTCCACCCACTACACGGGCAAGCCCTACCCGGACGGGGTGCGCCCCCGGGTGAGCGCCTGGATCGAGGTCGAGCGCTGGCACGGCTGGGGCGCCATGAAGGACAGCGGCCAGGCCTCCACGTGAGGAGGCCGGCCGCCCGGGTCGGGAGGGCGAGCCGCCGCGGCTGAGTTCCGCCAGGCAGGCGTCGAGCGGCTGGAGCAGTCCGGGCAAGGACTCCCGCAGGTCACCAGCGGACGGCCTCGATCTCGGCGTCGGGCGTGAAGCGCCGGGGTGCCGTCGGCGGCTTGTCCGGTGAACAGGGCGCTGTATTCGGCGCGTTGATCGGGTGCGAGGGTGAAGCCCGCGAATCCGGCGAACGGCAGCCGTCCTTCGGCCGCGGGACCGGTCTCCTCCAGCAACTCGCGTCCGCGGGCGGTCCGTCCTCCGCTCCCCGGTGGAAGGAGGCCAGGGTGTTGCCGCGGTCGTCGACGGCGAGCGGTCGGGAGCCGTCAGCGGCCACCTCGACAGGATGCCCGCCGTGACGCCGGACGGTCAGTGCGCCGCCGGGCCCTGCGGGGCTCCGGGTCGGGTGAAGCCGTGGCTGCGCTCGACTTTCGCCACATGCAGGGTGTAGCTCTGGTACCACTCCGCCTGTCCGCGCTTCTGCGCCGCGCGGTGCTCGGCGTCGCTCCGCCACTGCGTGAGCGCGTCGGCGTCGCGGAAGTAGCCGACGGTGATGCCCAGTCCGCCGGGAGTCTGCGCGTGGTCCAAGCCCAGGTAGCCGGGGACGTCCTTCACCAGGTCCTCCATGCGTGCGCTGGTCTCGCTGTAGCCGCTCTGCTCCTGTGTGCGCACGGCGGTGAAGACAGCTACGTAGTAAGGGGGTTCGAAGGCTCGGACGGGCGTGACAGGCGCATCGGGGTGATCACTCATGGCGCCACTGTAGGGAGGGTGCGCTGACCGATCCGGCGACTTTGCCGAACGGGATACGAAAGGGATCAGGCTCTTGGCGAGCGTGCCCGGCGGCCGGCCTCGCTATCGGGTGACCGTCACGGTCACGTCGTAGCGTTCCTGCCCCGGCGAGCAGCGCATGGCCTCGCCGCAGGAGTGGCGTCGGGCGGTGACGTGCGCCGTACCGGGCCGCAGCGCGGTGAACTGCGCGGAGGACAGCCCGCACCCTCGGCCGGGCGGGCAGGTGCCGGCGGTCGTCGTTCCGCCGCCGACGGCGTCGAGAACCTGTGGGTTCGAGCCCGCGGGGGTGGACCAGTAGGTGCTGTGCAGACGCACCACGAGATGCGTGCCGGCGGTCACTCGGACCGTGGTCCCCCGTGCCCGTTCGTCGAGAACCACCGAGTGGGCTGCGGAGGCGGAGGCGGAGGCGGACGGCGGGGGAGTGGTCGGTGCGGAGGACGCGGTTCCGGCCGAGCCGGCCGAGCAGCCGGCCAGCGCGCCGAGCGCGGCCGTCGCGGCCACGGTGGTGAGCCCTGCGCGCAGTGCGTGCCGGGCCGTGGGAACGCGGACCGGGGAAAGAGACAAGGGGTCCTCCGGTGGGTGCCGCCCGGGCCGGAGGCCGGGACGGGAGTGGGGGCGGGCCGTCGGCCCGCCCCCACCGTGCGGTGCGAGGGATCAGGAGACGGTCACGTCGTCGTAGTAGGTGTAGGTCGCGTCACCCGAGTAGTTGTCGTCCTTGTTGGTGAGGGTGAGCGTGTAGTTGTGGCCCGCGGTCACGCTGCCGGTGACCTGCTTCCAGCCTGCGCCCTGGGTGCAGGTCTTGGCGAGCAGGGTCGAGGTCGTGCCGGCCGTGGTGTCCTGGAGGGTGGCCGTGGCCCAGTCGTAGGTCACCGTGTCCGGGCAGGTGACGTTGTACCAGAAGGAGACCTTGCTGGTGCCGGACGGGGCGGTGAAGGACTGGGTGAGCGAGGAGGTGTTGGTCGGGCCGGTCGACCCGACCATCGCGCCGTAACTGCCGCTGTGCGCCGCCGAGGTGGTGGCGGAGGTGCTGCCACTGGTGGTCCAGCTCGACAGGCTGCCGGTCTCGAAGGTGCCGTTGGTGAGGGTGCCGCCGCCACCGCTGCTGCCGCCGCCGACGATCGCGTGGGTGATGGCGCAGTTGTTGGTGTCGTTGGACCAGCTGGCCTGCTCGGCGAAGGTGCCGGTGCCCATGGTCACGTTGGCCGCTCCACCCGTGCTGCCGGGCGAGATCCAGGCGCACTCGTCGGAGTTCTCCTGGCCGTCGTAGGAGCTGCCGGTGTGGTTGGTCCAGCCGCCGGCCGGGTTCTGGTCGGACATCATCTCCTGCCACTCGTGGCCGAGCGTCATGGTCCAACCGTCGAGCGTGCCGGGCGAGTTGACGAACCCGACGCCGCAGCCGGAACCGGAGTCCATGTTGTACGGCTGGTTGCTGAAGGCGATGTCACCGTAGGAGGAGGACACGGGGCCGCCGGAGAGCGTGCTGTCGCCGTTGTAGTCGTGCCAGGCGCAGTACTGGCCCTGGTAGCTGTCCGGGTTGGTGTTGTGCGGCGACAGGATGACGTAGTACGCGTCACGGTTGGACGCGGCGGTGGTGTTGCCGAAGTGCCCGGCCGCCTTGACCGCCTCGGCGCCCAGCTGGTGTCCGGTCGCGGCGCTCGGGGAGGCCGCCGAGTTGTCGTACCAGACACCGGAGAGCACGCCGCCGCTCTGGTACGGGATGAAGTTCGCGTTGGACGGACAACTGGTCGCGCCCGAGGAGACGTTGGGGCCGTCGCACCACTGGGTGAGGTCCGCGGACCACCGCTCGTTGCCCGTGCCGATGTCCTTGAACATCTCCTGGGCGACGGGGGCGGCACCGTCCGGGTCGCCGGAGAAGGTGGCGTCACCGCTGCCGTTGGTGCTCTGCGTCCCCCACTGCGAGCCGTAGAAGACCAGGTAGACCTTGGAGTGACCGCTCTGGACACCGATGCCGTCGATGCCGCCGCCGTAGGACAGGGTCTGCGGGCCGGTCGCCGCGGCCGTGGCCGGGTGGCTGGCCGCCCACGACTTCATCTTGGCGTTGCGCTGGATGGTGGGAAGGGCGCCGTGCCGGTAGGGGTGCTTGTACGCGGGGCTGTAGGGGTTGGATCTCGCCGCGTGCACCGTGGCCTGGGGGGCGGCTGTCGCCTGCGGGGTGATGGCGAGGGCCAGACCGGTGGCCAGGGACAACGACGCGAGACCGGCGAGGGTTGCTCGGGCTGCGCCGCCTATGTGGGGAGTACCCATGGGTGATGGGGACCTTTCTTCGCACGGACCTCCGCCGACGGTGCGGGGAGGTGGGTTGCATGGGACGCCGACGGGGCGCACCACCCGACAGCCGCCTCCGGACGTTGACATCGACGCCGGCTTCGTCGCGGAGCAGGACCAGGGAGCCGAGCGGCGGCTGCTCACTGCACGGGCGGCGGTGTGCCGGCAGTGGGCAATTGACGCGCGGCATTGCTCTTTGCGGGGAATCCAGTCCTGACCTGAACGAGGGAAAAAGGGGCAGTGAGAAGGGTCGCGCTGCCCCTTTTTGACGCTGGAAAGGTGATGCGTTGTCAGACGCGGCAGATCACATCAGATTTGACAGGCGCAGGTCAATGGAAGCGGACAGCTTTTACACAGGGATGCGGTTGACGCCTTCCCGTGCCTGACCGCTCCCGCGCCGAGCCAGGCCCCTTTTGGCTGGTCGGACCACAAGTCCGGCCCCTTGTGCACCAGTTGACGAGGTGACGCACAGGGCGTGTTTCATGACTGATCGTTGACCAAGGGTGCGGGTGTCATGCACACCGGGCGAAGAAGGCGGAGAAAGCGGCGGGCAATACTTCACCAAGAACGGGTAAGCGGCTGTCTATTGCTTTGCATGGTTTCTTTTCGGATTCCCTGCCCCTTGAAGGCGGGTGCCGCTGCCTATACTCCGGCGGTGAACAACATACGGTGCACCCAATGCGGTGCGGTGGGGCTGGAACCGGGCTTCGTCGAGGACGGGGGGCAGGGTGCTCGCGGATACACGAGCTGGATCGCCGGGGCCCTGGAGCGAGGCCCACTCGGCGGGGCCAGGAGAGCGGGCCGGCCGCACTGGCAGATCGATGCCTACCGCTGTCCGGTGTGCGGGCACCTGGAGCTGTTCGCGGTGCAGCCGGCCTGAAGGGGGTGAGCGGAGGCGGGCAGCGAGTGGACACGGTCCTCGTACAACCGGGCGCTCAACTCCCGCCGCAGGCAAGGTCATCAGCGGAGCTCTTGCCCGCCTCCGGGCCCCCTGCCTTCGTGCGCCCGACCCTCCACGGTGTCACCGGCACCCCCACGGCCAGGACCACCTCGATCGCCGCCAGAATCAGGAACCCTCGGGTGGCATCCGTGGACAGGGTGATCCCCGAGGCGATGGCAGCGCCGGCGGAGAAACCCCATGAAGGCCGCCAGTCGTCGGTACGGATCACCGCCCAGCCCAGCAGCGGGAGCGAGAGAAGCGCGATGACGGCGACGACCGTGTACCAGCCGTAGCCGTCGGGCGCCTGACAAGCCGCACCTCGGCTGCTGTAGACCCGCTCGCAGCCGCCCTCGACCACCCCGGTCATCCCCCAGCCGACCGCGACAGCGAAGCACAGTCCGTAGAGGGCTCCCCACCCCTCGCTGTTCAGGCCGGGATCCTATGGGTGGCCGGCTCGGCGGACTCTCTCGCGACGCACCCCCTCCGCAGGAACCTCACCTTGCGTCCCCCGAGGTGGCGTGATGGCGCCGCTTCGGGGCACTCGGGAGGTAACGTCCGGTCACGCCAGGAGGTACGTCATGATCGCGCTCGGCATCATTCTTCTCATCGTCGGTTTCCTCACCGGCATATCGATCTTGTGGACCATCGGCATCATCCTGGCCGTGGTCGGCGCCGTCTTCTGGCTCCTCGGATCCATGGGGCACGCCGTCGCCGGCCGACGCCACTATTGGTGACCGCGACGCTCCTCGAGAGGAGCCCGACCTGACTCGAAGCCCGGCCTGGTGGTGACGGTTCGGTTCCCAGGGTGAAGGGTCGAGGGCGCGGCCGCGCTGCCACGGCGCAGGCGGCCGCGCTCGGCTCTGAGGCCTCCCAGGCGCCGGTCACGAGTCAGAACTCTCCGATCGGACACGCGCACCAGCCTCCTTCGCGGCCGCCGGCCCCTTGGTCTCAGAGCCAGGGCCGGCGGCCCGACGCTGTTCCGAGCCCCTGAACTGGGCTCCTTCCCCGGACGGACTTTTGAGCCTTGGCCAGAAGATGCGTCCGCTGCTGTGCAAGAGGTGGCTGGGTGGGTACCTGCGTTCGGTGGCCGGCCGACGACGGGTGCCTGCCGATGTCGATCTGTGAAGCTGGGGGAGGGCGAGTTGAGGTTGCGTGAGGGGCAGGACGGACGGTCCACGCGGTGCAATGCTCGAATACTGGCGGGCCGTTACCGTCTGGACGAGATGATCGGTTGGGGTGGCGCGGCGGACGTGCACCGCGGTTTCGACCTGAGTCTGCGGCGGCCCGTGGCGGTGAAGATCTTCCGGTCCGGTACCGGCTTCGACACCGAGGACGACTTCCGCAGCGAGGCAGTCATCCTGGCCCGGCTGCAGCATCCGGGGCTGGTGACCGCCTACGACGCCGGACGGCACGACGGCGACGCCTACCTCGTCATGCAACTCATCGACGGCCCCACCCTCAAGACCCGCATCGCCGAGAGCCCTCTGCTGCCCGCAGCCGCCGCCACGCTCGGTGCCGGCCTCGCCGACGCCCTGGACCACGCCCACGAAAAGGGCATCGTCCACCGGGACGTCAAACCGTCGAACATCCTCCTGGACGCAGCCGACAGTCCTCATCTGACGGACTTCGGTATCTCCAGCCTGCTGGACGCCACCACCCACACCGCCACCGGCACCCTCATCGGAACGGCCGCCTACCTGTCCCCCGAGCAGGTACTCGGCAGGCCCGTCGGCCCGGCCGCCGACGTCTACGCTCTCGGACTCGTCCTCCTCGAGTGCCTCACCGGCCGACTCGAATACGAAGGCGGCCCCCTGGAGGCGGCCATCGCCCGGCTGCACCGCCGGCCGGACTTCCCCGACTTCCTGCCCGAGGCGTTCGGCGACTTGCTGAACCGGATGACGGCTCTGGACGAGCAGGACCGTCCCACCGCGCGCGACTGTGCCCGCGTGCTGGCTCACCTCGCCGACGTCACGGCGACTGCGGAACCTGTTCGGCCGAGGGTCGCGCCCCTGAGCAGCGCCGTGTCCCGGTCGACCGCGCACGGCAGGGGCAGCGACCACACGCACCACAACCCGCTGCCCGGCGCACAGCCGATCGGTGCCGCGGCCGCAGCGGCCGGGCTTCCCCGGGCGGCATCCCGGCCCGCCTTCGCCCGCAGCCGCGTGGCGATGTACGGATCAGCGGCCGCACTGGTCGGCGTGATCACCGCCGGGCTCGTCGCCGCCGACGGCTTCTCGCAGCACAGCGCCAACGGCGAAGCGGCTCGGTCCACCAGTGATCACGCCGCTTCCTCCACGTCCCCGAAGACCTCGGCCGACGACGATGGCAGCCCCGCCGCGTCGAAGACCCCACGTTCCCCCCGCTCGGCCGCTGCCCACCCCCTGCGCGCAACGGTTCCGGGCAGCAGGGTTGCCTCATCCTCCGACGATCAGCCGACACGGCACCTGAAGGGTCCCACTGCCCCGAAGTCCGGTGGCGGCGCGGCAGGCGACGCGCCCCAGGGGAACAAGGCAGGCAAGACGAAGGGCCCCGTGGACCCTCCCGGCCATGCGCGCAAAGGCGGGGCAGGACAGCGCGGACGCGGGTGAAGATCGACCGTAAGGCAGGTGTGGCCTGGTGACGATGACGATGACGATGACGATGACCCGCACATCGTGGCGTCCCTGGCCGCTGGAGGGTCATCCCGTCAGGTGATGGTCTCGCCGCCGTGGGTGCCGCCCTCGCAGTGCTCTGTGTACGTGCCGTCCCCGAGAGCGTTGATGATGATCATCCCGCTACCTCTGACGCATTCCTGCGCGGAGTCGTCCGAGAACACCTGAGTCGCGCTGCGAGCGATACCGGCGACAGCTTCATGGGAACCCCGTTTCGTCCGGTGGCAGGATTGCCGTACCGGCGTCGCCGTCACGGCAGCCGGTCGCGACCAGCGGCGGGCCACCCGAGGGACATGGGGAAGGACCGCCGGCCGGGAATGTCACAGGGAGGTCAGCCAGGCCGCCGTGTCGTCGGGATGCGCGAAGCGGAGGGTACGGAGAGGGGCGAAGCGGGGGTCGTTCACCCGCAGCTCGACTTCACGGTGGCGAGGTCCGTGTTGGGACCATGCCCACCGGGCCGGGTGTTCCCGGCTCAGCCAGTCCCTCCACGTTTCCCGGTTGCCTCCGAAGAGGATCTCGCGCGTGAGGGTGCGCCGCAGGGACCGGCGCAGGACGCGAGGCATGATGACGCGTTTGGGGTAGTCCAGCCAGATGACGGTGTCGGCTCGGTTCCACAGCAGGTCACGGACTTCCGGATAACCGATGGAGTCGATGATCCAGCGCGACTCGGAGGTGAGCCGTGAGACGTCCTCGATCAGCGCGTCGTTGACGGACCAGCCGGGGCCGTCGAAGTACAGGGCATCCATCTCGTGGTGCGGCAGGCCCAGACGAGCGCTCAAGGCGCGGGCGAGCGTGGATTTGCCCGCGCCGGTGACGCCGACCACCAAGATCCGTTCCATCGAGGTCCCCAGTCCTGACCATGTAATGCCTACACATCATGGGGTGCCTGAGTCACGGGGTGCCAGCCCAACTCGCGGTCGGCCGCCAGCTGTTCCAGGATCCGGTCCGCGGTGCCGACGACGTCCGGGGCGAACAGGATGCGCTTCGTACCCGGCGCCGACAGGATCTGCGGCTTGAGGATGCGCTCGTGCCGAACTGCCGCGTACTTCAGGTAGCGAGCACGGGTGGCGGCGTCGGCGCTGTCGAGGGGCACGATCACCCGCCCGAGCGCCACGCGCGTGGTTTTCAGCAGGTCGGCGCCCGGACGGCGACGGTACTCGGCGAGCAGGTTCAGTTGGGCGGTGGTGAAGTCGTCGGTGTCCTCGCCGGAGACGATGTTGCCGGACAGCAGATTGAAACCGTTCTCGGCGGCCCAGCGGACCGACCGCAGGCTGCCGCCGCCGTACCAGATCCGCCGCACCAGGTCGGGGTTGTACGGCTGCAGCCGCGGTCGCTGGACGTTGCCGGGTGAGTGGATCACGGTGTCCGGGCCGCCGAGGTAGTCGCCGCGCAGGTTGTCGACGAGGCGGGCGATCCTGCCGTACGACAGGTCGAAGGAGCGCCAGTCTCCGTCGTACACCAGGTCGCCGAGGAGTTCGGCGTGCGGCATGCCGGTGCTGAAGCCGACCTGGAGGCGGCCGCGGGACAGAACGTCCGCCAGTGCCAGGTCCTCGGCCAGGCGGAACGGGCTCTCGTAGCCGATGGGGATGACCGCGGTGCCCAGCTCGACGCGTTCGGTGCGCTGTCCGGCCGCGGCGAGGAACACCGCGGCCGAGCCCACACCGTGTTCGAGGTGGCGCTGACGGATCCAGGCGCCGTCGAAGCCCAACCGCTCCCCGTACTAGAAGAGTTGGAGTGTCTACTCCAGACCCGTGTACGGATCGTCGTCGGCGAAGTTGCCGGGGGTGAGAAAGGCCGGCGAGGTGATGGCGGGTGTGGTCATGCGCTCGTGTCCTCAGCTCGGGGTGGTCTCGGCGGCGGAGGCAGCGAGAAGGCCGCCGGGGATCGCCGCGAGCAGTTCACGGGTGTACTCGTGGCGCGGGCGGGTGAACAGGTCCTCCGGCGGTCCTGTCTCGACGACGCGGCCGGCGCGCATGACGGCGACCTGGTGCGCGATCTGCCGCACGACGGCCAGGTCGTGGGAGATGAAGAGGTAGGCGACCCCGGTGTCGGCCTGCAACTCGGCCAACAGGTCCAGGACTTGGGCCTGCACGGACACGTCGAGCGCGGACACGGGCTCGTCGCAGACCACGAGGTCGGGGGAGAGGGCCAGGGCCCGGGCGATCGCCACGCGCTGTCGCTGTCCGCCGGACAGCTCCGCCGGGCGCCGCTCCAGGGTGGCGGCGGGAAGCGCGACCCGGTCGAGGAGTTCGCGGGCACGGGCGAGCCGGGAGGCGCGGTCGCCCACCTTGAAGGCGCGCAGCGGCTCGGTGATCACCTCGCCGATGGTGAACCGGGGGTCGAGCGAGGCGTACGGGTTCTGGTAGACGAGTTGGGCGCGGCGGCGCAGCCGTCTGGCCCGGGCACCCTTGGCGGCGGTGACGTCGGTGCCGTCGAAGAGGATCTGCCCGGCGGTCGGCTCGGCGAGGCGCAGCACCAGACGGGCGGTGGTCGACTTGCCGGAGCCGGACTCGCCGGCGAGGGCGAGCGTGCGACCCCGGTGAAGGGTGAAGGTGACGTCGTCCACCGCGCGCAGGGTACGGGGTCCGTCGCCGGTGTGGGGCAGCCTGAACTCCTTGACCAGGCCGCGGGCCTCGACCAAGGGCGTGGCGTCCGTCCCGGAAGCGGGGGCCGGAGTGCGGGGCCGGGCCGTGGTCAGGCTCGGGGCGCTGGCCAGCAGGTGCCGGGTGTAGGGGTCCCGCGGGTGGGCCAGGATGTCGCGGGTGGGGCCCGCCTCCACGACCTTGCCCTGCGACATCACCACCAGCCGCTGCGCCCGGTCGGCGGCGACCCCCAGGTCGTGGGTGACCAGCAGGACGGCGGTGCCCGACTCCTCGGTCAGGTGCTGGAGATGGTCGAGGATGACGCGCTGGACGGTGACGTCGAGCGCGCTGGTGGGCTCGTCGGCGATGATCAGCTCGGGCCGGGCGGCGATCGCGATGGCGATCAGGGCGCGTTGCCGCATGCCGCCGGACAGCTCGTGCGGATACTGCCGGGCGCGGACGGCCGCGTCGGGCAGTCCTGCCCGGTCCAGGACGGCGACGGCCTCGCCGGGGGCCGAGCGGCGGGTCGCCAGGCCGTGGATGCGCAGCACCTCGGCGACCTGGTCGCCGATCCGCTTGACCGGGTTGAGGGAGACGGTCGGGTCCTGCGGGACCAGGCCGATGCGCGCCCCGCGGACGGTGCGCAGTTCCGCTTCCGGCAGCGTGGCCAGGTCGTGCCGGCCGAAGCGGACGGTGCCCGCGTCGATGCGGCCGTTGG
>NZ_JAMGBF010000086.1 GCF_023516615.1 Streptomyces panaciradicis
GCCCCGCGGACGGTGCGCAGTTCCGCTTCCGGCAGCGTGGCCAGGTCGTGCCGGCCGAAGCGGACGGTGCCCGCGTCGATGCGGCCGTTGGCCGACAGCAGCCGGGTGACGGCTTGCGCGGTCGTACTCTTGCCGGAGCCGGACTCGCCGACCACCGCCGTCACCTGCCCCGGCCACACGTCCAGGTCCACGCCGCGGACGGCCTCCACGGTGCCGCCCCGGGTGCGGTACGACACCGACAGGCCGCGTATCTCCAGCAGGGGTGTGCTCATGTCCTCACCGTTCTCGCGTTCGTGGGTCATGGCTGCCGGGACCATTCGCCGTCCAGCGCCCTGGCTATGCGGTTGGTGGCCAGCACCGTCGCGGCGATCGCCAGGCCGGGCAGCGCCGTCAACCACCAGGCGTTGGCGAGGTAGTTGCGGCCGTCGGAGATCAACGTGCCCCACTCCAGGGCCGGCGGGGGAGCGCCGTAGCCGAGGAAGCTCAGGGCGGAGACGGCCAGGATGGAGGACCCGAAGTCGAGGGTGGCCAGGACGACCACCGGGCCCGCCGCGTTGGGCAGCACATGCCGGGCCAGCACCGAGTACCAGCGGGCCCCGCTCGCGCGCGCCGCCTCCACGAACACCGCCTGCCGCACCTGCAGCACCTCCGAGCGGGCCACCCGGGCGAACGCGGCGACGCTGGCGATGCCGACCGCGACGGCCACCTTCACCGTGCCGTAGCCCAGTGCGGTGACCAGGGCCAGAGACAGGAACAGCGCGGGGATGGACAGGAGTACGTCGACGCAGCGCATGAGGACGTCGTCGACCCAGCGGCCCGTGAACCCCGCGACGACCCCGACCAGCCCGCCGACCACGAAGGCGACCAGCACCGCGATCAGCGTTGCCTTCAGGGACAGTTGGGCCCCGTGGACGACCCGGGAGAACACATCGCGGCCCAGCTCGTCGGTGCCGAACCAGTGACTGCCGCTCGGACCGCGGAAGTTCTGCGACGGGACGCCCTTGAGCGGGTCCTGCGAGGTGAACGCCTCGGGATGGAACGAGGCCAGCGCCACCAGTACGAGGACGACCACCGACAGCAGCAGACCCGGGCGGCGTACCACGAAGCGCGCAAGGCGCCGTACGTCCACGCGGCCCCCCGGTTCTCGGTCCTTCCCCGCCGTGAAAGCGCGGGCCGGATCGAGCGCCGCTTCGGCCGGGTCGTCGACCAGGCTCTGGCTCATGCGAGGGCCGCCCTTCTGCCCGAGGCCACGACGATGCGCGGGTCCAGGAGCGGATAGACCAGGTCGATGACCAGGTTCGTCGTCACGAAGATCAGCGCGCCGAACACGACGACCCCCTGCACCAGCGGGATGTCCTGCGCCGTGACCGCGGCGGCGGTGACGCGGCCGAGGCCGTCACGGGAGAACACCGTCTCGACCACCACCGAACCGGCGATCAGCTGTCCGACCAGCAGGCCGACGACCGTGAGCGCCGGAAGGGACGCGTTGCGCAGCGCGTGCCGCAGATGGACCCGCCACCGGCCGGCGCCCTTGGCCCGGGCGGTCTCCACGTACGCCTGGTCCAAGGCGGTCAGCAGACTCTTGGCGAGCACCTGGGCGATCTGCGCGCCCGTCGGCACCGCCAGTGTCAGCGCCGGCAGCACCAGCCCCCCGAGTCCGTCGTTGCCGAACGCCGGGAACCAGTGCAGCCGGAAGGAGAACGTCTCGACGAGGAGCAGTCCCACCCAGAACGTCGGCACCGACACCCCCAGCGGCGGGAGCGACAGCAGCAGCTGCCGCAGCCAGCGCAGTGTGGTGTAGGTCGCCAGTACGGCCAGACCGCCGCCGAGGACCACCGCGAACAGCATTGCGGCTCCCGTCAGTTGGAGTGTCTGCGGCAGGGCGTCGGCCAGCGTGGCGGTGACCGGGCGACCGGTGGACACCGAGTCGCCGAAGTCCCCGCGCACCGCACGGCCGAGGTACTCCGCGTACTGCACCGGCACCGGCTTGTCGAAGCCGTACTCGTGCCGCAGGGCGGCGAGCCTGGCCGGGTCGACCTGCCCCGAGTCCATCCCCGCACCGGCCATCGCGGTGACCGGGTCACCCGGCAGATAGTCCAGGACCAGGAACGACACCGTGTACGCCGCCCACAGCACGCCGACGGCCTGCGCGAGCCGTTTGATCACATAGCCGCGCATGCGTCATCCGATCCAGGTGTCGTGCAGCTGGAGCCGGCTGGAGGCGTCGAAGTTCAGGTCGTGCACCTTCTTCGCCACGCCCAGCTGGGTCTGGAGCTCCACGATCGGCACGTAGTAGGCGTTGCGCACGATCAACTGCTGTGCCTGGGCGACCAATTGCTCGCGCTTGGCGGTGTCCGTGGTCGCCGCCTGGGCGGTCAGGGTCGTGTCCAGACCGCTCTTGGGGAGGCGGTAGAAGTTGGCCAGCGCGGTGGAGAAGGAGCTGCGCAGGATGTCCGGGTCGGCGCGGGTGACGTTGCCCCAGGCCGCGTCGTAGTCCCCCGACTGCAGCGTCGGTGCGAGCTGGGTGACCTGGAGCTGCTTGAGGGTGACCTGAACGCCGACGGCCTTGAGCTGCTGCTGGATCAGCTCCAGCGCGGGCTGGTTGGTGCCCGGGTTGGGGATCCAGTCGATGGTCAGCGCGAGCTTCTTGCCGGCCTTGGCGCGGATGCCGTCGCTGCCCGTCTTCCAACCCGCAGCGTCCAGCAGGGATTTGGCTCTGGTCGTGTCGGTCGTGAGGTTCGCGGCGAGGCTGGTGTAGCCGGGCGTGGTGTGCGCGAGGACGCTGGTCGCGGCCCGGGTGCCGGTGGGGAAGACGGTGTCGGCGATCTGCTTGCGGTCGACGGTGGCCAGGATCGCCTGGCGCACCCTGGCGTCCTTGAGGGCCGGCCGGGCGTTGTTCAGGCCCAGACCGAAGACGATGCCGGGGTTGGCCCGCCGCTGGAGGGCGACCTGACTGCCCTTGAGCGCCGCCTCGTTGGCCTTGCCGACGCTGGAGACGGCGTCCACCTGACCGGACTGAAGGCTGCCGGCCCGCACGCCCGCCTCGGGTACGACCTTGAAGACCAGCTTGTCCAGGTACGCCTCGCCCCTCTTGCTCCACAGCGAGGATCCCCAGGCGTAACCGGTGCGCCTGGCCAGGGTGACCGACTGGTTCTGCACGTACTGCTTCAGCACGAAGGGGCCGGAGCCCACCACTCCGTCGCTGCACTTCTGCTGCGGGGTCCGCTTCACGCTCGCCGACGACTCGATGCCGAGCGAGTGTGTCGAAGTCGCCTGCAGGAACTGCGCGTTGGGCTGGGCGAAGGTCACTCTGACGGTCAGCGGGTCGATGACGGTGGTGCTCTTGACGCCGCTGAGATAGCCCTCCGCCAGGGTTCCCAGGGCACCGAGCTTCGGTACGGCGTCGAAGTTGTCCTTGACCACCTGCGCGGTCAGCTTCGAGCCGTCGCTGAACGTCACGCCGGACCTGAGATGGAAGGTGAACGTCGTGGCGTCGGGACTGATGTCCCAGCTCTTCGCCAGCCACGGCACGATCTTGCCGGTCCTGGGGTCCTGGTCCGTCAGCGAGTCCACGATCTGGCGTACCGAGTAGATGGTCTCGTTGCTGGCGACCTGCTGCGGGTCCACGCAGCCGGCGTCCGAACCCACCGCGAAGGTCAGGGTGCCGCCGGACGCGGGCCGGCCGCTGCCGCCGGTGGAGTCACCGCCGCCGGAGCCGCAGGCGGTCAGCAGAAGGCTGGTGGTCACCAGGGCGGTCAGCGCCGTCCAACGGGAGGATCTGGCGTCGGGAAGGGCAGTCACGGAGGGCTTCTCCTACTCGTGTGACCGGGCACGGGCACGGGGCATGGCCGTACGCGGGTGGGCGGCTCGGGGCGGCGCGATGCCGCGACAGGGAGCCGCTGTGCGGACGGGGGTCAGAGGCAGGCGGGATCTGGAGACTGTCGGAGATCAGGCGCGAGGCGTGCGGCGACGGCGGATGCCGTGACGCCGCCGGCGGCCGGAAGGGCCGTCAGGCCTGACAGAGGCAGCTGGTGGAGCGCTTGAGGTCGATGTGGCGCCGACGCAAGAGCCGGGAGAACACGGTGGCGCCGGCGAAGCGGGCGCTGAGGTCACCACCGTGCCGCATATCGGTCCTCCACTTGTCCGGCCCCGGACGGGGGCCACGCGCTTGCGGGGTCGTCGGTGACTCCGCCGGGCTTTCACCTGGAGCACCCCACCGCGGGGGAGGGTTGCCGGTCAGCGAGCCAGGGCTTGACGCTGACACTCAATGCCGTTCGTGATCGTACGAGGAGTTGTCGGCGCCGGTCGATGGCCGGGCGGGGCTCAGGATCCGCCGCGCTCCCGGGGGATCTTCTGTCCGGCCTCGATCGCCACCGGCAGCCGGTTCTCGGCCGGGGGCAGCGGGCAGGTGGCCAGGTCGGTGTATGCGCATGGCAGGTTCGAGGCCCGGTTGAAGTCCAGGACGACCGTGCCGTCGGCGGCGGGCGGTTCCACGGTCAGGGCCCGGTTGGCCGCGTACGTGGTGACGCCGGAGGTCGCGTCGGTGAACAGCACCAGCAGCCGGCCCCCGCCCGAGCCGGGGAACGCCGTCAGCGACAACTGCCGTCCCTCCAGCTCGAACTCGACCCTGCCGGGGGCGTCGTAGACGTGCTCCAGGCCCTCGACCGCGGCGTCCACGGTGGTCGGCCGCGGTGTGTCGAAGGGGACGTAGCGGCCGGTCACCGCCCAGCGAGGGTCGGGGGCGTAGGCGGGGGTCCCGGTGAAGGCCGTGCGCAGCGGTGCGTCCGGGTGGCGGGGGCGCACGATGTCCTGTCCGCCGCGCCGGGCGACCTCGATCACGGCGTCGCCCCAGACGGCGTTGACGCCGCCGCGCTCGGGGATCACACCGAAGTGGTGCTCCCCGTGGACCGGGGTTCCGTCGACGACCAGTTCCTCGCCGTCGTCCAGGGAGACGACGACCCCTTCGGGGCCGGTGTGCCAGGCGCCGGGCGCGTCCGGGAACCGCTGCGGCCGGTCGTCGAGCCAGTGCAGGCCGGTGACCGCCAGGAACCCGTGCGGGTCGGCGAGGCGGGCCTCCTGGGCGCGATACCACTCCAGCCATGTCTCGGTGAAGACATGGAGGTCCGTGGTGGTGGCCTCGGTGGTCATGGGTGATCTCCTTCGTGTGGGGCTGTGCTGCGGTGCGGGGAGGAGGGTCAGGCGGGTCCGGATGCGTTCGGTAGGGGGATGCCGGGGTCGCGGCGCCCGACAGGCTTGTTCAGCGCGCCAGTTCGCCGAGGAGCCGCCAGGTGCGTCGGCGGTCCGCCTCTCCGGCGATCTCGGTTGACGAGAACACGACCTCCGTGGTGTCGGCGTCGCGGTAGCGGCCGCCGCGGCGGAAGTTGGCGCCGGTCCAGGCGTTGTCCGTGGTCACCACGTTCCATCCGGCGCGGCCCTCGGAGAGCAGATCGAGGCCGGACAGGCGGCGGGCCAGGTCGGCGGGCTCGTTGAAGGTGGAGTTGGACGTCGAACCTCGACCTCGGCGAAGACACGGGGCGCGCCGGCTGCGGCGGAGGCCGTGGCGACCGATGCGACATCGCGCCCGTCGACGAGAGCGACGTCCAGCGGCGCGGCGGCGACGCGGTCCGGCCGGCCCAGGACGACCAGCTGCCCCCAGGAGTCCCACAGGGCGCGGGCCACCTCGATCCCGTCACGTGACTCCCGGGCCCGCGCCTCGGCGTCGGCGACCGGAGGACGCCCCCAGGCGCGGGCGGCCTCCGGACGCTCCTCCTCCGTCACCACCCATCCGGCGCGGCCGGCGGAGACATGGTCGAGGGACGCCAACTGGCTTGCCACATGGAAGGGTTCGGCGTAGGTGACCGGGACGACGGGCGCGATCCCGATGGTGCTGGTGGATGCCGCGATGAAGGCGGCCCGCTCCACCGCACCGATCCGGCCCACCGGATCCGGTGCGGCGCCGGGCGGCAGCGCGCCGTCGTCGAGGGTGATCAGGGTGAACCCGGCGTTTTCGGTGACGGCGGCGACCTGGGCCACGCGCCGCGGGGTGAGCAGCTGGTCGGGGGAGTGGGCGGCGCGGCGCCAGGCCGCGGGGTGTGTGCCGGCACCGTCGATCTCGACGGCGAGGTGCAGGGCAGGACCGGACAACGGGGTTCCTTCCGGGAAACACACGAGGACTCGCGGCGACAGGGCCACGAGGGGACGGCCGACGGGTCGGCCGGCAGGTGTCAGACGTGTACGGAAGGACAGACCGCGGAGGAGGTACGGCAGAAGTCGACATGCCGTCGGGTGATGAGCCGCGCACCGGTGCACGCACCGCGCGATACCGCGCCCAGTACGTGCATCAAAGCCTCCGGATGTCAGGGATCTCCCTTTCAACGTACGTCGCCTGCCCCGGCGAGTGTCAAGGTCGAGGCGGTGGAGTCACCTCGGACCGGGATTCTGTGCGGCACCGTGTGTCCGCAATGCAAGACCCGACCGGACAGGCATTGACCGACGAGGTGGGCTTCTGCTGAACTCCCCTGCCATGAACCCGCGCGTGGACCTCACTCGGCGGCGCCACATCGATCTGGCGCACGTCTCCAGCGCGTTTTGTTGTCGCTGACCCGGCGAGTGGTCGCCCGCGGCGGCGGGGGCGCGTAGTCGGCGCTCCGCGGCCCGAGGCGTCCGAATCCGCCCTTGCCGCGCTGTCTTCCCACGGGATCGGCCCAGCCGTCCGCTGTGAGCTCTTCGCTCCGTACGAGCGGGGAGCCCGTCCGCGTACGCCGGCCCGGTCGCCGAGACAGCGGCCGTAGCGGTCCCGCGACCACCCACATCTTCCTGACCGGCCCGGACGACTCCGCGAGCCGGTCGATCAGCCCTGCGCACTGTCAGCGCTCGCACCAAGCCGTCCGGCACACCGTGCTGTGCCCGTCCGTCCGAGAGGGACCCCTCATGCCTCTGTCCATCCGCAAGCTCACCGGCCGTATCGGCGCAGTCGTCGAAGGCGTCGACCTCACGGCGTCGCCGGACTTCGCGACCATCGCCACGCTCCGGGACGCCCTCAACGAGTACAAGGCGATCGTGTTCGACGACGTGCGCCTCGACAACGCCGGCCAGGAACGCGTGGCCGGCTGGTTCGGCGAGTTGACGACCGCTCACCCCAACGTGCCCGCCGCGGACGGCACGACGAATGTGCTCGCCGTCGACAGCGAGACCTCCAAGGCCAACGAATGGCACACGGACGTCACCTTCGTCGTCAACCCGCCCCAGCTCACCACGCTGCGGTCCGTGGTGGTCCCGCCGTACGGCGGCGAGACGCTCATCGCCAACGCCGCCGCGGCCTACCGCGACCTGCCCGAGGCGCTGCGCACCCTGGCGGATTCGCTGCGCGTCGTGCACACCAACCAGTTCGACTACGCGCGACCCCCGTCCGCGACCGCCGAACAACAGGAGTACGACCGCGTCTTCGTCTCGACGCCGTACGAGGCGGAGCACCCGGTCGTGCGGGTGCACCCGCTGACGGGCGAACGCGGCCTGTTCATCGGCGGGTTCGCCAAGCGGATCGTCGGCCTGTCGAGCAGTGAGTCCGCCGACCTGCTGTGCGTCCTGCAGTCGTACGTGACGCGTCCGGAGAACATCCTGCGCTGGAGGTGGTCCCCGAACCAGCTGCTGATCTTCGACAACCGCATCACCCAGCACTACGGCGTCGACAACTACGACGACCACCCGCGCCGCCTCAACAGGGTGACGGTCGCCGGTGAGGTGCCGACC
Source organism: Streptomyces panaciradicis (assembly GCF_023516615.1). Classification (GTDB taxonomy): domain Bacteria; phylum Actinomycetota; class Actinomycetes; order Streptomycetales; family Streptomycetaceae; genus Streptomyces; species Streptomyces panaciradicis. The sequence goes on from NZ_JAMGBF010000086.1 coordinate 7,750, forward strand.
GGTGTCGACGGCCGCCGCAGCGAGCAGCTCGTCGGCGATTCCTCGCACTACAGCGGTGTGCTGGCGGTGGCGGCATGACCGAGCTGAGCTTGAAGGCGCCGGCCGCCGTCGAGCGCCCGGACGCCGAGACGACGAGGGCGCGGTCACGGGAGGTGTTCCTGCCGCGCGGCGCCCGCCGCCGGACGCCGCTCAGCGCGCTCCGCGAGCGCCTGCGCTGGCCGCTGGGCATCTACACGACGCCGGTGCTGATCCTCCTCGCCTGGGAGGTACTCGCCCGGGCCGGAGCGGTGTCGAAGACCTACGCACCGGCGCCGACCTCGATCGTGAGGTCCGCCGTCGAACTCTGGCAGCAGGGCGTCCTCGGACCGGACTTGGCCATCTCGCTGCAGCGGGCCGGTATCGGTCTGGCCATCGGTCTGACGGCGGGCATCGTCAGCGGGGTGCTCGGCGGGCTGCTGCGGAGCGGTGAGTACCTGTTCAACGGCTTGGTGCAGGTACTGAACACGATCCCCCTCCTCGCCGTGCTGCCGTTGATGATCGTGTGGTTCGGCATCGACGAGCTCACGAAGGTGCTGCTGATCTCCTTCGGCGCCGGTGTCCCGATGTATCTCAACCTGTTCGCCGCGATCCGGGGCGTCGACCAGCGTCTGATCGAGACGGCGCGCACGACGGGAGCGGGCACCTGGCGCCTGGTGACGCGGGTGCTGGTGCCCGGTGCCCTGCCGGGGTTCCTGGTGGGCCTCCGGTTCTCCCTCGCCTACAGCGTCCTGGGCCTCGTCGCAGCCGAAACGGTCAACGCCGACCAGGGACTTGGGTTCCTCATCACCCAGGGGCAGACGTATCTCCAGACCAACCAGGTCTTCGTGGGGCTGGTCATCTACTCGCTCCTCGGTCTGCTCGCCGACCAGTTCGTCCGGGCTCTCGAACGGGTGCTGCTGCGCTGGCGACCCAGTTATGAGGCGTCATGAGCAGCACGATCGCGACGCAGCCCCGTCGGCAGACCGGGGTCGTCGTCGAGCAGGTGGTCCGCCAGTTCGGTGACCGGGTGGTCCTCGACCACCTCGACCTCACCATCGCCGACGAGGAACTGGTGATCCTGCTCGGCCCTTCGGGCTGCGGCAAGAGCACCCTACTGCGGCTGCTCGCGGGACTGGACCGCCCCGACGGCGGGCGCGTGGAGGTCCCCGCCCGGCGGGCGATCGTCTTCCAGGCCGACCGGCTGCTGCCGTGGCAGCGCGTACTGCCCAACGTCACGCTCGGCCTGCACGGGGCCGGCGCGGAGCAGCGGGCCCGCGACGTGCTCGCCGAGGTCGGCCTCGCGGGCCGCGAGAAGGCCTGGCCCAAGGAGCTCTCCGGCGGCGAGGCCCAACGGGTCTCGCTGGCACGGGCATTGGTCTCCGAGCCCGAACTCGTGCTGCTCGACGAGCCGTTCGCCGCTCTCGACGCCATCACCCGGCTGCGCATGCACGACCTCGTACGCGCGCTGCGGACCAGGCATCAGGCGGCCATGCTGCTCGTCACCCACGACGTCGACGAGGCGATCGCCCTGGCGGACCGCATCGTCGTCATGAACAACGGCCGCATCGGCACCTCGCACGAGGTGCACCTCACCGCCGCCGACCGTGAGGCGAGCGTCGCACGCGAGGAACTGCGCGCCCGACTCCTGGAAGACCTCGGCCTGGCCGGCCAGCACTGACCGTCCGAACACCTTCACCCAGCACAGAAAGCACGACAACCCATGCGAACAAGAACCACGAGACTCATCGGCGGCGTCGGCTCGCTCGCTCTGGCGAGCAGCCTCGTCGCCTGCGCGGGATCGTCGTCGGACACCTCCGCGCCGCTGAGCAACGCCGTCGACGCAAGCGACGCCAGGCACCCCGAGTGGAGCAAGTACACCTTCACCATCGGCGACAACGGCGGTGACGGCAGCCAGGAACTGGCGAAGGTCACCGGCGTGTTCGCCAACGCGCCCTACAAGGTGAAGTTCGCCCGCTTCACCTACGGTCCGCCGCTCGTGCAGGCCGCCGCCTCCGGCGACATCGACCTCGGCAGCGTCGGCGACGTACCGCCGATCACCGGCGCCGCGAAGGAGTACGGCTTCAAGGTCGTGGCAGTCAACCGCTCGCTCACACCCACCCAGTCGAACGAGAACATCATCGTGCCGGAGGGCTCGCAGCTGAAGACGGCCGCCGACCTCAAGGGCAAGAAGATCGCCGTCCCGCAGGGCAGTTCGGCCCACGGTCTGGCACTGAACGCCCTGAAGAGCGTCGGCCTCACCCCCAAGGACGTGAAGCTGGTCTTCCTCGATCCGGCGGCCGGTGCCACGGCGTTCAACACCGGGAAGGTGGACGCCTGGTCGATCTGGAACCCGCAGTCGGCCATCGCGGTCAAGAACGGCGCGCGGATCCTGGTGAAGGGCCTCCCGCCCATCGACCAGACGAGCAGTTACTACGTCGCGAGCGACAAGTCGCTGAACGACAAGACCAAGCGGGCGGCTCTGACAGATGTACTGAAGAGGCTGTCGAGAGAGTTCGCCTGGGCCGTCAGGAACCCCGACAAGTACGCGCAGGCGCTCTCGAAGGAGCAGGGCATCCCGCTGGCCGACGCCAGGGCATCCGTGGCCGCCTACTCGAATCGGGTCACCCCGGTGGAGAAGCCGGACATCGAACTGGAGCAGAAGCTCGCCGACGCCTTCCTGGACGCGGGGCAGATCACCAAGAAGGTCGACGTCCCGTCGATCGTCGACAACCTCCTCCCGGCCGGTTACGACAGCTCGAAGCTGAAGGGCACCTCATGAGTGCGGGACAGCGGCGGCTGCACCTGAATGCCTTTCTCATGGAAGCGGGCCACCACGAGGCGGCGTGGCGCCTTCCGCACAGCAACCCCCGCGCCGACTTCGACCTGCGGCACTGGATCGAACTCGCGCAGCTCGCCGAGAGCGCCAAGTTCGACTCGCTGTTCCTCGCCGACGGTCCGGCCCTCATCGGCACCGGCGAGTTCAGGCCGCCGGGCCAACTGGAGCCGCTGACGCTGCTCACCGCACTGTCGCAGGCCACCAGCAGGATCGGGCTCATCGCGACCGTGTCGTCGACGTACAACGAGCCGTACAACCTCGCCCGCCGGCTCGCGTCCGTCGACCACGTCAGTGGCGGCCGGGCCGGCTGGAACATCGTCACCTCGGCGGGAGCCGACGAGGCCGCCAACTTCGGCCTCGGCAACCGCCCCGGCCACGCCGAACGCTACGCCCGCGCCGACGAGTTCCTGAAGCTCGCCAAGGCGCTGTGGGACAGCTGGGAGTCCGAGGCCGTCCTCGCGGACAAGGCCGCGGGACGCTATGCCGACCCCGCCCGGCTGCATCGGGTCGGTCATGACGGCACGTACTTCAAGGTGGCCGGCCCGCTCAACGTCGAACGCCCGCCGCAGGGCTACCCGTTGCTCGTCCAGGCGGGCTCCTCGGAGGACGGCAAGGACTTCGCCGCCCGTCACGCCGAGGCCATCTTCACCGCCCACACCACGTACGAGCGCGCCGCCGCCTTCTACGCCGACATCAAGGCACGCACCCGTGCCGCCGGGCGTGACCCGGACGGTGTGATCGTCCTTCCCGGCATCGTCCCCTACATCGGATCGACCGAGGAGGAAGCCCGCGCGCTCGCTCGGCGCTTCGACGAGCTGCGCATCCCGGAGTACGGGCTGCGCCAACTGGCGGCGGTGTTCGAGACCGATCCGTCGGTCTTCGAACTCGACCGTCCGTTGCCGGAGTTCATCCTGGCGAGGCCGAAACTGGAGGGTTCGCAGAGCCGGTCCGACCTGATCATCGACCTGGCGGTGCGCGAGCGGCTGACGGTCCGCGAGATCATCTCGCGGCTCGGCGGCGGTCGCGGGCACTTCGAGTTCGTAGGGACGCCCGAGCAGGTCGCGGACACGATCATCGCCTGGTTCGAGGGCGGCGCGGCGGACGGCTTCAACATCATGGCCCCGGCGCTGCCGTCCGGCCTGGCGGCCTTCGTCGAGCACGTGCTGCCGATCCTGCGGAGCAAGGGCCTGTTCCGCGAGGAGTACGAGGGCACGACACTCCGCGAGCACTACGGCCTTCCCGTCCCGGCGAACCAGTTCCATGGCTGAGCCCCGGGCAACCTGGCCGGCCGGGTGTCCTGGCGAGCATGTCGCCGTCCATCGGGATGTCCGCGATGCGGGACGGCCCTCTTGACGTCCGCGGCCCGTGGATCGACACTCGGTAAGGAATCCTAGTGAACAGGTAGGGAAACATGAGGCGCCTTGATGGGGTCACCGTCCGAGTGAGCCGTTCGCCTCTGCTGACCTCCCGGCGTCACATCGACCTGCTCCGCGTCTGCAGCGCACTCGGCCACATGGGCTGACCTGCGCACCTGCCACGCCGACGCCTCCCACGCAACGTCGTGCCGTTCGGCGTGCCCAGGTGAGCCCCGCTCAGGGGTTCCGTCGTCGCATCCCCGTAGCCCCGGCGGGCCCGGCACCGAGTGCCGGGCCCGCCCTCCGGGTGGAGGAGGGGAAAGCGACCACGGGGCCCAGCCCGATGTCGCATCCGCCGCGCGCCATCCGCGCCCGCTCTCGGGGAGAGTCATGACCGTCACCACGCCTGCCGCCCACGTTTCCCTCCGGCCCACGCCCGCCTTCCGCGGTCGCATCGGCAGGGACGCGCGCAGCGGCCACTACGCCGTCCCCGGCCGCTACCGGCTCCATCTGTCGACCGCGTGTCCCGACGGCCTGCGCATCGCCGTCACCCACACCCTGCTCGGCCTGGACACCGTCTGTCCGGTGACCTTCCTCCCCGCCGTCCCCGACTGTCCCGAGGGCGGTCACTCGGCCCTGCTCCCGCTGTACGAGGCCAGCGCGCACCGCTACCGCGGTCCGGCCGCGGCGCCGGTGCTCAGTGACGGCTGGTCCGGGCGGATCGTCAGTACCCACGACCGGGACATCATGCGCGACCTCGCCCACCGCTTCGACACCGGCGGCTCCTCGCTCTACCCCTGCGGCGCGGAGTCGGAGATCGAGGCCGTGGAGCGAATGTGCGTGGAGGGGATCGAGGGGGCGGCGCAGCGGGCCGGGGCCGTGGGCGGGGAAGCGGCGGAACGTGACAGGGCACTGGCCACGCTGCTGCAGACCCTCGGCGCCCTCGACCGCTGGCTGGTCGACCGCGCCTACCTGATCCGCGACGAAGTCACGGTCGCCGACGTCGAGTTGTGGGTCGCTCTGGTCCGGCTCGACACCGTGCACCGGCACCACCTCGACGCCGCCGCGGTCCAGCGCATCGCCGGCCACCCGGTGCTGTGGTCCTACGCCCGCCGGCTGACCGCCCACCCGGCCTTCGGCGCCCACCTCGACCTCGACGGCATCGACCGCCGTCACCACGCCCAGTGCCGCGGGCTGGAGGCCGCCGGATCGGCCGTCCAGATCCTCGACTGGGCGGCACACTCCGCCCGTTAGCCGTTCCACCTGGTGGACCGGCGTTGACATACGTTCGGGCCATTGTCTTAACTACGGCCCAGAACGGTCATGAGTGTCAGCGACAAGCCCTGGCTTGCTGACCGGCAACCCTCGCACCGCGGTGGGGTGCCCCAGGTGACGACCCGGCCGATGACCCATCGGCAAGCGCGAGGCCCACAGGGCCGGAACAGTGACGGTGACGCCATGTACGCAGCTCCCAGAACGGCCGCACGCCGTTCCCAGGGCTGCGTACGGACGTACGCGAACGTGCTCGTCGCCGACCGCGCCGTCGATCTGCTCCGCGTGAACAGCGCACTGTGTACCGCACCGGGCCGTGCCCGCTGTCGGGGCTGACACCTCCCGGCAGCCCTCGCACCCCCTGACGAACACCGCCCGCGCGGTGTGCCGTTGCCCTCCCCACCCCCGGTCTCACGCAGCCGTGTGCGTTCCCGCACGCCGCCGCGCCTCCGGGGCGTGCCCACGAAGCCGGAGCCCACCATGAGCGAACCCCCAGGCGCCACCGTCACCTTGCCCGAGGCGCACGCCACCACCGAACCGCCCCAGGCCCTCACCGCCCAGCGGGTCCAGCCGCTGCGGCGCCCGGGACGCTGGATCGCCACCGCGGTCGTCCTGGTCCTGGTCGCCCAGTTCGCCCACGGACTGGTGACCAACCCCTTCTACCAGTGGGACCGCTGGAGCTACTGGTTCCTGCGGCCGACCATCCTCGACGGCCTGCTCATCACCCTCGAAGTCGCCGCCTACAGCGCCGTGCTGGGCCTTGTCGGCGGTGTCCTGCTCGCCCTGGCGCGGCTGTCGAAGAGCCCGGTGCTGCGCGCCGTCAGCTGGACCTACGTCTGGGCGTTCCGCTCCATCCCGCTCATCGTGGTTCTGATCTTCCTCTACAACTTCAGTGCGCTGTACAAGACGTTGAGCGTCGGCATCCCCTTCGGACCGGCCTTCTTCTCCTTCGACGAGTCGAAACTCGCCACCGACATGGTCGTCGCCGTCGTCGGCCTCAGCCTCAACGAGGCCGCCTACGCGGCCGAGGTGGTGCGCGGCGGCATCCTCTCCGTCGACCAGGGCCAGCACGAGGCGGCCGCCGCCCTCGGCCTGCCGAAGGGCTACCAGTTCCGCAGAATCGTCTTTCCGCAGGCACTGCGCTCCATCATCCCCAACTACGTCAACCAGCTCATCGGCCTGATCAAGGGCACCTCGCTGGTCTTCTACGTCTCCCTGCTGGACCTGTTCGGCTCCGCGCAGACCATGGGATCCACCTACCCCGGCGACATCGTGCCGCTGCTGCTGGTCGTCACCGTCTGGTACCTGATCCTGACCAGCGTCGTCTCCGTCATCCAGTTCTACGTCGAGCGCTACTACGCCCGCGGCGCCACCCGCAGCCTGCCGCCGACGCCACTGCAGAAGCTCCGCACCGGTCTCACCGACCTGCGGGCCCGCATCCGCCGGGAGGCCGCCGTATGACCGCCAAGACCGCCGACGCCCCGGCCGACGTCGAAGCCGCCACCGTCGAAGTCCACGACGTGCACAAGTGGTACGGCAGCCACCGGGTCCTGGACGGCGTCGACCTGACCGTCCGCCCCGGCGAGGTCACCGTGATCCTCGGCCCCTCCGGCTCCGGCAAGTCCACCCTGCTGCGGGTCATCAACCACCTGGAGAAGCCCGAGATCGGCCACGTCAGCATCAACGGCGAACCGATCGGCGTGAAGCGGCACGGCGACCGGCTGAAGGAGCTGAGCGAGCGGGCCATTCTCACCCAGCGCGGGCGCATCGGGTTCGTCTTCCAGAACTTCAACCTGTTCCCGCATCTGACGGTCCTGGACAACGTGGCCGCGGCCCCGGTCGCCACCGGCCGGCTCGGCAGGCCCGAAGCCCAGGAACTGGCCCGCGAACTCCTCGGCCGGGTCGGCCTCGCCGACAAGACCGGCGCCTACCCGCGCCAGCTCTCCGGCGGCCAGCAGCAGCGCGTCGCCATCGCCCGCGCCCTGGCGCTGCGCCCCGGTGTCATCCTCTTCGACGAGCCCACCTCCGCCCTGGACCCCGAACTGGTCGGCGAAGTCCTCGCCGTCATCCGGGACCTGGCCTCCAGCGGCACCACCCTCGTCATCGTCACCCACGAGATCGGCTTCGCCCGCGAGATCGCCGACCGGGTCGTCTTCATCGACGGCGGCAAGATCATCGAGCAGGGGCCGCCCTCCGAGGTCCTCGACACCCCACGGCACGAGCGGACCAGGGACTTCCTCAGCAAGGTCCTGTGACCCGCCGCCCCCACGACCTCCCCCCACGCCACCACTCTCATCACCGCCCCTGAGCGACAAGGAACGGCCATGCGCACCCACTTCACCCGACGCAGCCTGATACGCGGCATCACCGCGGCGACCGCCGTCGCCTCCCTGGCCACCGGGCTCGCCGCCTGCGGTGGCGACAGCGACGCGGCCACCACCACCGGCACCGCCGCCAAGTCCGGCGAGGTCGTCATCGGCCAGGCCTCCAACGGCGCCGCCAAGCAGACCACCGTCAAGGTCTCCGAGGTCAAGTCCATCAGCTCCGAACTGCCCGCCGCCCTCAAGAACAGCGGCAAGCTGGAGATCGGCATCGGCGCCCTGCCCGCCGGCTTCCCGCCGCTGGCCTACGTCGGCAGTGACCAGAAGACCCTCACCGGCGCGGAGCCCGACTTCGGCCGCCTGGTCGCCGCCGTCCTCGGACTCAAGCCCGAGGTGAAGAACTCCACCTGGGAGAACCTCTTCGTCGGCATCGACAGCGGCAAGGTCGACGTGGCCTTCTCCAACGTCACCGACACCGAAGAGCGCAAGAAGAAGTACGAGTTCGCCTCCTACCGGCAGGACAACCTCGCGTTCACCGTGCCCAAGAAGAGCACCTGGAACTTCGGCGGCGACTACGAGAACCTCGCCGGCAAGACGGTCTCCGTGAGCGCCGGGACCAACCAGGAGAAGATCCTCCTGGAGTGGAAGGCGAAGCTCGCCAAGGAGGGCAAGAAGCTCACCGTCAAGTACTTCCAGGACAGCAACAGCGTCTACCTGGCCCTGTCCGGCGGCAAGATCGACGCGTACCTCGGCCCCAACCCCGGCATCGCCTACCACAACCGGCAGACCGCGAACACGCCCAACGCCACGCGTACAGCCGGTACTTACTCTGGCGCCGGAGCGAACCTCCAGGGACTGATCGCGGCCACCGCCAAGAAGGACAGCGGCCTCGCCAAGCCCCTCGCCGACGCCATCAATTACCTGATCAAGAACGGCCAGTACGCCGAGTGGCTCAAGGCCTACAACCTCTCCAACGAGGCCGTCGCCAAGTCCGAGGTCAACCCGCCCGGACTCCCGCTCGACAACTCCTGACCAGCGCGCGCCGGGGACTCCACCACCCACCTCGCGGTGGAGTCCCCGGCACGCCGGACACCCCGAGCCGCACCCGGAGACCGCCACACCATGTCCGTCACCACCTCCGAAGCCACGTCCTCGCACGTCCTGGACAACCCCGCCTGGGCCGCCCTCACCGGACCCCACGCCCACTTCGCCGAACGCATCGGCCACGCCGCCCGCTACCACCAGGACGTGGCCCCCTTCCACGCCCTCTCCGACGAGGACAACCCGCGCGCCTGGGCCGACCTGGCCAGACTCGTCGGCCCCGGCGGCACCGCCGCGGTACGAGGCGTCACCGAGGCGCCGGACGGCTGGGAGGTCGTCAGCCTCGGACACGGGGTCCAGCTCGTGGACACCTCCCTGCGCGCCGAGCCCGACCCCGAGGCCGTACGCCTCGGCCCCGGCGACGTCCCCCAGATCCTCGACCTGATCGCCCGCACCGAACCCGGCCCCTACCGGCGTCGCACCGTCGAGATGGGCACCTACCTCGGCATCCGCCACCGCGGCCGGCTGATCGCCCTGGCCGGCGAGCGGCTGCACCCGCCCGGCTGGACGGAGATCAGCGCCGTGTGCACCGACCCCGACCACCGGGGCAGGGGGCTGGCCACCCGGCTGGTCCGTGCCGTCGCCGCGGGCATCAAGGAGCGGGGCGAACAGCCCTTCCTGCACGCCGCGGCCGCCAACGCGAACGCGATCCGGCTGTACGAGTCGATCGGCTTCACCCTGCGCAGCCGAACGGTCTTCTCGCTCGTCCGGCACACCGGCGCCGCGGTCCTGGAATGAACGGCATGACCACGCCGTCGCCCCTCTCACCCCACCTCCAGGAAGGCACCCCAGTGTCCGCAACTCCACGCAATCCTCTGCACCTTGCCGTCGCCCTCGACGGAACCGGCTGGCACCCCGCCTCCTGGCGTGAGCAAGTCGCCCGCCCCCGCGACCTGTTCACCGCCGGCCACTGGGCGGACCTCGTCGCCGAGGCCGAGCGCGGACTGCTCGACTTCGTCACCTTCGAGGACGGCCTGGGCCTGCAGTCCTCGCACTACGGTGAGTTGGACGGCCGCACCGACCAGGTCCGCGGCCGGCTGGACGCCGTACTGACCGCCGCCCGGATCGCACCCCTGACCCGGCACATCGGCCTGGTGCCGACCGTGATCGCCACCCACACCGAGCCGTTCCACATCTCCAAGGCGATCGCCACCCTCGACTACGTCAGCACCGGCCGCGCGGGCCTGCGCGTGCAGATCTCCGCCCGGCCGCACGAGGCCGACCACTTCGGCCGCCGCACCTTCCCGCCGATCGACCTGAGCGAACTGCAGAGCCCGGCCGGGCAGGAACGCCTCACCGACCTCTTCGACGAGGCAGCGGACCACGTCGAGGTCGTGCGCCGGCTCTGGGACAGCTGGGAGGACGACGCGGAGATCCGGGACGCCGCCACCGGACGCTTCATAGACCGCGACAAGCTGCACTACATCGACTTCCAGGGCAGGCACTTCAGCGTCAAGGGGCCCTCCATCACCCCGCGTCCGCCCCAGGGCCAGCCCCTGGTCACCGCCCTCGCCCACCAGACCGTTCCCTACCGGCTGGTGGCCCGCCAGGCCGACGTCGGCTACGTCACTCCGCAGGACAGCGCGCACGCCCGGGCGATCGTCGCCGAGATCCGGGCCGAGCAGGAGGCGGCCGGGCGGGCCGGTGAACCCCTGCACGTCTTCGGTGACCTGGTGGTCTTCCTGGACGACGAGCAGGCCGCCGCCGAGGACCGGCGCGCACGGCTCGACGCCCTGGCCGGGGAGCCGTACACCAGCGACGCCCGGATCTTCGCCGGCACCCCCCAGCAACTCGCCGATCTGTTGCAGGAGTTGGCGGCGGAAGGTCTGAGTGGGTTCCGGCTGCGGCCCGCCGTCGCCGGACACGACCTGCCGGCCATCACCCGCGGCCTGGTCCCGGAACTCCAGCGCCGGGGTGTCTTCCGCACCGTCTACGAAGCCGACACCCTGCGCGGCCTGCTGGGCCTCGCCCGCCCCGCCAACCGCTACACCGCCGCCTGATCCGGAAGGACCGCACCGACATGACCAGTAAGCCGTTGAAGCAGATCCACCTGGCCGCGCATTTCCCGGGCGTCAACAACACCACCGTGTGGAGCGACCCGAAGGCCGGCAGCCACATCGAGTTCAGCTCCTTCGCCCACTTCGCCCGCACCGCCGAACGCGCCCGGTTCGACTTCCTGTTCCTCGCCGAGGGACTGCGACTGCGCGAACAGGGCGGAAAGATCTACGACCTGGACGTCGTCGGCCGCCCCGACACCTTCACCGTGCTGGCCGCGCTCGCCGCCGTCACCGAGCACCTCGGCCTGACCGGCACCATCAACTCGACGTTCAACGAGCCCTACGAGGTGGCCCGCCAGTTCGCCAGCCTCGACCACCTGTCCGGAGGCCGTGCCGCCTGGAACGTCGTCACCTCGTGGGACGCTTTCACCGGCGAGAACTTCCGCCGCGGCGGCTTCCTGCCGCAGCAGGAGCGCTACTCTCGCGCCAAGGAGTTCCTGGCCACCGCCAACGAGCTCTTCGACTCCTGGCACGGCGACGAGATCGTCGCCGACCAGACCACCGGCGTCTTCCTGCGCGACGCGAAGGCAGGCGCCTTCGCCCACACGGGACAACACTTCGACATCCACGGCCAGTTCGACGTCCCGCGCTCCCCGCAGGGCCGTCCGGTGATCTTCCAGGCCGGCGATTCGGAGGAGGGACGGGAGTTCGCCGCCTCCAGCGCCGACGCCATCTTCAGCCGGCACGCGACCCTGGAGGCAGGTCAGGCCTTCTACGCGGACGTCAAGAACCGGCTCGCCAAGTACGGCCGCCGCCATGACCAGTTGCTGATCCTGCCCGCCGCCTCCTTCGCACTCGCCGACACCGACGCCGAGGCCGAGGAACTCGCCAGGGCGGTGCGCCGCCAGCAGGTCAGCGGCGCCACCGCCATCAAGCACCTGGAGTTCGTCTGGAACCGGGACCTGTCCTCCTACGACCCGGAAGGGCCGCTGCCCGACATCGACCCGGACGTCAGCGACCACCACATCTCCAAGGGCCGTGCCCAGGTCCGCATGTACCGCGACCCGCTGGCCACCGCCCGTGAGTGGCGCGAGCTGGCCGCCGCCAACAACTGGTCCATCCGCGACCTGGTCATCCACACCGGCAACCGGCAGACCTTCGTCGGCTCCCCGGCGACCATCGCCAGGACCATCAACGACCACGTCCAGGCCGACGCCGGCGACGGCTTCATCCTCGTACCGCACATCACCCCCACCGGCCTCGACGACTTCGCCGACAAGGTCGTCCCGCTCCTTCAGGAACAGGGCGTCTTCCGCACCGAGTACGAGGGCCCCACCCTCCGCCACCACCTGGGGCTCGCGCACCCCGACGCCGTCGACGACCGGGTCGCGTCGTGAAGTTCCTCGCCATCACCCTCATCACACACCGCCCGGACCCGGTCACCGGGGTGCGGAAGTCCACCCACGACCGCTTCCGCGAGGTGCTCGACAACGCGGTCATGGCCGAGGAGCTGGGCTTCGACGGCTTCGGCGTGGGGGAGCGGCACGAGCGGCCGTTCATCTCCTCGTCCCCGACCGTCGTCCTCAGCCACGTGGCCGCCCTGACCAAGCGCATCCGCCTGTTCACGGCCGTCACGACGCTCAGCCTGCTCGACCCGGTGCGGGCGTACGAGGACTACGCCACCCTCGACCACCTCTCCGACGGACGCCTCGACCTGATCATCGGCAAGGGCAACGGCACCGCCCAGCGCGAGCTGTTCCAGGTCACGCCCGAGGACCAGTGGGACCGCAACGCCGAGAGCTACGAGGTGTTCCGGCAGATCTGGCGGCAGGACAAGGTCACCGCCGACACCCGTTTCCGCCCCCCGCTGAGGGACGCCGAGGTCTGGCCGCGGCCGTACCAGCAGCCGATCCGGGTCTGGCACGGCAGCGCCACCAGCAAGGAGTCGGTCGACCTGGCCGCCCGCTACGGCGACCCGCTGTTCTCGGCGAACGTCACCCATCCCATCGAGCCGTACGCCGAGCTGATCCGCCACTACCGGGAACGCTGGGAGCACTACGGTCACGATCCGGAGCGCATCGCGGTCGGCGCCGGCACGGCCGGTGTCCATGTCGCCCCGACCTCCCAGCAGGCCCTCGCCGCCTACCGGCCGATCTTCGAGGCCAACCTGGCGCACTTCAGGCAGGCGGGCCTCCCGGTGGTCTTCGAGACCTTGGAGGACTTCGTCGCACGCAGCTCCGCCCTGATCGGCAGCCCGCAGCAGGTCATCGAGAAAGTACGCCGCTACCACGAGGAGTTCGGGCACACGGTGCTCCATCTCCACGCCGACGCCGGGGGACTCTCGGACGCCGCGCATCGCGCCTCCCTGGAGCTGTTCCAGTCCCACGTCGCCCCCGTGCTGCGGCGCGAGATCCCCGACCCACCGTTCCCGTGGAGCCCCGTGCTTCCTACGCAACCCCTCACCCAGGAGTCCGTCCATGTCTGACATCGCCCTCGGCGTCCTCGATCTGGTCCCCATCCCGTCCGGCTCGACGGCGGCCGATGCCCTGCGCAACTCGATCGACCTCGCGCAACAGGCCGAGCGCCTGGGATACGCCCGCTACTGGTTCGCCGAGCACCACCTCAACCCGGGCGTGGCCGGCACCTCACCCGCCGTCGTCCTGGCCCTGACCGCTTCCGCCACCTCGACCATCCGGCTCGGCTCCGGAGCCGTGCAGCTCGGTCACCGCACCGCGCTGTCCACCGTCGAGGAGTTCGGCCTGCTCGACGCGCTGCACCCGGGCCGCTTCGATCTGGGCCTGGGCCGCTCCGGGGGCCGGCCGCCCGGACAGTCGGACGCACCGCCGCCTACGACGACCCCGGTCGTCGACGGCCGCGCCCCCAACGGCCTGCTCATCCCGCCCCCCTTCTCCTTCGCGCAACTGCTCGGCTCCCCCCGCATCGCCCTGCAGCGCAGGCTCCTCCTGTTGCCGGGCGCCGAATCGCAGGACTACACCGAGCAGATCGACGACATCCTCGCCCTGCTCGCCGGTACCTACCGCTCCCCTGAGGGCGTCGAAGCGCACGTCGTGCCCGGAGAGGGCGCCGATCTCGAGGTGTGGATCCTGGGCAGCAGCGGCGGCCAGAGCGCGTCCGTCGCGGGTCGCAACGGCCTGCGGTTCGCGGCGAACTACCACGTCAGCCCCGCCACGGTCCTGGAGGCGGTGGAGGGCTACCGGGCCTACTTCCAGCCCTCCGATGTGCTCGACAAGCCCTACGTCAGCGTCTCGGCCGACGTCGTCGTGGCCGACGACGACGCCACCGCCCGCGAACTCGCCACCGGCTACGGGCCATGGGTACGCAGCATCCGCACCGCCGAGGGCGCCATCGAGTTCCCCACGCCGCAGGAAGCGCGCGCCCGCGCCTGGACCGACGCGGACCAGGCCCTCGTCCAGGACCGCCTCGACACCCAGTTCGTCGGCTCGCCGGGCCGGGTCGCCGACCAGCTGGAACAGCTCCAGGAGGCCACGGGCGCGGACGAGTTGCTCATCACGACGATCACCCACGACCACAAGGACCGGGTCCGCTCGTACGAACTGCTCGCGGAGGAATGGCGCCGAAGGGGTCACTCGCCCCAGACGCCGAGCTGATGCCCACGCCCGTCCCCGAGGAAGTTCACCCCGACCAACCGAAAGGTCCTGCCATGGCCACCATCCTGTCCGTCTCCGGAAGCCCCTCGCCGACCTCCCGCACCGGAAGGCTGCTCCGCCACCTCGACCAGCGGCTCACCGCCCAGGGACACGAGGTGATCCCCCTGGACGTGCGCACGCTCCCGCCGGAGGCCCTGCTGCACGCCGATTTCGGCCATCCCGCGATAACCCGGGCCGCAGCCCTGTTCGAGCAGGCGGAGGGCGTCGTGATCGGCACCCCCGTCTACAAGGCCGCCTACTCCGGGCTGCTGAAGGCGCTGCTGGACCTGCTGCCGCAGTACGCGCTGGTGGGCAAGACCGTCCTGCCGCTGGCCACCGGCGGCAGCACCGCCCACGTCCTGGCCATCGACTACGCCCTGCGCCCGGTCCTCGCCTCCATGGGCCCCGCCCACATCACCCCCGGCTGGTTCACCCTCGACAAGGACATCACCGTGCGCGACGACGGCACGCTGACCGTCGCGCCGGGCTCGGCCGAGGCGCTGCTCCAGGTCACCGACCAGTTCTCGGCCGCGCTGGGCGGTCGTACGACGCTGCTGGCGGCCACCGGATGAGCGGCGCGACGGTCCTGGGCGGCGCTGCCACCGGGCCACCCCGCCACCACCATCTGTGACGCACACCGACAACCGGCCGATCGGAGTCCCCGCGTGACCCTCACCTTTCACTGGTTCCTGCCCACCAACGGCGACAGCCGTCACGTCGTCGGCGGCGGTCACGGCACCCCCGCCACCGCCTCCGGACAGGACCGGCCGCCGACGGTCGCCCATCTCAGCCGGATCGCCGGCGCCGCCGAGGACCTGGGCTTCGTCGGCGTGCTCACCCCGACCGGCGCCTGGTGCGAGGACGCGTGGCTGACCACCGCGATGGTCAGCCGGCACACCGAGCGGCTGAAGTTCCTGGTCGCCTTCCGCCCCGGCTTCGTCTCGCCCACGCTGGCCGCCCAGATGGCCTCCACCTTCCAGCGGCAGAGCGGCGGACGGCTGCTGCTGAACGTCGTCACCGGCGGCGAGAGTCACGAGCAGCGGGCCTACGGCGACTTCCTCGACAAGGACGCCCGGTACCGCCGTACCGGCGAATTCCTCCAGATCGTAAGGGAGTTGTGGGAGGGCAAGACCGTCGATCTGCACGGCGAGCATCTCCGGGTCGAGGACGCCAGGCTGGCGCGGGTGCCCGACCCGGTCCCGGAGGTGTACTTCGGCGGGTCCTCGCCGATCGCCGGGGAGGTCGCCGCGCGGCACGCCGACGTCTACCTCACCTGGGGCGAGCCGCCCGCCCAGGTCGCCGAGAAGATCGCGTGGGTGAGGGGCCTGGCCGCCGCGCAAGGCCGCACCCTGCGCTTCGGCATCCGGCTGCACGTCATCACCCGCGACACCTCCGAGCAGGCATGGGCGGAGGCCGACCGGCTCCTCGCAGGGTTCGACCCGGAGACGGTGCGGGCCGTGCAGGCCGGGCTCGCCCGCAGCGAGTCCGAGGGGCAGCGGCGCATGCTCGCCCTGCACGGCGGCGGCAACCGGGACGGCCTCGAGATCCACCCCAACCTGTGGGCGGGCATCGGCCTGGTGCGCGGCGGCGCGGGCACCGCCCTGGTGGGCAGCCACGACGAGGTGGCCGAGCGGATCAAGGAGTACCACGCCCTCGGCATCGACGAGTTCGTGCTCTCCGGCTACCCGCACCTGGAGGAGGCCTACTGGTTCGGCGAGGGCGTGCTGCCGAGGCTCGCCGCGCAGGGCCTGTGGCGGCATCCCGTCGACACCCGGAGCGCCCCCGCCGCGCAGGTGCCGTTCGCCTGAACGCGCCTTCTACGAGCGTGAACCAGCCAGTTCGCGGCTCTAACCCTAGTATTCCTATCGAATTACTAGGAAAGTATTGACGGGGCTCGGTGGGGAGAGTGAGCATGACGAAACCGACGTGCCGCCTCACCCCGCCGCTTCCATGCCGCGTTCGCTTCGCCCTTCGAAGGAAGACCCGATGAGCACATCACTGAGCTGTAGCGACCGCAGCAGCCGTACGAGGCGGGTCCGCGCGTGACGGTGACGGCGGACGAGGCGACCGACGCGGCGTTCGGGCCGCAGGCCGACTGGGCGCACATCGCCCGTGAGGTGGCCGACGACCTCGCCACCGACGCGGCCGAACGCGAGGAGGCCGGCAAGGCGCCGCTCGACGAGGTCATCCGGCTGCGTGAGTCGGGACTGCTGTCGCTGCTGGTGCCGGCCGAACGCGGGGGAGGGGACGCGGACTGGCGCACGGCCTGCACGGTCGTACGGACGGTCGCAGCGGCCGACGGCGCCATCGGCCACCTGCTGGGCAGCCACTACGTCCTCTCCTACAGCACCAGGTTCTTCGCCGGACCCGGCCAGGTCGGCCGTATCGAAAGGGAGTCGGCGGCCGGGCAGTGGTGCTGGGGAGGCGGCATCGCCGGGCATGAACCACCGCTCATGCTGATCCCCACGGCGGACGGCCATCTGCTGGACGGCTACCAACGGTTCCCCACCGGAGTCGGAATCGCCGACCGGCTGCTGGTCCGCGCCTTCAGATCCGGGACCGGCGAGCCGCTGGCCGTCCTCGTCGACCCCGCCCGCCCGGGCGTCGTGACGGGAGTCGGCGGGGACACCTTCGGGCAGCGGCTGGCGGCCGGCGGGAGCGTGGAGTTCGACTCGGTGCCCGTCGCGGCGGACGACGTACTCGGTTCCCTCTCACCGGACGAGGGCGTCCTGTCGCCCTTCGCCTGCCTCGCCGCCCCGACCGCACACCTGGTCTCCGCCCAGGTCTGCCTCGGCCTCGCCGAGGGAATGCTGGACGAGGTCCGCGAATACGGCCGGATCGTGAAGTCCCCCTGGCAGCCGTTCTCCGCACAGCCCTGGCCCGACGGCCCCCCGCAGGACCCGCACGCACTGGTCGCCTACGGCGAACTCGCCGTCTCCGCCCGGGCCGCGTCCGCCCTCGCCGATCAGGCGGTGGACGCCCTGCTGCGCGGCCTCGCACAGGGAGAGGCACTCGACGACGAGGAGTGCGCGGAGATCACCGTCCTCGCGAGCGCGGCCGAAGCCGCCGCCTCCCGTGCCGTGCAGGAGATCACCACCCGCGCGCTGGACGCCATCGGCGCCCCCGCCGCCTCCTCCCGCCTCGGATTCGACCGCTTCTGGCGCAACGCCCGCACCCACACCCTCCGCGAGCCCCGCGTCAACCTGCTGCGCGAGGTCGGCGACTACTTCCTCAACGGCGCACACCCGCCCTTCACGCTTCCAGCATGACGAGGCCCGTCGTCGGCTGACCGGGCCGCCGTATTCGCTGGGCGATCCCATCGCCGGCCGGTACCGTGTGGCCTGGGAGCGAGGGGGATGAGCCGGTGCGGCCGGTGTTGTTGGTGGATGTCGACGGGCCGCTGAACCCGTACGCCGCGAAGCCGTACCGTCGGCCCGAGGGCTATCGGACGCACCGTCTGCTGACCCCGCGCTGGGAGTCCGCCGAACGGCGGCGCCTGAAGGAGTGGGGCCTGCCGAACCGGCCGGTCAAGCCCCTGCGGGTGTGGCTCAACCCCGATCACGGCCCGGAGCTGCAGGCACTTCCCTACGACCTCGTGTGGGCGACGACGTGGGAGGAGGAGGCCAACGCCTTCGTCGCACCGGCCCTGGGACTGTCCGAACTGCCCTTCATCAGCTGGCCCTCACCTCGACCCGAGCCCGCGGACGGCGTGTTCTGGAAGACGCCCGAGATCGTCGCGTGGGCGGAAGGCCGTACGTTCGCCTGGATCGACGACGAGATCACCGAGGCGGACCGAACCTGGGTGAAGGACCACCACGACGGCCTCGCCCTCTTGCATCGGGTCGACCCCCGACGCGGCCTCACCCGAGACGACTTCGCGGTGCTGGCTTCATGGGCGAACAGCATCAACTGACACACGCACAAGGCAGAGAAGATGACCACGCAGATCCAGCAGCTCGACCACGAACTGATCCAGGCCGCCGCCCAGGTCGCGCGCACCCGCTGCCGCGGGGACAACCACACCATGGCGGCGGCTGGTCGTGCCCCGGACGGCCGCATCGTCACCGCCGTCAACGCCTACCACTTCACCGGCGGCCCCTGCGCCGAGCTGGTCCTCATCGGCACCGCGGCCGCCCAGGGCGTCTACGAACTGGACACCATCGTCGCCGTCGGCGACCGCGACCGCGGGGTCGTGCCGCCGTGCGGCCGCTGCCGCCAGGTGCTGCTCGACTACTTCCCCGCTCTGAAGGTCATCGTCGGCGCGGGCGACCGCACCCGCGCCGTCCCCGTCCGCGACCTGCTGCCTGAGAGTTACGTCTGGGCCGACCACCAGCTCGACGCCGACTGAGAGCTCGGGCGGTCCCGCTCACGAGGCGCGTGCCGCGTAGGCCCTCACGTCCGCGTCCGAGTCCGTGGTGGCCGTGGCGAGGGCGGCCCGGGCCTCGGGAACCGGAAGGTGCCGGGTCAGGGACAGTACGGCGGCCTTGCGCACGTCGGCGTTGGAGTCGGCCAGCGCCTTGGCCAGCGCCGGGATCGCCCCGGCCGGGGCGGCGGCCGACAGGGCGGTGGCGGCGCCGGCGCGGACCTGCCAGGACCGGTCCGACAGGGCGGCCACCGCGCGGGCGGCGAGCGGGGCCGGGCAGCCCACGGAGGCCAGCGCACCGAACGCGGCAGCGCGCACCAGAGGATCGGTGTCCTCGGTGAGCGCGTCCAACGCCCCCTGCGCGACGGTCGAGATGCCCACGCCGGCCAGGGCCTTCGCCACGGTGACGCGGACCTCGCGGGACGGGTCGTGCGCCGCACGTGCCAAGGGCTCGGCCGCGTCGACCGACACGAGCGCCCGCACCGCCTCGATCCGCACCGCGACGTCGGAGTCGGCCAGGTACTCGGCGAACAGGCCGGCGTCCCCCAGGCGCAGGGCGCGCAGGACGTCGAGGACCGCGGCGCGCACGACGGGGTCGGCCTCCGTGAGCGCCCGGGTGAGCGCATGGCGCAGGGAGGGTTCGGACGGCAGGGTCTCGACCAGCTCGCGCAGGGATGCCGCCGCGGCCGACCGGACCTGGGCGTCGGGGTCGGCGAGCGCCTCCGCCAAAGCCTGTCCCGTGCCGGGAGGCACGGTCTCGGTGAGGACGGAGACGGCTGTCCGCCGTACGCCGGGATCGGGATCGGCCAAGTAGGGCTTGAGGGCGACGAGTTCGGGTTCCTCCTCGGCGAGCGTCAGCAGGGCGAGGAGCCGGGGTGAGGAGATCTCGCCGGGGTCGGCTGTCACGGACTGCGCGGACCGCGCGCCGGTCCTCGGACCGGCGGCCACCGGAGCCACCTCCCGCGCCCCGGCCGTGGCCACCTGCTCGGGATGCACCTCGCCGAGGTGCCGGGATGCACCTCCGACCGGGCTGAACTCCTCGACCGGAACGAGGTAGGGAGCCACCGGACGGACCGTGAACTCCATCGCGCCGGAAGGGGACTTGCGCAGATCGAGATGGTGCAGCCAGGACGCGTCGTCGCGTCGCGGATGGTCGATGCGCTCGTGGTAGAGACCCCAACGCGACTCCGTCCGGGCCAGCGACGCCCGCGCCGCCATCTCCGCGCAGTCGCGGATGAAGCCGACCTCGGCACACCGCATCAGCTCGTGCGGGGTCCGGGCGCCCATCGAGGCGATGTCGGCGCGCATCCGCTCGAACGCCTCCAGCGCCAGCGACAGCCGGGCCCCGGACTTCGGCGGCGCCACGTAGTCGTTCACGAAGCGGCGCAGCTTGTACTCGACCTGGAGTTGCGGCGGCCCGTCCGGGTTGCGCAGTGGGCGGTAGACCAGTTCGTGCGCCTCGCGCAGCTGCTCCCGCGGCAACTCGCCCTCATAGACGCGGTATTGGGAAGCGTCCACGCCGGCCAGGTCCCCGAAGACGAACGCGCCGATCATGTAGTTGTGCGGCACGCAGGCCAGGTCGCCGGCCGCGTAGAGGCGCGGGACGGTCGTACGGGCGTGGTCGTCGACCCGTACCCCCGAGGCCGAGTGGCCGCCGCACAGGCCGATCTCGGAGATGTGCATCTCGACGTCATGAGTGCGGTAGTCGTGGCCGCGGCCCGCGTGGAACGTGCCGCGGGTGGGCCGCTCCGTCGAGTGCAGGATGGACTCCAGGGCGGAGACCGACTCCTCCGGGAGATGGCTCAGCTTGAGGTACACCGGCCCCCGGTCGCTGGCGACCTCCGCCGCGAACTCCGCCATCATCTGCCCCGACCAGTAGTCGGAGTCGACGAAACGCTCACCGTGCCGGTTGACCTGATAGCCGCCGAAGGGGTTGGCGACGTAGGCACAGGCCGGGCCGTTGTAGTCCTTGATGAGCGGGTTGATCTGGAAGCACTCGATGCCGGTCAGCTCGGCGCCCGCGTGGTACGCCATCGCATAGCCGTCGCCCGCGTTCGTGGGGTTCTCGTACGTGCCGTACAGATAGCCCGAGGCGGGCAGGCCGAGGCGGCCGCAGGCACCGGTCGCCAGGATCACGGCACCCGCCCGCACCACCACGAACGCACCCGTGCGCGTGTTGAAGCCGGCCGCGCCCACCGCCCGCCCCTGCGAGGTGAGCACCCGCACCGGCATCACCCGGTTCTCGATCCGGATGCGTTCCCGCATCTCCCGCCGCCGCAACTGCCGGTAGAGGACCTTCTTGACGTCCTTGCCCTCCGGCATGGGCAGCACGTACGAACCCGACCGGTGCACCTGACGGACCGCGTACTCGCCGTGCTCGTCCTTCTCGAACTTCACGCCGTACGACTCCAGGCGCTGCACCATGGCGAAGCCGCGGGTGGCGGTCTGGCGGACGGTGGACTGGTCGACGACGCCGTCGTTGGCGCGGGTGATCTCGGCGACGTAGTCGTCGGGCTCGGCCCGTCCGGGCACGACCGCGTTGTTGACGCCGTCCATGCCCATGGCGAGCGCGCCCGAGTGCCGTACATGGGCCTTCTCCAGCAGCAGGACGTTCGCGCCGTGTTCGGCGGCTGTCAGGGCCGCCATGGTGCCGGCCGTGCCGCCACCGACGACCAGGACGTCGCAGGAGATCTCCTCCGCCTCGCTGAGGGCCGGGATCTGCAGGGGAGTGTCCACCGGGGTGCCTTTCACGTTGCGGATCACGTTCCGAGCGAGGACAGGACCTCGCGCCGCAGCGCCACGCGCGCGGGATCGTCGTGGGCCGTGCGATCGCGTGGCCGCGGTACGTCGCGTACGGCGGTCAGCCGGCCGTTTCCTAGGAGCGCCACGCGGTCGCCGAGGAAGAGGGCCTCGTCCACGTCGTGGGTGACGAAGACGACGGTCGCGCCCGTGCCGTGCAGGACCTCCACCAGCAGGTCCTGCATGCCCGAGCGGGTCTGGGCGTCGAGGGCGCCGAAGGGTTCGTCCATGAGGACGGCGCGCGGCGCCCCGGCGAGTGCGCGGGCCAACTGGGCACGCTGGCGCTGCCCGCCGGAGACCCGGTGCGGCAACTGCCGTGCCAGGTCGGCCAGTCCGACGCGGGCCAGCCACTGCTCGGCCTGGAGGCGGCGCTGCGAGCGGGGGACGCGGCGGACGGCAAGCGGGAGTTCGACGTTGGCGCGCAGGGTGCGCCAGGGCAGGAGGGCGTCCTCCTGGAAGACCAGGGCGCGTTCGGCGGACGGGCCTGCCAGGGGTTGGCCGTCCCGGGCGATCTGCCCGGCGAGCGGGGACAGCAGCCCCGCCAGGGTACGCAGCAGGGTCGACTTGCCGCAGCCGGACGGACCCACGACGGTGAGGATCTCGCCGGGCGCGATGTCCAGGTCGACGTCGGACAGGACCGGTGCAGTCGGGCGGCCGAGCGTGGCGGCGCGGAGGGTGAGGCCGATGCCGCCTGCGAGGTGTGGGGTTGGACGGAGTGCGGGTTCGGTGTCAGACGAGGTGCTCATCGCGTGCCTCCTTGTTGCCGGAGGGCCGGGGGACGGGGGAGGCGGCGAGCGGGCGTGCCGGCGTCGGCCGGGCGGCGCTGACCGGGGACGTACGCGGCAGCCAGTGGGTCAGGCGCCGGCCCAGGAGTTCCACCGCCGTGGAGGTCAGCCAGCCGAGGACGCCGATCGTCACCATGCCGACGAAGACGCCCGGGTAGTCGACGACCGTGTAGTCCTGCCAGGTGCGGTAACCGACCCCGTACTGACCGGAGATCATCTCCGCGGAGATCACGCAGATCCACGAGACGCCGATGCCGACCGACAGTCCGCCGAAGATGCCGGGCAGGGCGCCCGGCAGCACGACCGAGCCGAGGACGCGCCAGCGGCCGCCGCCCATGGTCAGCACGGCTTCCTCCCACACCGGCGTCAGCGCCCGCACGGCATGCCGGGTGGAGACCAGGACCGGGAAGAAGGCGGCGGTGAAGGTGATGAAGACGATGCCCTGCTCGTTGGAGGGGAAGAGCAGGATGGCGACGGGGACCAGGGCGATCGCCGGGATCGGGCGGACGACCTCCAGCAGGGGACCCAGCAAATCCTCGGCGAGCGGTGAGCGCGCCACGAGCACGCCCACCGCCACGCCCAGCACCGCCGCCAGCACGAAGCCGGTGACGATGCGGGTGAGGCTGTCGGTGAGGTCCGTCCAGTAGTCCGGCCCGGCCAGGCGGTCGGCGAAGGTGCGGGCCACGTCGGTGACCGTGGGGAACTGCGAGAAGCGCAGCCACAGGTCGACGTCCAGGCTGGTCAGCAGTTGCCAGAGTCCGAGGGCCGCCGCGAGGGCGGTCACCCGCAGTGCGTACCGGCTCACGAGGCACGCTCCAGGGCGTCGGCGTAGCTGATGACGCGGGCGCCGGCGTGGGCGGTGACGTAGCTGCGCGCAGTCGCCGGGGCGACGAAGGGCAGCAGCCGGCCGCCGTCGGCCACCCAGACCGCCTTGTCGGCGAACCACAGGGTGCCGGTGGTGGTGTCGGGGACATAGGCGGCGCGGATGCCCTCGCGGTGCGCGGAGACGTAACTCAGCAGCTGGGCGGGGGATGTGAAGGCAGTCGTCCGGCCGGCGCCCTTGGGCCACACCTCGCTTGCGGCGGCCGGCGGAGTGGCGGCCAGCTCCTTGCCGTACGACGCTCCGAGGGCCTTCTTCACGTACCGGTCGTCGACGAAGGCGTCCACGTCCACGTCACCGGTCAGCTTCGCCGCCTTCAGGACCGGTACGTCCCGCTTCAACGCGTCGACGAGCTGCGGCTTGACGGCCGGGTCGAAGGTGGAGATGCCGTGGGCGCCGTTGTAGAGGTAGACGACCTCGGCGGGCAGGCCGGTGGCCTTCGCCACCTTCTGCGCTGCGGCCACCGGATGGGCGTTGAGGTAGTCGGTGGCCTGCGCCTGGGCCTTGAGGAAGGCCTCCAGCACGGCCGGGTCGCGGTGGGCGAAGTCCTCGCGGGCGGTGACCCCGTGGAAGGTGGGCAGGTTCAGCAGGGCGCCGTCGTACAGGGCCTTGGCCTTGCCCTGGTAGGCGAGCAGCCCGGGCCAGGCGACGAACTGCGACAGCGCGTCGACGCTGCCGGCGCTCAGTGCCGACGCGCCCACCGCGGGCTGCTGGTTGAGTTTCTCCACGCCCTTGTCCGGGTCGATGCCGGCGCGCTGCAGGGCCCGTACGAGCGTGCCGTCGGCGGCGGAGCCGATGCTCGTGGACACCTTTTTGCCCTTGAGGTCCTCGAGCGTGGTCAGCTTGGAGCCGGGAGAGGTGACGATGGTATTGAGGCCGCCGCGCAGGTTGTAACCGGTGACGGACACCAGACGGGTGGGCCGGTTGAGCTGCTTCCCGCGGGCGGCGTTGATGAGCAGCGGGAAGTCGCCCATCGAGCCGATGTCGATCTTGCCTGCGGTCATCTGGGCGGTGATGGGGGCGCCGGTGGCGTAGTCCTGCCAGCCGACCTTGTAAGTGCGGCCGTCACGGAGCGAGTTGAGCTGCTTCTCGAAGTAGCCGAGCGAGCGCAGCAGGGTTCCGGCGGTGACCGTGTTGATGGTCTTGGACTGGTAGCCGACGGTCACCGTGACGGTGGAGCCGTCACCGCCGGCCGCGGCGGTGCCGCCGCAGGCCGTGAGCGGTACGAGGAGTACGACGACGGCGGCGGCGACTGCTGGGTGTTTCATGGCTGTTGGGACCTCTCACCGGAGCAGATAGGGCATGTTGACCGTGACGGCTCCGGTGGGACAGCGGGCCGCGCACGGGCCGCAGTACCAGCACTCGTCGACGTGCATGTACGCCTTGCCGGTGCTGTCGTCGATGGCGAGGGAGTCCAGCGGGCACATGTCCACGCAGAGCGTGCAGCCGTCGATGCACTTCGACTCGTCGATGGTCACGGGCACGTCGGCCCGCTGGGGTGCCAAAGGCATGGCTGTCTCCAGGAAGGTGAGCAGGCGGGGCAGGTGTCTTACAGCGACCGGCGGAGCAGGCCGCTCATGGTGATGCGGTCGCCGCGGAAGCGGATGAACTCGAGGTCGACGGGCCGGTCGTCGGACAGATGGGTGAGGCGCTCCAGCATCAGTACGGCGGCTCCGTGCGGGGCCTGCAGCACGGCGGCGGAGTGCGCGTCCGCGTTCACCGCCTCCAGGCTGATCTCGGCGTGGCCGAGGGGCCGGCCCGTGAGGGACTCGAGCAGCCGGAAGATGTCGGTGTTCTCCAGGTCCTCTCCCAGCAGGGCGGTGCCGATGTCGAGGGGGATGTAGGTCAGGTCGAGGGACAGCGGAAGGCCGCCGAGCCGTCGCAGGCGTTCGATGTAGAGGACGTCCGTGCCGGAGGGCAGCTGGAGGCGGTCGGCCACCGGTGCCGGGGCGGGTACCGGGCCCACCGTGCGGACCTCGTTGGTGACGCGGCCGTGTTCGCGCAGGGTCTCGGCGAGGCCCATCAGGCGGTCGAGCCCGTGCGGGTACTTCTGCGCCACGACGACCGTGCCGACGCCCGGCAGGCGCTCCACGAGGCCTTCGGCGCGCAGCAGGTCGAGTGCCTCGCGGACGGTGTTGCGGGAGGCCCGGTAGTCGGCGGCCAGGACCGACTCGTGGGGCAGGGGGCCTTCGGGGAAGGCGCCGCCGAGGACCTGGTGACGCAGGAGGTCGGCGAGTTGGCGTGCCCGGTCCGCGCGCAGCCGGCGCCGCGCGCGGTGGGCGGCGACGGTGCTCGCGCCCTGGCCGGCGTGGTCTCGGAGGCGATCGCTGGAGGACATGTTCGGGACCATACCTATCCGGTAGGGAATGGGGTGTTGCCGGATTGTTGCGCCACCTGACTCGGCAACAGATGCGCTGTTGACCTGCGGTTTCGTGGCGGGGCGGGGAAGATCTGCCAGTGCCCTGCGGCAGGGCGCGCAGGTGATGTCCGGCGACCCGGCGAGCCCTCACGCATACGACGGCACCGGCTCGCGGTGAGGTGGTCACTCCTCTGCGAACCGGTGCCGTGTGCGGTGGTTCCGGGATGCTGCCGGACGTGGGTCAGTGGCGGTCGACAGCCCTTCGGTCAGCCCTTCACGAGCAGGCCGC
>NZ_JAMGBF010000087.1 GCF_023516615.1 Streptomyces panaciradicis
CCCCGCAGCCCGCCGCTCCGGCGCAGCCGCCGAGCCCCCCGCAGCCGGCGCCGGAAGGTTCCGCCACCTCCGCCGCCCCCGCCGACCTGACCAAGCCCGAGGACGCCCGATGAGCACCCCGCAGCCCCCGATGCCGCAGGCCGCCGCACCCGACTGGCAGGCGCCGGCGCCCGGTTCGCCGTATCCCGGCTACACCTCGCCGATCCCCGTGGTGCGCACCCATCTCGGGCACGCGCTCGCCTCGGAGTGGACGAAGATCAGGTCGGTCCGGTCGACCATGTGGACGCTCGGCGTGTTCGTACTGCTCGTGGTGGGCATCGGCCTGCTGGTCGCCGCGCTGGTGAGCGCCAACGAGTCGGACGGCAGCCTGTCGGGCGAGAACCCGCTGTCCTTCGGCGTCTTCGGCCTGCTGCTGGGCAGCATCTGCATCATCACGCTCGGCGTGCTGACCACGGCCTCCGAGTACGGCACCGGGATGATCCGCACCACGATGACCGCGTGCCCGTCCCGCGCCCGCGTGCTCGCGGCGAAGGCGATCGTGTTCTTCGCGGTCGCGTTCACCGTGACGTTCGTGTCGGTGCTGCTCGTCGCGCTCGCCGATGTGGCCATGCTGAGCTCGGCCCGGACCCCGTCCGGCGAGGAATGGCTGAAGGGCACCCTCGGCATCTCGTTCTACATCGCCCTGCTCGGACTGCTCTCGCTCGTCATCGGCTCGGTCATCCGGCACTCGGCGGGCGCCATCACGATCATGATCGGCCTGGTGCTGGCGCCGCTGGTGATCGCGCTGTTCATGTTCTCCCAGGCGCTGGAGGACCTGCGCCAGGCGCTGTTCGAGTACTCGATCCCGAACCAGCTGGCCGTGTTCTACTCCAACTCCCTCAGCGACACCGGCGGCCCGAGCGGCTGGGACCCGCTGTGGATCGCCCTCGGCGTCACGGCCGCCGCGTTCGCCGGCGCGGTCGCCCTGCTCAACAGCCGGGACGTGTGAGCCTGGCGGGAGCCCCGTCAGAACTTCGGCGCGTTACGGGACCGCTGCACCCGCGTGGTGCGGCGGTCCTTCGCGTTCCAGCACGCCTTGTGCCAGTGCCGGCGCTCGTCGACGCCCGAGTGCTCCGGCCAGGCCACCACGTGCGGCACCCCGGAGGCGATCATCTGGTCGCAGCCGGGGCAGCGGTAGGTCTTGCCCTGCGCACTCGCGCCCGCCACGTGCCGCACGCTCCACTCCTCGCCCTGCCAGCTCTCCGTGGACTGCCAGCCGCCGTAGCGGCCGGGGCGGTCGTCCTCGGCGCTGCGGCCGGACGAGCCCGACGGATCGGAGCCCTTGGGTCGGTTGCGACGCGGGGACACGGAACACCTCACGGGGCTATACAGGAAGCACGGTTCGTGTCCAGCCTACGGTCCCGGAACCCGGGTACGCGGAGGGCACCGACCCCCCGGGGCCCCTCCGCGACGGCCCGTTCTGCAGACAATCCGCAAATCTCTTCGCCAGGCCGTGACCCCAGCACGTGTCACACGGTTATGCCGGGTGGGGGAGCTCCATGTCGGAGCCAAGGAAGCAGGAAAAGCAATGCGCGTTGGAAGTTTCGTGTTGTCCGCCCAGTTCCCGGGACAGGGTCATGGGGAGGCGCTGCACCGCGCGGTCCGGTCGGCGGAGGTCGCCGAGGAGGCCGGTCTGGACTCGGTCTGGCTGGCCGAACACCACTTCGTGCCGTACGGGACCTGCCCGTCGGCGATCACCCTGGCGGGGTTCCTGCTGGGCCGCACCCGCCGGCTGCGGGTGGGCACGGCGGTCAGTGTGCTGCCCACCACCCACCCGGTGGCCCTCGGCGAGCAGGCCGCGCTGCTGCACCTCACCTCCGGCGGGCGGTTCTCGCTGGGCGTGGGGCGCGGCGGACCGTGGGTGGACCTGGAGGTGTTCGGCTCGGGTCTGGCCGCCTACGACGAGGGGTTCCCTGAATCACTCGATCTGCTGGTGCGCTGGCTGCGCGAGCCGTCCGTCGGGGCGGCCGGGGACCGGTTCCGGTTCCGTGAGGTCCCGGTCGTGCCCAGGCCGTCGGAGTCGCTGTCGGGTCCCGACGGCCCCGAGGTCGTCGTCGCCTGCACGTCCGCCAAGAGCGTGCGGCTGGCCGCCGAGCGGGCGCTGCCGATGCTGCTCGGCATGCATGTGGGCGACGAGGAGAAGGCGGAAATGGTCGCCCTGTGGCGGCAGTCGGCGCGCGACGCCGGGCACCCCCCGGAGCGCGTCATGGGCGCCGGCCATGTCTCGGCCGGCGTCTGCCAGATCGCGGACCGGCGCACGGACGCGGTGGAGGCGCTGACGAAGGCGATGCCGGGCTGGCTCCGGCAGGGGCTGGACGCGCATGTCACGGTGGACGGCCGGCTCCGGCAGATGCGCGACCCGCTCGCGTACACCGAACTGCTCTGCGGACTGCACCCGGTGGGCACCCCGCGGCTGTGCGTCGACCGGCTCACGGCGACCAGCGAGCGGACGGGCATCTCCCGCTTCGCCCTGCTGGTCGAGGGCTCCGGAGACCTCGCGGCCACCGAGGAGAACGTACGGCGGCTGGGCGCCGAGGTCCTCCCCCACCTCGGCTGACCGCGTGGTCCGGCAGGGGGCTTGCCGCTCCGGTACTTGATGCACCTCCCGCGTACGGAGCGGCAAGCGAGCGGCATGCCGCTCAGCAGTCCCTGAACTCCGGAGACTGGTTGAGCAGCTGACTGCGGACCGAGGTGAAGCGCGCCAGCGTCCCGTCGACGGACGAGTCCAACGGGAACACCGCCACCCGGTGGCAGTTCTGGAAAGCCAGCCGGACACCGAAGTGCCGCTGGAGCGCGCCGCGTATCGCGTCACTCGCGAGCGCACGCAGCAGCTGACCGCGTGCCTGCTCGTCCGGCGGAGGCGTCTGGTTGTCGGCGAACTGTCCGCCGTCGACCTTCAGCTGGGCCACCAGGGAGCTGATCATCTCCCACGCGTAGGGCAGGGAGGTCCGGACGCAGTCGACGAATTCTGCTTCGTCGACCTCGCCTCGCTCGGCCTTCTCGAGTAGGGCCGGTGAGACGTCGAGCGACATGGGTTCTCCTCTCGCACCCCTGTGATCGACAGGGGTTGCCGGACAGATAAGGGAGTTCGCGATACCGACACGCTGTGTACACGCCTCGCGACCTCCCGTTTATACGGTAGGCAACGGACCGTGACGGCACCAGGAGATTGCGTACATAGGGGGTCCCCTTTAGGCACACAATCGGCCACAACCGAACAGGGGCGGTCAGTCGTCTTCTGGGGCGAATCGCGTCGACACCTGCCCGTCGAGTAGCGTTGCCGACCATGCGTCTCGTCATCGCCCGATGCTCCGTCGACTACGCGGGCCGGCTCACCGCCCATCTCCCCTCCGCGCCCCGCCTGATCCTGGTGAAGGCGGACGGCAGTGTGTCGATCCACGCGGACGACCGTGCCTACAAGCCCCTGAACTGGATGTCCCCGCCCTGCACGCTGAAGGAGGGCGCGGGCGACGACGAGGGCGTCTGGACCGTCATCAACAAAACGGGCGAGAAACTCATCATCACGATGGAGGAGGTCCTCCACGACTCCTCGCACGAACTCGGCGTAGACCCGGGCCTGATCAAGGACGGCGTGGAAGCACACCTTCAGGAGCTCCTCGCCGACCGCATAGAGACCCTCGGCGAGGGCTACTCCCTCATCCGGCGCGAGTACATGACCGCCATCGGGCCCGTCGACATCCTGTGCCGGGACGCCGAGGGGCAGACCGTGGCGGTGGAGATCAAGCGACGCGGCGAGATCGACGGCGTCGAGCAACTCACCCGTTATCTGGAGCTGTTGAACCGCGACCCGCATCTGGCCCCGGTCCGCGGCATCTTCGCGGCACAGGAGATCAAACCGCAGGCCCGCGTCCTGGCCACCGACCGCGGGATCGGCTGCGCGGTGCTGGACTACGACGCGCTGCGCGGCATCGAGGACGACAAGCTGCGGCTGTTCTGAGCGACGGCGGTACGGCGAAGGGGCCGCGTTCCACGGGGAACGCGGCCCCTTCGGTGTGCCCGGCTCAGATCACCCCGCCCGAGCCGTCGCTCGCGGGCGCGCTGACCGAAGCGGTCGTCTGCGCCGGGGCGCTCGACGACGCCGGGGCGCCGGAGGCCGGGCCGCTGGCCGTCGTGGACGTGGAGGGGGGCGCCGCCGTCGACGATGCTGAAGGCGAAGGCGAGGCCGGGGTGCTCGGTGACGTCGACGGGCTCGAAGACGACGTGCTCGGCTTCGGCGACGAGGGGGACGACGACGTGGGCGGCTTGGACGGCGACTTCGACGGCGAACTCGACGAACCGCCGCCGCCGGAACCCTTCGTGCCGCTCGGCCTCGCCGACGGGGTGGCACCGTTGTCGGACGGCGGCGTCGGGTCGTCCGAGGTGCCGTAGGTGCCGTCGGGGCCCGGATCGGTCGGCCGGCTCGTGGCCGTGCCGGTGTCGCCGCCCTTGTCGGTCTTCGGCTTGTCCGCGCCGAGGGAGCCGTCGTCGACGCCCTGGCTGGCGGACGGGTTCACCCCGACCTTGTCGGAGGGGTTGTTGGCGTCGTTGTTGGAGGTCGCGCCGAGCGTCACCACCGTGCCCAGCACGGCGACGAGCAGCGCGCCCGCGCCGGCCGCCACCAGGTTGCGGCGGGCGAGGCCGCGGATGCCCACGCGGTGGGCCTTGGGCGGGTGCCCGGACGACGCCGACCGGTTGACGACGATCGTCGCGCCCTCGCCCGTGGAAGGGGCCGCGGGCCGCGCGGGCGGGAAACCCGCGAGGACCGCCGGGACACCGCCCGGCGGCGACTGGGACTCCTCGTAGCGGGCGTCCGGCACCTCCTCGCCGGCCGCCGAGACGAGACCCGGTGCCGTGCCGGTGCGGTCGGCGACCAGGGCGAGGGCGCGCCGGGCGGCGACCGTGCCGCGCTTGTCGGATATGGCGCCGCGCAGAGCGAGGGAGGTCTCCAGCTCGGTGCGGGCCCGGTCGAACTGTCCGTCGCAGAGGGCGAGGACGCCCAGCTCGTGGTGGAAGTAGGCCTGTTCGGACACCTCTTCCGCCAGCCGGGACGCCTCGGCGCCGGAGCGCAGGGCGCGTTCCCAGGCGCTGAAGTCCAGCCCCGCGGCGAAGGCGGGCGCGGCCGTGCGGGCCAGCTGGACGGTGACGGCCTCCTCGCCCTCCGCGGGCGGGGTGGTGCCCGGCACCAGGGCGCCGAGAGCGGCGAGCAGGGCGTCGGCCTCGGCGCACACCCGCTCCGGGGTGACCGACGGATGCCCGGCCCACCAGGCGTAGTGCTGGGCGGCGGTCCGGGCGCGGGCCTCGATGTCGTCGTTGTAGCCGGCGGCCTCCAACTGCTGGAGCACGCCGGCGGCGAGGCGGTAGCGGGAGCCGACCGGGGAGACCAGCCCGCAGGAGGCCAGTTCGCCGAGGGCGGCGTCGGCGTGGGTGTCGCCGACGAGCGCCGGCAGGTGGGCCTGGTGGGGCACCTCGCCGCCGAGGGCGACCGCGAAGCGCAGGGTCGCGCGGGCCGACGGGCTCAGCCGGGCGGCGAGCAGCGGGGCGGGCGCGGCGGCCTCGCCGAGCGAGGGCAGCGGTACGGCGTCGTCCTCGGCGTCGAACGGGGCGTCGAAGGGCGCGTCCACGGGCAGGGAGTCGGCGAAGACTCCGAACTCGTCGACGGCGCCGACCCCGGCCCGCTGCTGGTCCCGCTGGCGCAGCAGGGCGCCGGCCTGGACGAACCGCAGCGGCAGGCCCTCGGACTCGAACCAGAGGTCGCCGGCCCAGTTGGCCTCCTCCTCGGTGAGCGCCCGGCCGGCGACGCGCTCGATGATGTCGACGCCGCCCGCCCGTTCCAGGCCGCCGAGGACGACCTCCTCGACGGCGGAGTCGGCGGAGGGCGCGGGCACGTCGGGCGTGGCGCCGATCACGAAGGCGCACTCGGGCGTGGCGTCGAGCAGCTCGTCGAGGGCGGCGCCGCCGAACTCGATGTCGTCCAGGACGACGACCGCGCCGATCTCCCGGACGAGGGCGAGCAGTTCCTCCCGCTCCGGGCGGTACAGGGGCGCGGCGTAGACGGCGTAGAAGAGGTCGTGGAGCAGTTCCCCGGCGCTGCGGTGGAAGCCGTTGAGGCGGACGACGCCGTCGGGGGCGAGGTCCGCGCAGTCCTCCGCGACCAGGTCGAGCAGGGCGGTGCGGCCGGAGCCGGCGGGTCCGGTGAGGCGTACGGAGCGGCCGCGGGCGAGCAGGCGGACCAGCGTCTCGCGCTCGTCCTGGCGTTCCAGGAGCGGCAGGGCGGCCGGGGCCGGTCCCGGCGGGACGGGTGCCCGGGCGGCGCGGGCCGCCTCGGCGCGCTCGGCAGCGGTGAGCTTCCCGGGCCGGGCCGGTCGCTCGCCGGGCGGACAGGGCTCTATCTCGCTGCCGTCGACGGGATTGACGGTGAGCAGGTGGTCGCCCGTGACGAGTTGCACCGTGCGGGCGAGCGCGGGCGTGTGCTGTCCGAAGTCGGGTGTGAGGGGGTCCCTGGGCGGGCGCTGGCGCGACGCGCCGGTGTCGCCGTCATGGCCGTAGCCCTCGGGTCCCCGGTTGTTCGGGTCCATAGGTCAAGCCCCCCAAAAGCGATCGTGTGCCGATACAGCCCCTCCCGGCCTTGTCGCACACTCCGCTGTCGCTTCTGGCTCGGTGCCCGCTCGAGGGTTTCGCTGGCGGCGGGCAGCCGAACCCTAAACCTTCGCTCAGTATCTACGACAGCCCGGGGTACGGCGCCGCCCGAGACGTCACAGTGTCGTGTGGATCGCGCTGACCTGCGTCTCCCGGCCGGAATGTCCGGCCCCGTGCGCCCCACGCGTGCCAGATGTCACACGCGGGGCAGCGACTCCGCCCCGATGCCCCCCTCGATCGCCAGGATCCGGTGCAGCCGGGTGGCCACCAGCAGGCGCTGCATCTGCGGCGGTACGTCGCGCAGCACCAGGCGCCGGCCGCAGCGGCCGGCCCGCCGGTGGACGCCCATGATCACCCCGAGTCCGGTGGCGTCCCAGGAGTCCAGTTCGGACAGGTCGAGCACGAGGTCGCCGACTCCGTCGTCGACGGCGGAGTGCAGGACCGTGCGGGCGTCCGCCGCGCTGCGCACGTCGAGGCGGCCCCCGACGACCAGCTCGGCGTGGTCGCCCCTGATGAACATAAGCGCTCCCCGTGAGTGCGTGGTCGTACTCCGTGACGGTGGCTGTGCATCGTCTGACTGCTCCAGCGGCGACGAGGTTGCCGTCTGTGAGCGAACCGATACCGAATTCACCCCCGCGAGTGATGCTCCCGGGGTTTGTGCGGTTTCAGTGGCTGGACGTACCGATGTGGTCAGTACGTGTAGAAGCCCTGCCCGCTCTTGCGCCCGATGTCACCGGCGTCAACCATCCGGCGCATCAGCTCCGGCGGCGCGAACTTCTCGTCCTGCGACTCGGTGTAGATGTTGCTGGTGGCGTGCAGCAGGATGTCGACGCCGGTCAGGTCCGCCGTCGCCAGCGGGCCCATCGCGTGGCCGAAGCCCAGCTTGCAGGCGAGGTCGATGTCCTCGGCGGTGGCGACGCCCGACTCGTAGAGCTTGGTGGCCTCCACGACGAGGGCGGAGATGAGCCGGGTGGTGACGAAGCCGGCCACGTCGCGGTTGACGACGATGCAGGTCTTGCCGACGGACTCGGCGAACTCCCGCGCGGTGGCGAGGGTTTCGTCGCTGGTCTTGTAGCCGCGGACCAGTTCGACGAGCTGCATCATCGGCACCGGCGAGAAGAAGTGGACGCCGACGACCCGCTCGGGGTGCTCGGTGGCCGCCGCGATCTTGGTGATCGGGATCGCGGAGGTGTTGGACGCCAGCACGGTGTCCTCGCGCACGATCTTGTCGAGCGTGCGGAAGATCTCGTGCTTGACCTCCAGCTTCTCGAACACGGCCTCGACGACGATGTCGGCGTCGGCGGCCGCGTCCAGATCGGTGGTCGCGGTGATGCGGGCGAGGGCGGCGTCGGCGTCGTGCGCCTCCATCTTCCCCTTGCTCACGAACTTGTCGTACGAGGCCTTGATGCCGTCGGTGCCGCGCCGGAGGGCCTCGTCCGTGACGTCCCGCAGGACGACGTCCCAGCCGGCCTGGGCCGAGACCTGGGCGATACCGGAACCCATCAGGCCGGCGCCGATGACGGCAAGCTTCCGTGCCACGTTTGCGACTCCCCTTTGAAACGCCTTGCACCATGTCGATGTATGTCTCTTCGGCGGACCTTAGCGTTCGTGAGGTGCCGTGTGTCCGGTAAGTAATGCGCGTCACGTCTCATCTGACGGACATCACACCGGCAGGGGTCATACGACGCCACGGACGGCGTAGTTGAGCGCCTTCTCGCCCAACGGCTCCTCGATGTCGTCGAGGAGGCCCAGCACCTCTCGTGACACTTCGCGTGGATCGCGCCCCTTGACCATCTCGCGCCGAATGACCGCCATGACGGCACTGTGCGCCCGGCCCAGCTGACCGGCGATCAGGTGGGGCAGCGGGTCGTCGTCGGCCGCGCCCGCCTCCTCGCGCAGCGCCGCCTCCAGGTTGTCCTGGTCCTCCTGGCCGATGGCCCACAGCCGGGAGCGCAGCCCGGCATCAGGCCGAGCCGCGGCGAGACCGCCTCGGCCTCCTCGCGCGGTTCCCGCAGGACGGCGTCGGCGGCCGACTCCCCGTCGCGCCGCCCGCGCACCCACCGGGCCAAGCGATCGCCCACGTCGCCGGAGCGGTCGAAGAAGAGGTCTTCCTTGGCGGGGAATCGACGAACCCACGACCGGCCTGAACCCCGCCGACCGCGCCGACCTGTGGGACCTGGTGCGCCGGCTGCGCGACGAGCACGGCACCACGGTGTTCCTGACGACCCACTACCCGGACGAGGCGGACGCCCTCGCCGACCGCCTGGTCGTCGTCGACCGGGGCGTGGTCGCCGCCCAGGGCACGCCGAGCGCCCTGAAGCTGCGCCACGCCGGCTCCATCGACGCCAGCCTGCAGAACACCGTCCTCGCCATCACCGGCCGGGGCCCGGCCGAGGCCGACCCCGCCCCCGTAGCCGTACAGGAATCCGGAAGAGATGCTGCTCCACGACACCGGCCTGATCTACGGCCGCTACCCCTCGTCCCCGGGCTGCTGCTCCAACTGGGCCTGTTCGGGGCCGCGTTCGCCGGATTCACGATCATCATGGAGAACGGCCGGGGCTTGGTGGAACGGATGCGGGTGACCCCGGTCAACCGGCTCGCGCTGCTGTGCTGTCCCACTTCGTGCCGTTCCGCTATCCGGTGGACGTGGTGCGGGACGCGTACGTCGGGTCGTATGTGACATGGCACATGGCGTACGGCGTCCTCGTCGCCCTCGGATTCGCCCTGCTCGCCGTGACAGTGGGCACACGCGTCTTCCGTACGGCCGGGGCGTAATTACGCTGGCCGCATGGTCAATCTGACACGTATCTACACCAGGACCGGCGACCAGGGCACGACCGCCCTCGGCGACATGAGCCGGGTCGCCAAGACCGACCTCAGGATCTCCGCGTACGCCGACGCCAACGAGGCGAACGCGGTGATCGGGACGGCGATCGCGCTGGGCGGTCTCGACGAGGAGGTCGTCGAGGTCCTCACCCGCGTGCAGAACGACCTGTTCGACGTGGGCGCGGACCTGTCGACGCCGGTCGTGGAGAACCCCCAGTACCCGCCGCTGAGGGTCGAGCAGTTCTACGTCGACAAGCTGGAGGCGGACTGCGACCGCTTCAACGAGCGGCTGGAGAAGCTGCGCTCCTTCATCCTGCCGGGCGGCACCCCGGGCGCGGCCCTGCTGCACCAGGCCTGCACGGTCGTACGGCGGGCCGAGCGCTCGACGTGGGCGGCGCTGGAGGTGCACGGCGAGGCGATGAACCCGCTCACCGCGACCTACCTGAACCGCCTGTCGGACCTGCTGTTCATCCTGGCCCGCACGGCCAACAAGGACGTCGGGGACGTGCTGTGGGTGCCGGGCGGGGAGCGCTGAGGCCCCCCGCCCGGCGCCCTTCCTCTCAGTTGCCGTCCCGGGCCGCGTCCTCGTCCGACTTGGCGAGCGCGGACTCGGCGTCGGCCACCTTCTTCTGCATCTCCGAGTAGCCGGACGGCGTGGCGGCGGTCTTGTCCGGCGTGGCCGCCGGACCGCCGTCGTGGGCGCAAGCCGTGGTGAGCCCGGCGAGCAGGACGACCGCGGCGGCCCCGAGTCCCGCTCGCATCAGCTCGCGCCCTCGTGGTGGTCCTTGCACCAGGTCCGGACGTCGGCCAGGTCCTTCTGCCGCTGCCCCAGGGTGGTCAGCAGGGACTTGCGGAAGGTCAGCCGGTCCTGGAGATACGTGGCGATCTCGGTGTGCCCGGCGGCCTTGGCGTTGTCCACGCGCTGCTGCAGGCGGGCGATGGAGCCGCGCTTGTCCGCGCCCGCGTTCAGCCGGGCGAGGGCGCGGTCGATACGGTGGTCGATCTTCGGCGCCCGCTTGCACAGCGCCTGCGCGCCGTCGCCCGTCGGGGCCGCAGCCGGTGACGGGCCGCTCTCGGCGACGGCCGCTCCGGTGGTGCCGGCCAGGACCGCCGCCACGGCCGCGCCCACCAGGAGGGCGCGCCGGGGTCGTCGTACGTTCATCTCTTCCTCCGTTTCCCGCGGA
Organism: Streptomyces panaciradicis; assembly: GCF_023516615.1. Taxonomy (GTDB): domain Bacteria; phylum Actinomycetota; class Actinomycetes; order Streptomycetales; family Streptomycetaceae; genus Streptomyces; species Streptomyces panaciradicis. Next base: position 10,686 of record NZ_JAMGBF010000087.1, read on the forward strand.
CGGCCCCCTGCGTCCGTCCGCTCGCGAGGGAGGCTAGGAAGCGTCTTTGGGGAAACTCTGTGACCGGTTCGTCCCGGCTGTGTCGATCAGCCAGTCGCGGCGCGCGGGCAGCGGGCCGCCGGTCGACGGCAGCCGCACCTCGAAGCGGGCACCCGTCCCGGACGGGCCGTCGGTGACGGTGACGCTCCCCCGGTGCAGGGCCGCCTGCTGGGCCACCAGGGTCAGGCCGAGGCCGGAGCCGTTGCTCGCGGGCCCGCGTGCGAAGCGCGCGAAGATCCGGGCGCGGGCGTCGGCGGGCACCCCGGGCCCGGCGTCGTCGACGGTGACGACGACCTGCCCGCCCGTGCGCCGCACCCCGACTGTCACCGTGGCCCGGCCGTCGCCGTCCCTGCCGTGCGTGAGGGCGTTGGCCAGCAGGTTGTCCAGGAGCAGCCGCAGACCGGGCTCCCAGCCGGGCACCGTCGCACCGGGCTCGGCCCGCAGCGTGATCCGGGCGTCCGGCGCGCGCCGCCGGGCCTCCGCGACCGCCGCGTCCGCCGTCTCCGACACGTCCACGCTGCCCAGGGCCTCCGCCTCCACCAGGTCGCCGCGGCCCAGTTCGCGCAGCATCACCAGCAGGTTCAGCAGCCGGGCGTGCTCGGCGCGCAGGTCGGCCAGGACCTCCGTGCGGTCCGGGTCGGGGAGGTCGGGGTGGGCGGCGAGGATGTCGAGGTTGGTGCCCATGCTCATCAGCGGGGTGCGCAGTTCGTGGGCGGCGGCGGAGGAGAAGGAGCGGGCGGTGTCCAGGGCCTCGGCGGTGCGGGCGGCCTGCTCGTCGTAGCGGGCGAGGACCGTGCGCAGGGTGGCCGCCAGTTCGTCGACCTCGGTGACCCCGCTGGGCTCGTCGGGCAGCCGGGTGCTGCTGGTGCGCGGGTCGAGTCCCGCGGTACGGCGGCCGAGCCGGCGCAGCGGGCCGGTGGCGCCGGTGGCCACGGCGAAGGCGAGCAGGCCGGACAGCGGCACGGCGGTCAGCGTGGTCACCGCCACCCGGCGCCTGACCAGCCGGAGTTGGGCCTGGTCGGCGGCGTTGGGCGAGAAGACCCAGAGGGTGCCGGAGCCGCGCGCGGTGGTGATCGTCCTCGACAGGGCACGCCAGCTGGTGCCGCCGTCGCGGACGGTGACCGGGGTGACCGCGTGCGCGGGCAGCGGGACGGAGGCGTCCGGCTGGGGGCCGCCGCTGAAGCCTGCGTCCGGGCCGACGACGCGGACGCCGACGTCGAGGGCCGCGCTGAAGAGGCGGCGTTCACGGGTGTCGGCGGCCTTGGGGCGGTCGGCGGCGCTGGCCCGCAGCAGGGCGCGGGCGTCGGCGGTCAGGGCGGCGGCCCGGGTGCGGAGGTGGTCGTCCTCGGCGCTGTGCAGGTCGTGGCCGACGAGCCGGAGCAGCAGCCAGCCGGAGGCCAGGACGAGCAGCGGCACGGTGACGCCGACGGCGAGCCCGATCCGGGTGGAGAGCCTCACGGCTCCCGCCTCAGGACGAAGCCCACGCCGCGCACGGTGTGCACGAGCCGGGGCCGGCCGTCCGCCTCCAGCTTGCGCCGCAGATAGCTGACGAACGTGTCGACGGCGTCGGTGCGCACGTCGAAGTCGTAGCCCCACACCCGGTCGAGCAACTGGTCGCGGGTGAGCACGATCCCGGCGTTGCGGGCGAGCACCTGAAGCAGTTCGAACTCCCGCCGGGTCAGTTCCAGCGGGCGGCCGTCGCGCTCGGCGGTGCGGGCGGCGGGGTCGATGACCAGGCCCGCCACCCGCAGCACCTCGCCGGCGGGCGGGCGGCGGCGCAGCAGGGCCCGCAGCCGCAGCACCAGTTCCTGCAAGGCGAACGGCTTGACCAGGTAGTCGTCGCCGCCCGCCTGGAGACCGGCGATGCGGTCGGCGGTCTCGTCCAGCGCGGAGAGCATGAGGACGGGCAGGTCCTGGCCGTCGCCGCGGAGCCGCTCGCAGACCTCGATGCCGCTCATGCCGGGCATCGACACGTCCAGGACGAGCACGTCCGGCGGGGCGTCCCGGACGGCGGCCAGCGCGTCGGGCCCGCTGCCGGCCGTGCGCACCGCGAAGCCGCTCAGCCGCAGGCCGCGCTCCAGCGACCGGCGGATGGCCGCGTCGTCGTCCACGACCAGGACGGCCCCGGAACGTTCCGCCTCGCTCATGCACCCCTCCTCGCTCACCGCCCGGTCAGCGTACGGTCCTCGGTGGGGCGGGCGGCAGCGGTCGCCGGGCGCTTCTTGGGCCGGACCAGGTAGGTGAGGGCGATCAGCCCGTGGACGCCCAGGGCCCGCAGCGCCAGCAGCTGGCAGGACCGCAGGGACGAGGTGTCCCCGTCGCCGACGTACCAGATCGCGGCCTGCAGCAGGGCGCAGGCGACCGCGGCCGCCAGCAGGGTGCGCAGCCACAGGCCGCCCTCGTGGCGGGCGCGGGCCAGGCCGTACCGCGGGGGCTTCGGCGGGCGCGGGCCGCCCGCGAGACGGTGGGCGGCGTGGCCGTCGAGCAGGCGGATCGTCAGGTGGCCGTAGGCGACGGTCCAGCCGAGGTAGAGGGCGGCCAGGCCGTGTTCCCACCCCGGTTCGGCGCCGTTTTCGAGGTCGACCGCCGTCACCGCGAACAGGACCAGCTCCAGCACGGGCTCGCACAGCAGGATCACCACGCCGGTGCGGCGCCACCCCAGCAGATAGCGGACGGCGAGGCCCAGGGCCAGCAGCACCCAGAAGGCCACCTCGCAGGCGATGATCAACGCGACGACCACGGCACGCTCCTCTCGGTCACCCCTCCAGGCTGGCGGCGCCCCCGGCCGTTCTCGTCGTCGGCGGTGACGAACCCGCCGTACATCGAAAGATGCAGTCCAGGACCCTCCCGCGGCATCAGGCGCGGGTCGCCGCCACCGTGTTGGATGGAGTCATGCCGCTCCCCCGCCCGCACCGCTTCGACGTGTTCGTCGCCGTCGGCGGGCTGCTCGGCGGTCTGCTCCTGGTGGCCGTCGGTCTGGTCACCCGGCCCGCCGACGACCCGATCGCCCTGTTCGACGGGCCCTGGCCGATCCTGCCGCCGCTCGTCGTCATGGCCGGCTGCGAGCTGCTGCGCCGCACGGCACCCCGCGCAGCCCTGCTGACCGGGACGGCCGCGGTCTGCGCGGACGTCGTGACCCAGGGGAACCTGGCCACGGTCCTGATGTTCACCGACGTCCTCTACGCGGCCGTGCTGTACGGACCGCTCGCCTCGGCCCGCCGCATCCAGTGGATCACCGGGCTGCTCACGGTGGCCGCGACGCTGGTGCCGTTCGCGGTGTGGCGGGTCCCGCAGGCGCTGCTGATCGGTGTGGTCGTCGGGGTCGTGGCGTACGCGCCGGCCTCGACCGGCTGGATCGTGCGCGACCACCGGGACGCGGCCGAGGCGGCCCGGCTGCGCGCCGAACAGACCGCGCTGCTCGCCGAGATGGACCGCAGTCAGGCGGTCATCGCGGAACGGGCGCGGATGGCGCGGGAGTTGCACGACATGGTGGCCAACCACCTGTCCGCCATCGCCATCCACTCGACGGCCGCGCTGTCCATCGACGATCCCGGGACCTCCCGGGAGGCCCTCGCCGTCATCCGGGAGAACAGCGTCGAGGGGCTTGCCGAGATGCGCCGGCTGATCGGCATCCTGCGCGACGGGCCGGGCGCGCCCAGCGCGGTCCCGACCCTGGACGGCCTGCCCGCGCTGGTCGACGGCGCCCGCGCCAACGGCCTGGACGTCACCCTCGACGCCGGGCACGGTCCGGTCCCCGCGCCCGTGGAACTGGCCGCGTACCGCATCGTCCAGGAGTCCTTGACCAACGCCCTCAAGCACGCCTGCCCCGGTCGCGTGACCGTGCGGCTGGCCCGGCGGGACGGGGTGCTCGACGTGCGGGTGAGCAGCCCGTACGGCGACCGGGACGGGCCGCGCGCGCCCGGTTCCGGGGCCGGGCTGGTCGGCATGCGGGAACGGGCCGCGCTGCTCGGCGGCACGTTCACGGCGGGAGTCGAGGGCACGCTGTGGACCGTGCGCGCCACGCTGCCGCTCACCGAGCCGGACCGGGGCGCCGAAGCGCACCGCCCCGCCACGGCGGACCGCGCCGCCGGGGCACACCGAGACGCCGAAGGAGACCGACCGTGATCCGAGTGCTGGTCGCCGAGGACCAGGCCGCCGTGCGCGCCGGGCTCGTCCTGATCCTGCGCAGCGCCCCCGACATCGAGGTGGCCGGCGAGGCGGCGGACGGGGAGCAGGCGGTGGCGCTGGCCCGCCAGGTGCGGCCGGACGTGGTGCTGATGGATGTTCAGATGCCGTTGCTGGACGGGGTGTCGGCGACCCGGCGCATCACCGGGGAGCGGCTCGCCGACGTGCTGGTGCTGACCACCTTCGATCTGGACGAGTACGTGTTCGGGGCGCTGCGCGCGGGGGCGGCCGGGTTCCTGCTGAAGAACACCGACGCGCAGGACCTGCTGGAGGCGGTGCGCACGGTCGCCCGCGGCGAGGGCCTGATCGCGCCGGCCGTCACCCGCCGCCTGATCGCCGAGTTCGCCGCCGGGCCGGTACGGGAGCCGAGGGACCCGGCGGTCCTCGACGCCCTCACCCGGCGCGAGCGGGAGGTGCTGTCCTGTCTGGGCGAGGGTCTGTCCAACGCGGGTATCGCCGAGCGGCTCGACATGGCCGAGGCGACGGTGAAGACGCACGTCAGCCGCCTGCTGGGCAAGCTGGAGCTGCGCAGCCGGGTGCAAGCGGCGGTGCTCGCGCAGGAGTTGGGTGTCTGAGCGGGCCCCGAAGTCAAGTGGTCCAGACCTATTGACCCGTGGTCCAGACCTTTCTATTCTCGCGACACCGTGGGCGTGAAGGCTCAGTCGCGCCCCCACCCCCTTGACGAAGAGGGAGGCGCAGCATGCGCTTCAGACACAGAGCCGCGGCAGGGTTCGCGACCCTGTTGCTCCCCCTGGCCGGACTGGTCGGCCTCGCGAGCCCCGCCCAGGCCGCGACGAACGCGACCGCCACGTACACCAAGACCCAGGACTGGGGAACCGGCTTCGGCGGTCAGTGGACCATCAAGAACACCGGCTCCAGCAGCATCAGTTCCTGGACCGTCGAGTGGGACTTCCCCTCCGGCACGTCCGTCACCTCCGCGTGGGACGCGGACGTCACGAACTCCGGCACCCACTGGACCGCCAAGAACAAGTCGTACAACGGCACCCTGGCCCCCGGCGCCTCGGTCTCCTTCGGCTTCAACGGCGCGGGCTCCGGCTCGCCGTCCAACTGCAAGCTGAACGGCGACAGTTGCGACGGCACCACGGTCCCCGGCGACGCGGCTCCGTCCGCGCCGGGCACGCCCACCGCCTCCTCCGTCACCGACACCTCGGTGAAGCTGTCCTGGAGCGCCGCCACCGACGACAAGGGCGTCAAGAACTACGACGTCCTGCGCGACGGCAAGGTCGTCTCGACCGTCACCGGCACGAGCTGGACGGACAGCGGCCTCACCGCCGGCACCGACTACTCCTACACCGTCCAGGCCCGTGACACCGCCGACCAGACCGGTCCCGTCAGCGGCGCGGTCGCGGTGCACACCACCGGCGGCACCACCGACCCGCCGCCGACCACCGGCGACAAGGTCAAGCTCGGCTACTTCACCGAGTGGGGCATCTACGGCCGCAACTACAACGTCAAGAACCTGGTGACGTCCGGCTCGGCGGCGAAGATCACGCACATCAACTACGCCTTCGGCAACGTCACCAACGGCCAGTGCGCGATCGGCGACTCCTACGCCGACTACGACAAGGCGTTCACCGCCGACCAGTCGGTCAGCGGCGTCGCCGACACCTGGGACCAGCCGCTGCGCGGCAACTTCAACCAGCTGCGCGAGCTGAAGGCCAAGTACCCGAACATCAAGGTGCTGTGGTCCTTCGGCGGCTGGACCTGGTCCGGTGGCTTCGCCCAGGCCGCGGCCAACCCGGCGGCATTCGCGCAGTCCTGCTACAACCTGGTCGAGGACCCGCGCTGGGCCGACGTCTTCGACGGCATCGACATCGACTGGGAGTACCCGAACGCCTGCGGCCTGAGCTGCGACACCAGCGGGGCGGCGGCCTTCAAGAACGTGATGGCCGCGCTGCGCGCCAAGTTCGGCTCGAACAACCTGGTCACGGCGGCCACCACGGCCGACGGCTCGGCCGGCGGCAAGATCGAGGCCGCCGACTACGCGGGCGCCGCGCAGTACGTCGACTGGTACAACGTGATGACGTACGACTTCTTCGGCGCCTGGGACGCGAAGGGCCCCACCGCCCCGCACTCCCCGCTCACCTCGTACTCCGGCATCCCGAAGGCCGGCTTCACCACGGCCGACGCGATGGCCAAGTTCAAGGCGATCGGCGTCCCCGCGAAGAAGCTGCTCATCGGCATCGGCTTCTACGGCCGCGGCTGGACGGGCGTGACCCAGGACGCACCCGGCGGCACCGCCACGGGCCCGGCGGCCGGCACCTACGAGCAGGGCATCGAGGACTACAAGGTCCTCAAGACGTCCTGCCCGGCAACCGGCACGGTCGCGGGCACGGCCTACGCGCACTGCGGCAGCAACTGGTGGTCCTACGACACCCCGTCGACCATCGCCGGAAAGATGAGCTGGGCCAAGTCCCAGGGACTCGGCGGCGCGTTCTTCTGGGAGTTCAGCGGCGACACGAGCAACGGAGAGCTGGTGAGCGCCATCAGCAGCGGAATGAGCTGACGGCCTGAATCCACCACCTGGGGCGCGCGGCACATGCCGCGCGCCCCAGGCGTGCGCGGCGTGGGGTCATCCGGCCCCTTGGGCGGGAAGGTCGGCAGGTGCGAGGGACCCCTGACCGGGCACATCCTTTATCTCAGGCAATAAGCGGAAGAACGTATTCATGGGGGAAGAATGAAACGCAGGTCCCGCAAGTCGCATGGAAACGCACGGCCCACCGCCTCCCGGGCGGTGTCCTACGGGGGGTTCGCCGGGGCCGCGGCCGCGGCTCTGCTGGCCGCCTCGCCGGTCAACATAACGGTGACGTTCGGCCACGAGACGCGGTCCGTGGTCACCTCGCAGGCGGACGTACCGAACCCGGTGTGTCAGGCCACGTTGACACGCTGACCGGGAGGCGCCGCCTCCAGCCACGCGAGGAAACCGGTCAACGCGTCCTCGCTCATGGCGAGTTCGAGGCGCGTGCCGCGGTGCAGGCAGGTCAGGACGACGGCGTCGGAGAGGAGGGCCAGCTCCTCCTCTCCCTCGGGGAGGCGGCGGCCGGCCACCTCGATCGCGGCGCGCTCCAGGACGCGGCGCGGCCGGTAGGCGTAGGAGAAGACGCGGTACCACTCGATGCGGTCGCCGTTGTAGCGGGCGACGCCGTAGCTCCAGCCTTTTCCGCTGGTGTCGGCCTTCTCGGGGACGTCCCAGCGCAGGGAACAATCGAAGGTGCCCCCGGAGCGCTGGATGAGTCTGCGGCGGAGACCGAAGACGAACAGCGCCAGCACCACGAGTGCCACGACGATTCCGCACACAGTCAGAGCGAGGACCATCGACACCGACCTCCTCGTCTCCTAGGTACCGAATACAGGTAACGGAACGGAAAAAACATCCATATCTGCCTCAGCCGCGGTCGGCGCCGGATTGCTCCGGTGCCGACCGCGGCTGAGTGACGTCATGCGACTCCGCGCGGCCTCAGCGCGTGGCCGCCGCACGCAGTCGTACATCCGCGCGGCGCTCGGCGGCGGCGTCGCCCTCCGCCTTCGCCCGCTCCAGCTCGCGTTCCACGCGCTGGACGTCGATCTCGTCCGACAGCTCGGCGATCTCGGCCAGCAGCGACAGCTTGTCGTCGGCGAACGAGATGAAACCGCCGTGCACCGCGGCGACGACCGTCCCACCATCACTCGTACGGATGGTCACCGGGCCCGACTCCAGCACACCGAGCAGCGGCTGGTGACCGGGCATGACGCCGATGTCGCCGGACGTGGTGCGCGCGACGACCAGGGTGGCCTCGCCGGACCAGACCTCTCGGTCGGCCGCGACCAGCGCGACGTGCAGCTCAGCAGCCAAGGTGGCTCCTCGGGTCACCACCCGGCGGTTCGGCCGGGTGTTGGTTACAAGTCTAGTAGGCGTGAAAGAGGGGGCGGGACGCACCCGCCCCCTCAGTCGAACTCAGGGAGTTCAGGAGACGCCGAGCTCCTTGGCGTTGGCCTTGAGGTCCTCGAGGCCACCGCACATGAAGAACGCCTGCTCCGGGAAGTGGTCGTACTCGCCGTCGCAGATCGCGTTGAAGGCCGCGATCGACTCGTCCAGCGGGACGTCCGACCCGTCGACGCCGGTGAACTGCTTGGCGACGTGGGTGTTCTGGGACAGGAAGCGCTCCACGCGACGGGCACGGTGGACGACGAGCTTGTCCTCCTCGCCGAGCTCGTCGATACCGAGGATCGCGATGATGTCCTGGAGGTCCTTGTACTTCTGCAGGATCGTCTTGACGCGCATGGCGGCGTCGTAGTGGTCCTGCGCGATGTAGCGGGGGTCCAGGATGCGGGACGTGGAGTCCAGCGGGTCCACGGCCGGGTAGATGCCCTTCTCGGAGATCGGACGGGAGAGAACCGTCGTCGCGTCGAGGTGGGCGAAGGTGGTGGCCGGGGCCGGGTCGGTCAGGTCGTCCGCGGGGACGTAGATCGCCTGCATCGAGGTGATCGAGTGACCACGGGTCGAGGTGATGCGCTCCTGGAGGAGACCCATCTCGTCGGCCAGGTTCGGCTGGTAACCCACCGCGGAGGGCATACGGCCGAGCAGGGTCGACACCTCGGAACCGGCCTGGGTGAAGCGGAAGATGTTGTCGATGAAGAACAGCACGTCCTGCTTCTGCACATCGCGGAAGTACTCCGCCATGGTCAGACCCGCGAGGGCCACGCGCAGACGGGTGCCCGGGGGCTCGTCCATCTGACCGAAGACCAGCGCGGTCTTGTCGATGACGCCCGAGTCCGACATCTCCTCGATGAGGTCGTTGCCCTCACGGGTGCGCTCACCGACACCGGCGAACACGGAGACACCGTCGTGGTTGTTGGCGACGCGGTAGATCATCTCCTGGATGAGCACCGTCTTGCCGACGCCGGCACCGCCGAACAGACCGATCTTGCCGCCCTTGACGTACGGGGTCAGCAGGTCGATGACCTTGACGCCGGTCTCGAACATCTCGGTCTTCGACTCGAGCTCGTCGAAGTTCGGCGCCTTGCGGTGGATGGACCAGCGCTCGCCGTCGTAGGACTCGTCGACGTTCAGCACCTCACCGAGGGTGTTGAACACCTTGCCCTTGGTGAAGTCGCCGACCGGGACGGTGATGCCCGTGCCCGTGTCGGTCACCGCGGCCTGGCGGACCAGACCGTCGGTGGGCTGCATGGAGATCGTGCGGACCAGGCCGTCACCCAGGTGCTGGGCGACCTCCAGGGTCAGGATCTTCTTCTCGCCGGCGTTGGCCGGGTCGGCCACCTCGACGTGCAGCGCGTTGTAGATCTCCGGCATCGCGTCGACGGGGAACTCCACGTCGACGACCGGGCCGATGACCCGGGCGACGCGGCCCGTGGCCGTCGCGGTCTCAACAGTGGTGGTCATTAGCGGTCACTCCCCGCGGTCGCGTCGGCCAGGGCGCTGGCGCCACCGACGATCTCGCTGATTTCCTGGGTGATTTCGGCCTGGCGGGCCGCGTTGGCAAGCCGGGAGAGCGTCTCGATGAGCTCACCCGCGTTGTCGGTCGCCGACTTCATCGCGCGCCGGGTGGCGGCGTGCTTGGAAGCGGCCGACTGGAGGAGCGCGTTGTAGATACGGCTCTCCACGTAGCGCGGCAGCAGGGCGTCGAGGACGTCCTCCGCCGAGGGCTCGAAGTCGTACAGAGGGAGGATCTCGCCCTTGGGCGCGGCCTCCTTGGCGACCTCTTCGAGGCTGAGCGGCAGCAGACGGTCGTCGAGGGCCGTCTGCGTCATCATCGAGACGAACTCGGTGAAGACGATGTGGAGCTCGTCCACGCCGCCCTCGGCCGTCTCCTTCTCGATGGCCTCGATCAGCGGAGCCGCGACCTTCTTGGCGTCCGCGTACGTGGGCTCGTCGGTGAAGCCCGTCCACGACTCCGCGACCGTGCGCTCACGGAAGTTGTAGTGGGCGACACCACGGCGGCCGACGATGTAGGTCACGACCTCCTGGCCCTCGCGCTCCAGCCGCTCGGTGAGCTGCTCCGCCTTCTTGATGGCGTTGGAGTTGAAGGCACCGGCGAGGCCGCGGTCGCTCGTCAGGAGCAGCACCGCGGACCGCGTGACCGTCTCGGCCTGCGTGGTCAGCGGGTGCTTGGTGTTCGAGCCGGTACCGACCGCCGTGACCGCGCGCGTCAGTTCCCGCGCGTACGGCGTGGAGGCCGCCACCTTGCGCTGCGCCTTGACGACGCGCGAGGCGGCGATCATCTCCATCGCCTTGGTGATCTTCTTGGTCGCGGTGACGGATCGGATGCGACGCTTGTAGACCCGGAGCTGGGCTCCCATGAGTCAGGTCCCTTCCTTACGTCACTTGGCGGCGGCCGGAGCGTCCTCGCCGAGAAGCTTTCCGTCCGAGGTCTCGAACTGCTTCTTGAACTCGGCGATCGCGTCGGCGACGGCGGTGAGGGTGTCGTCCGACATCTTGCCGCCCTCCTTGATGGAGGTCATGAGGCCCTGCTCCTTGCGGTGCAGGTACTCGAGGAGCTCGCGCTCGAAGCGGCGGATGTCGGCCACCGGGACGTCGTCCATCTTGCCGGTGGTGCCGGCCCACACCGAGACGACCTGGTCCTCGGTCGACATCGGCTGGTACTGGGCCTGCTTCAGCAGCTCGACCATGCGCTGGCCGCGCTCCAGCTGAGCCTTCGACGCGGCGTCCAGGTCGGAACCGAAGGCGGCGAAGGCCTCCAGCTCACGGAACTGGGCGAGGTCGACGCGCAGACGGCCGGAGACCTGCTTCATCGCCTTGTGCTGCGCGGAACCACCGACTCGGGAGACGGAGATACCGACGTTCAGCGCGGGGCGCTGACCGGCGTTGAACAGGTCCGACTCCAGGAAGCACTGGCCGTCGGTGATGGAGATGACGTTGGTCGGGATGAACGCCGAGACGTCGTTGGCCTTGGTCTCGACGATCGGCAGACCGGTCATCGAGCCGGCGCCCATGTCGTCGGAGAGCTTCGCGCAGCGCTCCAGCAGACGGGAGTGCAGGTAGAAGACGTCACCCGGGTAGGCCTCGCGGCCCGGCGGGCGGCGCAGCAGCAGCGACACGGCGCGGTAGGCGTCGGCCTGCTTCGACAGGTCGTCGAAGATGATGAGGACGTGCTTGCCCTCGTACATCCACTGCTGACCGATGGCCGAACCGGTGTACGGCGCCAGGTACTTGAAGCCGGCCGGGTCGGACGCGGGGGCGGCGACGATGGTCGTGTACTCCAGCGCGCCGTTCTCCTCCAGCGCGCGGCGGACCGACGCGATGGTGGAGCCCTTCTGGCCGATGGCGACGTAGATGCAGCGGACCTGCTTCTTCGGGTCGCCGGTGCGCCAGTTGTCACGCTGGTTGATGATCGTGTCGACGGCCAGGGCGGTCTTGCCGGTCTGGCGGTCACCGATGATCAGCTGGCGCTGGCCGCGGCCGACCGGGGTCATCGCGTCGACGGCCTTGTAGCCGGTCTCCATCGGCTCGTGCACCGACTTGCGCTGCATGACCGTGGGGGCCTGCAGCTCGAGGGCACGACGACCGCTGGTCTCGATCTCGCCGAGGCCGTCGATCGGGTTGCCGAGCGGGTCGACGACGCGGCCGAGGTAGCCCTCGCCGACGGCCACGGAGAGCACCTCGCCGGTACGGGTGACCGGCTGACCCTCCTCGATGCCGCTGAACTCACCGAGGACGACGCAGCCGATCTCGCGCTCCTCGAGGTTGAGGGCGAGACCGAGGGTGCCGTCCTCGAACTTCAGCAGTTCGTTGGCCATGGCCGAGGGCAGGCCCTCGACCTTCGCGATGCCGTCGCCGGCAAGGGTGACCGTACCGACCTCCTCGCGCGAGGCCGCGTCCGGCTTGTACGACTGGACGAAGTTCTCCAGCGCGTCCCGGATCTCCTCCGGCCGGATCGTGAGCTCCGCCATCTGGGTTCCCTGCTCTCCTTGTTGGGCCCGAAGTTTCAACTTGGGGGTCTGGGGGCGACCCCCAGGAATCCTCTGCACGGCCCAACTCGGGCCGTCTTACTACGTCGTATTGAGTTGCTGCTAGCTCGCCAGTCGGCGGCCGGCGTCCTCGATGCGGTCCGCGATCGAGCCGTTGATGACCTCGTCGCCGACCTGCACCCGGATCCCGCCGAGGACCTCGGGGTCCACGTCGATGTTCAGGTGCATCTGGCGGCCGTAGAGCTTGGCCAGGGCGGCGCCCAGGCGCTGCTTCTGCCCGTCGCTCAGCGGCACCGCCGAGGTGACGACGGCGACCAGGCGCTCCCGGCGCTCGGCGGCGAGCTTGGACAGGGACTCCAGTCCCGACTCCAGGCTACGTCCCCGCGGCGCGGTCACAAGGCGCGTCACCAGACGCTCGGTCGTCGGGACGGTCCGGCGGTCCAGCAGCCGGTGCAGCAGCTCGACCTTGGCCGAGCCGGTGGCGGCGCGGTCGGTCAGCGCGGCACGCAGCTCGGTGCTGGAGGAGACGATCCGGCCGAACCGGAACAGCTCGTCCTCGACGTCGTCGAGCGCGCCCCGCTTCTGCGCGGCGGTGAGGTCGGCGGTGTTCGCCAGCTCCTCCAGCGCGTCCACCAGGTCGCGCGACTGCGACCAGCGGGAACGCACCATGCCGGACACCAGGTCCACGGCCTGGCCGCCGACCTGGCCGCCGAGCAGACGCTCGGCGAGCGCGGCCTTGGCCTCACCGGCCTGCGCCGGGTCGGTCAGGACCCGACGCAAGCTGACCTCGCGGTCGAGCAGCGCGGTGACGGCGGCCAGCTCGTCGGCGAGCTTCGCCGCGTCGGCGGACGTGGAGTCCGTCAGCGCGTCGAGACGCTCGCGTGCGGCGGCCAGTGCCTCGCGGCTCGCTCCGTTCATCGGGTGGCCTCGGCCTTCTCCTCGAGCTCGTCGAGGAAGCGGTCGATGACACGGCTCTGCCGGGCGTGGTCCTCGAGGGACTCGCCGACGAGCTTGCCGGCCAGCTCGGTCGCGAGGTGACCGACGTCCTGCCGCAGCGCGGACGCGGCGGCCTTGCGGTCGGCCTCGATCTGCGCGTGACCCGCGGCGACGATCTCCTCGCGCTGCCGCTGGCCCTCGGCGCGCATCTCGGCGATGAGCGCGGCACCCTGCTCCTGCGCCTCCTGGCGCAGACGCGCGGCCTCGTGCCGGGCCTCGGCGAGCTGGGCCTTGTACTGCTCGAGAACGCTCTGGGCCTCGACCTGAGCGGCCTCGGCCTTCTCGATGCCACCCTCGATCGCCTCGCGGCGCTCCTCCAGAACCTTGTTGATGTTCGGGAGCAGCTTCTTCCAGAAGAAGAAGAACACGATGGCGAAGGCGATGGTGCCGACGAGCAGTTCGGGGCCGGGCGGGACGAGGGGGTTCTGCTTCTCCTCGGCCGCCAGCTGAACCAGGTTGGCGATCACATCAGTGCCTTTCGTCGATACGTGTCGGGTCAGTAGGTCTTACTGACCGAACACGAACGGCATAACGATGCCGATGAGGGCGAGCGCCTCACAGAACGCGAAGCCCAGGATCTGGTTGGCGCGGATCAGACCGGCCGCCTCGGGCTGACGGGCGAGGGCCTGGGTGCCGTTACCGAAGATGATGCCGATACCGATGCCGGGGCCGATGGCCGCGAGGCCGTAACCGATGGAACCGAGGGAACCCGAGACGCCGGCGGCGAGGTCGATGGCAGCGGACATGCCGTTTCTTCCTTCTCTTTTACGGACCGGTGGGGGTTGGCCACCGGACGACTGGTGGGGGTGGGGCGGACGGTGCTCAGTGGTGCTCGGCGAGAGCGCCCTGAACGTAGGAGCAGGCCAGGAGGACGAAGACGTACGCCTGAACGGCCTGGACGAAGAGCTCGAAGAGGATCATGATCACCGTCATGACGAACGAGACGCCCGCCGCCGGGATCATGTAGCTGTTCAGCAGGTACCAGCTGGCGACGGTGAACATCGCGAGGAGCAGGTGGCCGGCGAACATGTTGGCGAAGAGTCGGACCGCGTGCGTGAACGGGCGGACCAGCACGTTCGAGAAGAACTCGATGATCACGACGAGCGGGAGGACCGCGCCGAGCGACTTGTCGTAGCCGGTGAGGTTCTTGAAGCCGCCGACGAAACCGTGCTTCTTGAAGGTCAGCGACAGCCAGGTGATGTAGACGATCGCGGCGAGCACCGCCGGGAAGGCGATGATCGACGACACCGGGAACTGCGCCAGCGGGATCACGGACCAGACGTTCATGATCCAGATGAAGAAGAACAGCGAGACCATGAGCGGGACGTACTTCTCGCCCTCGCGCTTGCCCAGCGTCTCGTAGACGATGCCCCGGCGGACGAAGTCGTAGCCCGCCTCGCCGACCATCTGCAGCTTGCCCGGGACGACCTTGGCCTTGCCGAAGGCGGCCGAGAAGAAGACGGTGACGATCAGGGTGGTGATGAGCGCGAGCAGCATCACCTTGTTGAACTCGAACCCGCCGACGGTGACGATCGGCTTGAAGAGGAACGAGTGCAGGCCCGGAGCCGGGAAGCCACAGCCGTTGTCGGACAGGATGCGGCAATCCCACTCAAAGGCGAGCTGGGTCGGGTCAGCACTCACCGCGGGCTCCTTCGGCGTGACGCATGGGTTCGGCAACCTCGTTGTGTCGGCGCGGCGCACGGCCGCGGGTCGGCACCGGACTGGTGTTACGGATGTGAGAGCGGCTGGGGGGCTTCGAGCCTCGCGATCGAACAGGCGTCAGCTCAGATGCCCGCGCCCGCGATGCCGCAGTTGGCACCGGACGATAGCAGGAGATCTCGCACGCCCTTATCCCGCCCCTACCTCTCACGACGACGACCCTGTCTTCTCGGGCCTGTCGCTCTTCTCGGAGTCCGGATCGACGTAGAAGATCTTGGACTTCATGTGTGCACGGGCCTGCGTGGCCATCCACACGACGGTCGCGATCACCAGGGAGAGCGCGAACGCCTTGCCGTTGAAGAGAGACGTGCCCTTGAAGACGGCCACGAAGATCATGAGCAGCAGGAGTTGGGCGACGTAGAGCATCAGCCCCATGGCCTGGAACAACTGCGGGAGCGTTTTTGCCGTCCACTGAAGGACGTAGAGACCGAGGCCCATGAACAGCATCGCCAGTACGACACCGACAGCCGCCCCGATCGCGCCCTTGCCGCCGGCGACCGCAGCGCTGACGGCGACGGCGACCACGCCGGCGGCCGCTGTGGGCACAGCGATCGGCAGTAGGTTCCGGACGTCGTTGGACGGCATGGCGGCAACTCCGCTTTCGCAGGGGGGGCAGGGTGTCGTCATGGACGAGCGTAGTCCCGGGGTGAGAGGGGAACTCACGGCCAATGGACCGTCGCACTGCGGTCCTTCGGCTCTGTCCTGGGTTCTCGTGAACCGTATCACAAACTATTTGATGCGGTCTTTACCAAGAAGGTGTGCTCGCTGTCACACATGAGAGTGACAGTGCCCGTCTGTGCAAAAACAGGGCCAAGTTGTCTGGTATTGGGTCGCTTTGCAACCCCACGACTTGGCAATGCTCTAGTCAGATTCTTACCTTGTGAACGTCAGCGGGACGTTCCGGCCTTTCGCCTGTCCAGGAAGCGCGAACGGGCGCTGAGAGCGGTCGCTCCGTTGACTCCCGCCACACCGGCCACGACCGGGGTGCGCTCCTCCGCATCGCACGGCTCCTCCTCCGAAGCCTCAACTGCCGCCTGCGCCAAGGCCGCTGAGGCCGCGCGACGGCGCCGGTAGCGCGGCGGCACGAAGGCCTCGGCCCAGCGCGGGGCACGCGGCGTGAAGCGCGGCAGCAGGAGCAGGACGAGGCCGATCGCGCTGAGGATCACGATGCCGAGCACGATCCACATCGACGCGGAGTTGACCGAGTAGGCGAGCGCGCCGAACGCGATCAGCGCCGACCAGAAGTACATGATCAGCACGGCCCGGCTGTGCGAGTGACCGATCTCCAGCAGCCGGTGGTGCAGGTGGCCGCGGTCCGCGGCGAACGGCGACTGACCGCGCCAGGTGCGGCGCACGATGGCCAGCACCAGGTCGGCGGCCGGGATCGCGATGATCGTCAGCGGCAGCAGCAGCGGGATGTAGACCGGCACCATCTGGTGCACCGCCTGCCGCTCGGACCCGCCGAACAGGCTGTCCGGGTCGACCTGCCCGGTGATGGAGATCGCGCCCGCGGCCAGCACCAGCCCGATCAGCATCGAGCCCGAGTCGCCCATGAAGATCCGCGCCGGGTGCATGTTGTGCGGCAGGAAGCCCAGGCACATGCCCATCAGCACGGCCGCGAACAGCGTCGCGGGGGCGGCCGACTCGATGCCGTACGAGTACCAGATGCGGTACGAGTACATGAAGAACGCGGCGGCCGCGATGCACACCATGCCGGAGGCCAGGCCGTCGAGGCCGTCCACGAAGTTCACCGCGTTGATGGTGATCACGACGAGCGCCACCGTCAGCAGCGTGCCCTGCCACTGGGTCAGCGCCACCGTGCCGACCTTGGGGATGGGCAGCCACAGGATCGTCAGACCCTGCATGACCATCACGCCGGCCGCGATCATCTGGCCGCCGAGCTTGATCAGGGCGTCGATCTCGAACTTGTCGTCCAGCACGCCGATCAGCCAGATCAGCGCGGCCCCGGACAGCAGCGCCCGCGGCTCGTTGGACTTGGTGAACACCTCGTTGAGGTTGGTCAGATGGTCCGCGACCAGCAGTCCGGCGCACAGACCGAAGAACATCGCGATACCGCCGAGGCGCGGAGTGGGCTCCCGGTGCACGTCACGGGCCCTGATCTCCGGCATGGCTCCGGCCACGATCGCGAACTTCCGTACCGGCCCTGTCAGCAGATACGTCACCGCGGCCGTGATGCAGAGCGTCAGCAGGTATTCACGCACGGGCTTCCCCACAGGTCTCGCTGGCCATCTCAGCCCCACACCCTAGCGACGGACGCATACCAGTGGGGACTTCCGGGTAGCGACGATGGTTGCACGCGTGGCTGTGCGTGCCGGTGCACGCACGTCGACGCAGGTGCGCCTACCCCCGCTCAGCCGGGATACGGCTGAAATCTACCGGCCAGCTCACGGACTTGATCACGCGCCTTCTGAGTCTCCACCTCACCGCGCAGCACCTGTGCGAACAATGCGGCGATGTGAGACATCTCCTTCTCCCCCATCCCCTGGGTGGTCACCGCGGCCGTGCCGAGCCGCAGCCCGCGCGCGTCCGCGTGCGGCAGGGCGCAGCAGTCCAGCACCATCCCGGCCGCCGCGAGCCGCCCGCGCGCGGTGCGCCCGTCGACGCCGAGGGGCGCGGGGTCGGCGGTGATGAGGTGCGTGTCCGTGCCGCCCGTCGTCACGACCAGCCCCTCCGCGGCCAGCCCGGCCGCGAGGACCTTCGCGTTGGCGACCACCTGATGGGCGTACGCGGCGAACGCCGGTGTTGCCGCCTCCCCGAACGCGACGGCCTTCGCGGCGATGGTGTGCATCTGCGCCCCGCCCTGGGTGAACGGGAAGACCGCCCGGTCGACCCGCTCGGCCAGCTCGCCACCGCACAGCAGCATGCCGCCGCGCGGCCCGCGCAGCACCTTGTGGGTGGTCGCGCAGACGATGTCCGCGTACGGCACCGGGCTGGGCGCCGCTCCCCCGGCGACGAGCCCGATGGGATGCGCGGCGTCGGCGATCAGATAGGCGCCCACCTCGTCGGCGACCTCACGGAAGAGGGCGTAGTCGATGTGCCGGGGGTAGGCGATGGAGCCGCACACGATCGCCTTCGGCCGGTGGCTGCGGGCCAGGGTTCTGACCTGGTCGTAGTCGATGAGCCCGGTCTCCGCGTCCACCCCGTAGCCGACGAAGTCGAACCAGCGGCCGGAGAAGTTCGCGGGCGAGCCGTGGGTGAGGTGGCCGCCGTAGGGCAGGCCGAGGGCGAGGACGGTGTCGCCGGGCCGCAGCAGGGCGGCGTAGGCGGCGAGGACGGCTGAGGACCCCGAGTGCGACTGGACGTTGGCGTGCTCGGCGCCGAACAGGGCCTTGGCGCGCTCGACGGCCAGCCGCTCGGCGACGTCGACGATCTCGCAGCCGCCGTGGTGCCGGGCGCCCGGATAGCCCTCCGCGTACTTGTTGGCCAGCACCGATCCGAGGGCGGCCAGCACGGCCGGCGAGGTGAAGTTCTCGGCGGCGATCAGCTGCAGGGTCGTCGACTGCCGGTCGAGCTCCCCGAGCAGGATGTCGGCCAGCTCGGGGTCCTGCCGCCGCAGGACGTCGGCGGGTGCGGGGGCATGGGTGACCGGCATGGTGGGCTCCGTACGTCGACGGTGACGTAGGACCAATGTAGGCCCGGTACTGGTGGGGCGCCCGGTCGTGAGGTCTCTTCCGGTGACCCGGTGAGCCCCTTGACGGTCCGTCCGCCACCGCGGTCACCTGCGCGCGGGCACTCCGGTCAGCGCCGTCACCACCGGATCGAGCGCCTGGTGTATCTCGTCGCCGATGGACCGGAAGAAGCTCAGCGGCGCCCCGTACGGGTCGTACACCTCGTCCGCTTCCAGGGTGGGCGCCAGCAGCCACCCGCGTAGAGCCGCCGCCGCGCGCACCAGGGCCCGCGCGCGGACGACTATGCCCTCCTCCAGCGGGGGCAGGGTCGCCGGGTCGATCGCGCGGACCAGCCGGGTGAACTCCTTCAGCGTGAAGGTGCGCAGGCCCGCCGAGTGGCCCATGGAGATGACCTGGGCGCGGTGGTCGCGGGTGGCCGTCAGGACGAGGTCGGCCATGATGACGTGCTCGTCCAGCAGCTCCCGCCCGGTGAACCCGGAGGCGTCGGCGCCGAAGTCGGCCAGCACGGCCTCCGCGTTGGCCTCCATGGGCGCGCCCTCGTGGCCCCAGGTGCCCGCGCTCTCCACGATCAGCGCGGCGCCCAGGACGCCGAGTCGCTGTTTCACGTAATGCCGGGTCAGCCGCTCGGTGATGGGCGAGCGGCAGACGTTGCCGGTGCTGACGTGGAGGATGCGGAAGCAGTCGCGCGGAAGCCCCACGAACGTCGTCGTGATCTCCGCCATGCCTTCCCCGTTGCCTATGCCACGCCCCGCGTCAGGGGCCGTCAATTGGCCACCTCGAGGTCCGGTACGACCTTGCGCAGCTCCTCTGGCGACAGCGCGCCCTCCCGCAGCAGCACCGGCACCGGTCCGCTGACGTCGACGATGGAGGACGGCACGTTGCCGGGGGTGGGGCCGCCGTCGAGGTAGACGGAGACGGAGTCGCCGAGCATCTCCTGGGCGGCGTCGCAGTCCTCCGGCGCCGGGTGGCCGCTGATGTTGGCGGAGGAGACCGCCATGGGGCCGACCTCGGTCAGCAGCTCGATGGCGACGGGGTGCAGCGGCATGCGGACGGCCACCGTGCCCCGGGTGTCCCCCAGGTCCCACTGCAGGGACGGCTGGTGCTTGGCGATCAGCGTCAGCGCGCCGGGCCAGAAGGCGTCGACCAGCTCCCAGGCCATCTCGGAGAAGTCCGTGACCAGGCCGTGCAGGGTGTTCGGGGAGCCGATGAGGACGGGCGTGGGCATGGCGCGGCCCCGGCCCTTGGCCGCCAGCAGGTCGGTGACGGCCTCCGAGGAGAACGCGTCCGCGCCGATGCCGTACACCGTGTCGGTCGGCAGGACGACCAGCTCGCCACGGCGGACGGCGGACGCGGCCTCGCGCAGACCGGTGATGCGGTCGGTCGCGTCGTTGGTGTCGTATCGCCGTGCCATCTCTAGCGGGCCTCCTCGTACACGTGCTTCGGGCAAAGGATCCGTGCGGTGCTCACGGCAGCGCCTTGCGGGCCGTGGCGAACCGGGGGCGGTTGTTGAGGTCGGGGTGGTCGGCCGCGTCCGCCCAGCCGCGTTCCTCGGTGAAGATCCACGGCACCTGGCCGCCCTGGGTGTCGGCGTGCTCGATGACGACGACGCCGCCCGGCCGCAGCAGCCGGTGCGCGGTCCGCTCCAGACCGCGGATCAGGGTGAGGCCGTCCTCCCCGGAGAACAGGGCGAGTTCGGGATCGTAGTCCCGCGCCTCGGGGGCGACGTACTCCCACTCGGTGAGCGGGATGTAGGGCGGGTTGGAGATGACGAGGTCGACCTGGCCGTCGAGGTCGGGGAAGGCGTCCAGGGCGTTGCCCTGCCGCAGGTCGACCCGTGAGCCCTCGACGTTCTTGCGGGTCCACACCAGGGCGTCCTCCGACAGCTCCACGGCGTGCACCTTGGAGCGCGGGACCTCCTGGGCCAGGGCGAGCGCGATGGCGCCGGAGCCGGTGCACAGGTCGACGATGGTCGGCTCGACCACGTCCATGGCGCGCACGGCGTCTATGGCCCACCCGACGACGGACTCGGTCTCCGGCCGCGGCACGAACACGCCCGGCCCGACGTGGAGTTCGAGGTAGCGGAAGTAGGCGCGCCCGGTGATGTGCTGCAGCGGCTCGCGCTGCTCGCGCCGGGCGATGACCTCCCAGTAGCGGGCGTCGAAGTCCGCGTCCTTCACGGAGTGCAGCTCGCCCCGCTTCACGCCGTGCACGAACGCGGCGAGCTCCTCCGCGTCGTTGCGCGGCGAGGGCACGCCGGCGTCGGCCAGCCGCTGGGTGGCCTGTGCCACCTCTGCGAGCAGCAGGTTCACGCAAGTCCTCCGTGTCGTACTGGGTCGTGCGTACGTGCCTGTTACGCGGCCGCCAGCTTCGCCGCCGAGTCGGCGTCGACGCAGGCCTGGATCACCGCGTCGAGGTCGCCGTCCAGGACCTGGTCCAGGTTGTAGGCCTTGAAGCCGACGCGGTGGTCCGAGATGCGGTTCTCCGGGAAGTTGTACGTGCGGATCTTCTCGGATCGGTCGACGGTGCGGACCTGGCTGCGGCGGGCGTCGGCGGCCTCCTTCTCGGCCTCCTCCTGCGCCGCGGCGAGCAGCCTGGAGCGCAGGATACGCATCGCCTGCTCCTTGTTCTGCAGCTGGCTCTTCTCGTTCTGGCAGGAGGCGACGACTCCGGTGGGCAGGTGCGTGATGCGCACGGCGGAGTCGGTGGTGTTGACCGACTGGCCGCCCGGCCCGGAGGAGCGGTAGACGTCGATGCGCAGGTCGTTGGGGTTGATCTCGACGTCGACCTCCTCGGCCTCGGGGGTGACGAGGACACCGGCCGCGGAGGTGTGGATGCGGCCCTGGGACTCGGTCGCCGGCACGCGCTGCACACGGTGCACGCCGCCCTCGTACTTCAGTCGCGCCCAGACGCCCTGGCCCGGTTCGGTGGCGCCCTGGCCGCCCTTGGTCTTCACGGCGACCTGGACGTCCTTGTAGCCGCCCAGCTCGGACTCGGTGGCGTCGATGATCTCGGTCTTCCAGCCGACGCGCTCGGCGTAGCGCAGGTACATGCGCAGCAGGTCGCCGGCGAAGAGGGCCGACTCGTCGCCGCCGGCGCCCGCCTTGATCTCCAGGATGACGTCCTTGTCGTCGCTGGGGTCGCGCGGGACGAGCAGCAGGCGCAGCTTCTCGGTGAGTTCCTCGCGCTGCTTCTCCAGCTCCTTGACCTCGGCCGCGAAGTCCGGGTCGGCGGCGGCGAATTCCTTCGCCGTCTCGATGTCGTCGCCGGTCTGCTTCCAGGAGCGGTACGTGGCGACGATCGGAGTCAGCTCGGCGTAGCGCTTGTTGAGCTTGCGCGCGTTGGCCTGGTCGGAGTGGACCGACGGGTCGGCGAGCTTCTTCTCCAGGTCGGCGTGCTCACCGACGAGTTCCTCGACGGCCTCGAACATCTTGGGCTCCTGTACTGCGATGCGGAAGGGAAGGCGGGCGACCAAAAACGCCGGTCCCGGCGCGCCTGTGAGGGGGCGCGGCCGTGGACCGGCGGATTGGAGCTCGCTACTTCTTGGAGCCGGCCGCAGCCTTGCCGAAGCGGGCCTCGAAGCGGGCCACACGGCCACCGGTGTCGAGGATCTTCTGCTTGCCCGTGTAGAACGGGTGGCACTCGGAGCAGACCTCGGCGCGGATGGTGCCGCTGGAGATCGTGCTGCGGGTGGTGAACGACGCGCCACAGGTGCAGCTGACCTGCGTCTCGACGTACTCGGGGTGGATGTCGCGCTTCAAGGTGTCTCCTAGTTTCGGGAGGGCGCCGGGTCGCCGCCGCGGGATGCGACACGCGTGAACCGGAGCCGACGTACCAGTCTGCCAGGACTGGGGCCATCCCCCCAAACCGGGGGCCCGGGCGATCTATTCCACGACGCCCTTGGCGTTGCCCGCGGCGGTGTCCTTGACGGCGCTCGCGGGGATGGACCGGTCGTTCTTCAGGGCGTCCCAGACCTGCCGGGCCTTGGCCTTCTCGACGATGACGCGGTTGGGGTCGGCCGGGTCGTAGCGGACCGGCATGGTCACCATGCGCAGGTCGCCGGAGCCGATGCCCTTCAGGCCGCGTGCGAACGACATGAGCGAGTTCACGGAGCCGAGGTCGGAGTCGGTGGTGACGGTGCTGGTGGCGGTGTCGGCGAGGTCGTAGAGCTTCTTCGGGCTGGTGAAGATGCCGACGTGCTTGACCTGGTCGACCAGGGCCTTGACGAAGGCCTGCTGGAGCTGGATGCGGCCGAGGTCGGAGCCGTCGCCGACGCCGTGCCGGGTGCGGACCAGGCCGAGGGCCTGCTTGCCGTCGAGCCGGTGCGTGCCGGCCTTGAGGTCGAGGTGGCTCTGCTTGTCGTCGATGTTCTTGGTCGTGGTGACCGGGACACCGCCGAGTTCGTCGATGAGCTTCTGGAAGCCGCTGAAGTCGACCTCGAGGTAGTGGTCCATGCGCAGGCCGGTGAGCGACTCGACCGTCTTCACCGCGCAGGTCGCGCCGCCGGTGGAGTAGGCGCTGTTGAACATCACGCCGGAGGCGGCGTCGTGCTTGTCGCCCTTGGAGTCGGTGCACTCGGGCCGGTCGATGAGGGTGTCGCGCGGCATGGAGACCACGCTCGCCTTCTTGTGGCCCTTGTAGACGTGCACGATCATCGCCGTGTCCGAGCGGGCGCTGCCGTCGTCGGCGCCGCCGCCGAGCTTCTTGTTGCTGCCGGAGCGGCTGTCGGAGCCGAGGACCAGGATGTTCTCGGAGCCGTTGTCGGCCTTCGCCGGCCGGTCGGTGCCGAGGGCGCCGTTGATGTCGATGCTCTTGATGTTGCCGTTGAGCTTGAAGTACAGGTAGCCGGCGCCGGTGCCGCCCAGCACGACGATGCCCGCGGCGGTCCAGGCCATCAGGATCAGGGCCTTGCGGTGTTCGCTGCGCGGCGCGCGGCGGCGGCCCTTGGCGCGGTCGCGCCGGCCCTCGGTGCCGGTTCCGCCCGGTATGCCGGGCTCCGGCGTGCTCTCGGCAGACATGTGCTCCTCGAATCTCGTCCGGTCGGATACCCCCTGCTTCCGGGGACAGGCCTCAAGAGGCGCGGCTGGTTACCGCTCCATCGTCGCCCCGTCGGGTCAGACGGCGAAACTCGGGAAAGGGTTGCACAACGCTCTGTGCCCAATCCGGAGAGGATTGGACACAGAGCGTGAGCATGCGCACCGGGGAACCCCGGCTCACCTGCGAGGTCAGCCGAAGATGTCGTACTGCTGGAAACCGGTACCGACCGACACTCTTGTGGCAAAGATCTCGCTCGTCGCCTTACCGGTGCCCTTGTACAGGTAAAGGGTGCCGCCGGACGTACGGGCCAGGAAGTCCGCCTTGCCGTCGCCGTTCACGTCGCCGATCGCGTCGAAGGCGTTGTAGCCCGTCCAGGCGCTGCGCACCTTGATCCGGGACGAGAAGGCGCCCGTGCCGGACTTGCCGGTGCCCTTGTACAGGTACAGGTCGCCGGTGGACTTGTTGCGGGCGAGCAGGTCGGCCTTGCCGTCGCCGGTGAAGTCGCCCTTGCCGCGCACCATGTTGTACTGGTTCCAGCCGGTGCCGACCTGGACGCGGGAGGCGAAGGTGCCGTTGCCCTTGCCGGGGTAGATCCACAGGGTGCCGCCGGAGTCGACCGAGAGCAGGTCGGGCAGGTAGTCGCCGGTCACGTCGCCGGGGGCGATGATCCGGGTCCGGGTGGTCCAGCCGCTGAAGATCTTCGTCTTGGACCAGGAGTCGCTCGACGGCACGTAGTGCAGCCAGTACATGTCGCCGGTGGAGCTCTGGCGCAGCACGAGGTCCTGGTAGCCGTCGCGGTTCAGGTCGGTCTGCAGGACCAGGTTCACTCCGCTGTACGACCCCAGCGACTGCCGGGCGGCGAACGCCGAGCCGGTGGAGTCCTTCTCGTACGCCTCCTTCGTCGAGGAGTTGCGCACGAACAGGTCGGCCTTGCCGTCCGTGTAGCTCAGGTTGGTGTCGTCGACGTTCGCGTAGGCGGCGCCGATGTAGGTGCTGACCTTCGAGAAGACGCTGTAGTAGCCCTTCGCGACGCAGTCCGTCACGCCCCAGGAGACGACGCCGACGATCCGGTTGTTCACGACGAGCGGTCCGCCGGAGTCGCCGTTGCAGGCTGCCTTCGTGCCCGTGTCGCTGCCGCTCTGCACGCCGGCGCAGATCATGTGCCCGGCGACGTAGTCGGAGCCGTAGACGTTCGAGCAGGTCGAGTCGGCGTGGATGGTCAGCGTCGCCGACTTCAGCGTGTCGGAGATGTCCTGGCTGGTGGAGCTGGTGCGCCCCCAGCCGTAGACGGTGGCGCTGGTGCCGCCGGCGTACGAGGCGGTGTCACCGGACGTCGTCATGCGGATCGGCGTCGCCTTGACCGGGGAGGCCAGGGTGAGGACGGCGATGTCGTTGTTGATCGTCGTCGGGCTGTACGACGGGTGGTTCCACTGCCGCAGGGGCAGCGAGACGGTGCCGCCGTGCAGGTCGGTGTTGCCGTAGCTGTCGGTGGTCGGCAGCTGGCTGGTGCCGGTCAGGACGGCGCCGTAGGCCTTCCAGTTGTAGCTCTTGCCGTTCTCGTCCTTGACGCAGTGCGCGGCGGTGAGGATCTTCGTCGGCGACACGACCGTGCCGCCGCAGAAGAAGCCGATGTCGTCGCTGGTGTCGGAGGACGTGCCGTTGTCGTCGTAGTACCACAGCTGCGCCATCCAGGGCGCCGTGGTGATGGCGGTGTCGGTGCCGCCGATGACGTACGGGCTGACCGTGGAGCCGGAGGTGGTGGTGCTCGCGCTGTACGACGACTTGCTGGGAGCGGCCTCCCCGGCGGTGCCGTCGGTCGCGAGGGCGCCCGCGATCCGCTCGGTGAGCGCGGCCGTCGAGACCGAGACGGTGTCGGGCTTGCCGGTCGGCGTCGGCACGGAGGTCGCGGCGCTGGCCGAGGAGGTCAGCACGGCGGCGCCGACGGCGGCGGCGACACCGGCGGCGGCGAGGGGCAGCACGAGACGCATCCGGCGTCTGTGACGACCGCTGCCGGACAGGGATGTGGACAAGGGTGTTTCCCCCCGGGGGCACAGGTGATGGGAGGGGCGGGATAGCACGCCCGTTCCTATCAGCGCCAAAAAGGCGCCCTCCGTCACACAGGTGACGGAGGGCGCCTTTCGAGGCGGATGAGATCAGTCGCCGTTGCCGGGGGTCGGCGTCGTCTTCTGGATCTGCATCAGGAACTCGATGTTCGACTTCGTCTGCTTCATCTTGTCCAGGAGCAGCTCGATCGCCTGCTGCTGGTCGAGCGCGTGCAGCACCCGGCGCAGCTTCCAGACGACGGACAGCTCCTCGTTGCCGAGCAGGATCTCTTCCTTACGGGTGCCGGACGCGTCCACGTCGACAGCCGGGAAGATGCGCTTGTCGGCGAGCTTCCGGTCGAGCTTGAGCTCCATGTTGCCGGTGCCCTTGAACTCCTCGAAGATCACCTCGTCCATGCGGGACCCGGTGTCCACCAGGGCGGTGGCGAGGATGGTCAGCGAGCCGCCGTCCTCGATGTTGCGGGCCGCACCGAAGAAGCGCTTCGGCGGGTACAGGGCGGTCGAGTCGACACCACCGGACAGGATGCGGCCGGAGGCCGGGGCGGCGAGGTTGTACGCACGGCCCAGACGGGTGATCGAGTCGAGCAGGACGACGACGTCGTGACCCAGCTCCACCAGGCGCTTGGCGCGCTCGATGGCGAGCTCGGCGACCGTGGTGTGGTCCTCGGCCGGACGGTCGAAGGTCGAGGAGATGACCTCGCCCTTGACCGACCGCTGCATGTCGGTGACCTCTTCCGGACGCTCGTCGACGAGGACGACCATCAGGTGGCACTCGGGGTTGTTGTGCGTGATCGCGTTGGCGATCGCCTGCATGATCATGGTCTTGCCGGTCTTCGGCGGGGCCACGATCAGACCGCGCTGGCCCTTACCGATCGGCGACACGAGGTCGATGATGCGGGTGGTGAGCACGCCCGGGTCCGTCTCCAGCCGGAGGCGGTCCTGCGGGTAGAGCGGGGTGAGCTTGTTGAACTCCGGGCGGCCGCGGCCGTGTTCGGGCGCCATGCCGTTGACGGAGTCCAGCCGCACCAGCGCGTTGAACTTCTCGCGCCGCTCGCCTTCCTTGGGCTGGCGGACCGCGCCGGTGATGTGGTCGCCCTTGCGCAGGCCGTTCTTGCGGACCTGGGCGAGGGAGACGTACACGTCGTTCGGCCCGGGGAGGTAGCCCGAGGTACGGATGAAGGCGTAGTTGTCGAGGATGTCGAGGATGCCCGCGACCGGGATCAGGACGTCGTCCTCGGCGATCTGCGGCTCGGTGGCCATCTCGTCGCGGCCACGACGGCCACGACGGTCGCGGTAGCGCCCGCGACGGCCCCGGCGGCCGCCGTCGAAGTCGTCGTCGTCCTGCTGCTGGCGGTTGTCCTGACGGCCGCCGCCCTGCTGGCTCTGCTGCTGGCCGCGCTGGCCGCCCTGGCCCTGCTGGTCGTCGCCCTTGCGGCGGTCCCCGCGGTCCTGACGGTCTCCGCGCTCCTGACGCTCGCCGCGGTCCTGGCGGTCCCCGCGCTCCTGACGCTCGCCGCGGTCACGGCCGCGGTCGCGGCGGTCGCGGCGGCCCCGGCCCTCGCCGTCACCGGCGTCGCCCCGGGCGTCGTTCTGCGCCTGCGGGGCGGAGTTGTCGGTCTTGGCCTCGCCCTTGGCCTCGGCGACGATCGTCTCGGCGCCGGAACCCGTCGGGGCACCGGCCTCGGCGGTGGCGCGGCGACGGCGGCGCTCGGTGGGGGCGTCGTCACCGGCGGCGGGCTGGCCGGGGATCTCGATCTGCTGCTGGGCCACGGCCTTCTCGGCGGGGGCCTCGGTCGCCTTCTTCTCGGCGGCGGCAGCGCCGTCATCGCCGGTACGGGCCTTGGAGGTGGCCCGGCGCTTCGGCTTGGTCTCGGCGGCGGCGTCGGCCTTGGGGGCCGCTCCACCGCCACCGGCCTGCGCCTCCTTGATGACCTCGATCAGCTGGCTCTTGCGCATCCGCGCCGTGCCCCTGATACCGAGGCCCGAGGCGACCTGCTGCAGCTCGGCCAGCACCATGCCGTCGAGGCCGGTACCGCGGCGCCGCCGGGAGCCGGCACCGGTGGCAGGCGCGGAGGCGTCCGTGGCGGGCGCGGCAGCGGTCTCCTCGACACGTGCGCCCATCAGATCGGTGGTGTCGCTCACGAAGGGTCCTTCCCTGGAGCGGACGTCGGCCTTCTGGCTCGGCGACCGGTTGTGCTGTCCGGCAGTGGTCCTTGCTGTGTGGACCGTGCCGGGGCGGTGGTCCGCCAATGCAGGCGGAGGGAATATCTGGGATGGCGCTGCCCGGAGCCTGGCCGTGGCACCTGGTGTCAGTGTCACGTGGCTCGGTAGCACCGATTCCGGAGCGTGCCCGGCGAGTCGCTCAGTGCTCGTGTACGAGGTACTGCCCGCGTACGTCGTACGGAACACCGTGCGGCTTGGGAGGCTCCCGGAAGAATGTCTGTCCCGGACGGGGACACGAAGCACCTCGCCATGGTGGGGTCGGGTGCAGACTTGAGATTAACACTACCGGATCCAACAAACATTCCCCCTCTCGAAATCCGGCAACCGCGTGTCAGGTCGCAAGCGGCAACACGCTCGCTCCCTGCGCGTCGAGGTCGAGCCGGTTCGCGGCCCAGCCCTCGCCTGCCAGATGGGCCACCTTGTCGGCGCTGTCGGCGTCGACCAGCGCCAGCACGGTGGGTCCCGCTCCTGAGATGACCGCGGGCACCCCGTCGGCCCGCAGCCGCTCCACCAGCGCGGCGCTCTCCGGCATGGCCGGCGCGCGGTACTCCTGGTGGAGACGGTCCTCGGTGGCGGGCAGCAGCAGCTCGGGGCTCCTGGTCAGGGCCTCGACGAGCAGGGCCGCCCGGCCCGCGTTGGCGGCGGCGTCGACGTGCGGCACGGTACGCGGGAGCAGTCCGCGCGCGGTCTCGGTGAGGACCGGCTTACCGGGCACGAAAACCACCGGAACGATGGAATCGGCGGGATCCAGCCGGATCGCGCGGGCGGCTCCGGCCTCCATCCAGGCGATGGTGAATCCGCCGAGCAGACACGGGGCCACGTTGTCGGGGTGGCCCTCGATCTCGGTCGCCAGCTCCAGCAGCGCCGTGTCGTCCAGGCGGGCCTCGCCGCCTATCGTCACGGCGCGCGCGGCGACGATGCCGGCGCAGATGGCGGCCGAGGAGGAGCCCAGGCCGCGGCCGTGCGGGATGCGGTTGGCGCACACGATCTCCAGGCCCCGCGGCTGCCCGCCGAGCAGGTCGAAGGCGGTGCGCAGGGACCGTACGAGAAGGTGGCTCTCGTCGCGCGGCAGCGTCTCGCTGCCCTCGCCGGCGATGTCGATGTGCAGCCCGGAGTCGGCGACCCGGACGACCACGTCGTCGTAGAGCCCCAGCGACAGGCCGAGGGCGTCGAAGCCCGGGCCGAGGTTGGCGCTGGTGGCGGGAACGCGCACCCTTACGGCGGCGGCGCGGAAGGCTGGACCGGCCATCGCTCGACGACTCTCCTTGAGCTGCGTGATTGTCGAAAACCTTCGAGGACTTTCGCTACGTGCGTGAGGACCCTGGAGGTCCTGGGGAACCGCTTCCGGGCCGCGGAGACGGCGCGGCACCCGGCTGGATGCGGGGCATATGCAGCGGGCGGGTTCGGTACAGCCTATCGAAGGAAGGTTCTGTGGCGACATAGGGCGCACAGGAGGCGCACGATGCGTGTCGTAAGCCCCCTGTGCACCCCCGCCGGGATGCTCCCCGGCGTGGTGTTACGCCAGCCCGAGGCGCTCGGCCGCCGTCGCCGCGTCGACCGGGACGGTGACCGGCTGCGGGGCGCCGGCGACGGCCCAGTCCGGGTCCTTCAGGCCGTTTCCGGTGACCGTGCAGACGATGGTCTGCCCCGGGTCGACCTTGCCCTGTTCGGCGGCCTTCAGCAGACCGGCCACGGACGCGGCCGAGGCGGGCTCCACGAAGACGCCCTCCTGCGCGGCCAACAGCCGGTAGGCGCGCAGGATCTCACGGTCCGTCACCTCGTCGATGAGGCCGCCGGATTCGTCCCGGGCCGCCAGCGCGTACTGCCAGGAGGCCGGGTTGCCGATGCGGATGGCCGTGGCGATCGTCGAGGGGTCCTTGACGATCTCGCCGCGCACGATGGGGGCGGAACCGGAGGCCTGGAAGCCCCACATGCGGGGGGTGGCGGTGGAGACGCCGTCGGCGGCGTACTCCTTGTAGCCCTTCCAGTAGGCCGTGATGTTGCCCGCGTTGCCCACCGGCAGGACGTGGATGTCGGGGGCGTCGCCCAGCATGTCCACGATCTCGAAGGCGGCCGTCTTCTGCCCCTCGATACGCACCGGATTGACCGAATTGACCAGCGCGACCGGGTAGTTGTCGCTCAGCGCGCGGGCCAGGGTGAGGCAGTCGTCGAAGTTGCCGTCGACCTGGAGGATCTTGGCGCCGTGCACGAGCGCCTGGCCCATCTTGCCCAGCGCGATCTTGCCCTGCGGCACGAGGACGGCCGACACCATGCCCGCGCGCACGGCGTAGGCGGCGGCGGAGGCGGAGGTGTTGCCGGTGGAGGCGCAGATGACGGCCTTCGCGCCCTCCTCCTTGGCCTTGCTGATGGCCATGGTCATGCCGCGGTCCTTGAAGGACCCGGTGGGGTTCGCGCCCTCCACCTTCAGGTGGACCTCGCAGCCCGTGCGCTCGGAGAGCACCTGCGCGGGCACGAGGGGCGTGCCGCCCTCGCGGAGCGTCACGACCGGCGTGCTGTCGGAGACGGGCAGCCGGTCCCGGTACTCCTCGATGATTCCGCGCCACTGGTGGGTCATTGCTGGTTACTCTCCTTCAACCCGCATGATGCTGGCGACACCCCGCACGGTGTCGAGCTTGCGCAGCGACTCGACGGTCCCGGACAGGGAGGCGTCGGACGCGCGGTGGGTGACGACGACGAGAGAGGCCTCGCCGTCCTTGCCCTGCTGCCGAACGGTATCGATGGACACGCCGTGCTCGGCGAACACGGTGGCCACCTGGGCGAGAACACCCGGTTTGTCCGCGACGTCGAGGCTGATGTGATAGCGGGTGACGACCTCACCCATCCCCGACACCGGCAGCGCGGCGTACGCCGACTCGCCGGGCCCCGTCGCCCCGCTGAGCCGGTTGCGGCAGACGGCGACGAGGTCGCCGAGAACGGCGGAGGCGGTCGGCGAACCGCCCGCCCCGGGGCCGTAGAACATCAGCTGTCCGCTCGCGTCGGACTCGACGAACACGGCGTTGTACGCGCCGCGCACGGAGGCGAGCGGATGGGTCAGCGGGATCATCGCGGGGTGCACGCGCGCGGTGATCGAGCCGCCGTCCCCGGCCCGCTCGCAGATGGCGAGCAGCTTGATGGTGCAGCCCATCTCCTTCGCCGAACGGAAGTCGGCGGCGGTGACCTCGGTCATGCCCTCGCGGTAGACGTCGTCGAGGCGCACGCGGGAGTGGAAGGCGATGCCGGCGAGGATGGCGGCCTTGGCGGCGGCGTCGAAGCCCTCGACGTCGGCGGTGGGGTCGGCCTCGGCGTATCCCAGGGCGGTGGCCTCGTCGAGGGCCTCCTGGTAGCCGGCGCCCGTGGAGTCCATCTTGTCGAGGATGAAGTTGGTCGTGCCGTTGACGATCCCGAGCACCCGGTTGACCTTGTCGCCGGCGAGGGACTCGCGCAGGGGCCGGATCAGCGGGATGGCGCCGGCCACGGCGGCCTCGTAGTACAGGTCCCGGCCGTGCTCCTCGGCGGCCGCGTGCAGGGCGGCCCCGTCCTGGGCGAGCAGCGCCTTGTTGGCGGAGACGACGGACGCGCCGTGCTCGAAGGCGGTGGCGATGAGGGACCGCGCGGGCTCGATCCCGCCGATCACCTCGACCACCACGTCGATGTCGCCGCGTTTGACCAGGGCGGTGGCGTCGGTGGTGACCAGGCCCGGGTCGATGCCCTCGCGCACCTTGCTCGGGCGCCGGACGGCGACGCCCGCGAGTTCGACGGGGGCGCCGATCCTCGCGGCGAGGTCGTCGGCGTGCGTCGTCATGATGCGCGCCACCTCTGAGCCGACGACCCCACAGCCCAGCAGCGCCACCTTCAGCGGACGCGTACGCATCATCCGACCTCGTTTCCTCATACCGTCTACGGTGGGTCCAGTCTCACTCACCGGACGGGACTTTCTGTCGATTGTCCGGATCGTGAGACATCTATTTCATTTGTCGGAGGGTGGAGAACCGCAGATCTTCCACCCCGCCGCCCGGGGTACGGCTCACCCGACGTCGAGCCGCAGGAGGTCCTCCTCCGTCTCGCGGCGGACGATGACCCGCGCCTCGCCGTCGCTCACGGCGACCACGGGCGGCCGCAGCACGTGGTTGTAGTTGCTGGCCATCGACCGGCAGTAAGCACCCGTCGCCGGTACGGCGATCAGGTCGCCCGGTGCCAGGTCGCCCGGCAGGAACGCGTCCTTGACCACGATGTCCCCGCTCTCGCAGTGCTTGCCGACGACACGGGCGAGCATGGGCTCGGCGCCGGAGGTGCGGGAGACGAGGGCCACGCTGTACTCGGCGTCGTAGAGCGCGGTGCGGATGTTGTCGGACATGCCGCCGTCGACAGAGACGTAGGTGCGGAGGTTGTCGAGGGGCTTGATCGTCCCGACCTCGTAGAGCGTGAACGCGGTCGGGCCGACGATGGCGCGCCCGGGCTCGACCGAGATGCGGGGCGTGCGCAGCCTGGCGCCCTCGCACTCGCGCGTCACGATCTCGGTGAGGGCCTTGGCGATCTCGTGCGGCTCACGGGGGTCGTCGTCACTGGTGTACGCGATCCCGAGCCCGCCGCCGAGGTCGATCTCCGGCAGCTCGATGCCGTGCTCGTCCCGGATGTCCCTGAGCAGCCCGACCACCCGGTGCGCGGCGACCTCGAACCCGGACATGTCGAAGATCTGCGAGCCGATGTGGCTGTGGATCCCGATGAGCTCCAGCCCGTCCAGCTGCAGCGCCCGCCGCACCGCCTCCGCGGCCTGCCCGCCGGCCAGCGGGATGCCGAACTTCTGGTCCTCGTGCGCGGTCGCGATGAACTCGTGCGTGTGCGCCTCGACGCCGACGGTGATACGGATCTGCACGCGCTGCCGCTTGCCCAGCGACTGCGCGATGTGGGCGACCCGCACGATCTCCTGGAAGGAGTCGAGCACGATCCGCCCGACACCGGCCTCGACGGCCCGGTGGATCTCGTCCGCGGACTTGTTGTTGCCGTGGAAGGCAATCCGCTCGGCGGGCATCCCGGCGGAGAGGGCGGTGGCCAGCTCCCCGCCGGAGCAGACGTCGAGGTTCAGCCCCTCCTCGTGCAGCCACCGCACGACGGCCCGGGACAGGAACGCCTTGCCCGCGTAGAAGACGTCGGCGTCCTGCCCGAAGGCGGTGCGCCAGGCGCGCGCCCGGGCCCGGAAGTCGGTCTCGTCGAGGACGTAGGCGGGGGTGCCGAACTCCTCGGCGATCCGCTTGACGTCGATACCGCCGACGGTCACGACACCGTCCTCGCCCCGGCCGACCGTCTGGGCCCACACCTTCGGGTCGAGGGCGTTGAGGTCGGTGGGCGGCGCGGAGTAGTGCCCCTCGGGAAGGACATCGGCGTGACGGGGCCCGGCGGGGTGTGCGGAACGGCTCATCTCAGTGGCTTTCTGGGGTGGCTCTGGGGGCGGGTGGGGGTCGCGGGGCGGAGGCGGTGAACCGTGCGGGCCGGTCGGGCGCGTCGGGCAGGTCGGGTGAGTCAGGTCGGTCCGACGGCTGTCGAGCTGTCCAACGGTCTGGGGGTGTGGCGGTCCGGCGGTGTGGCGGCGTACGACTCCAGGCGACTCCTCCGGCTGCCTCTAGAGGTGGTCGGGGGCGTCGATGCCGAGCAGGGACAGGCCGCCGGCCAGCACCGTCCCGGCGGCTTCGGCAAGGGCGAGCCGGGCACGGTGGGCGGCCGAGGGTTTCTCCTCGCCGAGCGGCAGCACGGCGGGAAGAAAGGGCAGCAGGGCATCGGCGACGGTGACGAGGTGCCGGGCGAGACGGTCGGGCGCCCGGTCGGCCGCCGCCCGGGCCAGGACACGGGGGTGGTCGGCGAGGGCGGTGAGGAGGGGGCTGAGGTGTGCGGCGGCGGGGTGGGGGTGGGTGCCGAGGGCGCGGTCGCCGGGCTCGGTGGCCGGGTGGGGGCGGGTGCCGAGGGCACGGTCCCCGAGGGCCGGGTCTCCGGGCTCGGCGGCGAAGCCCAGGGAGGCGGCGTTACGGCCGAGGGCCCGGGTGCGGGCGTGGGCGTAACGGACGCGGAAGAGAGGGTTGCTCTCACGCTGGACCAGATGATCGGCGGTGATCCGGGGCCGGTCGTGGGCGGCGGGGTACAGCAGCGCCCAGCGGGCGGCGTCGGGACCGAGCGGCGCGGGGTCCTCGGGCGCCGGGACGGGCCGGAGATTGACGGGTTCGCGGTGGTCGACCTCGGCACGGCCGCCCTGGGCGGCGACGAGCCGGGTGAGCGCGTCGGCGACGACCTCGGCACGGACGTCGTACGGGATGCGCAACTCGACGATCCGTGCGGCGAGGGCGTCCCCGTGGCCGTACTCCATGCCCTCGTCGAGGATCTGGCGGGCGAGGGCGACGGCGGCCGGTGCGGCGTCGCTCAGGCTGATGTTGAGGAAGCCGGGCTCGGTGACGGTGACGTCGGCGACGCCGGCGGTGCCGGCCAGATGCTGCCGGAGGATCTCGGCGACACGGAGGGGCGGCTGGCCGGCGGGGCGGGCGAGCTGGAGGGCGATGTTGGTGGCGTAGTCACCGCAGCCGCCGGGACCGGGGGGCGTGACGAGGGCCCGGGCCGGCACGGGGACGCTGAGCTCCCCCTCGTCGACAGCACGACGCACCGCGCGCAGCACGGTACGGGAGAGCTCGACGGGGGTCACGGGACCAGCGTAGGGGAGGAGGGGGGTGGGTAGGCGAGCCGGTTTGGGGAGGGTTCCGGGATGTGGGACGGAGGGGGCTGCGCGGGTCGGGTCCGCGAGGCGAACACGCACCTGCTGGGGTGTACGGCGGCCCGGGCCCTCTTCAGGCGCCGGCGGCCCGCCCTGCACGCTCGCCACGCTCGGCCTCGCCGAGGACGCTCCCGAGCGCCCCCAAGGAGCCCTGATCTCCCAGGTCCTCCCGGGATCGGAGGGAGGAGTCGTCTCCCCCCGCGCCACCTCCGGTTCGCCCCTGCTCGATCAACTGCTGCACGAGGCGGACGAGTTCGGCGGGCTCGAAGGGCTTGGCGAGGAACGCGTCGACACCGACGTCGAGGCCGGTCTCGACCTCGTAGGAGGTGCAGGCGCTGACGATGGCGAGGGGAAGGTCACAGGTACGCGGGTCGGAACGCAGCCGGGCGGCGGTGCGCAGCCCGTCCAGGCGAGGCATGACCACGTCGAGGGTCACGACATCCGGCCGCACCTGATGAACGACATCCAGACACTCGGCACCATCGGCCGCGGTCACGACCTCGAGCCCCTCCAGCTCGAGATTGACCCTGATCAACTGCCGGATGACCTTGTTGTCGTCCACAACAAGAACCCGGCCCGAAGTGCCTGGCACAACTCGAGAGTAGGTCGAGACAGGCCACCGCGTCCGGGTTTTCCACACTTCCGCCCCGCGCGGGGGAACGGGACGGCGGACGGCCGAACCCGCCCCGAGAGAAACCTTCCAGGGCATCGCCACACGCCTGCGCGGGCCGCGTTCACGCACCGTCGACACCGACACCGGCCGCCCGGGGCCCCAAGCCCACACCCTGAACTGGAAACCCGTAACTCGTAGGACCGACGCCCGGCCGGACCTCAGTAAACCTGTTCATGAACACCCCGAGGGAGCTGGTAGGGTTCTACCCGTCGCCGCCAAGCAGGCGCCGATACGCCCCCGTAGCTCAGGGGATAGAGCAACGGCCTCCGGAGCCGTGTGCGCAGGTTCGAATCCTGCCGGGGGCACCCTGTATGAGGTGCCCAAAGACCCCGTCACCAGCGGAAACGCTGAGGCCGGGGTCTTCGCGTATGTGCAGGCGTATGCGCCCTCGGGACGGCCGTAAGTCGGGGTCTGCGGATGAGGCAGTGGAAAGGACCTCAAGAGGTCCTCTCAGTGGTTCTCGGAGTTGCCGGCGCAGTCGCCCGGTCAGGCAGGAAGCTGGGGTGTCAGAGATGTGCGGTTGGATGACGGGGTGACCGTTCAAGATGTTGCTCGGCAGTTGCCTGAGATAGTCGTCCTTCGTGAGCACTGCCGGTCCCTGGCCATGCTGGAAGCTTGTCTGAGTCCTGAATGGGCCGACCGTTACCACTCCTTCGACGACCACTGGTCCGAGGGGGAGTCGATGGCCTCCATGCGGAACGGGGGCGGCGATGAGTACTCCATCGTTTTCTCGGCTGCCGGCGCCTATGTTCGTGGGTTCGATCATGAATCACCCATGAGTCCCTATGTAGATGACGGGCCGTGGCCTGGAGTGCTCGATGAGGTGCCCGACGTCTTTCGGTCGTGCGTTGAGGAGCCCGCGTTCTCCGATGACGGCATGCCGCGCGTCACCGCGTGCCTGTGGCGGGAGGCTGGAGACAGTAGTTGGAGAACGGGGACGATCGTCTTTCCCGACGCGCAGACGGACGACCCTGACGGTGCCGACTATCTCTTCCAACTGTTGGTGGACCGCTCACCGGAGGCGTTTCGGGAGTGGGCCGAGGACTACTACGAGGTTCCGGTCGACCTGGAGGCCGTTCGGCACGTCTTCTCTTCGCGTCCTCTGACTGAGGAAGTGGTCCGCTCATTGAACTCGGGCATCGCCCTGGCGGACCTCGCCGGGGACATTGCGGAAATCGGCTATCCAGTGAAGTGAGGGGTCGGGAAGAACAGCTGATGTCCGGGCGCCCCTTGCCGCGGGGTGCATATGGTTCCTGACCCTCTGGCTGATCGTGGAGGATCGGGTTCCTACGCGGGAGCAGGCTCGTGGCGTGTGGGCATGTTCTATCGCCTCGGCGGGCTGATGGGGCCCGCCGCTCTACTGGCGTCGGCTGCCTTCGCCACGTACCTCGTCGGCGCGATGGTGTCCGCCTCGCCACCGTGAATGTGCACGAGGCACGGAAGACGGCGAAGCTCCGGAACATCCAGATGATGCTCAGGCCGCGTGCCCGTGAGCAGGGTGAACGTGGTCTGGTTAACCTCGTTGCGCGTGATGTTCTGGGCGAGACCTGGCAGCTTCGGATCAAACTTCTGATCGCCAACTACGACTTGTTCAACGAGTACGACCGGGCCGTGGGTGAGGCGGAGTTCCGCAAGAGCAACTCCTACGCCCTCGTCGGGCCCGCGGGCGTGGGGAGCGAGCGGATCGCCAACTACGTCATCATCCAGGCCGTCGTGGCCGGCCTTCTCGAGCCCGCCACCCTGACCGGAGCCGCGGGACTGCCGGCAGTTCCGGCGGAGCAGAGTGTCTGGTTGCACCCGCGTGCGTGGTCGTCGGGCGGGAGCATGCCTTCGCGTCGGGCCAGGTTTCTCGCTCACGCCGACCGCTTGCGCGGCGCCGTCTTCTTGGTCGCCGTCTTCTTCGTCGTCGAGGAACTCGCCGTCTTCTTGGCGGATGCCGTCTTCTTCGCCGTCGACGTCGACTTGGACGTCGACTTCCGGGTGGAGGCCGTGGCCTTCTTCGCCGGCGCCGCCGTCTTCTTCGCCGTCGACGTCGACTTGGACGTCGACTTCCGGGTGGAGGCCGTGGCCTTCTTCGCCGGCGCCGCCGTCTTCTTCGCCGTCGACGTCGACTTGGACGTCGACTTCCGGGTGGAGGCCGTGGCCTTCTTCGCCGGCGCCGCCGTCTTCTTCGCCGTCGACGTCGACTTCTTCCCGTCGGTCTGCTTGGGGGTCGAGCGGGAGCTCTTGCGGGCCGAAAGGCGCGTGACCTCCGCCTTCTCCGCCGCTCCCTCCGCCGCTCCTTCCGCCCCTTCCTCCTCCGCGCCCTCGCCCCGGGACTCCCTCGCCGCCTTCACGCTCTTCTCCAGGGCCGCCATCAGGTCCAGCACCTTGCCGCCCCGCGCCGGTTCCGGGGTCTCCGGTGGGGCCTCGCCGGCCGCCTTCGCGGCGACCACCTCCTCCAGTGCCTCGCGGTACTCGTCGTGCAGTTCGGTCAGGTCGATCTCGCCCAGCGTGTCCATCAGGGCGTCCGCGAGGTCGAGCTCCTTGTCGTTGACCGTGACCTTGGTGTCGGGGGCGACGCCTTCGGGGGCCCGTACCTCGTCCGGCCAGAGCAGGCCGTGCATCGCGATGGCGTCACCGACCACCCGGAGCATGCCCAGCCGTTCCTTGCCGCGCAGCGCGAACTTGGCGATCGCCACCTTGTTGCTGCGCTTGAGCGCCTCACGCAGGAGCGTGTACGGCTTGGCGGCCGGGGCGCCGCCCGCCGCCAGGTAGTACGCCGCGTCCATCTGCAACGGGTCGATCCGGTCCGCCGGCACGAACGCCACGATCTCGATCGTCTTCGCCGTCGGGAGCGGCAGGTGGGCCAGGTCCTCGTCCGTGATCGGGATGATCGAGCCGTCCGCGTCCTCGTACCCCTTGCCGATCTCCGCCCCGCTGACCTCCTTGTCCTCCGCCTCGCAGAACTTGCGGTAGCGGATGCGGCCGCCGTCCTCGGTGTGGATCTGGCGGAAGGAGATCGAGTGGTGCTCCGTGGCGTTGACCAGCTTGATCGGGATGCTGACCAGGCCGAAGGAGATGGCGCCGTTCCAAATGGATCTCACCTGCGGCACCCTTTCGGTCGTTTTTTGGTCTTCTGTCATATTTTGCGTGAGATTCTCATCGTATGACGCCCATCACGGAGGTGGAGGGGAGACGGCTCGCCCTCAGCAACCTGGAGAAGGTGCTGTATCCGCGGTCCGGGTTCACCAAGGCCGAGGTGCTGCACTACTACGCGGGCAACGCCGAGGTGCTGCTCCCCCACCTGCGGGATCGGCCCGTCTCCTTCCTCCGCTACCCCGACGGGCCGGACGGGCAGGTCTTCTTCGCCAAGAACGTTCCGCCCGGTACGCCCGACTGGGTCACCACCGCTGAGGTGCCGCGGTCCGAGGGCCCGGCACGCATGGTGCTCGTGCAGGATCTTGCGTCCCTGATGTGGGCCGCCAATCTCGTCACCGAGTTCCATACGCACCAGTGGCTCGTCCAGGAGCCCGGCGTCGCCGACCGGATCGTCTTCGACCTCGATCCCGGCGCGCCCGCCACCGTGGTCGACTGCTGCGAGGTGGCCCTGTGGCTGCGCGAGCGGCTGGCCGCCGACGGGATCGACACCTGCGTCAAGACCTCCGGCTCCAAGGGGCTGCACCTGCTGGCCGCCGTACGGCCGACGCCCTCCGAGCAGGTCAGCGACTACGCCAAGCAGCTGGCCGTCGAGGCCGAGCGGGCCATGCCCCGGCTCGCCCTGCACCGGATGACCCGCAGCCTGCGGCCGGGCAAGGTCTTCGTCGACTGGAGCCAGAACGCGGCACGCAAGACCACCGCCACGCCCTACACCCTGCGCGCCCGCCCCGAGCCCACCGTCTCCGCGCCGGTGACGTGGACCGAGATCGAGATGTGCGAGGCGCCGGGGCAGCTCACCTTCCTCGCGCCGGACATCGCCCCTCGCGTCCAGGACTACGGCGACCTGCTGGCACCGCTCCTCGACCGGGCCAACGCCGGCTCACTTCCCTGAGCGGCACCACCGGCACCACCGGCACCACCGGCACCACCGGCACCACCGGCCCCTCACACCCTCCCCCACGTCCCCCGGTCCCTGGCCATCGCGTGCAGCGCCTCCACGTCGGCCGGCTTCAGGACGCCGCCCGTGCGGGACAGGCCCTCGATCTCCGTGTCGCGCAGGACGCGGACCTCGCGGGGCGGGGCGGGGACCGCGACGTCCGCCGGGGCGACCAGCACCAGGACCGGACGGACCTCGGCGGTCAGGGCGTAGGACGCGCGGTCGGCGTCGGCGCGGACGCGGCGCAGCAGGGGCTGGGGGTCGCGCCGGCCCAGGGTGACCATGGGGTCGGCGATCGTCACCCGCTGTTTGCGGGCGGGCAGGGTGTGCAGGGCGAGCAGGCCGCCGGGGCCGATCGCCAGGTGGTGGATGCGGTCGCCGCCCGGGAGCGGGACGGAGTGCAGGGCGTGCCAGCCCGCGCCGTCGAGGCGGTCCAGGGCGTCGCCGACCGTCTGTTCCGCCGCCAGGGCCCGGCGCCGTGGGTCCGGTCGCAGGCGGTGGGGCGGGCCGGGATCGCGGTCCAGGGAGACGATCAGGGCCTCGCCGGGCCGGTTGGGGGCCAGGTCGTCGTCCGGGTGGAGGGAGAGCCTGGCCAGCTCGGCCGGTGTGGGCACCGGGGGCGGGCCCACCGCCACCGGTCCGGTGAGGAAGGGGCCGAGCACTTCCAGTACCTCGTCCCTCTCCTCCTCGCTGAGCAGGTTGATCCTGGCCGCCTCACGGTCGTACCAGGCGATGTTCCGGCCGTCCGTACGGCTCACGTAGAGCCGTTCCTGACCATGTCGCCAGGTCGGTATGACGCGCAGTCCGTTCATGCACCATCACCCCTCGACCATGGGAACAGGCGGGGTGCTCCATCGGCAAGAACCCGGCTACCTTTGAGAACAGTTGGGCCCCGCTGGAGGGGAGTTGGGGAGGCGTGATTGCGTACCCGCAGAAAACAACCCGACGTACCGGCTCCGGAAAGCCCCTGGAACGAGATCGTGCCCGGCCTGTGGATGGGCGGGCACGAGTTCCGGAGCCGGACCGGACTACTGGAGACCGCCGTCGTACGGGATGAGTTCGATCTCGTGCAGACCCTGTTGCGACTGCCCGGATACGGTCCCGGTCAGGGCGTCGAGCACCATGTGTGGCCCATTCCGGACGGGCCGCTGGACGGGACGCAGCTCGCGGGGGTGATCCGCCTGGCGCGGGCCGCGAGCGAGGCGCTGGAGGAGGGCCGCACGGTCCTCGTCCGCTGTTACCACGGGTACAACCGCTCGGGTCTGGTGGTCGCGCACGCGCTGGTGCGGCGCGGGCACACGACGGAGGAGGCGATCCGGCTGATCCGGGCCCGGCGCTCGCCGTGGGCGCTGCACAACGAGCTGTTCGTCGACTATCTGCGGGCCGGGCTGCCGACGGCCCGGCTGCTGGAGGAGCTGGCCGAGTAGCGAGGTAATCGTTTCTCCGGCGCCATAGGGTGTACTGGGCCACCGATCGTTCTCAGCCACAGGATCAGCCGCCGGATCAGTCACAGGAGTCCCGTGCCCCGCCCCCTCCGCACCGTCCTCGCCGCGGTCGCCGTCACGCTGCTGGCGGCGACGGCGGCCGGCTGCGGTGACGCGGGCGGGCTGGAGGGGGCCGGGTCGACGCCGACCGCGACCAGCCCGGCGAAGCTGTGGCCGAACCTCGCCCCCGCGTCCAGTCCGGCCTGGGACTACGACAACGGCGAGGCCGAGGCGATGCACCTCACCGCGCCCGGCGGCGACATCCGTGAGGTGCCGCCGGTGGATCTCGTACGGCGGGAGATCGCCCAGCATCCGGGCGACTACGCCGGGTCGAAGGCGCCGTACCGCGTGACGGCCCGCCGGATGGCCGACTGCGGCAGGAAGCCCGCCGGCAGCGGGTGCCCGCTGCTCAAGGCCTACTACCGGGATCTGACGGGGGACGGGAAGCCGGAGCTGACGCTGGGCTTCCGGCTGCTGCCCGGCAACCAGACGGCCGTACGCGTGTACACCGTCGAGGCCGGCCGGGTGGTGCAGGTGATGTCCAACAACGACGCCGTCAGCGGGGTCGAGCTGGCCGGGCGGTCGGTGATCATCCACGCGCCGTCCGACCTCGCGGACTACGAGTACC
Source organism: Streptomyces panaciradicis (assembly GCF_023516615.1). Lineage (GTDB taxonomy): Bacteria > Actinomycetota > Actinomycetes > Streptomycetales > Streptomycetaceae > Streptomyces > Streptomyces panaciradicis. Next base: position 52,153 of record NZ_JAMGBF010000087.1, read on the forward strand.
GCTTCCAGTGGACCTGGGACCCCGAGCAGAAGGTGATGCTGCTCACCCACGACGAGATGCTGCACATCGGCAGGAGAGAGCACGACCGCGGGCACACCGGACGGCCGACCCCCTCGGTGACCCCGTGAGCAGGCTCGCGCTGCCCCAGTGGTCCGGCACGCTCGCCGTGAAGGCCGCGGTGTTCATCGCGGTGATGTGCTGTGCGCTGGCCGCGCTGCTGGGCGTCCTCGTACACGTCTCGGTGACGAATCAGACCGTCGGCCAGGCCCGCGACCTGGCGCTGTCGCGCCTGACGGACGCGACGCGGGCCTACCAGGCCGGGGACACGCTGCTGCCGGGCGCGGGCGTCGATCCGCCGGGGCTGCCGCCGAAGCTGCGCGAGCTGGCGGTGGACGGCAAGCGCGGCACGATGGTCTCCCGGCACCTGGGGCATCCCACGATGTGGGCGGCCGGTCCCGCCGACCGGAACCGGGCGCTGGCCGTCGAGGTCGACTACTCGCAGCAGTCGCGCACGATCGCGGGGCTCGACCGGGCGATCCTGTGGTCCTCGGGGCTGGCGATCGGGGTGACGCTGCTGGTGGGGGCCTTCGCGGTGACGCGGGTGACGCGGCGGCTGCACGCGACGGCGACGGTGGCGCGCCGGATCAGCGCCGGTGACCTGGACGCGCGGGTCGGTGATCCGCGGACGAAGGACGGGACGCGGCCGCAGGACGAGGTGGGCGCGGTGGCCGCCGCGCTGGACTCCATGGCGGCCTCGCTGCAGGGGAAGCTGCTGAGCGAGCAGCGGTTCACCGCGGACGTGGCGCACGAGCTGCGCACCCCGCTGACCGGGCTGCACGCGGCGGCCGAGCTGCTGCCGCCCGGGCGGCCCACGGAACTGGTCCGGGACCGGGTGGCGGCGCTGCGGACGCTGACCGAGGACCTGCTGGAGATCTCCCGGCTGGACGCGGGCCGGGAGAAGCTCGAGGTGGACACCGAGGAGCTGGGGGCGCTGGCGGTCCGGGTGGTGCGGGCCTCGGGTACGGACACCGAGATCGCCGTCGTCCGGGACGTGCGGGTGGAGACCGACCGGCGGCGGCTGGAGCGGGTGCTGGGCAACCTGGTCGCCAACGCGCACCGGCACGGGCGGGGTCCGGTGTCGGTGACGGTGGACGGGCCCGTGGTGACCGTGCGGGACCACGGGGAGGGGTTCCCGGAGTACCTCGTGGAGCACGGCCCGCAGCGGTTCCGGACCGAGGGCGGGGCCACGGGGCACGGGCTGGGGCTGACCATCGCCGTGGGGCAGGCGGAGGTGCTCGGGGCGCGGCTGGAGTTCTCCAACGCGGCGGACGGCGGAGCGGTGGCGGTCCTGACGCTCCCTCACGACCCGGCCGTCCCCGACGGCCCAATGTGACGGGCGTCCCCGCGGCACTCCTCCTAACGTGGCGGATAGTCAGGTTCGCCCCTTTCGTGGAGGTATCCATGTCTTTGCGCTCTCCCCGCGGCGCCCTCACCCGCCTCGCCATAACCGCCGCCGCCGCTGCCCTCCTCGCCTCCGCCGCCACCCCGGCGCTCGCCGACGACGGGGGCGGCACGGGCGGCGACCAGACGGCCGCCCGTGACGACGGCTGGAGCGGAGGAGGAGGCGGCGACCAGACATCGAGCGACACCGGGAACTGGAACGGCGGCGGCGACCAGGACGGCCGGCACGACGAGCGGCTGTACCGGGGCGTCGTCACCGCGAGCGAACTGTTCCTGCGCAGCGCGCCCAACCGAGGCAGCCAGGTGATCCGCGTGGCCCACCGCGGTGAGCATGTCTCGATCTTCTGCAAGACCACCGGCCAGAACATCCAGGGCAACCGCCTCTGGTACCTCCTCACGGACGGCACCTGGGCCTGGGGAGCGGCCCGTTACATCGACACCATCGGGGCCACGCCACGCTGGTGCTGAGACCCTGAGGTCACAAGATGCACTATTTGGGTAGGTTCCGGACATGACCCCTGCCGGAACCGCCGTGGCCGAGGCGGACGCCCCCGCTCGCGCCGTCCGCCTCCCCCGGCGCCGCGGCATCGAGCTGTCCCTGATCGTCCTCGCCGTCCTGCTCTGCGTGTACGGCTACTGCGACGTCGGCCTCGCCCGCAACGGCACCGTCCCGCCCGGCGCCGCCGGTTACGGCGCCGGGCTCGGCGTGCTCGCGCTGGTCGCCCACTGGGCGGTGCGGCTGCGGGCCCCGTACGCCGACCCGCTGCTGCTGCCGATCGGCGTGCTGCTCAACGGTCTCGGCCTGGTCCTGATCTACCGCCTCGACCTGGAGACGCCCGGCGACCGCGCCGCCCCCACCCAACTGGTGTGGTCCACGCTGGGGGTGGCCCTGTTCATCGTGGTCGTGCTGATGCTGCGCGACCACCGGTGGCTGCAGCGCTACTCCTACGTGTGCGTCGCCGCCGCCCTCGTCCTGCTGGCGCTGCCGATCCTCTTCCCGGCCGTCAACGGCGCCCGCATCTGGATCCGGATCGCCGGATTCTCCATCCAGCCGGGCGAGTTCGCGAAGGTGCTGCTGGCGGTCTTCTTCGCCGCGTACCTGGCCGCGAACCGCAGCGCGCTCGCGTACACGGGCCGGCGCGTGTGGTTCGTGCAGCTGCCCACCGGCCGCGTCCTCGGCCCGATCCTCGCGATCTGGCTGCTGAGCGTCGGCGTCCTGGTCCTGGAGCGCGACCTGGGCACCTCCCTGCTCTTCTTCGGCCTGTTCGTCGTGCTGCTGTACGTCGCCACCGGCCGCACCGGCTGGATCGCCGTCGGCCTGCTGCTGGCGTCCCTGGGCGCCGTGGCCGTCGGCTGGCTGGAGCCGCACGTGCACGGCCGCGTGGAGGACTGGCTGCACCCGCTCGGGACGATCGAGGCGGGACTGGGACCGAACCAGCTCGCCCAGTCCCTGTTCGCCTTCGCGGCGGGCGGCGTCCTCGGCACGGGCCTGGGCCTCGGCCACTCGGTCCTCATCGGCTTCGCGGCCAAGTCGGACTTCATCCTGGCCACCGCGGGCGAGGAGCTGGGCCTGGCGGGCCTGTGCGCCGTCTTCCTGCTCTACGGCCTGCTGGTGGAGCGCGGCTACCGGGCCGGGCTCGCCCTGCGTGACCCGTTCGGCCGCCTCCTGGCGGTCGGGCTGGCGTCGATCGTCGCGCTGCAGGTCTTCGTGATCGCGGGCGGGGTCACCGGCCTCATCCCGCTCACCGGCATGGCGATGCCCTTCCTGGCACAGGGCGGCTCCTCGGTCGTCACCAACTGGGCGATCGTCGCCCTGCTGATCCGGATCAGCGACCGCGCCCGCCGGCAGTACGACGGCGAGAGCGCCCCATGACCCGCCACATCCGGCACGCGGCCGTCTTCTGCGCCCTCCTGCTGGTCGCGCTGCTCGTCAACGCCGCCCGCATCCAGATCGTCCTGGCCGGCCCCTACGACCGCGATCCGGCCAACCGTCGCGTCACGATCGCCCGTTACGACCGGCCGCGTGGCGACATCCTGGTCGACGGACGGTCCGTCACCGGCTCCCGGGACTCCCGCGAGCAGCTCCGCTACGAACGGACCTACACGGACGGGCCGTTGTACGCGCCCGTCACCGGCTTCGCCTCGCAGCTCTACGGCACCACGCTGCTGGAGCACACGCACGACGCGATCCTCTCCGGCGCCGACCCGGTCCTCACCCCCCTGCCGCTGTGGAACGACCTCACGCGCGCCCACACCCCGGGCGGGCACGTCGTCACCACGCTCAACAGGGCGGCGCAGGAAGCGGCTTACGCGGGTCTGGACGGGCGCAAGGGCGCGGTGGCGGCCCTCGACCCGGTCACCGGGAAGGTGCTGGCGCTGGTGTCGTCGCCGTCGTACGACCCGGGCGTGCTGTCGGGGAACTCCGCGGCCACCGAGCGGTCCTGGGCGCGGCTGAACGCCGATCCGGACAAGCCGATGCTGAACCGGGCGGTGCGGCAGACGTATCCGCCGGGCTCGACGTTCAAGGTGGTCACCGCGGCGGCGGCGCTGGACGCGGGGGTCGTCCGGGACGTCGACCGGCCGACGGACTCGCCCGACCCCTACCGGCTGCCGGGGACCCGGACGCTGCTGGCGAACGAGGGCGACGGCTGCGAGGACGCGCCGCTGCGGGACGCGTTCGAGTGGTCGTGCAACACGGTGTTCGCGAAGCTCGGGGTGGACGTCGGGGTGGCCGGCATGGCGGCCACGGCGCGGGCGTTCGGCTTCAACGACCCGGCCTTGCGCGTGCCGTTCTCGGTGGCGCCGAGCACCTTCGACACGACGGTGGACCGGGCGCAGCTGGCGCTGTCCTCGATCGGCCAGTACAACACGCGGGCCACGCCGCTGCAGATGGCGATGGTCGCGGCGGCCGTGGCGAACGACGGGGAGCTGCGGCAGCCGTACCTGGTGGAGCGGACCACGACGGACGGCGGCAGCGCGCTGACCGCGCCGGGCCCGCGCCCGGTCCGTCAGGTGCTGCGGCGTACGACGGCGCAGACGATGAAGGAGCTGATGGAGGGCGTGGTCACGGAGGGCACCGGCACCAACGCGGCCATCCCCGGCGCGACGGTCGGCGGCAAGACCGGCACGGCCCAGCACGGCGTCGGCAACTCCGGCACGCCGTACGCCTGGTTCGTGTCCTGGGCGCAGGGCGACCGCGACCCCGAGCCGCGGGTGGCGGTGGCCGTGGTGGTGGAGGACGCGTCGGCTGACCGGGGGGAGATCACCGGCGGCGGGGTGGCCGCGCCGATCGCGCGGGCGGTGATGGAGGCGGTCCTCGGCTCCTGAAGGGTCCTGGACTCCTAGGGAGGGCTTCTCGGTCGATGAGACGGGGGTACCGGACGCGACGGCTCCCTACCTAACGTTCGGTCCATGGACTCCGCCGCGTACGAACTCGCCCAGGTCAACATCGGCCGCCTCAAAGCCCCGCTGGACTCACCGCAGTTGAAGGACTTCGTCGACAATCTCGACCCCGTGAACGCCGACGCCGACGCCGCCGACGGGTTCGTGTGGCGGTTGCAGAGCGACGGCGGCGACGCGACGGACATCGCCGTGTTCGGCGACGAGTGGCTGATCGTCAACATGTCCGTGTGGCGCGACACGAACGCCCTGACGGCCTACATGTACCAGGGCCGGCATCGCGAGATGCTGGCGCGGCGCCGGGAGTTCTTCGAGCGGGTCGCGGAGGCGATGGTCGCACTGTGGTGGGTCCCGGCGGGCCACCGCCCCACGGTCGCGGAGGCGGAGGAACGCGTGCTGCGTCTGCGGGCCGACGGCCCGACGCCGTACGCGTTCACCCTGCGCACCTCGTTCCCGCCGGACGCGGCGGCCCCGGTGCTCGCGGATCTCCCCGAGGACCTGGGCTGCCCCGTCTGACGCCTCGTCACCCGATGGGCTTGCGCATCTCCTTGCGGATCTGCGCCGTCGTCGCCGCCGCCTTGTCCAGGTCCACCTCGGAGGGGTCCTGGCTCATACCGGCGGTGGTGACCTCGGCGACGGAGGCGCCCGTGTTGCCGTCGGCCCAGCCGCAGACCGGCACGGTCACCCGGGTGCCGAGCTGGGTCTGGGTGAGCACCTCGCAGCTGACGGTGATGCCCTGAGCGCCCTCGGGATGGAAGTCCTGCGCGGGTACGGCCACCTTGGCGCCGGCGCCCTCGGCGGCGCCGCGCATCATGTTCTTGCGGGTCAGCTCGGTGTGGTTGAACCGCCCGTACATGCCGGACACCACGAGCGTGCCCTTCGTCTGGTCGCCGCCGAGGCTGTACTGGCCGACCACGGCCCGCATGTCCTTGGCGTCCCAGGCGCCCTCCGCCTCCTTCTCGACCTTCTGGCCCTCGGTGTCGGAGAGGTCCTTGGCGAGTTCGTAGCGGCCGTCCACCAGGGTCCGGGGCAGCGCCAGCGTGTACTCGGCCTTGGGGAAGCTGCCGCCGGTCACCTTCTCCCCGACCAGCGCGAGCCCCACGACGACCGCCACCACCAGCGCGACGACTCCGCCGACGATGCCGAGCACGAGACCGGTCCGGCGCCGGCGCGGGGGCGGGGCCATCGGGGGCGCGCCCCAGCCGTAGGGCTGCTGTTGCGGGTAGGGCGTTCCGTACGGCTGCTGCTGCGGCGGCTGTTGCGGGAACGGACCGGAGGCGTAGGGGCCCTGCGGGGGCTGCTGCCCTCCGTAGGGGTTCGGCGGCCCGTAGGGGCCCTGCGGCGGTGGAGGCGTGGACACGTCCGCACGTTACTGCATACGGGCGTACCGGCGGTCCGCGACGGGGGGTCAGCCCTCCCCGGCGCCCGCCTCGATGGCCTCCGTGACCTCGGCGACCCGCTCGTGCTCCTCGGCCGCGAACCGCTCCGCGTCCAGCTTCTCGGCGATCTCCTCGTCCTGCGCCATGAGCAGGTCCAGGTTGGAGTCGCCCATCTCGAAGACGCCCATGTCGACGTAGGCCTGCTGCAGCCGCTTGCCCCACAGGCCGATGTCCTTGACGCACGGCACGATGCGGGAGAACAGCAACTGCCGGAACAGCGCGAGGAATTCGGACTGCTCGCTGTACTCCTCGGCCTGCGCGGTGGGGATGCCGAAGTTCTCCAGGACCTCCACGCCCCGCAGCCGGTCGCGCATCAGGTAGCAGCCCTCGATGACGAACTCCTCGCGCTCGCGCAGTTCGGCGTCGGTGAGCTGCTTGTAGTAGTCGCGCAGCGCCATACGGCCGAAGGCGACGTGCCGGGCCTCGTCCTGCATGACGTAGGCGAGGATCTGCTTGGGCAGCGGCTTGGTCGTCGTGTCGCGGATCATGCCGAAGGCCGCCAGCGCCAGCCCCTCGATCAGCACCTGCATGCCGAGGTAGGGCATGTCCCAGCGGCTGTCGCGCAGGGTGTCGCCCAGCAGGGACTGCAGGTTGTCGTTGATCGGGTAGACCATCCCGACCTTCTCGTGCAGGAAGCGGCCGTAGATCTCGGCGTGCCGGGCCTCGTCCATGGTCTGCGTCGCCGAGTAGAACTTGGCGTCCAGGTCGGGCACCGACTCCACGATCCGCGCCGCGCAGATCATGGCGCCCTGCTCGCCGTGCAGGAACTGGCTGAACTGCCAGGACGCGTAGTGCTGCCGCAGCTCGCCCTTCTCCCGGTCGTTCATCTTCTGCCAGTACGGCGTGCCGTACAGCGAGATGGCCTCGTCCGGTGTGCCGAGCACGTCGTGCGGGTCGACCTCCAGGTCCCAGTCGATGCGCCGCTGCCCGTCCCACTGCTTGTCCTTGCCCTTCTGGTACAGGGCGAGCAGCCGGTCCCGTCCGTCGTCGTACTCCCAGCTGAAACGGGCCGCACCGGAGGCGGGGACCTGCCAGAGATAGTCACCGGGGTCGTTGGTGTACAGCTCATGGGTCGGCATACCCCGCAGGCTCACACGTAGACGCCGAGTCAACAAGTCCCGTGCAGGGGATTGACTGCCTTGCTGACAAGCAGTCTCATAAGAGCCATGACGACTCTCACGGAAGCCGACGCGCTCGACGGCCTGCGCGACGCTCTCGGGCTGCTCAAGGACCGCGAGCAGGTCGCCGAGCGACTCCTCGCGTCCTCCGCCAAACACAGCTTCGACCCCGACAAGGAGCTGGACTGGGACGCCCCCTTTGAGGAGGGCAAGTGGTTCTGGCCGCCGGAGCTGGTGTCCCTCTACGACACCCCGATGTGGAAGCGGATGAGCGAGGAACAGCGGATCCTGCTCTCCCAGCACGAGGCCGCCGCCCTCGCCTCGCTGGGCATCTGGTTCGAGATCATCCTGATGCAGCTGCTCGTGCGGCACATCTACGACAAGGCGGCGACGAGCGCGCACGTGCGCTACGCGCTCACCGAGATCGAGGACGAGTGCCGGCACTCGAAGATGTTCGCCCGGCTGATCTCGCACGGGGGCACGCCCTGGTACCCGGTGGCCCGGGCGCACCAGCACCTCGGACGGCTGTTCAAGACGGTCTCGACCACGCCGGGGTCGTTCACGGCCACGCTGCTCGGCGAGGAGGTCCTCGACTGGATGCAGCGGCTGACCTTCCCGGACGAGCGGGTGCAGCCGCTGATCCGCGGCGTCACGCGCATCCACGTCGTGGAGGAGGCCCGCCACGTGCGCTACGCGCGTGAGGAGCTGCGGCGCCAGATGGTGACCGCGCCGAGGTGGTCGCAGGAGTTCACCCGGGTCACCTCCGGCGAGTTCGCGCGGGTGTTCTCGGTGGCCTTCGTCAACCCCGAGGTCTACACGAACGTCGGCCTGGACAAGCGGGAGGCGCTGGCGCAGGTGAAGGCCAGCGGGCATCGGCGCGAGATCATGCAGACGGGCGCCAAGCGGCTGACCGACTTCCTGGACGACATCGGCGTGCTGCGGGGCGTCGGCCGGCGGCTGTGGAAGAGCTCGGGGCTGCTGGCCTGATGCGGACCGCGGGCCGGTGGGGGGCCGGTCGCGCGGTTCCCCGCGCCCCTGGGGTGGGTCCGGCCGGGTTCCTTCAGGGGCACGGGGAACTGCGCGACCAGCCACGACGCACCTGTGGACGCCCGGCTACGCTGCACTCATGACCCCTGCCGCGCCCGCCTATCGCCGTCTGAGTGTCGAGGAGCGCCGGAGCCAGCTCCTCGAAGCCGCCCTCGGCCTCTTCGCGCACCGCGCGCCCGAAGAGGTCTCCCTCGACGACGTGGCCGAGGCGGCCGGAGTCTCCCGCCCCCTGGTGTACCGGTACTTCCCGGGCGGCAAACAGCAGCTGTACGAGGCCGCGCTGCGGTCGGCCGCCGACGAGCTGCGGCTGTGCTTCGACGAGCCCCGCAAAGGACCGCTGCTGCCCCGCCTCGCCCGCGCCCTGGACCGCTACCTGGCCTTCGTCGACCAGCACGACGCCGGGTTCAGCGCCCTGCTCCAGGGCGGCAGCGTGGTGGAGACGTCCCGGACGACCGCCATCGTGGACGGTGTGCGCCGGGCCGCCGCCGAGCACATCCTCAACCACCTCGGGGTGAGCGACCCCGGTCTGCGGCTGCGCATGACCGTGCGGATGTGGATCACCGCGGTGGAGGCGGCCTCGCTGATCTGGCTGGACGAGGGCAAGCAGCCGCCGCTCGACGAACTGCGGGACTGGCTGGTGGAGCAGTTCCTGGCCGTGCTGACCGTGACCGCGAACCGGGACCCGCAGACCGCGGCGCTGGTGCGGACCATGGCCGGGGATGGCTGAGACTGGTGCCGTGAAGAGCGAACCGACCCCCTTCGAGGGCGGACCCATGGACGGCCGGGTGCTGCCGGTGCTGGTCGGCGCCACCGGCCACCCGCCCAAGATCTACCGCATCCCGGTCCCCGACCCGGCCGGCGGGCCGGACACCCTGCTCCTCTACCGGCGGGTGCCCCGCGGGCACAGCAAGCGGCTCGGGATCCCGCAGGGCTGGAAGTACGCCTACGACCCGGACGCCAGGGACACCGGCCGGCCGAAGTGGCCCTGGTCCCGGCCGGACGCCACGCCGGGCGGCAAGCCGGAGGACACCGACGGGTGACGAGGTTGCGCCGAACCGCGCACACTCGGCGCGCGAAGCTCCGCGGTCCGTCGCAGGCTCGCGGTGCGGGGCGGAGGGGCTGCCCCGCACCGGAGGTGATGACATGTCAGGAAGGCTGGTGCGCCTGGTGTGTACGGCCGCGGTGGCGGCCGGTGCCGTCCTCGTGCCGCCGCCCGCCGCGGCCGCGCCCGGTCCCGGGACCGGCGAGCGTCCCGTCTCCGCACTGCTGACGGACCTTCAGCGGCTGTACCGGGAGGCCGAGAAGGCCACCGAGACGTACGACGCCACCGAGGAGAAGCTGACCAGGCAGCGGGCCGAGGTGACACGCCTGGACACCGAGCTGACCCGCACCCGGCTCGCCCTGCGCGACAGCCGGGGCGCGGCGGGACGGCTGGCCCGCGAGCAGTACCAGAACAGCAGCGCCCTCTCCCCCTACGTCCGCCTGCTCCTCGCCCGCGACCCCCAGCAGGCTCTCGACGAGGGCCATGTCATCGGCCAGTTGGCCCAGGAACGCGCCAAGACCGTCGGCCGCCTCACCGGCGACGAGAAGAAGGCCGACGACCTCGCCCGCCGGGCCCGCAAGGCGCTCGACGACCAACTCGCCCTGGTCGCCCGGCAGAAGAAGAACCACGACGACGTACAGAAGCGGCTCAAGGACGTCGAGGAGCTCCTCGTCTCGCTCACCCCGCAACAGATCGCCGCCGTCGGCGACTTGGAGAAGAGCGGGGTCGACACCGCGCAGCGCGCGCTCGTGACCTCCGGGGCGCTCGGCGACGAACGCGAACCGTCCCGGGCGGGCGACCGGGCCGTGCGCTACGCCGTGCAGCAGCTCGGCAAGCCGTACCGGTGGGGGGCGGCGGGCCCGGAGTCGTACGACTGCTCGGGGCTGACGTCCCAGGCCTGGGGGCACGCCGGGACGCCGGTCCCCCGCACCAGCCAGGAGCAGTGGGCGCGGCTGCCGAAGGTCCCCCTCGACCGGCTGCGCCCCGGTGACCTGGTGGTCTACTTCCCCGAGGCCACGCATGTGGCGATGTACCTGGGCGCGGGAAAGGTGATCCAGGCCCCCAGGACGGGCGAGCAGATCAAGGTGTCCCCGATCGCCTCGTTTCCCATCCTCGGGGCCGTGCGGCCGGACGGCGATCAGGCTCCGGTGACCGAGGCCAGGTAGGCCTCCGTCTTCTGGGGCTCGTAGAAGAAGTTCTCGAAGTCGGCCGGGTTGTCGAAGCCGTTGGCGAACCGGTCGGCGACCGGCTGCAGCTGCCCGGCGGCGCCGATCAGGTTCAGGATGTGCTCCGGCGGCGGCGCGAGCATGGCGTTGGTCCACTTGGTGACGTGCTGGGCCGTCTCCCAGTAGCGGTCGAACGTCGCCTGCATCCAGCTCTCGTCGAACTCCTTCTCGCCGTTCTCCAGGATCGACGCGAGGTAGGCGGCGGCGCACTTGGAGGCGGAGTTGGAACCCTGCCCGGTGATCGGGTCGTTGGCGACGACGACGTCGGCGACACCGAGGACCAGGCCGCCGCCGGGGAGACGGCCGATCGGGTTGCGGACGGTCGGGGCGTAGCGGCCGGACAACGTGCCGCCCGCGTCGGTCAGTTCGACCTTGGTGGCCCGCGCGTACTCCCAGGGCGTGTACCGCTCCATGAGTTCCAGGGTCAGGGAGAGGTGCTCCGCCGGGTCCTTGACGCCGTTGAATACGTCGAGCGGGCCGCCGGGTATGCCCTCCCAGAACAGGATGTCGGCGCGGCCGGAGGTGGTGAGCGTCGGCATGACGAACAGCTCGCCCACACCCGGGACCAGGTTGCAGCGGACCGCCTCACGGTCCGGGTGCTCGGGGCGCGGGCCCAGTCCGTGCACGTAGGAGACCGCGAGGGCGCGCTGCGGCTCGGTGTAGGGGGAACGCGAGGCGTCCCGGCCGAACATCGAGACCAGCTCGCCCTTGCCCGCGGACACCAGCACCAGGTCGTAGGCGCGGGAGAAGTAGTCGAGGTCGGACACGGCCGCGCCGTGGATGACCAGCTGGCCGCCGCGCTGGGCGAAGGTCTCCATCCAGCCGGCCATCTTCACCCGCTGGTCGACCGACTGCGCGAACCCGTCGAGGTCGCCCACCCAGTCGATCGCACGGGCGGCCGGACCCTCGCTCCAGGAGCCGGGGGCCGCCACCGAGACGCCGAGTCCTTCGATCTTCGGGGCCTGGGACTCCCAGAAGTTCAGCTGGAGATCGCGCTCGTGCTGCAGTGCCGTGGGGAACATGCACTGCGTCGACATGACCCGGCCGGAGCGGATCTCGTCCGCCGTCCGGTTGGACATCAGGGTGACCTCGTACCCGTGCGACTGGAGACCGAGGGCGAGCTGGAGTCCGGACTGGCCGGCTCCTACGACGAGTATCTTCCGCATGCGGGTGACTGCTCCTAAGAGGGCGACTACTCGGGGGTCTCGTCGAGCGCGTGGCCGACGAGGGACAGGAGAGTCTCGATCACCGAGATCCTCCGCCGCGCATCCATGATCATTACAGGTATGTGCGCGGGGATCGTCAACGCCTCCCGCACGTCCTCCGGTTCGAACACCTCGCTGCCGTCGAAGTGGTTGACCGCGACGACGTACGGCAGTCCGCAGCTCTCGAAGTAGTCGAGCGCGGGGAAGCAGTCCTTCAGCCTCCGGGTGTCGGCCATGACGACGGCGCCGATCGCGCCGCGCACGAGGTCGTCCCACATGAACCAGAACCGCTGCTGGCCCGGCGTGCCGAACAGGTAGAGCACCAGGTCGTCGTCGAGCGTGAGGCGGCCGAAGTCCATGGCCACGGTGGTGGTCAGCTTCTCCGGCGTGGCGGAGAGGTCGTCGGTCTCCTCGCTGGCCTCGGTCATCAGCGCCTCGGTCTGCAGGGGCGTGATCTCCGAGACGGCGGTGACGAGGGTCGTCTTGCCGACGCCGAACCCGCCCGCCACGACTATCTTCGTGGCGATCGGGGCGCGGGTGCGGTCCGTCTGCCAGGACTGCAGGTTCTCGTCGGGGTCGACGAAGGCGGCGACGCCAGCGGCGTCAGAGACGGCGGAGTCCACTCAGCACCCTTTCCAGCAGTGCGCGGTCCGGACGGCCCGTGCCGTGGCCGGTCCCGGTGCCGTATACACGGATCTTTCCCTGGTCCGCGAGGTCGCTGAGCAGCACGCGGACCACGCCGAGCGGCATCTTCAGCAGCGCGGCGATCTCGGCCACCGTGCGCATACGGCGGCACAGTTCGACGATGGCCCGCATCTCGGGCATGACCCGGGTGCTGAGGGAACCATTCGTCAGTTCCTTGCGCTCCTGCGGGGCCTCCAGCGCCGCGACGAACGTCTCCACGAGGAGGACGTGTCCGAAGCGGGTACGGCCGCCGGTGAGCGAGTAGGGCCGGACGCGGGCCGGCTTGCGGTCGCCGCCGCGCACGGGCAGCGACTGCCTCTTGTGCTGGTCACCGGTCATCGGGCACTCCCCGCGGACTCGTGCTCCAGGGATTTGCGCAGCTCGCTGCGGAGCTCGGGGGTCAGGACGTGGCCGGCGCGGCCGACGAACAGCGCCATGTGGTAGGCCACCACGCTCATGTCGCAGTCCGCGGAGCCGTGCACGCCGAGCAGCGAGCCGTCGCTGATGGACATCACGAACAGGCTGCCCTCGTCCATCGCGACCATCGTGTGCTTCACGGGGCCGGAGTCCATCAGCCGGGCGGCGCCGATGGTGAGGCTGCCGATGCCGGAGACGATGGTGGCGAGGTCGGCGGCGGAGCCGCGGGGGCCCTTCGCCGCCGTGCGGGTCTGCGCCTGGCGGGCCTCGTCGTTGCGCGACTGGTCGGAGGAGAGCAGGAGCAGTCCGTCGGAGGAGACGACCGCCACCGACTGGATGCCCGGCACCTCCTCGACCAGGTTCGTCAGCAGCCAGTGCAGGTTGCGGGCTTCACTGCTCAGTCCGAAGGTACTGGGCGCGGTCAACTGCTTGCCTCCTCGACTGTGCCCCCCGTGGCTTCTTCGGATGTGGCTGATTCTGTGCCGGGTGCCTGGGTCTGACCTGTTTGTTCGGCGATCTCCGCCTGTACGTCGCGGTAGCCGGCCTCCGCCCCCCGGCGGAAGCCGCCCAGCCTGCGGCGCAGAGCATCGGCGTCGACGGATCCGCTGCGCGGGCGGGGTGCCTCGGTGGGGGTGGTGATCTTCGGGGTGCGCTTGGGAAGGCCCTTCGCGGTGACGGGCTCCTCCTCGTCCGGGGTACGGGTGTGTTCGGTGACGCCCTCGGCTCCGCCTTCGGCCCGGTGATCGTCGCCGTCGGCGGCCGCGGGAGCGGTCCGGGCGTGGGCGTCGTCCGCCTCCGGCGGGCGGCCGTGGGCCTCCGGCACGTCGGCCGGTTCCTCGGTCGCCGGGGCCTGCGCGACGGGGGCCTGGGCCTCCGCGGACGGGGCCGGGATCAGGAGCTCCATGGTGGTCTCGGCCGGGCGCTCCGGGGCGGGCGCGAGGTCGTCGCCGGCTGCGCGCGGGGCCGGGAGGTCCGGGCCGGGTTCCGGCGCGGCGCCGGCTTCCTGGACTTCCGGGCTCTCCTGCACCGCCTTCTCCGCCAGGGCCACCAAGGGGTCGGTGGCGCGGGCGGGCAGGACGTTGGAGTTGGCCTCGGCGTCGGCGCCGGGGAGGGAGAAGGTGTGGGGGCTGTGCGGCAGCGAGGACGCCGAGGCCGGCACCGCCGACGACGGGGCCGCCGCCAGCAGGGGGCCGGGAACGACGACGACCGCGGCCACCCCGCCCTGTTTCTGCTCGCGCAGCTGGACGCGGACGCCGTGCCGGTGGGCGAGGCGGGCGACGACGTACAGACCGAGGCCGAGGCCCTCCTCGCCCTCCTGGTCGTAGGGCGACTCGGGGTCGAACTCGGCCAGCCGGGCGTTCAGGCGGGTCATCCGGTCGGCCGTCATGCCGATGCCCTCGTCCTGGACGGAGAGCATGACCTCGCCGTTCTCCAGCAGCCAGCCGGAGACCTCGACGGGCATGTCCGGCGGGGAGAACGAGGTCGCGTTCTCCAGGAGTTCGGCCAGCAGGTGCGAGAGGTCGTCCGCGGCGAAGCCCGCCACGTGCGCGTGCGGCGGAAGCGCGGAGATGCGCACCCGCTCGTAGCGCTCGATCTCGCTGACCGCGGCCCGCACCACGTCGACCAGCGGGACCGGGCCCGCGTGCTGCTGGACGTGCTCCGTACCGGCGAGGACCAGGAGGTTCTCGCTGTGGCGGCGCATGACCGTGGCGAAGTGGTCGAGCTTGAACAGGGTCGCGAGGCGCTCGGGGTCCTGCTCGCGCTCCTCCAGGCCCTCGATGACCGTCAGCTGGCGCTCGACCAGGCCGAGCGTGCGCAGCGCCAGGTTCACGAAGGTGCCGCCGATGCTGTCCCGCAGGCGCTCCAACTGGGCCGCGGAGTCAGTCAGTTCGGCGCGCAGTTCCTCACGGGCGTCGGCCATCTTCTGCCGCTGCCCGACCAGGTGCTTGCGGTCGGACTCCAGCGTGGTGACACGTTCGTGCAGGCCGGCGGCGTGCGCGTGCAGGGCGTTGACGGACCGCACGACCTGGGCGAACTCGTCGTTGCGGCCGGTGAAGGTGACCGGTTCCTCGGCGGCGGGGTCGGCCGACTCGGCGAGCCGGGCGGAGCCGCGGCGCAGGACCGACAGCGGGCGGGTGAGGCTGCGGGCCATCCCCGTGGCGACGCCGACGGCGAGGAGCATCAGCGCACCCAGGACGGCGACGCGGATCTCCAGCGCGGTGACGTCGTCGTCGCGCAGCGTGGCGAGGTCCTTGGTGCGGCGGTCGTAGAGGGCGGACTCGACGCCGCGCATCATGTCGACGCGGGCGGAGAGCGCGGCGTCGACCTTGGAGGCGGAGGTGCCGAGTTCGGAGTCGCTCAGGGTCGGCTGGTCGGTGAGGGAGGCCAGGTACTTCTCGGCCTGGTTGACCTCGGAGCCGGTGACCGTGGAGTCGTACGACGCGAGGGCCGCCTTGGGCGCCGTCTCGCGGAAGCCGGCGAGGGCGGCGTCGGAACGCAGCCGGGCCTGCTGGGCGGCGGCGGTCAGGGCGTCGCGCGTCTTGGCGTCGGCCGAGGAGGAGCCGGTGGTCGTGGTCGGCAGCCCGGTGACGGGGCTGATGACGGTCTGCGTGGAGCGCGGCACGCCGAGGGCCGCCAGCAGCAGCCCACGGGCCGCGGCCGACTGCTGTACGGCGGTGTCGAGCTCGGCGAGCGCGTGGGCGCCGCCGCCGGCCCCGGGCGGCATCTTCTCGGCGAGCTGCTCGGCGAGCCGGTGCAGCCCGGCGATGGCGGCGGAGTAGGCGTCGTGCGTCTGCAGCGCGCTGCTCTTGCCGGTGAGCGCGGAGCGGCGCAGGCTCGCGATGCCGTCGAGGTCGCCGCGGAGCGAGGCGGGGATGTCGGGGTCGGCGCGCAGCTCCTCGATCTGCCGGTCGACGCGGGCGCTGCGCTGCTCGGAGGGCGCCTTCGCCTTGGACCGGCCGGCCGCGATGTACGACGTGACGTCGTCGCGCTCGTCGGCCAGGGAGTGCGCGAGGACCAGGGCGTCCTGGGTCTGCCCGGCCAGCGTCACCAGGTCCTGGGAGTCCTTGAGCTGCCCGGAGGCGGCCAGGACGGACGGGGCTCCCGCGCCGGCTATGGCGGCGGCCACGACGGCCACGGCGACGATGAGCCGATTGCGTACGTGGGTGGGCCGGCCCTTGCCGGTGACGGTGCCCGAGGGCTGCTCCGACCCCCCTTGGGAGGCCGTCTGCTTGCCTGTGCGACGAGGCCGCGTCTTCTGCACCGGTGCTCGCATTCCTGACTCGTGATACTCGTGGGCCCGGGTGACGTTGCGTCAACTGGCGCCGACCGCGCACCCTGGTACGGGTCCCGACCCTCCCAACTTCGTTGGGCAGCGGTCGCGCATCACCTGACCCGCCACCCGAAGGAGTGAACCTCGGAGAGGAGTTGGCGGGCAAGTTCCTCCGGCGCTTGCGGGCGCCCTGCCGGGCGGGCCGGTTGGACGTCTGCCACGGGCGGTGGCAATATGTGCCGCCGCGCTTTCCCGGAACAACGGATTACCCCCCAAATCAGACGCCTGACCTGCGCGAGTGCGCCAATTCGGCGACTGGTGCCAGCCTTTGGTGAACGCTGTGAAGACGTCGTGGAGACTGGCCGGATGCGTACGGAACTTGTTTCGGAACCCGGCGATCCCGGCCGGCCCAACGAGGACTTCGCCGCGGTGGCGCTGCCCGCTTCCGGACAGGGCGGCGCGGTGGTCGTCCTGGACGGGGTGACGCCGCCGCGCGGCGGGACCGGCTGTCTGCATTCGGTCCCCTGGTACACGGCCCGGCTGGGCGGCGCGCTGACCGAACTGACCGTTTCCCTCCCGGATGTGCCGCTGACCGAGGTGCTCGCCCGGGCCATCACCCGTACCGCTGCGGCACATGAGCAGACCTGTGACCTTTCTCACCCGCGCACACCGCAGGCGACCGTGGTCGTGGCCCGGTGGGACGCGGAGACGGTCGCGTACCTGGTGCTGTCCGACTCGGCCCTGCTGCTGCGGTCCCCGGACGGCGCGGTGACGGCCGTGCTGGACGACCGTCTCTCCCGTCTGCCGGCGGCCTCGCTGGCCACGGACGCGATCGTGGACGCAACGGTTCGCAACAAGGAGGGCGGCTTCTTCACGGCGGCGGCCGATCCGGCCGTGGCGGCGCGGGCGGTGACCGGCGCGGTGCCGCGGGGCCGGGTGCGGGCGCTGGCCGCGCTGACGGACGGGGCCGCGCGGTGGGTGGACCGGTTCGGGGAGGGCGGCTGGGACGACTGCCTGCGGTTCGTGCGCAAGGAAGGGGCGCAGGCGCTGGTGGACCGGGTCCGGGAGCTGGAACGGGCCGACGCGCGGGAGCGTCCGCGGCGCGGCAAGGCGCACGACGACGCGACGGTCGTGTACGTCGAACTTCCCTGAGACGCGCTGCGGCACGGGCTCAGCCGGTCGGGGTGACGGCGTGCCACTGCCCGTCCCTGCCCTGGCCGTTGGTCTGCCCGGCCGCGGTGTCGCCGACGTAGCGGTACAGGGGCCAGCCGGCCAGGGTGAGCTGCGTCCTGCCGTCGCGGTGGACCGTGCCGAGCAGGGCCTTGTCCACTCCGGAGGTCCGCACCGCGCCCTGCACGATCACGGGGATCCACGTCTTCACGCACGCCCCGGAGCACGTCCACCGGGACGGGTTCGGCCGGTCCCGGTCGTAGCGGTAGAGGGTCATCCCGTTGCCGTCGGCGACCGTGCCGCCGGCGTCGCGCACCGCGGTCGTGACCGTCTGTCCGCCCGCGGCCGCGGTGGGGGTGGCCGGTGCGGAGGCGGCGGGGGCGGACGAGGCCACGGCCGCCGGGGTGACGGTGCCGGAGCCCGTGCGGGAGGCGTCGGTGCCGGCGGAGCTGCACGCCGCCAGCGCGAACGCTGCGATGAGGCCGGTGGCCGAGGCGAGCACGATGCGGTGCGGGATCACGAGGTTGCCCTTCTGCGAAAGTCGCCGTCCTGTCGCCCCTTGGTACGTCCACCGGTCGCCGTGCTCTCAGCGTCCGGCGCCACATGACGCACTCTTGACGTACGGCGGCGCCCCCGCGGGCCCGCGCTGCTACCGCTCCATGCCGCGGTTCAACTGGCCGAGCAGGTGGGCGAGTTGCGCCACCTCCCGGCGGTCCCAGTGGGAGAGCTGGCTGACGTACCGGGCCCGTCGGGCGTCGCGCACCCTGGCGACCCGCGCGTGCCCCTCCCGGGTCAGATGCACCAGCCAGGCGCGTCCGTCGGCCGGGTCGGGCTCGCGGGCGACCAGGCCGAGCTCCTCCAGGGCCCGGAGCTGACGGGACATGGTGGCCTTGCCGACGCCGATGTAGGCGGCGAGTTCGGTCGCGCGCTGGCGTCCGCACTCGTCGAGCCGGATCAGCAGGCCGTAGGCCGCCGACTCCAGGTCGGGGTGGACCTCGCGGGCCATCTCGCCCTGGTTGGCGCGGGCGCGCCGGAACAGGATCGTCAGTTCGCGTTCCAGGGACAGGTACTCCTGGTCTGCACCACTCGCCGGCGGCTCCGCTGAGAGCCGGCGTCCGTCGCCGTTAGCGCCTTCGTGCACGTCAGTCCCTGCCTCGGTTTTCCCCGTACTGAAAGTTTCCGCCAGACCCCGTCATCGCCGCAGCTCCGCCAGTATTTCGCAGGGCTAGACCAACGGCACCGTCCGGCCCCTCTTCCCAGCCGCTCGTCTACGTGCGTAGCTTCGTTGACGAGCCGGGGCCGAGCCGCTCGCGACGGCCGGCCACCGGCACCCAGGGTTCCCCCCCCCCCCCCCCCCCCCCCCCCCCCCCCCCCCCCCCCCCCCCCCCC
>NZ_JAMGBF010000088.1 GCF_023516615.1 Streptomyces panaciradicis
CCCCCCCCCCCCCCCCCCCACCGAGCATCACCGAGCCTTCGGAGGCACGCCATGCCCGTGCACAGACCGAACCCGCTCCGCCCCCGGCGCCTCTTCCTCGCCGGCCTCCTGCTCACCGCCCTCACCCTCGCCCTCGCCACCCCGGCCGACGCGGCGGCCACCCCGGCCCGCGGCTCCGCGCACATGGGCATGGGCGTTCTCGCCCACGACGGGCAGCACGGCTCCCCCGCCCCCACCGCCGTCACCCAGACCGAGGGCGTCGACGTCGCCGGATACCAGGGCAACGTCGCCTGGTCGACCCTGTGGAACAGCGGGGTCCGGTGGGCCTACACCAAGGCGACCGAGGGGACGTACTACACCAACCCCTATTTCGCCCAGCAGTACAACGGCTCCTACAACGTCGGCATGATCCGCGGCGCGTACCACTTCGCCACCCCCGACACCACCAGCGGGGCGACGCAGGCCAACTACTTCGTGGACCACGGCGGCGGCTGGTCCCGCGACGGCAAGACCCTGCCCGGCGTCCTCGACATCGAGTGGAACCCCTACGGCGCCGCCTGCTACGGCAAGTCGCAGAGCGCCATGGTGAGCTGGATCGCCGACTTCCTGAACACCTACCGGTCGCGCACCGGCCGGGACGCCGTGATCTACACGGCCACCAGCTGGTGGACCGACTGCACCGGCAACTACGGCGGCTTCGCGGCGAACAACCCGCTGTGGATCGCGCGGTACGCCTCGGACCCGGGGACGCTGCCGGCCGGCTGGGGCTACTACACGATGTGGCAGTACACCTCCTCCGGTCCGACCGTCGGCGACCACGACAAGTTCAACGGCGCCCTGGACCGCGTCCAGGCGCTCGCGAACGGCTGAGACGCCCCCCGTACGGCGAGGGCCCGGGCCTCCCTCACGGGACCCGGGCCCTGCCTGTCCGGCGGCGTCCGTCACGCCGCCACCGGAACCTCCGACTCGGCGCCGCTCGTCGCGGGCGCGAGCGCCAGTTCCAGGACCTGGCGGACGTCGGTCACGGTGTGGACGTCGAGCTTGTCCAGCACCTCGGCCGGGACGTCGTCCAGGTCGGGTTCGTTGCGCTTGGGGATGATCACCGTGGTGACCCCCGCCCGCTGCGCGGCCAGCAGCTTCTGCTTCACCCCGCCGATCGGCAGGACCCGGCCGGTCAGCGAGACCTCGCCGGTCATCGCCACGTCCGTGCGGACCAGGCGGCCCGACAGCAGGGACGCCAGGGCCGTCGTCATCGTGACGCCGGCGCTGGGGCCGTCCTTCGGCACCGCGCCCGCCGGGAAGTGGATGTGCACGCCGCGGTCCTTGAGGTCCGCGACCGGCAGCTCCAGTTCCGCGCCGTGCGAGCGCAGGAAGGACAGGGCGATCTGCGCGCTCTCCTTCATGACGTCGCCGAGCTGGCCGGTGAGCGTCAGGCCCGCCGCGCCCGTCTCGGGGTCCGCGAGGGACGCCTCGACGAACAGCACGTCGCCGCCCGCGCCGGTGACCGCCAGGCCCGTCGCCACACCGGGGACGGACGTCCGGCGCTCCGCCGGGTCCTGGGCCGACTCCGGGACGTGGTGCGGCCGTCCGATCAGGCCGCGCAGGTCCTCGTCCTTGATGGTGAACGGCAGCTCCCGCTCGCCCAGTTCGTGCTGGGCCGCGACCTTCCGCAGCAGCCGTGCGATCGAGCGCTCCAGGGTGCGCACGCCCGCCTCGCGGGTGTACTCGCCGGCCAGCTTGCGCAGGGCGCTCTCGTCGAGGGTGACCTCGTCCTTGTCCAGGCCCGCCCGCTCCAGCTGGCGCGGGAGCAGGTGGTCGCGGGCGATGACGACCTTCTCGTCCTCGGTGTAGCCGTCCAGGCGGACCAGCTCCATCCGGTCGAGCAGGGCCTCCGGGATGGCCTCCAGGACGTTGGCGGTGGCGAGGAACACCACGTCGCTGAGGTCGAGTTCGACCTCCAGGTAGTGGTCGCGGAAGGTGTGGTTCTGCGCCGGGTCCAGCACCTCCAGGAGGGCCGCCGCGGGGTCGCCGCGGAAGTCGGAGCCCACCTTGTCGATCTCGTCGAGCAGGACGACCGGGTTCATCGAACCGGCCTCCTTGATCGCGCGCACGATCCGGCCGGGCAGCGCGCCGACGTACGTACGGCGGTGGCCGCGGATCTCCGCCTCGTCGCGGACGCCGCCGAGGGCGACGCGGACGAACTTGCGGCCCATGGCGTGTGCGACGGACTCGCCGAGCGAGGTCTTGCCGACGCCGGGCGGGCCGACGAGGGCCAGGACCGCGCCGCCGCGCCGGCCGCCGATGACGCCGAGGCCGCGGTCGGTGCGGCGCTTGCGGACCGCCAGGTACTCGGTGATGCGCTCCTTGACGTCCTCCAGGCCCGCGTGCTCGGCGTCGAGGACGGCCTTGGCGCCCTGGATGTCGTAGGCGTCCTCGGTCCGGTCGTTCCACGGCAGTTCAAGGATCGTGTCCAGCCAGGTGCGGATCCAGGAGCCCTCGGGCGACTGGTCGCTGGACCGCTCCAGCTTGTCGACCTCCTTGAGGGCGGCCTCGCGGACCTTCTCCGGCAGGTCGGCGGCCTCCACGCGGGCGCGGTAGTCGTCGGACTCCTCGCCGTCCGCCTCGCCGTTGAGCTCGCGCAGCTCCTTGCGCACGGCCTCCAGCTGGCGGCGCAGCAGGAACTCGCGCTGCTGCTTGTCGACGCCCTCCTGGACGTCCTTGGCGATGGTCTCGGCGACGTCCTGCTCGGCGAGGTGGTCGCGCAGGTGCTGGGTGGCGAGCTTGAGACGGGCCACCGGGTCGGTGGTCTCCAGCAGTTCGATCTTCTGCTCGGTGGTCAGGAAGGGCGAGTAGCCGGAGTTGTCGGCGAGCTGGGAGACGTCGTCGATGGCCTGCACGCGGTCCACGACCTGCCAGGCGCCGCGCTTGCGCAGCCAGGCGGTGGCGAGGGCCTTGTACTCCTTGACCAGTTCGGCGACGTGACCGGGCAGCGGCTCGGGAACGGTCTCGTCGATCCGCGTGCCCTCGACCCACAGCGCCGCACCCGGCCCGGTGGTGCCGGCGCCGATCTGCACGCGGCCGCGGCCGCGGATCAGCGCGCCCGGGTCACCGTCGGCCAGCCGGCCGACCTGCTCGACGGTGCCGAGGACACCGGTGCTCGCGTACGTCCCGTCGATGCGTGGAACCAGGAGGACCTTGGGCTTCCCGGGCTCGGACCGGGCGGCGGCCTGGGCGGCCTCCACCGCGGCGCGTACGTCGGCGTCGTTGAGGTCCAGCGGAACCACCATGCCGGGCAGCACGACCTCGTCGTCGAGCGGCAGCACAGGCAGAGTGAGCGGTGTGGACGTCGAAGCCATGATCTCCCCTTCGGCAGTCAAGTTGAGCTATGCCGACTCAATGCGCGGGACTCCGCGGATGTTCCCGGGGTTTCGGGACGTTCGCTGTAAGCGATCAGATGCGGTCTGACACGGCGTAGGTTGGATCACGTTCCGGTCAACGGCAGCGAGGGGTGGAATATGTCCGGTCACGTCGTCAACGGCCTGTACGAGGTTCTGGACGACCGCTTCCTCACGGGGCGCTGCGCCAACGGCGACGGCAGGCTGGAGGTGCTCCACGACGACTGCCGCTGGGCGGAGGGGCCGCTGTACCTGCCCGCGTGGCGGCAGCTGGTCTGGAGCGACATCCCGAACGACCGGCTGCTGCGCTGGGACGAGGCCACCGGCGCGGTGAGCGTGTTCCGTCACCCCGCCGGTCACGTCAACGGCAACACCCTCGACCGGCAGGGGCGGCTGGTCAGCTGCGAGCAGGGCAACCGGCGGGTGACCCGCACCGAGCCCGACGGCACGCTCACCGTGCTCGCCGACCGCTACGACGGCAAGCACCTCAACAGCCCGAACGACGCGGTCGTGCGCTCCGACGGCACGATCTGGTTCTCCGACCCGGACTTCGGCATCCTCAGCGACTACGAGGGCCACCGCGCCGAGTCCGAGATCGGAGCGTGCCACGTGTACCGGATCGACCCGGTGACCGGGCGGGTGCACCTGGCCGCCGACGGGTTCGAGGGGCCCAACGGCGTGATCCTCTCGGCGGACGAGCGGCGGCTGTACGTCTCCGACTCGCGGGCCGCCCGCATCCGCGTCTTCGACGTCGCCGAGGACGGCACGCTGTCCGGCGGGGAGGTCTTCGCCGCGGCCGGGGAGGGCGTGCACTACGACAACATCCGCCTCGACGACCAGGGCCGGCTGTGGGCCGCGGCCCTGGAGGACGGGGTGCACTGCTACGACCCGGACGGCACCCTCATCGGCCGGCTCCGGGTGCCCGGGACGGTGGCCAACGTGACGTTCGGCGGCCCGAAGAACAACCGCCTGTTCATCGCGGCCGCGACCACGCTGTACTCCCTGGTGATGTCGGTGACGGGCGCGCCGCGCGTCTAGCCGCGGGCCGTGAGCGCCTCGTGGCGCCAGCGGCGCACCAGCGGCCAGGTCGCCACGCCTATCGCGAGGGAGATCAGATGGCCCCAGTTGGTCATCGGGTCCGTGAACTCGATCAGGTCCTCCACCAGCATGCCGCCGAACAGGATCAGCAGCGGCCAGCGCAGCCAGGGCCGGAGCAGGCCGGCGAGGGAGCCGACGGCGGCGGCCACCCCGAAGCTGATGCCGTAGTCGAGGCGGTGCAGGGAACTGTCCGGGAGGTCCCCGGTCAGAACGGCCAGCCCCACGGAGCCCTCGGTCGCGAGGGTGGCCAGGACGTGGCCGAGGAGGAAGACGACGACCGCGCGGGCGCCCCCTATCCGCCGCTCCAGGGCGGTCAGCACGAGCAGGAAGCACAGGACGTACGGCGAGACGAGCCCGCCCGCCACCCACAGCGCGCTGGCCAGCAGGACCAGCGCGGGGGTGCGGACGAGATGGGCCACGTCCGTGCTGGAGCCCTGCTGCAGGGCGCCGACGAGGGCCGGGGAGGCGTAGGCAGCGACGAGCGAGGTGACGGCGAGGACGGCGGCGTAGCCGAAGGTGACCGGGGTGCCGGTGGGGGTCGGCAGCAGACGCCAGGGCCGAAGACGCCGGAGGCCGGCCGTGCGACGCGCGCCGGCCGCTGCCGGTGACGCGGCCGGGCCGCGCTGCCGTGGCAGGCCGTCCAGCAGGTCGGAGACCTCGGGGAGGGGCGCGGCCGAGGAGAGGGTGTCGGCCGTCGCGGCGGGTTCCACGGTGAGGTGCTCCTTCCGTTCCACCCCACCTTTCGGGGCCCCACGGGCCACTGTCTATGACCGACGCCACGCGTGAGCCGATTCTCAGGAACCTCTAAGGCGTTTCCTACGTCCGCCCCCTTCCGCCTCCCTAGGGCCTGAGCAGGACCACCTCCCGGGCGTGCGCGGCCCGGGTCGCCTGGTCCCAGTCGCCGGTGCAGTACACGGCGGCCTCGGCGATCCGGCCGTCCCGGACGTCCGCGCGCATCAACTCCCGGCAGTACCAGGTGCCCTGCCCGTCCTCCCAGCTCTCCTCGAACTCGAGGACGAAGCCGGTGGGGGTGGCGTCGAGGCGGTGGCGGGGGACCGTGCCGAGGAAGGGGTGGCTGCGGCGGCGCATCGCGACGATCTCCTCGCGCCCCCGGGCCTGCAGCCGCCACTGCGGCAGCGTCAGGTCGAGGAACACGTCGTCCGTGAACAGCCCCTCGGGGGCCGTGTTGGTCTCCAGGAACCGCACGAAGAGGTCGGCGAGTTCCTTCACCCGGGTGTCGGTCGCGGTGCTCATGACCGGCCCTCGGCCTCGGCGAGGTTGCGGCCGACGACCTCCATGGTGCGGTTCAGCTCGGCGGTCGGGCTGAACTCCACGACCTCGGTGCCGGCGAAGACGAGGGGGAGGTGGCCGGGGGCGCCGTAGTAGGTGTCGCCGGCGTGGAAGACCTCGTCGTGGTCGGCGTAGCGCAGGACGAGCCTGCCGCTGACGACCTGGCCCCAGTGCGGGCACTGGCAGCGGTCGTCGGGCAGGCCGCGGAACAGCGGAGCGGGGTCCATGTCGGCCTTCATGGTCTCGTAGCCGACGGTGTACGGGCCGACCTGCGCGTAGCGGCCTTCGATGACCGGCTCGTCCACCAGGAGGTCGGCCTCGGCCTTGGATGTGCGGGGCATGATGTCCTGCCTTCCCTCGGAGTCTTCTCCTTCGGGAAGAAGGCGTCAGATCGGGCGGCACGATGTGAGGCGGGGTCTCACAGGCGCCACGCCGGGGGCTGTTCCGGCTCGTAGACGCAGAGGGTGCCGGTGCGCACGGCCGTGCGCAGATGGCGGCCGAGTTCGGGATGGGCGGCGGCGACGCGCTCCACGGCGGCCCGGACCCGGGCGGTGACGGCCGTGCGGGCGCGTTCGGCGGGGGACCCGGTACGGCGGACCCGGCCCCCGATCCCGTACGCGGCGGCGAGCTGCCCGACGAGGGCGTCCCGCTCGACGGCGATCCGCTCCGAGCGCCCCGCGTCCCCCGCGGCGTCGGCGTCCCGCGCCTCCTCCTCCAGCTCCCGCAGCCGGCGGCGGTACGCGGCCCGGGCGACGGCGTCGACGGCCTCACCGGTGTCGCCCTGGGGGTGAAGGCCCCTGCCGTCGCCGTCGAGGGTCCCCGCCGGCCCGGGCGACGCCAGCTCGACGGCGGGCACGGGGGTGCCGGGGCGGGACAGGAGGACGGCGAGGTCGCGCAGGCCCTTGCTGTCGGGCACCCGCACCTCGCGACCGGCGTAGCGCAGGTGCCAGAGGGGGCCCTCGCGCTGGAAGAGGGCCGTGTCGGGGGCGGCGGGAGTGATGGCCTCCGGGGGGTGTGCCGTCTCGTGCGCGATCCGGTCGGCCAGTGCGACCGCGCCCGCCGCCTCGGCCGCCCGCAGGGCCTCGGTCCGGTGCGCGCGGGCGCGTTCCGGGTCGCCCATGGCCGCGGCCAGCAGGGCGAGGTGCCGGTCGACGGGACCCCGTACCGCCGCGCCGATGCCCTCCACCACGAACAGGCCGGCGTAGGGGGCGAGCAGCTCGTACAGGACGGGAGCGGCGGGGTGGGGGCCCACGGCGGCCGCCGTCTCCGCGGCCTGCGCGAGCATCGGCAGCCACTCGCTGTCCCGGGGCGCTCGGCGCAGCCGGGGCGTCACGGCCGACAGGCGGCGCGCGGCCTCCTCCGGGCGCCCGGTCTGGGCGGCCAGGAGGGCGAGCGTGACGCGCGGCCACAGCAGCGGGGAGCGTTCCAGCACGGCCGCCTCGGCCATGATGCCCTCCAGCCCGGCGCGGTCGCCCGTCTCCGTGTACAGGCACCAGCGCTGGGTCACCGCGAGCAGGCCGGCGTTCACGCTGCCCGCTCTGCGGCCCAGCCGCTCGACCTCGTCGAGTTCGGCCGCGCAGTCCGCGTACCGGCCCTCCATCAGCGCCCGCGTGCCGCGCCACAGCGGTACGTACCAGGCGTACAGGGGGCGCCGCAGCGGTCGTACGACCGCCTCGTACGCCGCGGCCTCCGCGTCCGCCTCGTCGAACGCGCCCGTCTCCATCAGCGCGACCGACCGCAGTCGCCGGCCGAGGAGTTCGAGGACGGGGTCGCGCAGTTCGCGGGCGGTCTCCACGATCCGCGCGGACCAGCCGAGCCGGTCACGGCAGTGGTCGGGGCCGGGCCGGGCGTCGCACAGCGCGGCCAGGGCCACGGCGAGGGTGGCGGGATCACCGGCCTCGCGAGCCGTCTCGACGGCCTCCTCGGCCAGCGCCAGCCGCCGCCCCACCGGCTCGACGAGCCCCGCGGCCAGCGACAGCCGGGCGGTGACGGCGGCGCGCAGGGCCGGGCTGTCGGCGCCGAGGGCCGCCCTCGCCTCTGTCAGCAGGTCGACCTGCTGCCGGTCGTCCAGGTCGACCTCGAACCCGACGGGTCCGGTACCGAGCCCGAGCGCCGCCCGCGCCAGCAGGTCCGCCCGCCCGAGCTCCCGCGCCGGCCCCGCAGCCTCCAGCAGCGCCTCCCGGGCGGCCTCCGGCTCCCCCGCCCCGAGCCGAGCGGCCCCGAGCCCGAGCAGCGTCTCGACCAGCTCGGCACGATCGGGGGACCCTGCGGCCGCGTGCCCGGCACGACCTCCCGGCACGGGGTCGGCGCGGGCGGTCCAGGCGTCCACCGCGCGCTCGTACCAGCGGGCCGCGTCCTCGAAGGCGGACAGTGCCTCCGCCCGTGCGGCCGCCTCGCAGGCGCAGCGGGCCGCGGCCGCCGCGTGTTCGGGGCCGGCGAGGAACAGGTGGTGGGCGACCTCCGCGGGGCCGGTGTCGCGGCCGCGGCGCGCGTAACCGGCCAGGACCTCCGCGGCGGCGTGGTGGAGCGCGGCGCGGTCGCCGGGGGTGAGGGCGTCGTACACGGCGTCCCGGAGCAGGTCGTGGCGGAACGCGGCCCGGTGGGCGCCCACCTCCGCCAGCAGCCCGGCCCCGGCGGCCTCGCCCAGCAGCGCCCGTACCTCCGCCAACGGCACCTCCGCGGTCTCCGCCAGCACGTCCAGCCGGAACCGGGTGCCGAGCACGGCGGCCACGTCCAGCAGGCGCGCGGCCCGCGGGGTCAGATCGGCCAACCGCTCCCGTACGGCGGCCCGTACGGCACCCGGGAAGACTCCGGCGTCCTCCCCGTCCGCCGCCCCGCCGCTCCGACTCCCGTTGCGCAGCAGCTCGGTGACGAAGAACGCCTCGCCGCCGGTGCGCCGTACCAGAGTCCGCACCGTCTCCGGCTCCGGCACCGCCCCGGTCACCGCCGTCACGAGCGCCGCCACGTCGCTCTCCGGAAGCGGCCCGAGCTCCACCACACGCCCCCGCCGCAGCAGTTGCGCCCGCATCCGGTCCCGGCCGTGCCAGGCCGCCTCCTCGTCACGGGCCGTGGCCAGCAGCAGGAGCGGCATCGTGCGGGCGCTGTCGGCCGTCTCCAAAAGGAGGCGCAGGGAGGAGCCGTCGGCGGCGTGGGCGTCGTCCAGGACGAGCAGGAGAGGACAGCGCCGCGCGGCCGTGGCGAGCAGTTCGGCCACGCCGGCGGTCAGCCGCAGCCGGGCCGTCTCCGGGTCCGCGCCACGCAGGACGCCGGGCCCGGCCCCGGACACCAGCGCCCGCAGCGGCGGGGACCCGGAGACCAGCCGCCCGCAGGCCACGTCGTCGGCGGCCAGCTCGCGCAGCAGCCGCGACCAGGGCCGGAACGCCCGCCCGGAGGTCTGCGGCGGGCACCACGTCCACAGCGTGCGCAGACCCTCGGCGTGCCCGGCGGCCTCCTCGGCCGTACGCGTCTTGCCGACGCCTGCGGGCCCGGCCAGCGTCACCAGTCCGCCCCGGCCGGCCGCGGCGCCCTCCAGCGCGGCGCGCAGCTCGCCCAGCACGCCCTCGCGCCCCACGAACGGGTATTCCGCGGCCATGCAGCCACCACGCACTTCCGCCAGTCGCCCGCCGGTCCCCCACCGGCCTCACGCCAGATCCACGCTGTCTCGAGCGTAGGCACCCGCGGCGGCACGCGCGAGGCGTGCGTGCGGCGTGCGTGAGGGGCGTGCGGGTGGCGGGGCGGCCGGGGCGCGGTGGCTCCGTGCCGGTCAGGGCCGTAATTGCCCGCACCCTCTTTCCCGGTTCGTGCAGGATGGGACCATGACCGCCGCCTACGACACGCCAGTTGTGCTGGACCGTCGCGAGGGTCCCTACGGGGAGGTCGCGCTGCGCCGGCACGGGGAGTTGCTGCAGATCATCGCCAACGGGTGCTTCCTGATGGACACCTCGGACGGGCGCTCGGAGCGCCTGCTCGTCGACGTGGCGCTCGCCGAACTGGACGACCGGGCGGACCCCGCGGTGCTGATCGGCGGCCTGGGCGTCGGCTTCTCGCTCGCACACGCCGCGGCGAACGACCGCTGGGGCGCGATCACCGTCGTGGAACGGGAACCCGCCGTCGTCGACTGGCACCGCCACGGCCCCCTTTCGGAAATGTCGGGCCGGGCGCTCGCCGATCCCCGCACCACCGTCGTCGAGGCGGATCTCGTCGCCCACCTCCGTGAGACATCCGCCACTTACGACGCCCTCTGCCTGGACATCGACAACGGTCCGGACTGGACGGTCACCGACGGCAACGACGGGCTGTACTCGCCGGCCGGACTCGCAAGCTGCGCAAGGGTGTTGAAACCCGGCGGCGTACTCGCGGTGTGGTCCGCGCGGCCCTCTCCGGAATTTGAAGGAACACTGCGGAATGCCGGGTTCCAGCGGGTGCGTACCGAAGAGATCCCGGTTGCCCGGGGCGTTCCGGACGCCGTGCACCTCGCCGTCCGACCTGGATAGCCGAAGCGCGGTTACTCCCCGTACGCTGCTTCCCTGACGCGGATCATTCAAGCGTCAATCGCAAGCATGCGCAGGCATGAGCCAGTCAGAAGGAATGACCCCACGCATTCCGGAAAGCAACTCAGGGGCGGGCGATGGAGCAGACCCACACATCCCACAACGGCACGACGGCGACCCCGGGCGCACAGCGCCGGGTGCTGGTGGTCGAGGACGACCCGACCATCGTCGACGCCATCGCGGCCCGCCTGCGCGCCGAGGGTTTCCTCGTGCAGACCGCGGGTGACGGCCCGGCCGCCGTCGACACCGCCGAGGCCTGGCAGCCCGATCTGCTGATCCTCGACATCATGCTGCCCGGCTTCGACGGCCTGGAGGTCTGCCGCCGGGTGCAGGCCGCCCGTCCGGTGCCGGTGCTGATGCTCACCGCGCGCGACGACGAGACCGACATGCTGGTCGGACTCGGCGTCGGCGCCGACGACTACATGACCAAGCCGTTCTCGATGCGGGAGCTGGCCGCGCGGGTGCACGTCCTGCTGCGCCGCGTGGAGCGGGCCGCGCTGGCCGCCGCGACGCCGAGAAGCGGCATCCTGCGCCTGGGCGAGCTGGAGATCGACCACGCGCAGCGCCGGGTGCGGGTCAGGAGTGAGGACGTCCACCTCACGCCGACCGAGTTCGACCTGCTGGTGTGCCTGGCCAACACCCCGCGCGCGGTGCTCTCCCGGGAGCAGCTGCTGGCCGAGGTGTGGGACTGGGCGGACGCGTCCGGCACGCGCACCGTCGACAGCCACATCAAGGCGCTGCGCCGGAAGATCGGCGCCGAGCGGATCCGCACCGTGCACGGTGTGGGTTACGCACTGGAGACCCCGACGCCATGAGCGGCGGTCCGGCCGCACGGAGAGGCCCCGGCGAGCAGCCGCAGCCCTGGGGCGGGCTGCGCCCGTTCTCGATCAAGACGAAGCTGGGCGCGCTCGTCGTCATCGCGGTGCTCATCACCACCGGCCTGATGATGATCGCGATGCGCACGGCCACGGAGCTGCGCTTCATCACGGTCTTCTCGATGATCGCCACCCTGCTGATCACGCAGTTCGTGGCGCATTCGCTGACCGCGCCGCTGGACGACATGAACGCGGTGGCCGGCGCCATCTCGCACGGCGACTACACGCGCCGGGTGCGGGAGAACCGGCGCGACGAGCTGGGCGACCTGGCGCAGACGATCAACCGCATGGCGGACGACCTGGAGGCCCAGGACCGCCAGCGCAAGGAGCTGGTGGCGAACGTCTCGCACGAGCTGCGCACACCGATCGCGGGGCTGCGCGCCGTGCTGGAGAACATCGTGGACGGCGTCACGACCGCCGACCCGGAGACCATGCGCACGGCCCTGAAGCAGACCGAGCGGCTGGGCCGGCTCGTGGAGACGCTGCTGGACCTGTCCCGCCTCGACAACGGCGTCGTCCCGCTCAAGCAGCGGCGCTTCGAGGTGTGGCCCTATCTGTCGGGCGTGCTGAAGGAGGCCAACATGGCCGTTCCGGCGCGCGCGGGCATCGCCTCGGGCTCCGGCAGCAGCACCCGTACGGACGTCCATCTGCACCTCGACGTCTCCCCGCCGGAGCTGACCGCGCACGCGGACCCCGAGCGCATCCACCAGGTCGTGGCGAACCTCATCGACAACGCGGTCAAGCACAGCCCCGCGCACGGACGGGTGACGGTGAAGGCCCGGCGCGGCGCGCTGCCGGAGTCGCTGGAGCTGGAGGTGCTCGACGAGGGCCCCGGCATCCCCCGCTCGGAGTGGCACCGCGTCTTCGAGCGCTTCAACCGCGGTGGCGCGGGCTCGTCCAACGGCCACAACGGCGACGGCGGTACGGGCCTCGGGCTCGCGATCGCCCGCTGGGCCGTCGATCTGCACGGAGGCCGGATCGGAGTGGCCGAATCCGAGCGTGGTTGCCGGATTCTCGTCACCCTTCCGGGAGAGACATCTGTTCAAAGTTGACGTAAAGTCCGAACCGGAGCCTCAAGATCCATCTGTGTCGCCGGGCCGGGCCCGCCGATTGACACGTGTGATCAGGAACACGCCCGCAGACGGCGTCTGCAGGGCTTGATCGGCGCACCCGCGGGAAGTCGTCGCAGAAGCGGAACCACGCTTGTTTCCCGCCATTTCCACGCCCGAAACACGGTTTCCGATGTGACTTACGCGACGATGACCTTGCTCGGCCTGACCTACCCGCCCGAGGGGGCGTAGCCTTTATTCCCGCTGTCCATCACCTTGTGAAGCGGAAGAGGGCGGTTGCCGCCGTGTCGCCACAGTCCCCCAGTAACTCGAGCATCTCGACCGACGACCAAGCCGGGAAGAACCCCGCTGCCGCGTTCGGTCCCAACGAGTGGCTCGTCGACGAGATCTATCAGCAGTACCTCCAGGACCCGAACTCGGTAGACCGAGCCTGGTGGGACTTCTTCGCCGACTACAAGCCGGGAGCCGCCGCCTCGGCGCCGGCTGCCGCGGAGACCACCACAGCGGCCCCCGCGGCGCCCGCCGCGGCTCCGGCGGCCCCTGCCGCCGCCTCCGTACCCG
>NZ_JAMGBF010000089.1 GCF_023516615.1 Streptomyces panaciradicis
CGCCCTGCCGGACGGCCGCGGCGAGCGCGACGACACGGGATGATCCGCCCGGCGGCCGGCGGGGGCGACGGCGGGATGATGCGCCGGACAGCCGCAGCGCGCGACCGCGGCACCAGCATGTCCTGCCGGGTGGCGCGGCGGGCGACGACAGCGGGGTGATCCGCCTGGTGGCCGACGCGCGGTGGCGGTGGGACCGTTCGTCGGGCGGGCACCGGGGGCTACGAGGTGGACGGGGTCGGGGTGCCGCTGTCGCCCGGGGGTGGTGTCGAGCCGCTCGGGTCGGAGGGGGCGGAGTCGGTGGGTGTGGGGGCGGGGGACGACGGCGGGTCGCTCGGGGTCGAGGGCGCCGAGCTCGTCGGGTCCGGGTCGGACGAGGGCGGCGGGTCCGCGGGCGCGGTGGAACCGGGGCCGGACGGGTCCGAGGGGCTGGGCGCGGTGCCGTAGCCGTCGATGGTGACGACGGCGCCGGCCGGCGCGATCGCCACGCGCGCGCTCCAGTGGCCGGAGGGCTCCCGCAGATGGTCGACGTACACCTTGATCGTGACCGTCTCGCCCGGTGCGAGGGTTCCCGACGCCTTGCTGAGGTAGAGCCAGGAGGCGCCGGTGGTCGCGGACCAGCTCACCGGCGCGGAGCCGGTCGCGGTGAGGGTGACGAGCGTGGTGTCGCCGCTGTTGCCGGCCGCCACCTGAAGCCCGCCCGCGCCCTTCGCGCCGGCCCCGGCGACGCCGATGACCTCGACGGAGACGTCCGTCCCGGCGCCCTTGCCGAAGCGGCCGCCGGGCTTGGTGCTGGCGTTCCCGGCGTTCTCGTAGCCGCCGCCCGCCTCGCCGTCGAGGGTGTCGGCGCCGTGCGCCTCACTGGCGCTGGCGGACCGGCCGTCCGCGCCCTCCCCGGTCGGCGCGGCCCGGTAGGCGGCCCACAGCGCCAGCACCGGCGCCGCCACGACGGTGGCCACGACCGTCGTCGTCACGGCACGCGCGCGCAGCCGGTCCCGGCGGGCGGCCCGGTCCTTGGGGTCCAGGGGGAAGCCGCGCCGGTCGAACCGGGGCAGCGTGGCGCCACGCGTGCGTGCGTGATGCGCCAGCGCGACGTGCAGGGCCGCGCGGGGCGCCTCCAGCACCGGCAGCTCGGCCGGGGTGACCATCGCGCCGGGCCACCGGCCCGGGATCGCGCGTTCGGCGGCGCGCCGGCAGACGGGGCAGTCGTCGACGTGCCGGACGAGTTCCTTGCGCACCGCCGAGCTGAGCACCAGCTGGTGGTCGCCGGCGAGCCGGGCCACGGCCGGGCAGCCGCCGGTCTCCACGACCGCGAGGGCCGCGCGCGTGCGCTCGACCTCGCAGGCGGCGGAGGCGAGCAGTTCACGGGCGGTGGCGAGGTCGAGGCCGAGGACGGCGGCGACCTCGTGGGCGGCGAGGTGGTGGCGCACGGCGAGTTCGAGGGCCTCGCGCTGCTCCGGGGTGGTGCCGGCCGCCTCCGGCCAGGCGAGCTGGGCGAGTTGGCCCCGGCGCCGCTCCTGGACCTCCTCGGAGACGGGCGGGCCCGGGGGCGCCTTCTCGCCGCCGTGTCTGCCCGCGGCGTGCGTGCCCTGACGTTTCTGCTTGGCCTCGGCGAGCTTGCGCAGACACGCCCAGCGGGCCAGGGCGTACAGCCAGGCCCGGCGGTCGCCGGCCGCCTCCGGGCCACGGCGCCGTTCGGCGAGCGCGAGGACGTCGCCGAGGGCCTCGGTGGCGCTGTCGTGGTCGCACAGCACGGACAGGCAGTAGGTGAACAGCCCGTCCAGGTAGTGCTCGTAGCGCGCGGGCGGTCGCTGCGCCAACGTACGCGCGGCGGCGCGGTCACGCGCCTCTCGGCGCGCCCGGTGTGCGCCGGTGGTGCGGGTCGAGGTCTCCGGACTGCTGCTCATCATCCGTGGAAGGTAGGCGCCGGAGAGCAGGCCCTTCCGCCCACTTGAGCACATTTACTCCGTACGGGTGAAACGATCCCTCAATCGGGTAGAGGAACCTTTCCTTCCACGGCCGGTTCGGGCCGGAGTGGCCGATTTACGTGGGGCGCCCCCGCGGTACGGGCCGGCCGCCCGGGGACGCGCCCCCACGCGTTGTCAGTGCCGCCAGCTACGGTTCTCGGCATGGCTGCCCGTACCAAGACCACCAAGGACCGTCCCTCCTACCGCTGCACCGAGTGCGGCTGGCAGACGGCCAAGTGGCTCGGTCGCTGCCCCGAGTGCCAGGCCTGGGGGACGATCGAGGAGTACGGCGCGCCCGCGGTCCGTACGACGGCCCCCGGCCGTGTCACCACCTCCGCCGTGCCCATCGGCCAGGTCGACGGCCGCCAGGCCACGGCTCGCTCGACCGGCGTGCCCGAGCTGGACCGCGTCCTCGGCGGCGGCCTGGTGCCCGGCGCGGTAGTCCTTCTCGCGGGCGAGCCCGGTGTGGGCAAGTCGACGCTCCTGCTCGACGTGGCGGCCAAGTCGGCCAGTGACGAACACCGCACCCTGTACGTCACGGGCGAGGAGTCGGCGAGCCAGGTGCGCCTGCGCGCCGACCGCATCAAGGCGATCGACGACCACCTCTACCTCGCCGCCGAGACCGATCTCGCCGCCGTCCTCGGCCACTTGGACGCGGTCAAGCCGTCCCTGCTCATCCTCGACTCGGTGCAGACGGTCGCCTCCCCGGAGATCGACGGCGCCCCCGGCGGCATGGCGCAGGTCCGCGAGGTCGCGGGCGCCCTCATCCGCGCCTCCAAGGAGCGCGGCATGTCCACGCTCCTCGTGGGCCACGTCACCAAGGACGGCGCGATCGCCGGCCCCCGCCTCCTGGAACACCTCGTGGACGTCGTCCTCTCCTTCGAGGGCGACCGCCACGCGCGCCTCCGTCTGGTCCGCGGCGTCAAGAACCGCTACGGCGCCACCGACGAGGTCGGCTGCTTCGAACTGCACGACGAGGGCATCACGGGCCTGGCCGACCCAAGCGGACTTTTCCTGACACGACGTGACGAACCGGTTCCCGGCACCTGTCTGACGGTGACCCTGGAGGGCCGCCGCCCCCTGGTGGCCGAAGTCCAGGCGCTCACGGTCGACTCGCAGATCCCCTCGCCCCGCCGCA
The DNA here is from genome assembly GCF_023516615.1 of Streptomyces panaciradicis. GTDB lineage: Bacteria > Actinomycetota > Actinomycetes > Streptomycetales > Streptomycetaceae > Streptomyces > Streptomyces panaciradicis. Next base: position 3,103 of record NZ_JAMGBF010000089.1, read on the forward strand.
CCACCTCCGGTCTGGAGACCTCCCGCGTCTCGATGATGCTGGCGGTCCTGGAGCAGCGCGGCCGTATCAGCGCGCTCGGCAAGCGGGACATCTACTCCGCGACGGTCGGCGGCGTGAAGCTCTCCGAGCCCGCCGCCGACCTCGCCATCGCCCTCGCCCTGGCCTCCGCCGCCAGCGACACCCCGCTGCCGAAAAACCTGGTCGCGATCGGCGAGGTGGGCCTCGCGGGCGAGGTCAGACGGGTCACGGGCGTCCAGCGCCGGCTCTCCGAGGCACACCGTCTGGGCTTCACGCACGCCCTCGTCCCGGGCGATCCCGGCAAGATCCCTCCCGGTATGAAGGTCCTGGAAGTCGCCGACATAGGAGACGCTCTGCGGGTCCTTCCGCGCTCGCGTCGACGAGAGGCCCCACGGGAGGAGGAGGACCGCCGGTAGACTTTGCCCAGGTCTCGCCCGTCCGTACGACCGAATGTGCGACACGGGGGCGCCCCAGAACCTGCGACCGGAGGAGTGCAGTGGCAGCCAACGACCGGGCGGCAGCTCCCGGAAAGTCCGGCGGGAGTTCCGGTGCCGATGGCCTGATGCGCGCCTCACTGAGCGCCGTGGCACCCGGCACGGCGATGCGCGACGGGCTGGAGCGCGTGCTCCGCGGCAACACCGGCGGACTCATCGTGCTCGGCTTCGACAAGACCGTCGAAGCCATGTGCACGGGCGGATTCGTGCTGGACGTCGAGTTCACGGCCACGCGCCTGCGCGAGCTGTGCAAGCTGGACGGCGGCATCGTGCTCTCCTCCGACCTGTCGAAGATCCTCAGGGCGGGCGTCCAGTTCGTGCCGGACGCGATGATCCCCACGGAGGAGACGGGCACCCGCCACCGCACCGCCGACCGCGTCTCCAAGCAGGTCGGATTCCCGGTGGTCTCCGTATCCCAGTCGATGCGCCTGATCGCCCTCTACGTGGACGGCCAGCGCCGTGTGCTGGAGGACTCGGCGGCGATCCTCTCCCGTGCCAACCAGGCCCTGGCGACCCTGGAGCGCTACAAGCTCCGGCTGGACGAGGTGGCGGGCACCCTCTCGGCCCTGGAGATCGAGGACCTCGTCACCGTCCGGGACGTCTCCGCGGTGGCCCAGCGTCTGGAGATGGTCCGCCGCATCGCCACCGAAATCGCCGAGTACGTGGTGGAGCTGGGCACCGACGGCCGTCTCCTCGCCCTCCAGCTGGACGAGTTGATCGCCGGCGTCGAGCCCGAGCGGGAACTGGTGGTCCGCGACTACGTCCCCGAGCCGACCGCCAAGCGCTCCCGCACCGTCGACGAGGCCCTCTACGAACTCGACGCGCTCACCCACGCCGAACTCCTCGAACTGACCACGGTCGCCAAGGCGTTGGGCTACACGGGCTCCCCGGAGGCCCTGGACTCGGCGGTCTCGCCGCGCGGCTTCCGCCTGCTGGCCAAGGTCCCCCGCCTTCCCGGCGCGATCATCGACCGCCTGGTGGAGCACTTCGGCGGCCTGCAGAAGCTGCTCGCCGCGAGCGTGGACGACCTCCAGACGGTGGACGGCGTGGGCGAGGCCCGCGCCCGCAGCGTCCGCGAGGGCCTGTCCCGCCTGGCCGAGAGCTCGATCCTGGAACGCTACGTCTGACCGGAGCCTTCTCCGGTCGTTCTCTAGTCGTTCTCCAGCACGAAGGACGTCTGCGTCTTGCCGTACCCCGGCGCGGCCAGCTCCACCAGGTAGGTCCCGGCCCCGGCCGAGCCCGCCGGGGGCGTCGCGCACTGCGGGGCGCTCGGCTTACGGTCCCACTTCACGGTGTAGGTGATGCCGGACTTGGCGGGCGCCCGGAACAGCAGGCTGCCCGCGGTCTTCGGGCAGTCCGCCGAGGACCAGTAGTCGTCGGCGCTGTCGGTCGACTTGGAGATCGTCAACACCGCGCTCTTCGGCCCGAGATCGACCTTGCAGTCGCCGGCGGAGGAGTTCTTCGCGGTCACCAGCAGCGTGACGGTGTCACCGGGGCTGTAGGAGTTGTGCAGACTCCGCACACTCAACTTCACCGCGCCGGCGGTGCAGTTGGGCAGCGTGGACCCGGCCGGCACGGTGTCGCCCTGCCCGACCCCGCTGCCCGCGCCCCCGCCGCTCGCACCGCCCGCGCCCGAGGAGCCACCCGCCCCGGAGCCGGAGCCGCTTCCGTCACCACCGGAGCCCGAACTCCCCGCGGAGCCCGTGCCTCCGGCGTCCGACCCGGAGCCCCCGCCGCTGGACTCGTCGCGTCCGCCCGGGGCTTGACTGATCGCGGGCCCCGAACTCGACGGCCCCGCGGAGATGGTGGGCGCGGGAGTCCTGCCGTTCGCCCCGTCGTCCTTCTTGCCGCCCCCGCCGCCCGAGGTCACGATCCACGTGATCAGCAACGCCAACAGGGCCAGTACGGACAGCAGTACGACCCTCCGGCGCCAGTAGATGGTGGAGGGAAGCGGCCCGACAGGATTGCGCAGAGATCCCACGGCGCAAACTGTACGAGAGATCGGGGCGTTCGCTTGCCGTACCCGCCGCCCGCAGCGCAACTTTTCCGGATCATCATCCCGGAGAAGACGATCAGGCGCACCCGCGCACGCACGGGAGCGGGTCGTGACGACAGGGCGCGGCCCGTCCCGCGCGCCCCCGGCACACGCTCCACTCCTCCCCGGGCAGGCGCCCCGCCGGCGGCGGGCCCACCGCACCGCCACGACCCGACCCACCACACGCCCCCGGCGCCACACCGGCCAAACCGCCACAGGCCATGGCAGGATCGGAAGGCCATGACTGCGCTCACGAACATCCCCGCGGCCACCGCCGAGACCCCCGCCGCCGAGACCCCCGGGACCGCCCCCTCCCCCGCGGCGCTCCACTCCCCGGTCATCGACTGGTTCACCGAGAACGCCCGCGACCTCCCCTGGCGCCGCCCCGAGGCGGGTCCCTGGGGGGTGATGGTCAGCGAGTTCATGCTCCAGCAGACCCCGGTCAACCGCGTGCTGCCGGTCTACGAACAGTGGCTGTCCCGCTGGCCCCGCCCCGCCGACCTCGCCGAGGAGGCGCCGGGCGAGGCCGTCCGCGCCTGGGGCCGCCTCGGCTACCCGCGCCGCGCCCTGCGGCTGCACGGCGCCGCGGTCGCCATAGCGGAACGCCACGGCGGCGACGTACCCACCGACCACGCCCAGCTCCTCGCCCTGCCCGGCATCGGCGAGTACACGGCGGCGGCGGTCGCCTCCTTCGCGTACGGCCAGCGCCACCCGGTCCTCGACACCAACGTCCGCCGCGTCCTGGCCCGGGCCGTCACCGGCGTGCAGTACCCGCCGAACGCCACCACGGCCGCCGAACGCAGGCTCGCCCGCGCCCTGTTGCCCGAGGACGAGCACACCGCCTCCCGCTGGGCGGCGGCCTCCATGGAACTCGGCGCGCTGGTCTGCACCGCCAAGAACGAGTCCTGCCACCGCTGCCCGATCGCCGCGCAGTGCGCCTGGCGCCTGGCGGGCAAGCCCGAGCACGACGGCCCGCCGCGCCGCGGCCAGACCTACGCCGGCACCGACCGCCAGGTCCGCGGCAAGCTTCTCGCCGTACTCCGGGAAGCCCACGCGCCCGTGCCGCAGTCGGCGCTGGACCGGGTGTGGCACGAGCCCGTGCAGCGGGCGCGCGCGCTCGACGGACTCGTCGCGGACGGGCTCGTGGAGCCCCTTCCCGGTGGTTTGTATCGGCTGCCGTTGACGTAGGCCGCCGAAACATCACAGCCTCCGCAGCACCAAATCACCCCATACTGCCACCAAATGGTGTGCTGCTTTACCCCGTTCCTACGTCCGTTACACAACCGACGTACAGCCGATTGCCAGCCGAGGGCTGCCGCGCACAGCGCCGTGACAAGGCCTCCGTAGCTTCATTGCCACGGAAGAAACCGACGGCGAGGGGCCGACGGAAACGGGGATCAGGAGGCGGTTCGACATGGCGCAGGGCGAGGTGCTCGAGTTCGAGGAGTATGTCCGCACCCGGCAGGACGCGCTGCTGCGCAGCGCGCGCCGGCTGGTCCCGGACCCGACGGACGCCCAGGACCTCCTCCAGACGGCGCTGGTGCGGACGTACGGCCGCTGGGACGGCATCGCGGACAAGCGCCTCGCGGACGCCTATCTGCGCCGCGTGATGATCAACACCCGTACCGAGTGGTGGCGGGCGCGCAAGCTGGAGGAGGTCCCGACCGAGCAGCTTCCGGACGCGAGCGTCGACGACGCCACCGAGCAGCACGCCGACCGCGCGCTCCTGATGGACATCATGAAAGTTCTGGCACCGAAGCAGCGCAGCGTCGTGGTGCTGCGACACTGGGAGCAGATGTCCACGGAGGAGACGGCCGCCGCCCTCGGCATGTCGGCCGGCACGGTCAAGAGCACGCTGCACCGGGCGCTCGCCCGGCTCCGCGAGGAGCTGGAGAGCCGCGACCTGGACGCACGCGCGCTGGAGCATGAGGAGCGGGAGCGTTGCGCGGTCTGACCCCCGCCGGGCCCGAACCGGGCCGGGGGAACCTGCGGGCGGCGTGCACGGCGGTGGCCGTGCTCGCCGCCGTCGGCCTTTTGGCCTCCGCCTGCGCCACCGGCGGCACCGGCGCCCGTGACGAGGGCCCGGCGCACGCCGATTCGGTCGCGGGCGCCGCCGCGGCGACGCCCTCGTCCACCCCCTCCGCGTCGAAGGCCGCCAAGCGGGTGGACGCGGTCAAGCTCGTCAAGGACGACCCCACGGTCTCGGCGGAGGTCAAGCGCGAGCTGAAGCCGTGCGTGGCCGACGAGTACCCGGTCGACGTGTCGTACGGCGACCTCACCGGAGGCACCGTGGACGACGTCGTCGTCAACGTGCTGACCTGCGGGGACGCGGTGGGTGTGGGCTCGTACGTGTATCGCGAGCAGGGCGGCCGGTACGAGAATGTGTTCCAGGCCGAGGAACCCCCGGTCTACGCGGAGATCGACCGGGGCGACCTGGTGGTGACCAAGCAGGTGTACGAGAAGGGTGACCCGGTGTCGAGCCCGTCCGGCGAGGTCGTGACGACGTACAGCTGGGCCGCGGGCCGCTTCACCGAGCGGTTCCACACGCGCAACGACTACAGCAACGCGGTCGGAGGCGGCGCGTCACCCTCGTCGTAGGGTCGGCCCTGTCGCGGGGCCGAGTGAACCGATCGGCCCCCGCGGAACGATTCATCTGCAGCAGGCCGCACACTCACCACGACCGAGACAAGAACTGAGAGCACCGGGATGGCAGACCAGACCCACGTCCTGTTCGTCGAGGACGACGATGTCATCCGCGAGGCCACCCAGCTCGCCCTGGAGCGGGACGGCTTCGCGGTCACCGCGATGCCCGACGGACTGTCGGGGCTGGAGGCGTTCCGCGCGAACCGCCCGGACATCGCGCTGCTGGACGTCATGGTGCCCGGCCTCGACGGGGTCAGTCTGTGCCGCCGTATCCGCGACGAGTCGACCGTGCCGGTGATCATGCTCTCGGCGCGCGCCGACTCCATCGACGTGGTCCTCGGCCTGGAGGCGGGGGCCGACGACTACGTGACCAAGCCGTTCGACGGCGCCGTGCTGGTCGCCCGCATTCGGGCGGTGCTGCGGCGCTTCGGCCACGCCGGCGGCGGCGAGAAGTCGGACGAGGGCGCCGACGGGGTGTCCGGCGGGGTGCTGACCTTCGGCGAACTGGAGATCGACACCGAGGGCATGGAGGTGCGCCGGGCCGGGCAGCCGGTGGCGCTCACCCCGACCGAGATGCGGCTGCTGCTGGAGTTCTCCTCGGCGCCGGGCACGGTCCTCTCGCGCGACAAGCTGCTGGAACGCGTGTGGGACTACGGCTGGGGCGGGGACACACGCGTGGTCGACGTCCATGTGCAGCGGCTGCGTACGAAGATCGGCCAGGACCGGATCGAGACGGTCCGCGGCTTCGGCTACAAGTTGAAGGCCTGAGCGGGGACGGCACGGACATGCGGGGGACCTTCCGGGGCCAGGGGACACACGAGGCGGGCGGTATCCGTACCGGCCTGCGCTGGAAGCTCAGCGCGGCCATCGCGCTGGTCGGCGCGCTGATCGCGATCACGCTGAGCCTGGTCGTGCACAACGCGGCGCGGGTGTCGATGCTGGACAACGCGCGCGACCTCGCCGACGAGCGGCTGCAGATCGCCCAGCGCAACTACGAACTGTCCGGCCGGCTGAACTTCCCCAACCTCCAGCGGGACGACCCGGAGCTGCCGGGGGCGCTGCGGGAGAAGGTCGACGAGGGCCGCCGGGCGACGTACGTCACCGAGCGGCACAACGGCGTGCCGGACATCTGGGCCGCCGTCCCCGTCAAGGACGGCCATGTGCTGTCGCTGCACACGGGGTTCACCGACCGCAGCACGGACATCCTCAAGGACCTCGACCAGGCGCTGGTCATCGGGTCCATCGCGGTCGTCCTCGGCGGCAGCGCGCTCGGCGTGCTCATCGGCGGCCAGTTCTCGCGCCGGCTGCGCAAGGCGGCGGCCGCGGCGAACCGGGTCGCCAAGGGCGAGACGGACGTGCGGGTGCGGGCCGCGATCGGCGGCGTGGTGCGGGACGAGACCGACGACCTGGCCAGCGCCGTGGACGCCATGGCGGACGCCCTGCAGCAGCGCCTGGAGGCGGAGCGGCGGGTCACGGCCGACATCGCGCACGAACTGCGCACCCCGGTGACGGGTCTGCTGACGGCGGCCGAGCTGCTGCCGCCCGGCCGGCCCACGGAGCTGGTCCTGGACCGCGCCAAGGCCATGCGGACCCTCGTCGAGGACGTCCTGGAGGTGGCCCGCCTGGACGGCGCCTCCGAGCGGGCCGAGCTCCAGGACCTCCTGCTGGGGGAGTTCGTCACCCGGCGGGTGGCGACGAAGGACCCTGGCATCGAGGTGCGGGTGGTGCACGAGTCGATGGTCACGACCGACCCGCGCCGCCTGGAGCGCGTCCTGTTCAACCTGCTCGCCAACGCCGCCCGGCACGGCAAGCCGCCGATCCAGGTCACCGTCGAGGGCCGGGTGATCCGCGTCCGCGACCACGGTCCCGGCTTCCCCGCCGACCTGCTGGCCGACGGCCCGAGCCGCTTCCGCACCGGCAGCAGCGACCGGTCGGGCCACGGGCACGGTCTCGGCCTGACGATCGCGGCCGGCCAGGCCCGGGTCCTGGGCGCCCGCCTGACCTTCCGCAACGTCCGCCCGGCCGGCGCCCCGGACCACGTCCCGGCGGAGGGCGCTGTGGCAGTCCTCTGGCTCCCGGAACACGCCCCGACCAACACGGGCAGCTACCCGGTCCTGCCGTAGCCGCTGCCGCGCCGACCACACCGGCAGCCATCCAGTGCTGCCGTAGACGCCGCCCTGTCCCTCACACGGTCGCAACCACCAGTTCCTCCCCACGCGAGGGCCGCAGCCCGACCTCGTCCTCGACGACATGCGGCGGCGCGTCGGCCCGCAGGTGCAGGGCCCGCCACAGGGCGACCCGCACGGCGGTGTGCTCGGGTCCCGGCTCCTCGGCGCTCACCCGAAGTCCTTGGAGAGGTCCAGCTCCTCGCTGCGCTCGGTCAGCGAGTACCAGTTGCCGTTGTCGTCACGGAAGATCGCCTCGATGCCGTACGGCCGCTCCTGCGGGGCCTGCAGGAACTCCACCCCGCGCGCCTTGAAGGTCTCGTAGTCGCCGCGGCAGTCGTCGGTACGGAACGCCCCCGCGCCGAGCACCCCCTTGCTGACGAGCTTCTTCAGCGCCGCCGCGGACTCGGGGTCCAGTCCGGGCCCGTCGAGGCTCATCAGGGTGAGTTCGAGGTCGGGCTGGTCCTTCGCCGCGACCGTGACCCACTTCATCTCCCCCATGGAGACCTCGCTGCGGACCTCGAAGTCCAGTTTCTCGGTGAAGAACGCCTTGGTGCGCTGCTGGTCGAAGGTCCACACGGTGCTGATGCCGAGACCGAGGATCATGGCTGTGCTCTCCCTGTTCGGTGCCGTCGTTCCTGTCCGTCACCGTAGGCAGGGCGGGGTTCAGGGCGCTTCTTCGGAGTTGCTCTCCCTGCGCGGGAACCCGCCGGCCCACAGCATCGCGTAGCAGCCCGGTATGAGCGCGGCCCCCCGGCCGACGTGCTCGGTGCGGTACTCGCTCGGGGTCAGGCCGGTGCGGGTCTTGAAGCGTGCCGAGAACGTCCCGAGGCTGCTGAAGCCGACGAGGTGGCAGATCTCGGTGACGCTCAGGTCCGCGCTGCGCAGCATCTCCTCGGCGCGCTCGATCCGGCGGTGCGTCAGGTACTGCCGGGGCGTCTCGCCGTAGGTCTCCTTGAAGGCCCGCAGGAAGTGGAAGCGGGAGTATCCGGCGTGCGCGGCGACGGCGTCGAGGTCCAGCCCGGAATCGGCCCAGTCCCGATCCATGGCGTCCTTGGCCAGCCTGAGCTGCCGCATCTTGTCCATACGGTGATGGTGGCACGCGGCACTGACAACGGCCCGAGGCCGAGCCTGGGGCCGTGGACATGACGAAGGCCCCCGGGGCGGACACCTGCCGGGGGCCTTCGGTTCACTGAGGGATCAGACGGCCTCGACGACCGGCGGCTGCACCGCCGCGTCCTCCGGCGACCCCTCGGTCTTCGGTCCGGTGCCGCGCAGCGCGACCTCCTTGACGAACACCGCGGCGATCAGGGCGCCCACGGCGACCACCGAGCCGAGCAGGAACGCCGTGTGGACGCCCGCGGACACCGCGTGCTGGTACGCCTCGCGCGCCACCGCCGGCAGCTTGGCCAGGCTCTTGGCGTCCAGCGCCGCCGACTTCTCGGTGATCTTCGAGCCCAGCGCGCCGGCCCGCTCCGCCATCACGTGCTGGACACGGTTGTTGAACAGCGCGCCCATGATCGCGACGCCGAAGGAGGAGCCGAGCGTACGGAACAGGGTGGTCGAGGAGGACGCGACGCCCATGTCCTTCATCTCGACGCTGTTCTGCGCGACCAGCATGGTGATCTGCATCAGGCAGCCCATGCCCAGGCCGACGACCGCCATGAACACGCCGGAGGTGAACCGCGTGGTGCCGGTGTCCATGGTGGACAGCAGGTACAGCCCGACGATCATCAGGCCGCTGCCGACCACCGGGAACAGCTTGTACTTGCCGGTGTTCGTGGTCACCCGGCCGGCGACCATCGAGGTCACGAGCATCGCGCCCAGCATCGGCAGCAGCAGCAGACCGGAGTTCGTGGCGGAGGCGCCCTGCACGGACTGCTGGTACAGCGGCAGGTACAGCGTGGCGCCGAACATCACGAAGCCCGTGATGAAGCCGATGATCGACATCAGGGTGAAGTTGCGGCTGCGGAAGATGTGCAGCGGCACGACGGGCTCGACGGCCTTGGTCTGCCAGAACACGAACCCGATCAGCGCGGCGACGCCGATGCCGATCAGCTCCATGATCCGCGCGGAGGTCCAGGCGTACTGCGAGCCGCCCCAGGTGGTGACCAGCACGATCGAGGTGATGCCGACGGTCAGCAGGATCACGCCGAGGTAGTCGATGCCGGCCTTGGCCCGCTTCTTCGGCAGGTGCAGCACCGCGCTGATCAGGCCGAGGGAGACCACGCCGAGCGGCAGGTTGATGTAGAACGCCCAGCGCCAGCCCCAGTTGTCGGTGATGGTGCCGCCGACCAGCGGTCCGCCGATCATCGCGATCGCCATGACGCCGGCCATCATGCCCTGGTACTTGCCCCGCTCCCGGGGCGGGATCAGGTCGCCGATGATCGCCATGACGCCGACCATCAGGCCGCCGGCGCCGAGGCCCTGGACGGCCCGGAAACCGATCAGCTGGCCCATGTCCTGGGCCATGCCGCTGAGCGCGGACCCGATCAGGAAGATCACGATCGACGTCATGAACGTGGTCTTGCGGCCGAACATGTCGCCGAGCTTGCCCCAGACCGGGGTGGCCGCCGCGGTGGCCAGCGTGTACGCCGTCACCACCCACGACAGGTGCTCGAGGCCGCCGAGCTCGCCCACGATCGTCGGCATCGCGGTGCCCACGATCATGTTGTCCAGCATCGCGAGCATCATGGTGATCATGAGGGCGAGCAGGACGACCCGCACGCTCTTCGGCTGTTTGTCCGGCTCGCTCTCGACCGTCTGTGTGTCCGCCATGGTTCCCACTCCCCTTGGTCCTGCGCACTTCCCACCGAGCGGGCACTTACTTGCCGCCCGGCTAGTTGACTACACTGAGGAAAGTAGACCCGTAACTAGCCGGGCGTCAAGTAAGTTTTCTAGTCGGGCGGCAAGTAAGTTCGCAGGGGGCGTGAGGAGCGCGACAATGGGCGGCACGATGGACGGCACCAAGCGGCAGCGCCGCGGAAACACTCGCCAGCGCATCCAGGACGTGGCGCTCGAACTCTTCGCGGAACAGGGCTACGAGAAGACCTCGCTGCGCGAGATCGCCGAGCGCCTGGACGTCACCAAGGCGGCGCTCTACTACCACTTCAAGACCAAGGAAGAGATCCTCGTCAGCATCTTCGAGGACCTCTCCGAGCCGATCGAGGAACTGATCGAGTGGGGAAAGCTCCAGCCGCACACGCTGGAGACCAAGCAGGAGATCATCCGCCGCTACAACGAGGCCCTGTCCCAGGCCCTGCCGCTCTTCCGCTTCATGCAGGAGAACCAGGCGACGGTGAAGGAACTGCGCATCGGCGAGATGTTCCGCAACCGTATGATGGGCATGCGCGACATCCTCATCGACCCGGACGCGGCCCTCGTCGACCAGGTCCGCTGCATCAGCGCGGTGTTCGCGATGCACGCCGGGATGTTCGCCCTCAACGACCTGCCGGGCACCGACGCGGAGAAGCGCGAGGCGGTCCTGGAGGTCGCGACGGCCCTGGTGGTTCAGGCACACCAGGGCACGCACACCGCGGGCTGACGGGTCAGAGGCTCAGGCCCTTGGCCCGCAGGAAGGCGACCGGGTCGATCGCCGAGCCGTAGTCGGCGGTCCTGCGGATCTCGAAGTGCAGGTGCGGACCGCTGGAGTTGCCGGTGTTGCCGGACCGGGCGATGTGCTGGCCCGTCCTGACGACCTGGCCGACCCGGACGTCGATCCGTGACAGGTGGGCGTACTGCGAGTACGTGCCGTTGCCGTGCCGGATGACGATGGCGTTGCCGTACGCCGGGCCGTCGCCGGCGCCGTTCGGGCCGGCCTTGACGACGGTGCCGCCGTGCGCGGCGACGACGTCGGTGCCGCTGTTCACGGCGAAGTCCTGGCCGCTGTGGGTGGACTGCCACATGCCGCCGGCCTGGGCGAACTTCGCGGAGAGCGTGTACTTCCGGACCGGGTGGACCCAGGAGGCGGCCCTCTTGGCGGCCGCCTTGGCCGCCGCCTTCTTCTTCGCGGCCGCCTTCGCGGCGGCCTTCTTGGCGGCCGCCTTGGCCGCCGCCTTCTTCTTCGCGGCCGCCTTCGCGGCGGCCTTCTTGGCGGCCGCCTTGGCCGCCGCCTTCTTCTTCGCGGCCGCCTTCGCGGCGGCCTTCTTGGCGGCCGCCTTGGCCGCCGCCTTCTTCTTCGCGGCCGCCTTCGCGGCGGCCTTCTTGGCGGCCGCCTTGGCCGCCGCCTTCTTCTTCGCGGCCGCCTTCGCGGCGGCCTTCTTGGCGGCCGCCTTCTTCGCGGCCGCCGCCTTGGCCTTCGCGGCCGCGGCCGTCTTGGCGGCCTTGGCCTGGGCAGCCGCCTGCGCCTCGACGGCGCTCGCCACGCCGGAGACCGACGCGGAGGCGGAGGCGGAGGTGCCGACGGAGGTGGTGTCGGCGGCGACCGCGACCCCGGCACCCAGTACGGCCGACATGCCGAAGCCGGCGGCCAGGACGGCCGCACGGGTGCGCAGGGCGGACGTACGGGAAGAACGGGACGTGAGACGCGGGGACATCGAAACCTCAGGGGATCGGGGGCAGAGAAAACCACCCGGCGCGCAATCGGCCGCCGGATGGGCAGATCCTTGGTACCCCGAGCCCCCATTGATCCCAAAATAGGACATCTACGACGTGCGCTAGTAATTGAACGCGAAACTTGCCGTTCTACGACGAAAAAGGCCACCCCGCCCCACTAAGAGCCGTAGTACGCACCTGATCGCCTGTGCGACATGTCACCGGCCCCGAAAACTTCGATCGGCCCCATGTGACGTACATCTCTGGCCACTTACCAGTCGGTAACCCTACGGTTCCCCTCGCGCCACCCGTGCCCTCGAACATGCACAGGACAACGACATACGGTCGCGAGAGGACCCCCCATGACAAGCCGACGCCTCTGGGCTCGCCGCACAGCCGTCATCACCGTCTCCGCCTCGGCCCTGGCGGCACTGGCCGCCCCCGCGAACGCGGCGACGAGCACCGGGAGCGTCGACTACGCCACCTGGCAGAAGGACTGCCAGAGCGTGATGGACCAGGCCCTGCCGTACATCAAGGAGCGCATCGCCGCCGCCGGGACGGGCGAGAAGCAGGCGGTCGTCCTCGACATCGACAACACGGCCCTGGAGACCGACTTCGGCTTCAGCTGGCCGCAGCCGGCCAACAAGCCCGTCCTGGAGGTCGCCCGGTACGCCCAGCAGCACGGCGTCTCGCTGTTCTTCGTCACCGCCCGCCCCGGCATCATCTACCTGCCCACCGAGTACAACCTGGAGCACGACGGCTACCAGGTGTCCGGCCTCTACGTCCGCGGTCTCGTCGACCTCTTCAAGGACGTCGCCGCCTACAAGACCGCCCAGCGCGTCGCCATCGAGAACAAGGGCTACGACATCATCGCCAACATCGGCAACAGCGCGACCGACCTCTCGGGCGGCCACGCCGACAAGACCTTCAAACTGCCGGACTACGACGGTCAGCTGTCGTAGCCGCTCCTGCTGCGGGCATGGAGAAGGGGCCGGTGCCCGAAAGCACCGGCCCCTTCTGGCGTCGCCGTGAGGCTTACGCCTCCTTGCTCAGGTTCGGACCGGCTCCGCCGGCCGCCTGCTCGATCGGCGGGACGTCCGGCAGGGCCGACTTCTCCTCACCGCGGAAGGTGAAGGTCTTGGTCTCGCCCTCGCCCTCCGTGTCGACGACCACGATGTGGCCGGGACGCAGCTCGCCGAAGAGGATCTTCTCCGAGAGGGTGTCCTCGATCTCGCGCTGGATGGTCCGGCGCAGCGGCCGGGCGCCCAGGACGGGGTCGTAACCCTTCTGCGAGAGCAGCTCCTTGGCGGACTGGGAGAGCTCGATGCCCATGTCCCGGTCCTTGAGGCGCTCGTCCACCTTGCTGATCATCAGGTCGACGATCGCGAGGATGTCCTCCTGCGTCAGCTGCGGGAAGACGACCACGTCGTCGACACGGTTGAGGAACTCGGGACGGAAGTGCTGCTTGAGCTCGTCCGACACCTTGTTCTTCATGCGCTCGTAGTTGGACTTCGTGTCGCCCGAGGCCGCGAAGCCCAGGTTGAAGCCCTTGGAGATGTCCCGGGTGCCGAGGTTGGTCGTCATGATGATGACCGTGTTCTTGAAGTCCACGACCCGGCCCTGGGAGTCGGTCAGACGACCGTCCTCGAGGATCTGCAGCAGCGAGTTGAAGATGTCCGGGTGGGCCTTCTCGACCTCGTCGAACAGGACCACGGAGAACGGCTTGCGGCGGACCTTCTCGGTCAGCTGGCCGCCCTCTTCGTAGCCCACGTAGCCGGGAGGCGAACCGAAGAGCCGCGAGACCGTGTGCTTCTCGCTGAACTCCGACATGTCGAGGGAGATCAGCGCGTCCTCGTCACCGAAGAGGAACTCCGCGAGCGCCTTCGACAGCTCGGTCTTACCGACACCGGACGGGCCGGCGAAGATGAACGAACCACCGGGACGCTTGGGGTCCTTCAGACCGGCACGCGTACGGCGGATCGCCTTCGACAGCGCCTTGACGGCGTCCTTCTGGCCGATGACCCGCTTGTGGAGCTCGTCCTCCATGCGCAGCAGACGCGAGGACTCCTCCTCGGTCAGCTTGAAGACCGGGATGCCGGTGGCCGTCGCGAGGACCTCGGCGATCAGCTCGCCGTCGACCTCGGCGACAACGTCCATGTCGCCGGCCTTCCACTCCTTCTCGCGCTTGGCCTTGGCGGCCAGGAGCTGCTTCTCCTTGTCGCGCAGGGAGGCGGCCTTCTCGAAGTCCTGCGAGTCGATCGCGGACTCCTTGTCCCGGCGGACACCGGCGATCTTCTCGTCGAACTCGCGGAGGTCCGGCGGCGCGGTCATCCGGCGGATGCGCATCCGGGAACCGGCCTCGTCGATCAGGTCGATCGCCTTGTCCGGCAGGAAGCGGTCCGAGATGTACCGGTCGGCCAGGGTCGCGGCCTGGACGAGGGCCTCGTCCGTGATGGACACACGGTGGTGGGCCTCGTACCGGTCGCGCAGACCCTTGAGGATCTCGATCGTGTGCGGCAGGGACGGCTCGGCGACCTGGATGGGCTGGAAGCGGCGCTCGAGGGCCGCGTCCTTCTCCAGGTGCTTGCGGTACTCGTCCAGCGTCGTCGCACCGATGGTCTGCAGCTCACCGCGGGCCAGCATCGGCTTCAGGATCGAAGCGGCGTCGATGGCGCCCTCGGCGGCACCCGCACCGACCAGCGTGTGCAGCTCGTCGATGAACAGGATGATGTCGCCGCGGGTGCGGATCTCCTTGAGGACCTTCTTCAGGCGCTCCTCGAAGTCACCGCGGTAGCGGGAGCCGGCGACCAGCGCGCCGAGGTCCAGGGTGTAGAGGTGCTTGTCCTTGAGGGTCTCGGGCACCTCGCCCTTGACGATGGCCTGGGCGAGGCCCTCGACGACGGCGGTCTTGCCGACGCCGGGCTCACCGATCAGCACCGGGTTGTTCTTGGTACGGCGGGACAGCACCTGCATGACCCGCTCGATCTCCTTCTCGCGCCCGATGACCGGGTCGAGCTTGGACTCACGAGCGGCCTGGGTGAGGTTCCGGCCGAACTGGTCGAGGACCAGGGACGTCGAGGGCGTGCCCTCGGCAGGCCCGCCGGCGGTGGCGGTCTCCTTGCCCTGGTAACCGGAGAGCAGCTGGATCACCTGCTGCCGCACCCGGTTGAGGTCTGCGCCCAGCTTGACCAGGACCTGGGCGGCGACGCCCTCGCCCTCACGGATCAGGCCGAGCAGGATGTGCTCCGTGCCGATGTAGTTGTGGCCCAGCTGAAGGGCCTCGCGGAGCGACAGCTCCAGGACCTTCTTGGCACGGGGGGTGAAGGGGATGTGCCCGGACGGGGCCTGCTGGCCCTGGCCGATGATCTCCTCCACCTGCTGGCGGACCGCCTCGAGCGAAATCCCGAGGCTCTCAAGGGCCTTGGCGGCGACACCCTCACCCTCGTGGATCAGGCCCAGGAGGATGTGCTCGGTGCCGATGTAGTTGTGGTTGAGCATCCGGGCTTCTTCCTGAGCCAGGACGACAACCCGCCGCGCGCGGTCGGTGAACCTCTCGAACATCGTTAATCGCTCCTCAGAGCGGTCAGGCAGTGGGGGGAACTTCCCCTCCCTGTCCTTCCGCAGCTTAGTCCCGCAAGCGGGGACCGCTCATTCCAACTGCCGACACCGTCGATGGCCTCCTGACCCCGAACGCCGACATCTGCTCCAACCCGATGGTGCGAGACGATGTTCCCGCAGGCCAGGCAGTTACCCCACTCGCCAGTACGCCGATGGCGAACGTGAGACCACCTTGCCTGCGTGTCGCCCCCTCCCACTAGGGATGTCTTACCCGCTGGGACTGACACTCCATGCCGCGCGCCCCCCATTGCTCCGCTATGGGCGAACAACCTTGCGCCACCCCGCACCCCCGCACGCCCCCTTTTCCGAAACTCAGCGCATTCGCCAGAACACCCAGCGTAACTCGCGAGCACTTCTCACGGTTGCCATTGGCATGGTTGGCAGCGACCCCTCGGTCACCCCGGATCTCACGGTCCCACTTCCCCGCCGGCCTCTCGAGGCGGGCTCGCGAATCCGCGAGTGGTACGAGAACGAATTGGAGTGGCGAACGGTGCCCGTGCGGCCCGGTGCTCCGGTGCGGCTTTCCGTGGGCGAACGCTTCGACGTCCTGGACGTGCCGGCGGCAGCGGGCCGGGCGGGGCTGCGCCATCTCGGGCCGTACTCTCCGGTGGCCCTCCAGGGCGAGCGGATGCGGCTGCTGGTGGCGCCGGGCAGCGCGGAGGAGCTGCCGGGGCTGCTGGACTGGCTGGAGTGGGGCGGGCTGGTGCCCGACCTGCGAGCGATCGGCGAGGGGGGCGTCATGGACGCGCCGTCGCCGCCGGACCGCGGGGACACCCTGCAGGGGGCCGCCGTATGGCTGCGGCCCCCCGAACCCGGGCGCGCGGTCGAGGCCTCGCTGCCGACGCTGTCGGCCACGGGGGGCGTCGGTGGCGCCCCCGATCTCGTACGACTCGTGGACACGGTGGCAGCGCACTGCCACCGGTTGCGGCTGAGGCGCGCGTGCGCCCAGCCTTCGGCCGTCGATCCGGCCAGTGATCAGGCGTTGGCCTTCTCGTAGGCCTCGCGGATGGACGCGGGAACACGGCCGCGGTCGTTGACCTCGTAACCGTTCTCCTTCGCCCAGGCGCGGATCTGTGCGGTGTCCTGGCTGCCACCGGAAGCGGGGCGCGTCTTTCCGCGCCCGCCCGCGGAACGGCCTCCGGTACGACGACCGCCCTTCACGTAAGGCTCGAGAAGGCCGCGGAGCTTGTCCGCATTCGCGGTCGTGAGATCGATCTCGTACGTCTTGCCGTCCAACGCGAACGTGACGGTCTCGTCCGCCTCGCCGCCGTCGAGGTCGTCGACAAGAAGGACCTGAACCTTCTGTGCCACCGGATTTCCTTTCATCCAAAACTTGAGGGCCTGGGGTCTGCGGCGTCCGCCGTTTCGCCGTCCCCTGTTATATGCAGTACTGCAGTACGTCGGAAAGCAAACCGCTTTTCCGGGAAAAACACAAACCCCTCGACAGCGGGACAGCCGGTCCGGCACAGTCAGGGAACATGCGCGTTTCGGACATAGGGAACGCGGGCAGGTAGGCGCTCGAATACTTCCCGTGATCGGTGATCACAGATGCAGAAGCATCCGGCTGTTGCCCAAGGTGTTGGGTTTCACCCGTTCGAGACCGAGGAACTCCGCCACGCCCTCGTCATAGGAACGCAGCAGCTCCGCGTAGACATCCATGTCCACCGGCGTCTCACCGATCTCGACGAAGCCGTGCTTGCCGAAGAAGTCCACTTCGAAGGTGAGGCAGAAAACGCGGCGAACACCCAGCCAGCGCGCTGTGTGCAGCAACTTCTCCAGCAACTGGTGTCCGACGCCGGCGCCCTTCAGGCCCGGCTTCACCGCGAGAGTGCGAACTTCCGCGAGATCTTCCCACATGACGTGCAGGGCACCGCAGCCGACGACCTCCGCGTTGTCGTCTCGTTCGGCGACCCAGAACTCCTGGATGTCCTCGTAAAGCGTGACCGTCGCTTTGTCGAGCAGGATGCGGTCACGCACGTAGGTGTCGAGGAGACGACGCACGGCCGCGACATCGCCGGTACGCGCCCGGCGGACGGTGATGGCTTTAGCGCTGACTTCAGGACCTTCGAGACCTTCGGGGCTCTCTGCTGACATGAGCGGACGCTATCGCCCGCCGTCGCCGGGCGGAGAGCCGGGGTTCTCCTGTTCGGTCGCCTCTTCCGGTCCTTGGACCATCCGTACCGCGTCTCGCAGGGCCTGTCGCTGTTCCTCGCTCATCATCCCGAAGAAGGCGACGAGAGCGGCCGCGGGGTTGTCGCTCTGGGACCACGCGTCGTTCATCAGCGCGGCTGCGTACGCGGCCCGGGTGGAGACGGCCTCATATCGATAGGCCCGGCCTTCCGCTTCGCGGCGCACCCAGCCCTTCTGATGGAGATTGTCCAAAACGGTCATCACCGTGGTGTACGCGATGGACCGTTCCTGCTGAAGGTCTTCCAGGACTTCTCGAACGGTGACCGGGCGGTTCCACTTCCACACCCGCGTCATGACCGCGTCTTCGAGTTCTCCCAATGGGCGAGGCACAGCTCGCACAATAGTGGCAGAACTCGACATTCGCGTGCCGGACGTGCGGTTTCTCTGGCAAACGTGAACAAAAAGGGCGTACGACTCGGGTGTCGAGCCGTACGCCGGGCTTGGCGCCGGGGGTGCCGGGCCGTCGTCAGCCGTCGGTCTTCGCGGTCTCCTGCCGCACTCCCTCGGTGCGGGCGAGCACGGCGTCGACGGCCGCGTCCTCCTTGGCCTTGTTGGCCCCGCCCTGGGTCTTCACGATCACCCTGATCACGCCGATGAAGAACACGGCCATGACGACCGGGGGCACGAGCGCGGAGACGTAGTCCATGCCTCCAGAGTAGCCAGGGGGCGACGGACGGCCTGGGCGGGGGCGGGTGTCGGCCGGGTGGCCGCCTTTCGTCTCAGCCCGCGACGAGCCGCGGGGGCGGGGTCGCCGAGGTGGCGGGCGGGGTCGGCCTGCGGCGCGGGAAGACCTCGCCGGGGGTGGGGACCGGACGCCCCGGCTTGGGGGCGGCCGGGGCCGGAGCGGGGGCGGGCCTGGGGGACGCCGGCTTCTCCGCGGGCTTCTTCTCGGGCTTTCGCGCGGGGTCCTGCCCGGCTCCGTCGCCCGAGTCCGTCCCGGCGCCCTCCAGGGCGCCCGAGAGGCCCCCGGGAAGCGCCGTGAGGCGGGTACGGGAGGCGGGGACGGCCGGGGCCGCCGTGCGGGCCGTGGCGCGCGCCAGACGGGCGCGCACGTCCTGCTCCGCGAGCGTCCGGCAGCGCCCCAGCAGGGCGGCGGCGACCGAGTTGCCCCGCAGCGCCCTGAGCGCGGCGAGGTCGTCGGGGCCCGGCCGGTAGCCGGTGGCCAGCGTCTCCTCCAGCAGGGCCAGATAGCCGGCGGCGGTTCCGGGCAGGGCGGCGCGGTAGCGGGCGAGATCGGCCACCAGGAAGGCACGCAGCCGGGCACCCTCACACATCGCCTCGTCGAGGGAGTCGGCGAGGCGGAGGCAGTCCTGGACGTCCTCGGCCGAGGCGGGGCTGGGCTGAAGGGCGAGGGCGAGAGCGCGGCGGAGCACACGCAGCTCCTCCACGCCGAACGCCATGCCGCCGCGGGATCCGTATGGCGTGGGCATGCGGCGACGGTACGCGCTAATCAGACAAATTCGACATAAAGGACCGGTGTGGCGCGGCAGAGCCACCCGGTTGCCTCGCGGGCACACCCCGTGCGGCGCAGGGAGGGCGGGGCCGGCCGCGTTTCGTGCGGCCGGCCGCCGGCCGTCCTCACATACGCGACACGTTCCGCTCGTACACCAGGCGCAGTCCGATCAGGGTCAGCCACGGCTCGTGCTCGTCGATCACGGACGACTCGCCGAGCACCATGGGCGCCAGTCCGCCCGTCGCGATCACCGTGACCTCGTCCGGGTCCTCCGCGAGCTCGCGGGCCATCCGGCTCACCACTCCGTCGACCTGGCCGGCGAACCCGTAGACGATGCCGGACTGCATCGCCTCGACCGTGTTCTTGCCGATCACGCTGCGGGGCCGCGCCACCTCGATCTTGCGCAGCTGCGCGCCCCGGACGCCGAGCGCCTCGACGGAGATCTCGATGCCGGGGGCGATGACCCCGCCGATGTACTCCCCGCGCGCGGAGACCGCGTCGAAGGTCGTCGCCGTGCCGAAGTCGACGACGATCGCGGGGCCGCCGTAGAGGTCGACGGCCGCGACGGCGTTGATGATCCGGTCGGCGCCGACCTCCTTGGGGTTGTCGGTGAGGATCGGCACGCCGGTCTTCACGCCGGGCTCGACGAGGACGGCGGGCACGTCCCCGTAGTAGCGCCGGGTCACCTCGCGCAGTTCGTGCAGCACGGAGGGGACGGTCGCGCAGATGGCGATGCCGTCGATGCCGTCGCCGAGCTCGTCGCCGAGCAGCGGGTGCATCCCCATCAGGCCCTGCAGCAGCACCGCCAGTTCGTCCGCCGTGCGGCGCGCGTCCGTGGAGATGCGCCAGTGCTCGACGATGTCGTCGCCGTCGAAGAGGCCCAGGACGGTGTGGGTGTTGCCCACGTCGATCGTCAGCAGCATGGCCCGTACCTACTCCGCCGCTCGCAGGTCGAGACCGATGTCCAGGATCGGGGAGGAGTGGGTGAGCGCTCCTACGGCGAGGTAGTCCACGCCGGTGTCCGCGTACACGCGCGCGTTGTCGAGGGTGAGCCGGCCGGAGGCCTCCAGCGCGGCCCGGCCGTGCACGAGGGCGACGGCCTCCTCGCACTCGCCGGGCGTGAAGTTGTCCAGCAGGATCAGGTCGGCTCCCGCGTCGACGACCTCGCGCAGCTGGTGCAGGGTGTCGACCTCGACCTCGATCGGCAGCTCCGGGAAGGCTTCCCGGACGGCCTTGAAGGCCTGCGCGACGCCGCCCGCGGCGACCACGTGGTTGTCCTTGACCAGCGCCGCGTCGGACAGCGACATCCGGTGGTTGACGCCGCCGCCGCAGCGGACGGCGAATTTCTCCAGGGACCTGAGCCCCGGCGTCGTCTTGCGGGTGTCGCGGACCCGGGCCTTCGTGCCCTCCAGTACGTCCGCCCACGCGCGCGTGGCGGTCGCGATGCCGGACAGGCGGCACAGGAGGTTGAGCGCGCTGCGCTCGGCGGTGAGGAGGTCACGCGTGCGCGTGGTGACCGACAGCAGCTTCTGCCCGGCCTCCACCCGCTCGCCGTCCTCCACGTGCCGCTCGACCTCGAACTCGTCCGTGCACACCACGGAGAGCACCGCCTCGGCGACCCTGAGGCCGGCCGCGACGCCCGCCTCGCGCGCGGTGAAGTCGCCGGTGGCGACGGCGTCCTCGGGGATGGTCGCGACGGTGGTCACGTCCACGCCGTGGTCGAGGTCCTCCTGGATGGCGACGTTGGCGATGTCCTCGACTTCCACGGGGTCGAGTCCGGCGTCGGCCAGGAGCTGGGCGAGCGCGGGGTCGAGCCCGCACTCCAGGTATTCCGCGTCCGCGTCGGCGCCCGCGCCACAGGCGCAGCCGTCACCGCAGCCGCCGTTCGACACGAGGGGGAGGTCGGGGGTGCTCACTTCTGTCACTGCTCCTGAGGGCGCTGCCGAGTCGGCCGGGTCGGGGGGAAGTCTGGGCTATCGGTGGTGTGTACGGCGAGTGTGCGGTCCGGATTCAGCCGTACGACGATGTGGCGGCGCCATGCGGCGTCGTCGCGCTCGGCGCGGTCCTCGCGCCAGTGGCAGCCGCGCGTCTCCTCGCGCAGACGGGCGGCGGTGACCAGGACGCGGGCCACGCACAGGAGGTTGGTGGCCTCCCAGGTGTCGACGCCCGGCTCGGAGGTCTTGCCGTTCTCGGCGAGGGCGTCGCGGGCGTCCGCGTGCAGCCGGTCGAGCTGGTCGGCGGCCTTCTCCAGGGACTGTGCGGAGCGCAGGACGCCCGCTCCGTCAGCCATGATCCGCTGGATGGCGAAACGGTCCTCGGGGGCGAGGAGGGGGTGCGCGGGCCGGTCCGGGTGCTCGACCGGTTCGGGCACGCGCGCGTGAAGGCCGTCCGCCGCGCGCTCGGCCGCGATGTCGGCCGCGATGCGCTCGGCGTAGACCAGGCCCTCCAGCAGGGAGTTGGAGGCGAGCCGGTTGGCGCCGTGCACGCCGGTGCAGGCGACCTCGCCGCACGCGTACAGGCCCGCGACGGTGGTGCGGCCCTGGGAGTCCGTGCGGACGCCTCCGGACGCGTAGTGGGCCGCCGGGGCGATCGGGATGGGCTCGGTGACCGGGTCGATGCCGTTGGCGCGGCAGGCGGCGAGGATCGTCGGGAAGCGGTGCTCCCACATGTCGGCGCCGAAGTGCCGGGCGTCGAGGAACATGTGCTCGGCGTCCCGCTCCTGCATGCGGCGCATGATGCCCTTGGCGACGATGTCCCGGGGCGCAAGCTCGGCCAGTTCGTGCTGTCCGACCATGAACCGCACGCCGTCGGCGTCGACCAGGTGCGCGCCCTCGCCGCGCACGGCCTCGGAGACCAGCGGCTGCTGGCCCTCGGCGTCGGGGCCGAGGAACAGCACGGTCGGGTGGAACTGCACGAACTCCAGGTCGGAGACCTCCGCGCCCGCGCGCAGGGCGAGCGCCACGCCGTCACCGGTGGAGACCGAGGGGTTGGTGGTGGCGGAGAAGACCTGTCCCATGCCGCCGGTCGCGAGGACCACCGCGGGCGCGTGCACGGCGCCCACGCCGTCGTGCTGGCCCTCGCCCATGACGTGCAGGCTCACGCCCGCCGTACGGCCGTCGGCGTCCGTCAGCAGGTCCAGCACGAGCGCGTTCTCGATCGTGCGCAGCCCACGCGCGCGTACCGCCTCCACGAGCGCCCGGGAGATCTCCGCGCCGGTCGCGTCACCGCCCGCGTGGGCGATGCGGCGGCGGTGGTGGCCGCCCTCGCGGGTGAGCTCCAGGTCGCCCTCTTCGGACTCGTCGAAGTGCGCGCCGGTCGCGATGAGCCGGCGCACGGCGTCGGGGCCCTCGGTGACGAGGATGCGCACCGCCTCCTGGTCGCACAGGCCGGCGCCGGCCACCAGGGTGTCGTCCAGGTGCTGTTCGGGGGTGTCCCCCTCGCCGAGGGCCGCGGCGACGCCGCCCTGCGCCCAGCGGGTGGAGCCGTCGTCGAGGCGGGCCTTGGTGACCACGACCGTGTTCAGACCGGCGGCCTCGCAGCGCAGCGCGGCGGTCAGGCCGGCGACTCCGGAGCCGACGACCACGACGTCGGCGGAGATGGCCCAGCCGGGTGCGGGCGCGTGCAGTTTTATGCCTGTGCTGGTCACGAGGCGGCTCCGAAGGTCAGAGGGAGGTTGTCGATCAGCCGGGTCGTGCCGACCCGGGCGGCGACGGCGAGGACCGCCTCGCCGGTGAAGTCGTCCCCGATCTCGGTGAAGTCGGCGGGGTCGACCAGGGCGAGGTAGTCCAGCTGGAGGGGCGGCGTGAGCCGCGCGGCGTCGTCGAGGACCTGGCGGGCGGCGGCGCGTACGGCGGAGGGGGCGCCGTGGAAGGTGCGGCGCGCGGCGTCCTCGCCCGGGGCCGTGGCCGGGCGGGACTTGGCGACGGCGTGGGCGTCGGCGGCCGCGCGGGACTCGCCGAGGGCGCTGAGGGCTTCGGCGCGCGCGTGCGTGGCGGGTGCCGCCAGCGCCCGTGCGCGCAGCGCCTCCTGTGCCGCGTGCCGGTCGCGCCCGGCGAACAGCGCGCGGGAGAGGTTCAGCGCCGTGCGCCGTTCGGCGGGCGAGAGGTAGCGGTTGCGGCTGGAGAGGGCGAGGCCGTCCTCCTCGCGCACCGTGGGGACGCCGACGATCTCGACGCCGAAGTTCAGGTCGCGCGCCATGCGGCGGATCAGGGCGAGCTGCTGGGCGTCCTTCTGCCCGTACAGGGCGACGTCCGGGCGGGTGAGGTGCAGCAGCTTGGCGACGACGGTGAGCATGCCGTCGAAGTGGCCGGGGCGGGAGGCGCCCTCCAGGCGCTCCCCCATCGGGCCGGCGCTGACGCGCACCTGGGGCTCGCCGCCCGGGTAGACCTCGTCCACGGAGGGCGCGAACACGACGTCCGCGCCGGACAGTCCGGCGAGCTTCACGTCGGCGTCCAGGGTGCGCGGATAGCGGTCGAGGTCCTCGCCCGCGCCGAACTGCAGGGGGTTCACGAAGACGGTGACGACGACCTCGCCGTCCGGACCGGCGATCTCCCGGGCGGTGCGGATCAAGGTGGCGTGCCCCTCGTGCAGGGCGCCCATGGTCATCACGACGGCGCGACGGCCGGTACGCGCGCGTGCGTGGAGCTCTTCGGCGGTGCGCAGCAGGGTGGTGGTCATCGGGCGTCTCCCTCCGCGCCGTCGGTGCCGGTCGCGAGGACGCCGAGGAGGTCCTCGGCGAGTTCCGGCTTGAGCAGGCCGTGGGCGAGCGCCCGGTCGGCGGTCGCGCGGGCCATCGCCAGATAGCCGGCGACGGTCTGGGGGGCGTGCTTGCGCAGCTCCGTGACGTGGGCGGCGACCGTGCCGGCGTCTCCGCGCGCGACCGGGCCGGTCAGGGCCGCGTCGCCGGAGCGCAGGGCGTTGTCGAGGGCGGCGCCGAGCAGCGGGCCGAGCATCCGGTCGGGGGCCGAGACGCCTGCCTCGCGCAGCAGCTCCATGGACTGGGCGACCAGCGTGACCAGGTGGTTGGCGCCCAGGGCGAGCGCCGCGTGGTACAGCGGGCGCCTCTCCTCGGCGATCCACTCCGGTTCGCCGCCCATCTCGATGACGAGAGCCTCGGCGGCCAGCCGCAGCTCCTGCGGCGCGGTGACCCCGAAGGAGCATCCGGCGAGCCGCTGGACGTCGACGGGGGTGCCGGTGAACGTCATCGCCGGGTGCAGGGCCAGCGGCAGCGCGCCCGCGCGCAGGGCGGGGTCCAGCACCTTCGCGCCGTAGCGCCCGGAGGTGTGCACGAGCAGTTGTCCGGGGCGGACGGCCCCGGTCTCGGCGAGGCCCTCGACCAGGCCGGGCAGGGCGTCGTCCGGGACGGTCAGCAGGACCAGGTCGGCGCGCTGCAGCACCTCGGCGGGCGGGACGACGGGCACGTCGGGCAGCATCTCGGCGGCACGCCGGCGAGAGGCGTCGGAGACCCCGGACACGGCGACCGGGCGGTGCCCGGCCAGCTGGAGGGACGCGGCGAGTGCCGGACCCACACGCCCGGCGCCGACGACGCCGACGGTGAGCCGCGCGGGGCGGTCCCTGGGGTCTGGCTGTTGGCTTGTACTCACGCGACGGCGGCCTTCCCGTTCCAGTCCGCTCCGGGTACCGGACGATTTCTCGTCATGTTAACGCGATCGGTTCCAGGGGCGTCCGGTTGTCCACAGGCTGTGGGTTATCGCACGTTGTTCGCATCGCTCGAACGCCGGTGGAAATCGGGGTGCTCGCAGCGAGCGGCGGCGGGCATGATCCGGGTCATGAGCGATGCGGTGGAGCAGGACGGGCAGGCAGCGGAGCCGGTGTCCGAGGACGAGCGGGGCAGGCGCCGGCGTGCACGGCGCGTCAGCGCGTTGCGGGGCGCGCGGCGCGTGCTCGGGCGCCCCGGCCATCTGGGCACGCTCCGGGAGCGCCTGGCGCTGCTGGACGGCGTGGGCGACGTCCACGACCTCGACCAGCCGTCGGACGTCTACGGCGACGGCGTCGTGGAGACCCTGGAGACGAAGGTCGCCGGGCTGCTCGGCACGGAGGCCGCCGCGTTCTTCCCGACGGGCACGATGGCCCAGCAGGTGGCCCTGCGCTGCTGGGCGGGCCGCACCGGGGACCGGACGGTCGCCCTGCACGCCCTCGCCCACCCCGAGGTGCACGAACGCGACGCGTTCAGCCGGGTCAGCGGACTGCGCCCGATGCGCCTGACGAGCGAACCGCGGCTGCCCACCGCCGGCGAGGTGCGCGACTTCGAGGAGCCCTTCGGGGCGCTGATGCTCGAACTGCCCCTCAGGGACGCCGGTTTCGTGCTGCCCTCCTGGGAGGAGCTCACCGCGGTCGTGGACGCCGCGCGCGAGCGCGACGCGGTGGTGCACTTCGACGGCGCGCGCCTGTGGGAGACCACCACGCACTTCGGCCGCCCCCTGCACGAGATCGCGTCCCTCGCCGACAGCGTCTACGTGTCGTTCTACAAGTCCCTCGGCGGCTACGGCGGTGCCGCCCTCGCCGGCCCGAAGCCGCTGATCGACGAGGCGAAGGCCTGGCGGCACCGCTACGGCGGCCAGGTCTTCCAGCAGTTCCCGACCGCGCTGTCGGCCCTCGCCGGGCTGGAGCGCGAACTGCCCCGGCTGCCCGCGTACGTCGCCCACGCGCGCGTGGTGGCCGCCGCGCTCCGCGAGGGGTTCGCGGCGGCGGGGGTGCCGTGGGCGCGCGTGCACCCCGGCACCCCGCACACGCACGAGTTCCAGGTCTGGCTGCCGTACGACGTCGACGTGCTCTCGGAGGCGGCGATCCGGCAGGGCGAGGAGACGAAGACCGTTCTCTTCGCGAACGGCTGGGCCGAGAAGGGCCCGGGTGTCGCCGCCACCGAGGTGAGCGTGCGCGCCGAGGCCCTGGAGTGGACGGCCGACGACGTACGGGCGGCGGTCGCGGAGTTCGTCTCCCGCCTCACCGAGGAGGCCGGCGCGGCGGGAGAGGCCGGTACGACCGCGGGCGTCAGCAGCTAGAGCGCCGGCGCCGATGCAGCCACCGGCCCAGTGCGAGCCGTATCGGCCCGTGGGCCGGGCGCCCGGCGACGACCGCGCGGAACTCGCGCTGGTCGCGCCACTCGCGCACGACCTGCCAGTCGTTCGCGCCCGGCGCGGGCGGGGCGGGCTCGCCGGCCTGCCCGGCACGGTAGGCGTCGAGGAAGTACTGCTGGGTGATGCTCATGGCCGATGGCCCTCTCGGGACGTGGAGACGAGGATTCGTGGGCTCCGCGGCTGCCCCGGAGTCCCAAGGCTGCGCCGCGCCGGCCGGGAAGTCGTGCCGATTGACGGGCGCCGTCAATCGGGGTCGGCGTTGTCAGTGGCGGGGTGCACCATGAGGTCATGAGCGTGCGCATCGACATCGCGGGGCTGCGGCCGGAGAGGGTCGCCGTCGTCCCCTCACCCCTGGCCGAGCTCTGCATGGCGCTGCACGCGCTGTCCGAGCCGGGCCACCACCCCGGGCTGCAGGGCTGGGTGACCGGCGTGACCGCCCGGCTGGACTCGCACCTGGCCGACCGGTTGTGCGAGGCCGACTTCCTGTGGCGGACGACGTTCGCGGATCTCTTCCTGCCGTACGCGGGCATTCCGGGCGCGCTGCCCGGCGCGACCCTCGCCGAGGAACTGGACCTGCTGGACAAGCTGTCCGACGAGCAGTTCGTGGACGCGGCACTGGAGTTCTCCTGCGCCCTCCCCTACGGCCTGCCGGGCCCCGGACCGCTCTCCGACGCCGACCTGCGCCGCCGCGCCCTGGACCTGGCCGCCGCGCGCGGTCCGCGGCAACTGCGGTTCGGCGAACGGCTGCTGAGCGACCCGCCCCGCATCCGGGCCTGGCTCAGGCAGTTCCTGCGGGACTGCGACGAGGCGTTCTTCGCGGAGACCTGGTCCCGGCTGCGCCACCAACTCGCCGCCGACGCCCGCCACAAGACGGAGCTGCTGCGCCGCAGGGGGCTGACCGAGGCGCTCACGTCGGTGTCGCCCGCCGTCACCGTGGACGAGACGGCCGGCGTGATCACGATCGACAAACTGGGCAGCGGCCGCACCGCCACGGCGGGCCGCGACCTTCTCCTGGTGCCGACGAGCCTGGGCTGGCCGCACCTGATGGTCCTGCACCGCTACGGCTGGCAGCCGGTGCTCCACTACCCGGTCGGCTCCCCCGAGCTCGCCGCCCCGCCCTCGGTGGAGCAGCTCACCCTGCGGATGACCGCGCTGTCCCACCCGGTGCGGATGAGACTGTGCCGCAGCCTCGCCCGCAGCGCGTTCACGACGAGCGAGCTGGCGCAGATCCACGGCATGACCGCCCCCGAGATATCCCGGCACCTGGGCGTCCTGAAGAAGGCGGGACTGATCACCACCCGCCGCCGCGGACGGTACGTCCAGCACCAGCTGGACGTGACGGTGGTGGCCCGCCTGGGCAGCGACTTCCTGGAAGGCGTCCTCAGGTAGCGCGTGGGCCGGGCGCCCGCGCGGCCGGTCAGTCGAACCGGATGTGCCGGACGCCCACCCGGGCCTGCCGCAGCCGGGTACGCAGCGCGCCCTCGTTGTTGGGGCGCAGCGTCAGCCCGGCGAGCACGGCGATCCGGTCCGCCGTCTTCGGGACGGTCGAGTGGTCCGTCCACAGGTGCTCGGCGAACTCCGGTTCCCGCAAACGCTCCAGACAGTGGTCGAGCCGCCGCACGGCCCAGCTCTCCCGCCCCGGGCCGGCGCCCTTTCCGCCGACGAACCGAAGGACATGCCCCAGGCCGCGCTCACGCAGCCGCTTCAGGACGGTCTCGCGCTGGGCCAGCAGCGTGAAGTGACGTACGTCGTGGCCGAGTTCGCGCAACCGTCCCACGGTCTCCTCGAAGCAGCCGGAGTCCGTGACCGTCATGGGAGCGATGACGACGCCCTCGTGCTGGGTCAGGGCGAGGTCCAGCACCTCCACCACGCCCTGCCGCCAGGCCGCCAAGTCCTGGAAATCACCGCGCAGTTCGGGTGGCAGCATCCGGCGCAGACCGAAACCGGCGTGCTCCGGGTCGCAGATGACGCTGCCCCGCAGGCGCCGCTGGATCTCGTGCGCGGTCTGGGTCTTGCCGCCCCCGAAAGGGCCGTTGATCCACAGGAGCATGCGCAGACCCTAGTGGCCTCCGGTCACGCGGGGATCACACTCCCGTGGATCACCCGTGCCCACCCGCGCGCACCAGCCCCGTCTCGTACGCCAGCACCACCACCTGCACCCGGTCCCTGAGCCCCAACTTGGTCAGGATGCGGCCGACGTGGGTCTTCACCGTCGCCTCGGACAGCACGAGCCGGGCCGCGATCTCGCCGTTCGACAGACCCTGCGCGACCAGCACCATCACCTCGCGCTCGCGCTCGGTGAGCCGCTCCAGCTCCTTGTGCTGGGGCTCCTTGCCGGCGCTCGGCAGCATCGGCGCGAACCGGTCGAGCAGCCGGCGCGTGGTCGACGGCGCCACCACCGCGTCCCCGCTGTGCACGGCACGGATGGCGTGCAGGAGCTCACCGGGCGGCACGTCCTTGAGCATGAACCCGGAGGCGCCCGCCTTCAGCCCGGAGAAGGCGTACTCGTCGAGGTCGAACGTCGTCAGGATCAGCACCTTCGGCGGGTCCTCGTCCTGACAGATGCGCCGGGTGGTCTCCACACCGTCGAGCTTGGGCATGCGGACGTCCATCAGGACGACGTCCACGTCGGTCGAACGCAGCACCTGAAGGGCCTCCACGCCGTCCCCCGCCTCCGCGACGACCTCCATGTCCGGCTGCGCGGCGAGCACCATCCGGAACCCGGTGCGCAGCAGCACCTGGTCGTCGACGAGCATCACGCGGATCGTCATCGGGGCCTCTTCCGTTCGCTTCGGCTGGGTCGTTCCATGGGCATTGCAGGTGTCACCGGTGTACGCACGCGCAGCTCAGTGCGCGGACTTCAGGGGCAGCAGCGCACTGATGCGGAATCCGCCGCCCGGGCGCGGGCCCGCGTCCAGGGTGCCGCCGACCATACCGACCCGCTCGCGCATCCCGATCAGGCCGTGCCCCTGTCCGTCGGCGCCGCCCTCCTCGTACAGCTCGTGCGGGGCGCCCTTGCCGTCGTCCTCGACGAGCAGCCCCAGGCCGTCGTCGAAGTACACCAGCCGCACGCTCGCGCCCGC
This sequence comes from Streptomyces panaciradicis, assembly GCF_023516615.1. GTDB lineage: Bacteria > Actinomycetota > Actinomycetes > Streptomycetales > Streptomycetaceae > Streptomyces > Streptomyces panaciradicis. Next base: position 32,432 of record NZ_JAMGBF010000089.1, read on the forward strand.
GTTGGGCCCGCCGTGCTTACGGGTGTTGGTCAGTGCCTCCTGGACGATGCGGTACGCGGTCAGCTCGACGCCGCTGGGCAGCGGGCGCGGGGTGCCCTCGACCTTGAAGTCGACGGGCAGGCCCGAGGTGCGGCACTGCTCGATCAGCTCGTCGATCTGCTCGACGTCGGGCTGCGGCACGTACTCGCCGACCTCCTTGTGCTCGCCGGTGCGCAGCACGCCCAGCAGGCGGCGCATCTCGGCGAGCGCCTGGCGACCGGTGGAGGAGATGGTCTCCAGGGCCTTCTTGGCCTGGTCGGGGGCGGTGTCGAGGACGTAGGCGGCGCCGTCGGCCTGCACCACCATCACCGACACGTTGTGCGCGACCACGTCGTGCAGCTCGCGCGCGATCCGGGCGCGTTCGGCCGCCACCGCGACCTTGGACTGCGCCTCGCGCTCCTTCTCCAGCCGGGCGTTGCGCTCCTCCAGCTGCGCGAAGTAGGCGCGCCGGGTGCGGATGGAGTCGCCGAGCACCCAGGCCAGCGCGAACGGCACCGTCTGGAAGATCACCACCGCCACATGGCCCAGGGAGCTGGAGTTCTCCACGGGCCAGCGGATCTCCGCCGCGGTCGCGGCCGACAGGCCGACGGCCAGCGCGATGCGGGAGGCCCAGCGGGCGCCCATCACGGCCACCGTGTAGACGATCACCAGCATCGCGAAGTCGGCGGGCAGCGTCGCGACGTCCAGCGCGAGCTGGGCCACGCCGAGGCCGATGGTCAGCAGCAGCATCTTCTCCGGCATCCGCCGCCGCAGGGCGATCACCAGGCACAGCAGCAGCGAGATCGGAACGATCAGCGCCAGCGACGTCGTGCCCCGGGTGTCCGGATGGCTGACCCCGCTGACCAGCGAGATCCCGAACAGGAAGACCGCCCAGAAGGTGTCGACCCCGGTCGGGTGTCTGCGGAGGAAGTCATAGAGGCGCTGCACGTAACCCAGCGTAGGGAAGCGAGATGCGTGCAGGGGTCAACCGGAGGGCCGATCCGCGCCGGGCGCGCATACTCCGCAAGGTGGAGGCCCCGTTCGCCTGTGCGCTTAGCCTGGGCCGGTGACGGAAGCGGCGGCGGGTGAGTGGCACGGCTGGCGGGCGGCGACGGAGGCGGCCCTGTACGGGCCGGAGGGCTTCTACCGCCGGCCCGAGGGACCGGCCGGGCACTTCCGTACGTCCGTCCACGCCTCGCCGCTGTTCGCCGAGGCCGTGGCGAGGCTGCTGTGCCGGGTCGACGAGTCTCTGGCCCGGCCCGCCCGGCTGGACTTCGTCGACATGGCGGCGGGCCGGGGCGAACTGGCCGCCGGCGTCCTGACCGCCCTGCCCGCCGACGTTGCCGCACGCACGCGCGTGTACGCCGTCGACATCACCGACCGCCCCGGCGGCCTGGACGACCGCGTGCAGTGGCTGTCCGAGCCGCCGCACGGCGTCACCGGCCTGCTGTTCGCCAACGAGTGGCTCGACAACGTGCCCCTCGACATCGCCGAGGTGGACTCCGAGGGCGTGCCGCGCCGGGTTCTCGTACGCCGGGACGGGACCGAACGCCTCGGCGCCCCGGTCGACGGGGCCGAGGCGGAGTGGCTGGCGCGGTGGTGGCCGCTGGGCGGTGCGGGCGGGGTCTCGGGGGGCGGCGGGGAGGGGCTGCGAGCCGAGATCGGGCTGCCCCGGGACGAGGCCTGGGCGGGGGCGGTCGCCGCGGTCGACCGGGGGCTCGCGGTCGCCGTGGACTACGCGCACACCTTGGCCGCGCGCCCCCTGTTCGGGACGCTCACCGGATTTCGCGCGGGGCGCGAGACGGCGCCCGTGCCGGACGGGTCGTGCGACATCACGGCGCACGTCGCGCTGGACGCGTGCGCGGCGCGCGGGGAGGCCACGGTGGGGGCGCGCACGGCGCGCGAAGAGGCGGAGGCAGGGGCGCGTACGGCGCCCTCAGCCGCGCACTCCGTTCCCCGCGCGCGCCTCCTGCGCCAGCGCGACGCCCTGCGCGCCCTCGGTATCACCGGCGCACGCCCCCCGCTCACGCTGGCGTCCACGCACCCCGCGGCCTACGTACGCGCTCTCGCGAGCGCCGGGGAGGCCGCCGAGCTCACCGCCCCGGGCGGCCTCGGCGACTTCGGCTGGCTGCTGCAACCGGTGGGCATCCCGGCCGCGCCGATCGACTGAAGACCCGCACCACGACCGACCCGCCGCGCCCCGGCCCGCCACGGTGGACCTTCCCCGGCCGGCCGCCGCGCTCCAGCCACGACCGCTTACTTGTCGATGTCCCCGACCACGAAGAACAGCGACCCCAGGATCGCCACCATGTCCGCGACCAGCGTCCCGGGCAGCAGCTCCACGAGAGCCTGGATGTTGTTGTACGACGCGGAGCGGAGCTTCAGCCGGTACGGGGTCTTCTCGCCCTTGCTGACGAGGTAGTAGCCGTTGATGCCGAGGGGGTTCTCGGTCCAGGCGTAGGTGTGGCCCTCGGGCGCCTTGAGGACCTTGGGGAGCCGCTGGTTGATCGGCCCCGGCGGAAGGTCGGCGAGCCGGTCGAGGCAGGCGTCGGCGAGGTCGAGGGCGTTGTGGGTCTGCTCCAGGAGCACCTCGAAGCGGGCGAGGCAGTCGCCCTCCTGCCGGGTGACGACCTTCAGGGTGTCCTGCAGCTCGCCGTAGGCCAGGTACGGCTCGTCGCGGCGCAGGTCGAAGTCGACGCCCGAGGCGCGCGCGATCGGCCCGCTCACGCCGTAGGCGTGCACCGCGCTGGGCGAGAGCGGCCCCACGCCGCGCGTGCGCCCACGGAAGATCTCGTTGCCGAGCACCAGGTCGTCGAAGCGGTCCATGCGCGAGCGCACGTCGGCGACCGCGGCACGCGCGCGTGCGGCCCAGCCCGCCGGCAGGTCCTCCTTCAGGCCGCCGACGCGGTTGAACATGTAGTGCATCCGGCCGCCGGAGACCTCCTCCATGACGTTCTGGAGGACCTCACGCTCCCGGAACGCGTAGAACACCGGGGTGATGCCGCCGAGCTCCAGCGGATAGGAGCCGAGGAACATCAGGTGGTTGAGCACCCGGTTCAGCTCCGCGAGGAGCGTGCGCGTCCACACCGCGCGCGTGGGCACCTCCATGCCGAGCATGCGCTCGACGGCGAGGACGACGCCCAGCTCGTTCGAGAAGGCCGACAGCCAGTCGTGGCGGTTGGCGAGCATGATGATCTGGCGGTAGTCGCGCGCCTCGAAGAGCTTCTCCGCGCCCCGGTGCATGTAGCCGATCACGGGCTCCGCGTGCGTGATCCGCTCGCCGTCCAGCACCAGCCGCAGGCGCAGCACGCCGTGCGTGGAGGGGTGCTGCGGTCCGATGTTGAGCACCATGTCGGTGCTCTCCGCGGCGCCGCCGATACCGACCATGGTCTCCGTCGTGGGAGTCATGGACACAGTCTCTCCTACGTACGCTGGCCGTATGGAAACGGGGAGCCCGCAGGACACGGGCGCGCGGGGGGACGGTACGACGGAGCCGGTGTGGCGCGGACTGCCGCCCGGGCTGCTGCGCATGCGACGGCTGCTGCTCGTGGTGTGGCTGGGGCTGCTCGCCCTCGCCCTGGGGGTGCTGCTCGGCCTGTTCGCCGGGCCGGCCTGGGCGGCCTTCGCCCTGCTGCCGCTCGCGCTGGCGGCCTGGGGCTGGGTGCTGCTCGGCCGCAACTGGCGCTCCTGGCGGTACGCCGAACGCGCCGACGACCTGCTGATCAGCCGGGGCGTGCTGTGGCGCGAGGAGACGGTCGTGCCGTACGGGCGCATGCAGCTGGTGGAGGTGACCTCCGGGCCGGTCGAGCGGCACTTCGGGCTGGCCAGCGTGCAGCTGCACACGGCGGCCGCGGCGACCGACGCCACCATCCCGGGCCTGGACCCGGCCGAGGCGGAACGCCTGCGCGACCGGCTCACCGAACTCGGCGAGGCCCGATCGGCGGGCCTGTGACCGCGCAGGGCGTCGACGACGCCGTACTGAAGGGGAATCCGGTCGCCGAGCGGCGGCTGCATCCCGTGACGCCCCTCAGGCGGGCGTGGGCGCCGGTCGCCGTGGTCATCGGGTGGGCCCTGCACGACCCCGACCAGGCGCAGCGCCAGCTGACCCGGCTGACGACCACCGCCCTGCTGATCGGGCTCGCCGTCCTCGTGCCGGTGGCCGCCCTGTACGGCTTCCTCAGCTGGTGGTTCACACACTTCGCCGTGACGGAGAGCGAACTGCGCATCCGCACCGGGCTGTTGTTCCGGCGCACCGCGCACATCCGGCTCGAGCGGGTCCAGGCGATCGACGTCACCCAGCCGCTTCTCGCGCGCGTGGCGGGCGTCGCGAAGCTGAAACTCGACGTCATAGGGGCGGACAAGAAGGACGAACTAGCCTTTCTCGGGGAGCGCGAGGCGCGTGCGCTCCGCGCGGAACTCCTGGCGCGCGCCGCCGGTTTCGCGCCCGAGACGGCGCACGAAGTCGGAGAAGCGCCGGCGCGCGAGCTGCTGCGCACGCCCCCGTTCCAGCTCGCGATCTCCCTCGTGCTGACGGGCTCCACCTGGGGCGCCCTCGCCGCCGCCCTCGTCGTACCGCCCGTGCTGTGGCTGGCCACCCACAGCGTGTGGACGGTCCTGGCGACCGGCGTACCCCTGCTCGGCGCGGCGGCCACGAGCAGCGTGGGGCGCTTCGTCGGCGAGTACGACTGGACGGTGGGCGAGTCGCCGGACGGGCTGCGCATCGACCACGGGCTGCTGGACCGTACGCACGAGACGGTGCCGCCCGGGCGGGTGCAGGCCGTGCGGATCGTGGAGCCGCTGCTGTGGCGGCGGCGCGGCTGGGTCCGGGTGGAGCTGGACGTGGCCGGGTCGTCCAACTCCGTGCTCGTGCCGGTCGCTCCGCGCGAGCTCGCGGAGGCCGTCGTCGCGCGCGTGCTGCCCGACGTGAGCGTGCCGGAGGCCGCGGCGCTCTCCCGGCCTCCGCGCCGGGCCTGGCGGTGTGTGCCGGTGTGGTGGCGCGGGTACGGACTCGCCGTCACCGAGGCGGTGTTCGCCGCCCGGCACGGCCTGCTGCGACGGCGCCTGACCCTCGTTCCACACGCGAAGGTGCAGAGCGTGCGGCTGACGCAAGGACCCTGGAAGGGGCTGTGGCGGCTCGCCGACGTGCACGTGGACACGGGGGCCGACAAGACCGTCACGGCCCGGCTGAGGGACGCCCAGGAGGCGCAGGAGCTGCTGCGGGCGCAGGCGGAGCGGTCACGGACGGGACGCCGCGACGCCCCGCCGGACCGGTGGATGGCCTGACCCCGTCGGGGCGGCCTCGCCCGGTTCACCACCGCGAGGCCCGACCGGCTAGGAGACCGCGCTCCGTACGCCCCGCAGCCCCTGCAGGTCGATCTGTTCCGTCTCGTCGTGCGCCGTCAGGTCGATCACCTGGCCGACACCGCGCGCCTCCTCGTCGGCGGGCTTGAAGTCCGCCTCGGCCTCGGCCTTGTGGAGAGCGAGCGCCTCCTGGCCGACCACGTCGGCGAGGTCCTCGTTCTGCACGGACTCCAGGTCGCCGGGCGAGGGCTCGGTCTTGGTGCCGAAGAAGTCGAAGCCGCCCTCGACCGACGGGCGCCGCACGGGCGCGGCCGGCACGACGGCCACCGCGGTCGGCTCGACGAAGTGCCCGGAGGGCTGCTGCACGGGCTGCGCGGACGGCACGGGCGTCCGGGCCGAAGTGGTGGCGGCCGCGCGCTCGTGCTCGTCGACCGCCTCGGGCTGCCCCTGCGCCTCGTCCTCCCGCGCCGCGGCCTCCGTGTCGTCCTCGGCGGCCCCGGTCACCGTGGCGACCGGCTCCGCGGCACCCTTCGCGGCGGTCTCGGCCGTGGGGGCCTGGGAACCGGCGGTCGCCCGCACCGGGCCGCCCTTCGCGGACCCGGTCCTCCCCGGACCGTCACCCTTCCCCGGCCCGTCACCCTTGCCGGGGCCGGCGCCCTTCGGGGAGCCGTCGTCCTCAGGACCGGTGCCGTCCTGCGCGCCGCTCTCCACGCTCTCGCCGTTCACACCGTCGTCGCCCTCCGGAGAACCGTCGCCGTCCTCCTCGAAGCGCTCCTCGGCGTCGTCTCCGGCACCCTCTTCGACGTCATCCTCGACGTCTTCCTCGACGTCCTCGTCGAACTTCTCCAGCGCCGCCTTCGCCCGAAGGAACAGCTGCGACCCCTCGGGCGAGAAGACGGCGGGAGCCTCGGTCCTGTCGTCCGCGTCGGCCGCCGTCTCGTCGTCGGCCGGCGAGGCAGCCACAGCCTCGGCGTCCGTCGCGGGCTCCGCCTCCTGGGCCGGCACCGGCGGCAACGCGCGCGAGGGGGTGGGATCCCCCGCCTCTATCTCGAGCAGCCGGCGGCCCTCCAGGGCGCTCGCCCGCTCGGTCTCCGCCGTGGCGTACCGCCGCAGCAGGGCCGCGTGTTCGTTGCGCAGGCCCGCCAGTTCCGCCCGCTTGGCCCGCAGCCGCTGCTCCAGCTTGGTGCGCAGCTCGCGCGACTCGTCGAGGTCGGCCTCCAGCTCGGCGACCCGCTCCTCGTGCCGCCACTCGTCGCTCGCACGCGCGCGCGTGAGGTCGGCCACCTGTTTGCCGGCCTGCGCGTCCCAGCGGCGCATGACGGCCGCGCCCACGACGGCGGTGGCGGCGGCGAACGCGGCGACGACCCGGAGCGCGGCCGCGGAGGAGAAGACCCAGGGGCCGAAGGCGCAGACAAGGGAGACGCCTGCTATCGCCGACGGCGGCAACAGCCTGTGCAGAGGCGGGGAATGGCGGTGACGTCCACGTGGCATGGCCAGAAACTTACCGCGCGTAGGCGACCCATGGCGCCCCGCCCCGCAAAAACACAGCCATAACGAAACGTTCACAGGGCATCAGGAAATGGCTCCCGCAAATTCGGCAAGATCATCCTCTGCCGAACCCGCCGAATCCCCTGTCACCGGTCGCTCAGCCGGCCACTGATCCACTGCAGTGTCGCCGGAATCTCGCGCCGCCACGTGTTGAAGTTGTGACCTCCGCTGTCGAGGATGATCGACGAGATCCGCGTCAACCGGGTCGCCTGCACGCGCGAAATGAACTTCAGGGTGTCCTTGTAGTTGTGTTCCCCGATCCGGCTGCTGGTGACGAGCAGTGAAGTGTCGGGGGCGGGCAGGTGCTTGAGGCACCACCACAGATCCGCCCGGTCCCGCAGATTCCTGTCACCCTGGAAGAGATCGCCCGTAGTGGGGTCCAGGGGCGCCTTGTAGTACGGCGACAGCCCGGCTGCGGCGGCATAGGACCCGGGATGGTGCATGGCGAGTTTCAGTGCGCAGTAGCCGCCCGTGGAGTCGCCGATGATCCCCCAGCCTGCCGGTTTTCTGCCCACCCTGTAGTGCGCGATTACGGCGTCGGGAAGATCCTTGGCGAAAAACGTCTCCGTCTGCGGGCCGCCCGGGATGTCCACGCACTCGGTGTCCCGCGGCGGCGCGACCGTCGGCCGCAGCATCACCAGGATCATCGGCTGCATACGCCCGTTCTTCGCGAGCGCCTCCGCCGTGCTCGGATAGCGCAGTTTGTCCACGAGCGCCTGCGCCGTACCCGGATATCCGGTGAGAACGACGGTCGCGGGAAAGGTCCGGGTGCGGTAGCGCGGCTGGAAGTACTCCGGCGGCAGATACACGTACGCGGGCGTGGCGATGTGGGTGCGGCGGCCGACGATGTCGACCTTCTGGATCTGCCCGCCGGACTGCGGCGGGGCTCCGCCGGCTCCCCGCACGTTCGATGTGTCGATCACCTCCAGCGGGCCGCCCGAGCCGCCGAGCGCCGTGTGGTTGACCACCACGCCCTGGTCCTTCTCCTGACCGAACAGGTCCGCCCAGCTGGCGTAGAACCCGAAGGTCTGGTTGGCGGCGAGGCCCAGGGAGGCGAAGAGGGCCAACTGGGTGCCGAGCAGCAGACCCACCCGCCCGCCGACGGCCCGCCAGTGCCGCCGCGCCAGACGCGGCCACAGCCACACCGTGCCGACGAACAGCAGCACGGCGAACGCGACCGCCAGACACAGCACTTTGTTGCTCGTAAGACCCATGACCTGCTTCCTGCCTGCGGTTCTCAACCGGCTCCCCCACGCCTTCGCAAGGGCTTGTCCGGGACTTTCCTCGGCCTTTGGACCGGCTTTGGGGAGACGCTGGAACCTTGCTCCCCGAGACACCGTCCTAGAGGGCGCAATGTCGCCGGATGCCCCGATCGGCACCGGATTCAAGGTCTCTCGCAGAACTACGGGATGCGATGTCTGTCAGGACAGATGAGGAAATGTCGGGCGGGGTTCCCTCTCGATCACGCAACGCTCGGCGCGTACTGCGAGGTCCGCGCCCCGAGGCCGTCCCCGTCCTCGTCGCCCGGGCCTGCGCGCTCGTGGGCGTCCTGGACATCGCCGCGGGCGTCTTCCCGCGCTTCCGGCACAGCCGTATGCACACCATCGCCGAGGTGCTGCCCGGAGCGTTCGGGCCGTTCGCGGCCGCGCTCTCGCTCAGCGCCGGCGTGCTGTTGCTGCTGCTCGCGCACGGACTCAGGCGGGGCAAGCGGCGCGCCTGGCGGGCCGCGGTGGCGCTGCTGCCGGCGGGCGCCGTCGCGCAGTTCACGTACCGCCACTCCCTGATCGGGGTGGTCATCTCGCTGGCGCTGCTCGCGCCGCTGCTGCGCCACCGCGACCAGTTCAGCGCGCTGCCCGACCCGCGCAGCCGGTGGCGCGCGCTCGCCAACTTCGTCCTCATGGGCGCCGGATCCCTCGTTCTCGGGTTGATCATCGTCAGCGTCCACCCGAATCGCATGGTCGGCGACCCGAGCCTGGCCGATCGCATTACGCACGTCCTCTACGGCCTCTTCGGCTTCGAGGGCCCGGTCGACTACCAGGGCAACACCTCCTGGACCGTCGGCTTCTCCCTGGGCGCCCTGGGCCTGCTCACCGCGGTGACGACGATCTACCTGGCGTTCCGCCCCGAGCACCCGGCGGCCCGGCTGACCCCGCAGGACGAGGCGCTGCTGCGCGGACTGCTGGAGAAGCACGGCCGGCGCGACTCCCTCGGCCACTTCGCCCTGCGGCGCGACAAGGCGGTCGTCTTCTCGCCCAGCGGCAAGGCGGCGGTGACGTACCGCGTCGTCTCCGGCGTGATGCTCGCCAGCGGCGACCCCATCGGCGACGTCGAGGCCTGGCCGGGCGCCATCGAGCGCTTCATGGACGAGGCCAAGGCCCACTCCTGGACGCCCGCCGTCATGGGCTGCTCGGAGACGGGCGGCGAGGTGTGGACCCGCGAGACCGGTCTCGACGCCCTGGAACTGGGCGACGAGGCGGTGGTGGACGTCGCGGATTTCTCCCTCGCCGGCCGCGCGATGCGCAACGTGCGGCAGATGGTCAAGCGCATCGAGCGCGCCGGTTACGAAACCCGGGTACGACGTGTACGTGACCTCGGCGACACCGAGTTGGCGCGTATCCGGCAGGCGGCCGAGGACTGGCGCGGCACCGACACCGAGCGCGGCTTCTCCATGGCCCTGGGCCGGATCGGCGACGCCTCCGACGGCGACTGCCTGATCGCCACCGCCCACAAGGCCGACGACGAGCCGGGCGAGTACGGCGACCTGAAGGCGATCCTGCACTTCGTCCCCTGGGGCGAGGACGGCGCCTCGCTGGACCTGATGCGCCGCGACCGCTCGGCCGACCCCGGCATGAACGAACTCCTCATCGTCGCCGCCCTCCAGGCGGCCCCGAAGTTCGGCATCACGCGCGTGTCGCTGAACTTCGCGATGTTCCGCTCGGCCCTCGCCCGCGGCGAGAAGATCGGCGCGGGCCCGGTGCTGCGCGCCTGGCGCGGGCTGCTGGTCTTCCTCTCGCGCTGGTTCCAGATCGAGTCGCTGTACAAGTTCAACGCGAAGTTCCAGCCCCGCTGGGAGCCCCGCTTCGTGGTCTACCGCGCCTCGGCGGACCTGCCCCGGATCGGCTTCGCCGCCATGCAGGCGGAGGGCTTCGTCAACCTCGCCCTGCCGCTGCCGCGCTTCCTGCGCCGCCGCAGGTCCGCGCCGCGCGTGTGCGCCCACTCCGTCGCGGAGCGCGACGTACGCGCCGCGTGAGGGGGCACGAGCGCGCGGCGTGAGCCGCCGGCCGGACGGGACGACCGGACCGGCCGCACGCCGCGAAGGACAGGCCCGGACGCGAGTCCCTCCCCTCCAGCCCGGGGGCTCGCGTCCGGGCCGTCGTGTTCCGCGGCGGACCGTGGCGTCGTACGCCCCGGTCCGGGGCCTACGCTGAACGTATGAGCAAGCAGAGCGGACGCGGGCGCGTCGCGGGCCTTCCCGAGTGGGACCGCTGCGCGGTCATGGGAGTCGTGAACGTCACCCCCGATTCCTTCTCCGACGGCGGCCGCTTCTTCGACACCACGGCCGCCGTCAAACACGGACTCGAGCTGGTCGCCGAGGGCGCGGACCTGGTCGACGTCGGCGGCGAGTCCACCCGCCCGGGCGCCACCCGCGTCGACGAGGCCGAGGAACTCAAGCGCGTCATCCCCGTGGTGCGCGGTCTCGCCTCCGAGGGCGTCACCGTCTCCGTCGACACCGTGCGCGCGTCCGTCGCCGAGCGCGCCCTCGCCGCCGGCGCCCGCCTCGTCAACGACGTCAGCGGTGGCCTCGCGGACCCCGCGATGATCCCCGTCGTCGCCGCCTCCGGCGCCCCCTTCGTCGTCATGCACTGGCGCGGCTTCCTGGAGGGCGGCAACGTCAAGGGCGTGTACGACGACGTCGTCACCGAGGTCGTCGACGAACTCCGCGCGCGCGTGGAGGCCGTCCTGGCCGGCGGCATCGCCCCCGACCGCGTCGTCGTCGACCCCGGCCTGGGCTTCTCCAAGGACGCCGAGCACGACCTCTCGCTCCTGGCCCACCTCGACCGTCTGCTCGTCCTCGGCCACCCGCTCCTCGTCGCCGCCTCCCGCAAGCGGTTCCTCGGACGCGTCCTCGCGGGGCCGCAGGGCGCGCCGCCGCCCGCGCGCGAGCGCGACGCCGCGACGGCCGCCGTCTCCGCGCTCGCCGCGCACGCCGGCGCGTGGGCGGTGCGCGTGCACGAGGTGCGCGCCACCGCGGACGCGGTACGGGTCGCGCGCGCCGTGGAGGAGGCGCGCACCACCGAGCACGCGCCCCGCGCGACCGCCCCCGGCGCAGAAGGAGCCCGGTGAGCGCCCCCCACACCGACGTCGAGCAGGTCGAGGCCGCCAACACCGCCTTCTACGAGGCACTGGAGCGCGGCGACTTCGAGGAACTGTCCTCCCTCTGGCTCACCCCCGCCGACCTGGGCATCGACGAGGAGTACCACGACCCGGCGGACGCCGGCGTGGTCTCCTGCGTGCACCCCGGCTGGCCCGTGCTGACCGGCCGCGGTGAGGTCCTGCGGTCGTACGCGCTGATCATGGCGAACACCGACTACATCCAGTTCTTCCTCACCGACGTGCACGTCTCCGTCACCGGCGACACCGCCCTGGTCACCTGCACCGAGAACATCCTCAGCGGCGGCCCCGCGCCGGAGGGCGGCGAGGAGCTCGGCCCGCTCGTCGGCCAGCTGGTGGTCGCCACCAACGTGTTCCGCCGCACACCCGACGGCTGGAAGATGTGGTCGCACCACGCCTCCCCGGTTCTGTCCGAAAACGAGGAGGGCGAGGACGAGGACACCCCGTCCTGACGGGGTAGGCGGACCTCCGAGGAGACCCCCCCTCGCCCCGCTCGCACCCTCACGGGTCACGTCGGCACCCGCCGGGAGCAAGAAGTGGTTGGAATCACGGCGTGCTGGGTAGGGGCGGCTACCAACCCGTGAGCCGCCGGGTCCCCCAGGGGAAACACACGATGAAAGCTCCTGGTCCCGGCATCGGCCCGCGCCCCCGTGGCCGGTGCCTGTCAGTGCCCGCGGGTAGATTCGTTCGAGGCCGGTGTGCCGCCCGCACACGGCAGTGACCGGCCGTCACCGACGACTGCAGGAGTGATTCGCGTGGATCGTGTCGCGCTGCGCGGCCTGAAGGCCCGCGGGCACCACGGTGTGTTCCCCAAGGAGCGCGAGGAGGGCCAGACCTTCATCGTGGACCTCGTCCTCGGGCTGGACACCCGGCCGGCCGCGGCCGACGACGACCTGGCGAAGACCGTGCACTACGGCATCGTGGCGGAGGAGGTCGTGGCCGTCGTCGAGGGCGAGCCCGTCAACCTCATCGAGACGCTCGCCGAGCGCATCGCCCAGGCCTGTCTGAAGCACGACGGGGTCCAGGAGGTCGAAGTACGCGTCCACAAGCCGGACGCGCCGATCACGGTCCCCTTCGACGACGTGACCGTCACCATCACCCGGAGCCGAGTATGACCGCGTTCTCCACCGAGGGGCACAGCGACCCGACCGTACAGCCGGTGCCCGCCTCCGTCGTGCAGCAGGTGGACGCCGCCGACACCACCCTGCACAACCCGAAACGGGCCGTGATCTCCCTCGGCTCCAACCTCGGCAACCGCCTGGAGACCCTCCAGGGCGCCATCGACGCCCTGGAGGACACCCCGGGCGTCCGGGTCAAGGCCGTGTCGCCGGTGTACGAGACGGAGCCGTGGGGCGTCGAGCCGGGCAGCCAGCCCTCGTACTTCAACGCGGTGGTCCTGGTGAAGACGACCCTGCCCCCCTCCTCGCTCCTGGAGCGGGCGCACGCGGTCGAGGAGGCCTTCCACCGCGTCCGGGAGGAGCGCTGGGGCGCCCGCACGCTCGACGTCGACATCGTCGCCTACGACGGTGTCCTCTCCGACGACCCGCTGCTGACCCTTCCGCACCCCCGCGCCCATGAACGCGCCTTCGTCCTCGCCCCCTGGCACGACGTCGACCCCGAGGCCCAGCTGCCCGGCCGCGGCCCGGTGGCCGGCCTCCTCGGCGCCGTCACCCGGCACGGCGTGGAACCCCGCGAGGACCTGGAACTCCACCTGCCCGAGTAGTCGTTAAGGTCAAGACGACAACGCCGGGACGACCACCGTCCGCGGGCGCGGGACAACCACGGTCCACGGGTCGGGCCCGTCAACCGGGGGAGCTGAAGGGACACCGTGAGAGAGCTGCGCATCAGGGTGCTGGCCGGCGTGTTCGTCGTGGCCGGGATCCTGTCCTGGGCGGGCGCCCGCCTCTGGAACTCGATCGGGACGCTCCCCAGCGTCCCCCTGGCCGCCCCCATCGTCCTCGCCCTGATCGCCGTCGTCCTGACGGCCACGGCGCTCTCGATCCGCGGCCGTCTCAAGGCCCAGCGCGAGCGCCGTCCCGAGGCCAAGGGCGTCGACCCCCTGATGGCGGCCCGCGCGGTCGTCTTCGGCCAGGCCAGCGCGCTCGTCGCGGCCCTCGTCGCCGGGATGTACGGCGGCACCGGTGTCTTCCTGCTGGAACTCCTGGACATCCCGGCCCGCCGCGACCAGGCCATCTACGCCGGCTTCTCGGTCGTGGCGGGCATCGCGGTCATAGCGGCGGCCATCTTCCTGGAGCGCGTCTGCAAGCTCCCGGACGACGACGAGAACGACAACGGCGCGGCGTCCCCGGCCTGAGGGTCGGGACACCGGGGCCCCGGCGGGCCCTACTTGGCCATGATGAGGCTCATCGCCTCGTTGCGGGTGGCGGGATCGCGCAGCTGCCCGCGCACGGCCGACGTTATGGTCTTGGCGCCCGGCTTGCGGACCCCGCGCATGGACATGCACATGTGCTCGCACTCGACGACCACGATCACCCCGCGCGGCTCCAGGATCTTCATCAGCGAGTCGGCGATCTGCGTGGTGAGGCGTTCCTGCACCTGCGGACGGCGGGCGTAGACGTCCACGAGCCGGGCCAGCTTCGACAGCCCCGTGATCTTGCCGTCCGCCGACGGGATGTACCCGACGTGGGCGACGCCGACGAACGGCACGAGGTGGTGCTCGCAGGAGCTGAGCACCTCGATGTCCTTCACCAGGACCATCTCGTCGTGCCCCAGGTCGAACGTCGTCGTCAGCACGTCCTCGGGCTTCTGCCACAGCCCCGCGAAGATCTCCCTGTACGCCCGCGCGACCCGCGCCGGCGTCTCCTTCAGGCCCTCCCGGTCCGGGTCCTCCCCGACCGCGATCAGCAGCTCACGGACGGCGTTCTCGGCACGCTTCTCGTCGAACTCGCCGATGCTGCCTTCGCCGTCCAGCGTCACGGGGTCGGTCATGTGGATTCTCGTTCCTGTGCGGGTCACGCGTGCGGGTCACGCGCCTCGTCTGCGGCCTGGCTGAAAACGCCGCGCCCCCCAGGCTAAAACCTGGGGGGCGCGTGCAGCCATTCCGGTCCGTGCGGGCCGAACGGCGAGGTCAGCTCTCGGGCCGGTCCTCCGGGATCGCCTCGGTCGCCGGAGCGTGCTCCGTCGCCGTCGACTTGGCGGTGGAGATCGCCGGGGTCGCGCCGTTGGCGCCGTTCGTCAGTGCGAGCTCCCTGGGGGAGAGCACCGGCGGGCGGGTGGACGGCGTACGCCGCGAGGAACCGGTCCACGCGGGCCGCGGCGGACGCTTGACGATGGGGGCGAAGATCTCGGCGATCTCCTCCTTGTTCAGCGTCTCCTTCTCCAACAGCTGCAGGACGAGGTTATCGAGGACGTCGCGGTTCTCGACCAGGATCTCCCAGGCCTCGTTGTGCGCGTTCTCGATGAGCTTCTTGACTTCCTCGTCCACCAGCGCGGCGACCTCTTCCGAGTAGTCGCGCTGGTGAGCCATCTCACGCCCGAGGAACGGCTCGGTGTTGTCACCGCCGAACTTGATGGCGCCCAGCCGCTCGGTCATGCCGTACTGGGTGACCATCGCGCGGGCCGTGGCGGTGGCCTTCTCGATGTCGTTGGCCGCGCCCGTGGTCGGGTCGTGGAAGACCAGTTCCTCGGCCGCCCGGCCGCCCAGCATGTAGGCGAGCTGGTCGAGCATCTCGTTGCGGGTGGTGGAGTACTTGTCCTCGTCCGGGAGCACCATCGTGTAGCCGAGCGCGCGGCCGCGGCTCAGGATGGTGATCTTGTGGACCGGGTCGGAGTTCGGGGAAGCCGCCGCGACCAGGGCGTGTCCGCCCTCGTGGTACGCGGTGATCTTCTTCTCCTTGTCCGACATGATCCGGGTCCGCTTCTGCGGGCCCGCCACCACACGGTCGATCGCCTCGTCGAGCATCGAGTTGTCGATGAGCTTGCGGTCGCTGCGGGCCGTGAGCAGAGCCGCCTCGTTGAGGACGTTGCTCAGGTCCGCACCGGTGAAGCCCGGCGTACGGCGGGCGACCGCCGCGAGGTCGACGTCCGGCGCGACCGGCTTGCCCTTCTGGTGGACCTTGAGGATCTCCAGACGGCCCTGCAGGTCCGGCGGGTCGACCGCGATCTGGCGGTCGAAGCGGCCCGGGCGCAGCAGCGCCGGGTCGAGGATGTCCGGACGGTTGGTGGCCGCGATGAGGATCACGCCGCCCTTGACGTCGAAGCCGTCCATCTCGACGAGCAGCTGGTTCAGCGTCTGCTCGCGCTCGTCGTGACCGCCGCCGAGGCCGGCGCCGCGGTGGCGGCCGACCGCGTCGATCTCGTCGACGAAGACGATCGCCGGGGCGTTCGCCTTGGCCTGCTCGAACAGGTCACGGACCCGGGAGGCACCGACACCGACGAACATCTCGACGAAGTCGGAACCGGAGATCGAGTAGAACGGGACCCCCGCCTCACCGGCGACGGCACGCGCGAGCAGCGTCTTGCCGGTACCGGGGCGGCCGTAGAGCAGCACGCCCTTGGGGATCTTGGCGCCGACGGCCTGGAACTTCGCCGGCTCCTGCAGGAACTCCTTGATCTCGTGGAGTTCCTCGACGGCCTCGTCACAGCCCGCGACGTCGGAGAACGTCGTCTTCGGCGTGTCCTTGGTGATGAGCTTGGCCTTGGACTTCCCGAAGTTCATGACCCGGGAGCCGCCGCCCTGCATCTGGTTCATCAGGAACAGGAAGACGACCACGATCAGGACGAAGGGAAGCAGGGAGAGCAGGATGCCCAGGAAGGGGTTCTGCTTGGACGGCGACACGGTGTAGCCGTCCGGGATCTGCTTGTCCTGGTATTTGGTCTGCAGCGTGTTGGCGATGGCCACGCCCTGGTCGCCGATGTAGCTCGCCTGGATCTTGGAGCTGCCCTCGACCTTTTCGCCAGACTTGAGCTGGACCTTGACGGTCTGCTCGTCACCGGTGGTCAGCTTGGCCGACTCCACCTTGTTGTCGTTGATCGCTGCGACGACCTGGCCTGTGTCCACCGTCTTGTAGCCGCCGGACGAACCGACGACCTGCATCAACACGACCACGGCAAGGACGGCCAGCACGATCCACATGACCGGCCCACGGAAGTATCGCTTCACGTCCATCCACACGGAGCGGAGCCGCCCCGTCCCTCCTGCCATAGTGAGTTTGATAAGACAGTTCTTCTGACGGTACCCCAGCATTGTCGCCCGAAGCCGCACGGGCGGGCTGGCAACCCGTCTGCATGCTCCAACGGCGCGAAACCCGCTGGGGTTCCCGATCGTCCTACAAAGAAGGCTCTCTTGGCCCCAAGGATGCCCTCGGGGACCGGTCAGCCGCCGTAGACGTGGGGCGCGAGCGTACCGACGAACGGGAGGTTCCGGTACTTCTCGGCGTAGTCGAGGCCGTAGCCGACGACGAATTCGTTCGGAATGTCGAAGCCGACCCACTCGACGTCGATGGCGACCTTGGCGGCGTCCGGCTTGCGCAGCAGGGTGCAGATCTTCAGGGACTCGGGCTCGCGCGAGCCGAGGTTGTTGATCAGCCAGGACAGCGTCAGTCCGGAGTCGATGATGTCCTCGACGATCAGGACGTGCTTGCCCTTGATGTCGGTGTCGAGGTCCTTGAGGATCCGCACCACTCCGGAGGACTGGGTGCCCGCGCCGTACGACGACACGGCCATCCAGTCCATGGTGACGGGGGTGGACAACGCCCGCGCGAGGTCGGCCATGACCATCACCGCGCCCTTGAGGACACCGACGATGAGCAGGTCCTTGCCCGCGTATTCCGCGTCGATCTTCGCGGCCAGCTCGGCCAGCTTCGCGTCGATCTCTTCCTTGGTGATGAGCACCTGCTGAAGGTCGGCACCCATGTCTTTCGCGTCCACCCGCATCACTTTCGGTCGTCCCACCGGCTGCCCGGCCCCTGGAGGGACCCGGATCCCCCACAAATGGGGATGAGATTCAGCCTTGCCGAATCACCAGTCTGCCACCCTGGCGCTGGGCGACGACTTTGCCGGGCAGGTTGATGGCCCCCTGGCCGCGCCAGCCGGTGATCAGCCGGTCGACTTCCTCGATGTGGCGGGCGAACAGGGAGCCCGCGGGAGCGCCGGCCTCGATGGCGGCCTGGCGCAGGACGCGGCGGCGCACGGCGGGCGGCAGGGCGTAGAGCTTGGCGCACTCCAGCAGACCCGCGGCGTCCCGTACGGAGGCCTCGGCCTGACGTGCCCAGGCGTCGAGGGCGTCGGCGTCGTCGCGGGAGAGCTGGGCGGTGCGGGCGAGAGCCTCGACGACACCCTTGCCGAGGGCCTTCTCCAGGGCGGGCAGGCCCTCGTGGCGCAGCCGGGAGCGGGTGTAGGCGGGGTCGGCGTTGTGGGGGTCGTCCCAGACGGGCAGGGACTGGACCATGCAGGCCTTGCGGGCGGTCTGCCGGTCGAGCTGGAGGAAGGGGCGGCGGTAACGGCCGCCGGCCCCCGAGACCGCGGCCATTCCGGACAGGGAGCGGATGCCGGAGCCGCGGGCGAGGCCGAGCAGAACGGTCTCGGCCTGGTCGTCGCGGGTGTGGCCGAGCAGGATCGCCTCGGCACCGTGGCGGGCGGCGGCGTCGTCGAGGGCGGCGTAGCGGGCGTCGCGGGCGGCGGCTTCCGGGCCGCCTTCGCGGCCGACGGTCACGGCGACGGAGTCGACCGGGTCCAGGCCCAACTCGCGCAGCCGCAGGGCGACTTCCTCGGCGCGCAGGTCGGAGCCGGGCTGCAGGCCGTGGTCGACGGTGACGCCCCCGGCGCGGATGCCGAGCTTGGGGGCCTCGAAGGCGAGGGCGGAGGCGAGGGCCATGGAGTCGGCGCCGCCGGAGCAGGCCACGAGCACGAGCGGCGCGGACGCGCGCGCGTATCGGCGCTGCGCGGAGACCGCGGTCCGCCCCGAGGCGGCGGAGGACCCGGGGACGGCGGAGGACCCGGGGACGGCGGGGCCGGGCACCACGGACGGGCCGGGCACCACGGACGGGCCGGAGCCCACCGGAGTCCCG
>NZ_JAMGBF010000009.1 GCF_023516615.1 Streptomyces panaciradicis
CGTCACCAGGGCGATGTTGCGGACCTGCCCGGTGAGGTTGTTGGCCATGGAGTTGACGTTGTCCGTCAGGTCCTTCCAGGTGCCGGCCACGTTGGGCACGTGCGCCTGGCCGCCGAGGCGTCCCTCGGTGCCGACCTCGCGGGCGACGCGGGTGACCTCGTCGGCGAACGCGGACAGCGTGTCGACCATGGTGTTGATCACGTCGGCGAGGGCGGCGACCTCGCCCTTGGCCTCGACGGTGATCTTCTGCGAGAGGTCGCCGCGGGCGACGGCGGTGGCGACCTGGGCGATGGAGCGCACCTGACCGGTCAGGTTGGACGCCATCACGTTGACGTTGTCCGTCAGGTCCTTCCAGGTGCCCGACACGCCCCGCACGATCGCCTGGCCGCCGAGGTTGCCCTCGGTGCCGACCTCGCGCGCGACGCGGGTGACCTCGTCGGCGAACGCGGAGAGCTGGTCGACCATCGTGTTGATGGTGTTCTTCAGTTCGAGGATCTCGCCGCGGG
>NZ_JAMGBF010000090.1 GCF_023516615.1 Streptomyces panaciradicis
AGCCCACCGGAGTCCCGGAGACGGGGGACGCCCCGGTGGCCGCGGGCGGCTCGGAGCTCAAGTCGTTGAGGATGTCGTGCAGGACGCGGCGGACCGCCAGGCGTATCGCCGCGACCGCAGGATGGGGACCCATGTCCGGTTCCCTTCATGAAGTTTTCGGGGGGTGAACCCGAGGCCGGTCACTCAGAGTGTGTAGATGGTGACAGAACCGGGGCGTTCCCCGAGCATCGCACGCCTACCCATCGCTCACGGTCCCTCGGACGGGTGATTGGAGGGGCGTTCGCCTGCCGTCGGCCGGATTCGTCTCACGACCTTCCGACGGCGTTCACGACTCGCTCTTGCGGTGCACCCGCCCGACCCAGTCCGCCGGTTTGGCGATCTCCGCCTTCGTGGGCAGGGTGTTGGGGGACGTCCACACGCGGTTGAAGCCGTCCATGCCGACCTCCTCCACGACGGCCCGTACGAACCGCTCGCCGTCGCGGTACTGCCGGAGCTTGGCGTCCAGACCCAGCAGCTTGCGCAGGGTCATGTCCAGCCGCGAGGCGCCCTTGGCGCGGCGCTGCTGGAACTTCTCGCGGATCTCGGAGACGGTCGGCACGACCTGCGGGCCCACTCCGTCCATCACGAAGTCGGCGTGGCCCTCCAGCAGGGACATCACGGCGGTGAGCCGGCCGAGGATCTCCCGCTGGGCGGGGGTCTGCACGAGTTCCACGAAGGACCGGCCGCCGTCGTCCTCCTCGCCCTCCGGGCGTCCCCCGGCGAGCGACTGGGCGGCCTCCCGGACGCGCTCCAGGACGGTCATCGGGTCGACGTCCGTCTCCCCCAAGAAAGACTGGATCTCGCCCTCGAGGTGGTCGCGCAGCCAGGGAACCGCGGTGAACTGCGTGCGGTGCGTCTCCTCGTGCAGACAGACCCACAGGCGGAAGTCGTGGGGCTCGACGTCGAGTTCACGCTCCACGTGCACGATGTTGGGCGCCACCAGGAGCAGCCGGCCGCCGCCGTTCTCGCCGGCCGGCAGGTCGCGGGTGGACGGGGCGAAGGTCTCGTACTGGCCGAGGACGCGGGAGGCCAGGAAGGACAGCAGCATGCCCAGTTCGACGCCGGTGACCTTGCCGCCGACCGCGCCGAGCATCGCCCCGCCCGGCGTGTTGCCGCGCCGCTCCTGCATCTTGTCCAGCAGCGGCTTGAGGATCTCCCGGAAGCCGGCGACGTTCGCCCGCACCCAGCCGGGGCGGTCGACGACGAGGACCGGGGTGTCGTGCGTCTCCTCCGTCCCCAGCCGGGTGAAGCCCCGGACGTGCTCCTCCGAGGCCTTGGCATGCCGGCGCAGTTCCGCGACGACCGCTCGGGCCTCGTCACGGCTCACGTCGGGGCCCGGCCGCACGAGCCGGGTCGCGGTCGCGACCGCGAGATTCCAGTCGACCATCTCGGCACCACCGATGCTCGTCATGCGTCAACCGTACGTGAGCGCTCCCCCTTGGGGCAGGGCGTGGAGGTCGGCCAGGGGGCCCGTGCTGCCGAGTTGACGTGCGGTGCGGCCGGGGCGCCCGGGTTCACGCCCTCAGCGGCAGCCGCACGCCGCCAGCGCCGTGGCGGTCCGGTCCAGTGCCGACTGCGCCGCCGCCGGACTGGTCGTCTCCGACGCCATGAACGCGAACGCCAGCAGGCGTCCGTCCTGGTCGACCACCGTTCCCGCCAGGGTGTTCACGCCCGTCAGCGTGCCGGTCTTGGCCCGTACGACACCTGCCGCGCCGTCCGTGTAGCGGCTGGTCAGGGTCCCGGTGAAACCGGCCACCGGAAGGCCGGTGAGGATCGGGCGGAGTTCGGGGTGGGCGGGGGCGCCGGCCGTCACCAGCAGGGCCGTCAGGAGGTCCGGGGTGAGCCGGTCGTCGCGGTTCAGGCCGCTGCCGTCGCGGAACCGGGCGCCGCGCGCGGGCAGTCCGAGCTTCTTCAGCTCGGCGGTGATCGCGTCGGCGCCGCCGTCGAAGCTCGCCCGGCCGCCCGTCGCCACCGCCGTCTGGCGGGCCAGGGCCTCGGCGATGTCGTTGTCGGAGTTGGTCAGCATGCGTTCGACCAGTGCCGACAGCGGCGGTGAGGTGACGGCGGCCAGCGACTGCGCGCGCGTGCTGGCCTTGGACGGCCCCGGGGGCGTCGTTTTGATGCCCTGGTCGGCCAGGAAACCGGCGAACTTCGCCGCCGCGTCCGCCGCCGGGTCCGTCACGCGCGGCGCCGGGCCGCTCGCGGAGTCGTCCGTGCGGCCCTCGTCGGCCATGAGGGCGCTGACGGGCGCGAGGTTGTCGTTGACGCCGATGGGGTGCAGTGCGGGGCCGGCGTAGAGAGTGGTGTCGTAGGAGAGCGTGACCTTGGACAGGCCGCGCTTCTTCAGGGCCTTCGCCGTGCCGGCGGCCAGGTCGCGCAGGCTCGCCCAGCCCTGGGCGTCCTTGTGGGCCGTCAGGGTCGGGTCGCCGCCGCCGATCAGGACGAGTTCCCCGGTGTCGGGCTCCAGGGCGGTGCGGGTGGTGAAGCGGTGCTCCCCGCCCATCGCCGACAGGGCCGCGACGGCGGTGGCGATCTTCGTCGTGGAGGCGGGCGTGAGGGCGTCGTCGGCCGCGGTGCCGTACAGGCGCCTGCCGGTGGCGACGTCGACGACGGCGGCGGCGCGGTGGCCGCCGAGCGCGGGGTCGCCGAGGAGGGGCCGCAGGACGTCGGCGAGGGCCGGCCCGGCCGGGGCCGACTTCACGGTGTTCTCGGCGCCTCCGAGGCCCACCAGGACCGACGCCGCGCTCGGCGCGGGCCGGGGTGCGCCGGCCGTGGTGTCGGACGATCCGGATGTATCGGTACGACGGCCGTGATCTGCGCCACCCGTGCGTTCCAGGGCGACCGCGCGGTCGCGCTCGGCCGTACGCTGACCGTTGGCGTCCCAGGGGCCGGCGGCGGTCACCACCCCACTGGCCAGCACCAGCCCGAGGGTCGTCGCGCCGGCTGTGTACTGCCAGGTCCTGACCGACCGCGGACGCCGGGCCCGCAGCGCCGCGAGACGCGGCCCCACGGCCCGTCGCGCTCGCGCGAGTCGCGGCTTCGCGGCCGCGGCGGCTCGTTCCAGACGTGGCCGTGCGGCGTTCGCGGCTCGTTCGAGCTGGGGGCGTACGGTCCCGGCGGTCCGTGCCAGAAGCGGTCGTACGGCGTTCGCGGCCCGCGCCACGTGCGGTCTCGCGGCCCGCCAAGGCCTCAGTTCAGGCACGACCACCAGCCCCTTTCGCGATCACACACCTGCGTGAGGGACACTTAACCACCAGAACTATGTGTTGATCATGGAGGAGCCACCGGTGGAGTTCGACGTCACGATCGAGATTCCGAAGGGTTCGCGGAACAAGTACGAGGTGGACCACGAGACCGGTCGGATCCGCCTGGACCGTCGACTCTTCACCTCGACCGCCTACCCGACCGACTACGGCTTCGTCGAGAACACCCTCGGCGAGGACGGCGACCCGCTGGACGCGCTCGTCATCCTGGACGAGCCGACGTTCCCGGGCTGTCTGATCCGCTGCCGCGCGATCGGCATGTTCCGGATGACGGACGAGGCCGGCGGCGACGACAAGCTGCTGTGCGTCCCGTCGACGGACCCGCGCGTGGAGCACCTGCGTGACATTCACCACGTCTCGGAGTTCGACCGGCTGGAGATCCAGCACTTCTTCGAGGTCTACAAGGACCTGGAGCCCGGCAAGTCCGTCGAGGGCGCCGACTGGGTGGGCCGTACGGAGGCCGAGGCCGAGATCGAGCGTTCCTACAAGCGCTTCAAGGACCAGGGCGGCCACTGAGCCCCCAGGAGTGCTCTCGGGCCGCACGCCTACGCGTGCGGCCCGTTTGTCATTCTGTGCGCATACTGGGCAGTGCCGTACGCGTCGTACAGGGAGCGTTACTCACGTGACGGAGGCGGAGGACCGCAAGCCGCAGTCGGACGAGGCCAGGGGCACGTTCGATCCCGAGATCACATCCGAGTTCGCGATTCCCGCGGGCTTCGTCGCCCCCAGAGCGGCCGTCGAGCCGGAGACGACCTCCGAGTTCGCCGTCCCGGACGGACTGGCGGTCCCGCAGCCGCCGGGGGCGGAGGCCGAGGGGTCGGCGTTCAGCATGCCGAACACCTACAGCTCCAAGCAGGCGCCCGTCGCCTTCACGCCGGCGACCGGCGTGCCGGTCGTCAGCCTGACCAAGGACGTGCCCTGGCAGGACCGCATGCGCACGATGCTGCGCATGCCGGTGGCGGAGCGGCCCGCGCCGGAGCCGCCGCCCCGGGCGGAGGACGGCGGCCCCGCCGTCCCGCGCGTGCTCGACCTGACCCTGCGTATCGGCGAGTTGCTGCTCGCGGGCGGTGAGGGCGCGGAGGACGTCGAGGCCGCGATGTTCGCGGTGTGCCGCTCCTACGGGCTGGACCGCTGCGAGCCGAACGTCACCTTCACGCTGCTGTCGATCTCCTACCAGCCGTCCCTGGTCGACGACCCGGTGACCGCGTCCCGGACCGTGCGGCGCCGGGCCACCGACTACACGCGGCTGGCGGCCGTCTACCGGCTGGTGGACGACCTCAGCGACACCGAGACCCACATCTCCCTGGAGGAGGCCTACCGCCGGCTCGCGGAGATCCGCCGCAACCGCCACCCGTACCCCACCTGGGTGCTGACCGGCGCGAGCGGGCTGCTCGCCGGGGCGGCCTCCGTGCTCGTCGGCGGTGACGTGGTCGTGTTCCTCGCGGCCATGCTCGGCGCGATGCTCGGCGACCGCCTGGCGTGGCTGTGCGCGGGGCGCGGGCTGCCGGAGTTCTACCAGTTCACCGTCGCCGCGATGCCGCCGGCCGCGATAGGGGTCGCGCTGACCGTCGCCCACGTGGACGTGAAGGCGTCCGCGGTCATCACCGGTGGGCTGTTCGCGCTGCTGCCGGGGCGGGCCCTGGTGGCGGGCGTGCAGGACGGGCTGACCGGGTTCTACATCACCGCGTCGGCGCGTCTGCTGGAGGTCGTCTACCTCTTCGTCGGCATCGTCACGGGCGTGCTGGTCGTCCTGTACTTCGGGGTGACCCTGGGCGCCAAGCTCAACCCGGACGCGGCCCTGCGGATCGCCGAACGGCCGCTGTGGCAGATCGGCGCCTCGATGCTGCTGTCGCTGACGTTCGCGGTGCTGCTCCAGCAGGAGCGCTCGACGGTGGCGTGGGTGACGCTGAACGGCGGTGTCGCGTGGTGCGTGTACGGCGCGCTGCGCTATCCCGGCAATCTGTCGCCGGTGGCCTCCACCGCGGTGGCGGCGGGGCTCGTCGGGCTGTTCGGGCAGCTGCTGTCGCGTTACCGGTTCGCCTCGGCCCTGCCGTACACGACGGCGGCGATCGGGCCGCTGCTGCCGGGTTCCTCGACGTACTTCGGGCTGTTGTCGATCGCGCAGAACGACGTCGACAAGGGGCTGGTGTCCCTGGCCACGGCGGCCTCGCTCGCCATGGCCATCGCCATCGGGGTCAACCTCGGGTCGGAGATCTCGCGGCTGTTCCTGCGGATCGGCTCCGCGGAGAAGCGGCGGGCCGCGAAGCGGACGCGAGGCTTCTGAGCCTCTGCGGGGCCGCTCAGTAGCCCTGGCTCTGGTTGTCGTACGGGTACTGGCCGCCGTACTGCTGCGGGTGCTGCGGCTGGGGGTGCTGCGGGTGCTGGGGCTGGGGGTACTGCTGCTGCGAGTGCTGCGGCTGCTGGTACTGCTGCTGCGGGTAGCGCTGGTCCGGGTACTGGGGCTGCGCGTACTGCTGGTTCGGGTCGTACGGCTGCTGGTACTGCTGCTGGTACTGCTGGGAGTGGTCCTGGTCCGCCGGCGGGATGCGGCGCAGCTGGGTCGTCGAGTCGTCCATGATCACCGGGAAGGGCTGCGTCTGCTCCTGGACGGGCTCGGGCGCCTCGGGCCCGGCCTTGCGGTTCTTTGAGCGCGCCCGCAGGAACTCGATGATGATCGGGACCACCGAGACGAGGACGATCAGGATCAGGATCGCCTCGATGTTCTTGTTGACGAAGTCGATCTTGCCGAGCCAGGAGCCCAGCAGGGTGACACCGGCGCCCCACAGCACACCGCCGATGACGTTGAAGGT
Source organism: Streptomyces panaciradicis (assembly GCF_023516615.1). Classification (GTDB taxonomy): domain Bacteria; phylum Actinomycetota; class Actinomycetes; order Streptomycetales; family Streptomycetaceae; genus Streptomyces; species Streptomyces panaciradicis. The sequence goes on from NZ_JAMGBF010000090.1 coordinate 6,113, forward strand.
CAGGAACGAGCGGTACTTCATGCCGCTGACGCCGGCGATGATCGGCGTGAACGTGCGCACGATGGGCACGAAGCGGGCCAGGACCAGCGACTTGGGGCCGTACTTCTCGAAGAACTCGTGCGCCTTGACCACGTTCTCCTGCTTGAACAGGCGCGAGTCGGGCCGGTTGAACAGGGACGGGCCGACCTTCTTGCCGAACATGTAGCCCGCCTGGTCGCCGAGGATCGCGGCGAGGCAGATCAGCGCGATGGCTCCCCACAGCGGGAAGTTCAGCTGATGGGAGGTGATCAGCAGGCCGCAGGTGAACAGCAGCGAGTCGCCGGGCAGAAAGAAACCGATGAGCAGGCCGGACTCGGCGAAGACGATGAGGAGCAGGCCCCAGATGCCGAACGTGTCGAGGAGGTAGTTCGGATCCAGCCAGCTCGGGCCGAGGGCAAGCGTCGTCACGGTTCCGGGCTCCTGAGGGGGTGGGGAAGAACGGCGTCCTTCTGCGGGCGCTCAAAGCTATCAACGTCATGTGTCCGCCCCAGGTTCCACCGGTGCCTCCAGGATGCACTGTGCGCCGAGTGGGAGAAAGCTGTGAGGTCATGGGAATCGATGAATACGGCGGCGGGCAGGAGCCCCGCCCGGACGTCCTGGTCGTCACGACGAACGACGTGCCCGGTCACCGGGTCGTGGAGGTGCTCGGCGAGGTCTTCGGGCTGACGGTGCGCTCCCGGCACGTGGGCAGCCAGATCGGCGCGGGACTGAAGTCGATGGTCGGCGGTGAGCTGCGGGGGCTGACCAAGACGCTCGTGGAGACCCGGAACCAGGCCATGGAGCGGCTGGTGGAGCAGGCACGCGCGCGGGGTGCGAACGCGGTGCTGATGTTCCGTTTCGACGTCAGCGAGGCGGCGGGCGTCGGCACGGAGGTGTGCGCGTACGGCACGGCCGTCGTGCTGGCCCGGGAGTGATCCCCCGGGCCGGCGCGACGGTCACGCCTCGTGGCGGGCGGCGTTCGCCGTGATCGCGTCCCTCAGGTGCGCGGCGAGACCGGGGTGCATGGCGTCGTAGTACGCCGTGAAGCGCTCGTCGGAGACGTACATCTCCGCGAAGCACCGGTGCATGTCGTACGACACCTCGAAGAACCAGCGGCTGACGTGCCGGCGGTGCTCCTCGGCCAGGTCCATCGCCGCCTCGCCGGTCGCGGGGGCGCCGGCGGCGACCAGGGCCGCGTACCGCGCGCTCCAGTCGTCGACCTCGGCCTGCAGGCGTTTCCAGTCCTCCTTGGTGTAGGACGCGGCCCGGCGCTGGGACTCGGCGTAGGCCTCGGTGCCGCCCCAGCGTGCCTCGGCCTCCTCCGCGTACTGGTCGGGGTCCTTGTCGCCGAAGACCTCGAAGCGCTCCTTCGGGGTGAGGTTGATGCCCATCTTGCGTGCCTCCATGGCGTGCTCCACGGCCTCGGCCATCTTCTGCAGCTTCTCGATCCGGGCGGTCAGCAGTTCGTGCTGGCGGCGCAGGTGCGCGCGCGGGTCCGTGTCCGGGTCGTCGAGCAGGGCCGCGACCTCCTCGAGCGGGAAGCCCAGCTCCCGGTAGAACAGGATCTGCTGCAGCCGGTCGAGGTCGGCCTCGCTGTAGCGCCGGTGCCCGGCGTGGCTGCGCGCGCTCGGCACGAGCAGCCCGATGGCGTCGTAGTGGTGCAGCGTGCGCACCGTGACGCCGGCGAAGCCCGCGACCTCTCCGACCGCGTAGCCGTCCCGTCCTGACCAGTGGCTCACTTCGTCCGCTCCCTCCTTGGTACGCACTCCACGGTGGCTCCTCACGTCGCGTGAGGTGCAAGCCCGATTCTCCCGGGACGTTCGGTCGCAGCGGGGCGTGCGTGGGAACTCCGGTCCGCCGGCGGTCGTTCATCAGCGGACGCGAGGAGACACACCCATGGCGCTCCACAAAGGTCCCGACCAGTCCGACGAGCGTGCGCTGTCCGTCAACCCCTTCTTCGGCGAGGCGAATCCGGTCGGCGGCATGACCGAGGCCCCGCCCCGGCACCGGCTGCCCGACGCCCCCATGGCGCCGTCGTCGGCCTACCAGCTGGTGCACGACGAGCTGATGCTGGACGGCAACTCCCGGCTGAACCTGGCCACTTTCGTCACCACCTGGATGGAGCCGCAGGCCGGCGTCCTGATGGCGGAGTGCCGGGACAAGAACATGATCGACAAGGACGAGTACCCGCGCACGGCCGAGCTGGAGCGGCGCTGCGTGGCGATGCTGGCCGACCTGTGGAACGCGCCGGACCCGTCGGCCGCCGTGGGCTGTTCGACGACCGGTTCGAGCGAGGCGTGCATGCTCGCCGGCATGGCGCTCAAGCGCCGCTGGAGCCACCGCAGTCCGGCGCCGGGCGCCCGGCCCAACCTGGTCATGGGGGTCAACGTCCAGGTCTGCTGGGAGAAGTTCTGCAACTTCTGGGAGGTGGAGGCCCGCCAGGTCCCCATGGAGGGCGACCGGTTCCACCTCGACCCGCAGGCCGCGGCCGAGCTGTGCGACGAGAACACCATCGGTGTCGTCGGCATCCTCGGCTCCACCTTCGACGGCTCCTACGAGCCCGTCGCCGACCTCTGCGCGGCCCTCGACGCCCTGCAGGAGCGCACGGGTCTGGACATACCGGTGCACGTCGACGCCGCCTCCGGCGGCATGATCGCGCCCTTCCTCGACGAGGACCTGGTGTGGGACTTCCGCCTGCCGCGCGTGGCGTCCATCAACACCTCGGGGCACAAGTACGGCCTGGTCTACCCGGGCGTCGGCTGGGCGCTGTGGCGCGACAAGGAGGCGCTGCCGGAGGAGCTCGTCTTCCGGGTCAACTACCTGGGCGGCGACATGCCGACCTTCGCCCTGAACTTCTCCCGGCCCGGCGCGCAAGTGGTCGCCCAGTACTACACGTTCCTGCGGCTGGGGCGGGAGGGCTACCGCGCCGTGCAGCAGACGACGCGCGACGTGGCCCGGTCCATCGCCGACCGGGTGGCGGCGCTCGGCGACTTCCGGCTGCTGACGCGGGGCGACGAGCTGCCGGTCTTCGCGTTCACCACGGCGCCGGAGGTGGGGGCGTACGACGTCTTCGACGTCTCCCGGCGGCTGCGCGAGAGCGGCTGGCTGGTGCCCGCGTACACCTTCCCGCCGCACCGCGAGGACCTTTCGGTGCTGCGGATCGTGTGCCGCAACGGCTTCTCGGCGGACCTGGCCGACCTGTTCGTGGAGGACCTGACCCGACTGCTGCCGGAACTGCGCCGCCAGCCGCACCCGTTCACCCGGGACAAGGAGGCGGCCACCGGCTTCCACCACTAGCGGTCCGTGACCGCGCTCAGCGGTCCATCCGCGCGAACCGCCGGACGGCCCCAGGGAGGACGCCGGCAGGCCCAACGCCGGCCGGACCAGGATCTGCACGGCCTGCACCTACTTGATCAGCGGTCGTCCTCCGGATGCCGCTCCCCCGTCGCGTACGGGTTCTCCTGTCCGTCCGCGAGGACGCCGACGAACGGCTCGCCCTCCCCGGCGAAGGTGTAGGCCCCGCCCTCGATCCGGCCGATCAGGCCCTGGGTCCACTCGGCCTCGCCGTCGGCCGTGTGGACCCAGAGGTTCATGATCTCGCCGATGTGGCCCAGCTGTTCGGGGCCGCCCTCGGGGACGTAGTGCTCGGTGACGGCGGTACGCCACTCCTCGATGCGCCGGACGCGCTCCTTGAGCAGGGACACCACCTCGGCGCGCGGCAGATCGACCATGAAGCCGATGGCCGCCGACTTCACGTCCGTCTTCTGGTCGTAGGCGGTCAGCGCCTCGCGCAGCAGCCGGAGGAACTCCTCGGTGCCCCGGTCGGTGATCTCGTACTCGGTGCGCGGCGGGCCGCCGGCCGTGGACGGAGCGATCTCGTGCGCGTGCAGAAGCCCCTGCTTCGCCATCTGCTTGAGCGCGTGGTAGATCGAGCCGGGCTTGGCGTGGGACCACTCGTGCGCGCCCCAGTACTCCAGGTCGTTGCGCACCTGGTAGCCGTGGGCCCGCCCGTGCTGGCGGACCGCGCCGAGCACGAGGAGACGGATCGCTGACATGGGGCCAGCGTAGGACCCCGGAAGGTCATCCCCAGCTCGTGCTCGTGCCCTGCTCCAGGGCGACCAGCTCGAAGGCGGTCTTCCCGTCCAGCGACTCCCGGATGATGTCGGCGTGGCCGGCGTGCCGGGCGATCTCGCGGATGAGGTGCAGACAGACCCAGCGCACGGAGACCCGGGCGTCCGGCGGGAACCACGGGTCGTTCGGGAGCGGGAAGGTGTCGTCCAGGCTCGGCACGGAGCGGACGTAGGCCTCGGTCTCGGCGGCCACCTTCTGCCAGTGGGCGAGCTGGGACTCGACGGTCTCGCCCTCCACCAGCCGGAAGGTCTCGTCCCAGTTGGACTCGTCCCGGTGGATCGCCGGCGGCTCCTGCTTGGCGCGCGCGATCCAGCCCTGCTCGACCTCGGCGACGTGCTTGAGCAGACCGGAGAGGGAGAGGTCACTGGCGCTGGGCTTGCTCGCGGCCTGCTCCTCGGTCAGTCCGAGCAGCGCGCGCCGGATGCCGCCGCGCTGCTCCTCGATGAACGCGAGCAGCGCTCCCCGCTCGTCGCCCTTCGCCTCCGCGGGAACGTGAGTGACCATGAGGGCCGCCTTTCGCCGGTGGCAGGAGGTCCGTCCCCCTGCCGACACCGACGAAGCTACGGGCCATCGAGGACAGCCTCCGTCCTCAATGGCCCGTGGCGCCGAAATCGGGCCTAGAAGGGGAACCCGCTCCTTCCATGCTGCACCGAGATCCACTTCAGCGTGGTGAAGGAGTCGATCGTGGTCTCGCCGTTCAGCCGGCCGAGGCCGGAGCTCTTCTCGCCGCCGAACGGCACGAGCGGCTCGTCGTGGACCGTGCCGTCGTTCACGTGGAACATGCCGCTGTCGATCTGCTTGGCGAAGTTCACGCCGCGCTCGATGTCGCCGGTGTGCACGGCGCCGCTCAGGCCGTACGGCGTGTCGTTGGCGATGCGCACCGCCTCCTCCTCGCCGTCGAAGGGGATGACGAAGGCGACGGGGCCGAAGACCTCCTGGCGCAGCAGGGCCGAGTCGGCGGGGACGCCGGTCAGGACGGACGGCTCGACCAGGTTCTCGGTGGTCGTGCCGCGCAGCAGCGCCGTCGCGCCCTCGGCGATGGCCTGCTCGACCGTGCCGGAAAGGGCCTCGGCCTGCGAGGAGTTGATGACCGGGCCGATGACGGTCTGTGGGTCGCTCGGGTCGCCGACCTTGAGGGTCTTGACCTTGGCGACGAACTTCTCGGTGAACTCGTCGGCGATCGAGCGGTCCACGAGCACGCGGTTGGCGGCCATGCAGACCTGGCCCTGGTGGACGTAGCGGCTGAAGACCGCCGCGTCGACGGCGTAGTCGAGGTCGGCGTCGTCGAGGACCACGATGGCGCTGTTGCCGCCGAGTTCGAGGACCGAGCGCTTGAAGTGCGAGGCGCAGACGGTGGCCACGTGACGGCCGACCTTGTCGGAGCCGGTGAAGGAGATGACCTTGGGGACCGGGTGCTCGATGAAGGCGTCGCCGATCTCCGCGATGTCCGTGATGACGACGTTGAGGAGACCACCCGGCAGCCCGGCGTCCTCGAAGATCTTCGCGACCAGGGAACCGCCGGTGATCGGGGTGTTCTGGTGCGGCTTGAGGACCACGGCGTTGCCGAGCGCCAGGGCCGGGGCGACCGACTTGATCGACAGCAGGAAGGGGAAGTTGAAGGGGCTGATCACGCCGACCACGCCGACCGGGACCCGGTAGAGGCGGTTCTCCTTGCCGTCGACCGGCGAGGGCAGGATCCGGCCCTCGGGCCGCAGCGCCCACTGGATCGACTCGCGCAGGAACTCCTTGGCGAGGTGCAGCTCGAAGCCGGCCTTCAGACGCGTGCCGCCGAGCTCGGCGATGATCACCTCGGTGATCTCCTGCTCGCGCTCCTCGATCAGGCGCAGCGCCTTCTCGAAGACGGCACGGCGCGCGTACGGGTTGGTCGCGGCCCACGTCTTCTGCGCGCGGGCGGCCGCACGGTATGCCTCGTCCACCTCGTCGACCGTGGCGATGGTGATGGACGCGAGCTTCTCGCCGTCGTACGGGTTGAAGTCGATGATGTCCCAGGAGCCCGTGCCCGGGCGCCATTCACCGTCGATGTACTGCTGAGCCAGGTCGGTGAAGTACGACGACATGTGATCCCCAAATCACTAGCAGACACACGATCAACGCCACGGTCTGATCTCACGTCATCGTACTTGTGACACAAGTGAGTTGGGGACGCTGAGCGAAGTTCTGGGGAGAACACGGGGAGAACCGGGACGGATCCCTAGGAGAGCTGGAGCAGACCCCGCAGCAGATCGCGGCTCTCGTCCGGTCCGGGGCTGTCCTGCTGGAGCTCCTTGAGCGCCCTCTCGTACTGGGTGACGTCCTCGTGCTTGTCCAGGTAGAGCGCGCTGGTGAGCTGCTCCAGGTAGACGACGTCCGTCAGGTCCGACTCCGTGAAGGACAGGATCGTGAACGCGCCGCTCTCGCCGGAGTGGCCGCCGAAGCTGAACGGCATGACCTGCAGCCGCACGTTCGGCTGCTCCGAGACGTCGATGAGGTGCTGGAGCTGGCCGCGCATCACCTCGCGGTCGCCGTACGGCCGGCGCAGGGCGGCCTCGTCGAGCACGATGTGGAAGTCGGGCGCGTTCTCGGAGACGAGGTACTTCTGCCGCTCCAGGCGCACCGCGACCCGCTTCTCCACCTCGGCCTCGCTCGCCCCCTTCATGCCGCGCCGGACGACCGCACGTGCATACGCCTCGGTCTGCAGCAGGCCGTGCACGAACTGCACCTCGTAGGCGCGGATGAGGGACGCGGCGCCCTCCAGGCCCACATAGGTGGGGAACCAGCTCGGCAGGACGTCGGAGTAGCTGTGCCACCAACCCGCCACGTTGGCCTCCCGGGCGAGGGAGAGGAGCTGGGTGCGCTCCGCCTCGTCGGTGATGCCGTACAGCGTCAACAGGTCTTCCACGTCACGCGTCTTGAAGCTCACCCGGCCCAGCTCCATCCGGCTGATCTTCGACTCCGAGGCGCGGATCGAGTAACCCGCGGCCTCGCGCGTGATTCCCCGCGCCTCGCGCAGTCGCCTCAGTTGCGAGCCGAGCAGCATGCGCCGCACCACCGATCCGGGCTCTCCCACGCTCACGTTCGCCAGCCTCCCCAACCGCCTTCAGGGGCCGCAGTCTGCCACTAAATCACTCCAAGCAGTACTCGTCCGATTACAGAGAAGCAAAGAAGCCAAAGATTCTGCACAGGAAGAGGGAGGGAGTTGGCAAGTACGGGGAGAGAAGATGGCGGAAAAAATGGCCAACAAGCGGTACGGGAACGTCCAATTCGGTCACGTGCACGTGCATCTGCACCTTGCATCTGCACCACACATCCGAAACCATGGTCTCGCGCAACCGCTGCATCGTGCACGCTTGGACCGCGAATTCCCGGGAGTGCCTCGCATGGGGACGAATGGATCGACCATGCTCGAGCCGTTACGGCAGGGCCTTCCGCCGCTGGACATCGCGGCCGTGTCCAGCGCCGCCTCCTGCGCCCTGCCCGCCCGCTACGAAGCGGTGCGCGAGGCACGGGGTTTCACCCGGAGAACACTGGACCAGTGGGAGATAGGCGACCGTTTCGACGACGTCTGCCTGGTGGTCTCCGAACTCGTCACCAACGCGCTGCGCCACGCCCTGCCGGCCGGCACGGTGCGTTCCGCGGAGCCGACCCCCTGCGTACGGCTGCACCTGCTGCGCTGGACGGAGCGGCTGGTGTGCGCGGTGCGCGACCCCAGCCAGGACAGCCCGGTCGAGCGCGAGGAGGAGGACTTCTCGGCGGAGTCCGGGCGCGGCCTGTTCCTGGTCGACTCCTTCGCCGACGGCTGGGGCTGGCACCCGCTCGCCGGCACGCTCGGCGGCAAGGTCGTCTGGGCGCTGTTCCAACTGCCCGTGCCTCACTCCCCGTCGGCCGAGTGAGGCACCGCGGCGTTTTCCCGCGCCACGGTTCTACGCGCGTCGCGGCGCCCGGCCCCGCGGCGCCGCCGACGATCCGGGTCAGCCCACGAGGTGGTCGAACTCACCGTCCTTGACGCCCAGGAGCATCGCCTCGATCTCCGCGCGGGTGTAGACGAGCGCGGGCCCGTCGGGAAAGCGGGAGTTGCGCACGGCCACGTCGCCGCCGGGCAGCCGGGCGAACTCCACGCAGGAACCCTGAGAGTTGCTGTGCCGGCTCTTCTGCCAGGCCACCCCGTTCAGCTCCGTGGCTGCCATGCCGTTGTACACGTCGCGGTCCACAGGTCGCTCCCCGATGGTGCGGTGGCCCTGGGGCCATTGATGCAATGGTCAACTGCTCGGGATCATAGCCCTGTTCACGTGCAGATGCATGAGCATATGCACGTGCACGCGGGGTGTTCCTGTGGTTACGGATGTGAAGTGCGAGTGCTCCATCCGTTCCAGCGTCTGCCCCGGCGCCCGCATCACATGCGTTCTCCGGCTCCGGCCCGTGATCGTGCGGGCCTTCGGCCGGGCGGGGTCGTCGGGGTCGAATCCCTCGTGCACAAGGAAGAGACGCGTTCCGCGGCCTTCCTGTTCCCGTGTCCACGTGCTGGTCCGGTCCGCCGGGTCGGCGGGCCGGGCGTCCGTCCGGCGGAGGGAGAGCATCCGCTGGACGGCGTGTTCGACCACCATGAAGTCGCGCCGTACTCGACAACCATCACGTCGATGGCACCTGAGAAGTTCACCCGGCACGCGCCTGCTCCGGCCCCGCTGCTGCCGGGGGTGCGCGAGGCGCCCTCGCGGGTGCCGCCGGCGCCGCAAGGGAGGTCTCGTGAATCTCACAGGCGGTCCCCATGGGGCGGCCGGGGGTCCCTGGTAGCTTGCTGCGGACGTCGTGGCCACTCGGCCGGGCGCCCGGCCACCGCCCGCTACAGCTTGGGAGCTACCAGTGACTTCGGCGACCTTCACGCGTCCCGCCCGTACGCTGTCGCGCCGACGGCTGCGGATCGCGGCCGCCGCCGCGGGGCTGACGGGCGCCCTCGCGCTGACCGCGTGCAGCAGCGGCGGCGGCTCCGACGACTCCTCCTCGACCCCCAGCACCTCCGCCTCCTCGGCCACCGGTTCGGCCACGGGCGGCGGCAGCGGTGCCGCGACGGGCTCGTCCGACGCCCTGCAGGGCAGCTGGCTCGCCACGAAGAACGGCAAGGCCGTGGCCCTGGTGATCACGGGCAAGCAGGCCGGCCTCTTCTCGACCGGCGGCTCCGTGTGCAGCGGGACGGCCGGCAAGGAGGCCGGGATGGAGATGATCCATCTGACCTGTACGGACGGCAGCAAGCAGCGGGCGACCGGCATGGTCGACTCCGCTTCGAAGAAGTCGCTGCACATCACGTGGTCGGGGAGCCTGGGCAAGGAGACCTACACCAAGGCAGAAGGTGGCAAGCTGCCGTCCGGGCTGCCGACGGCCGGTCTGGGGCAGTAGGTTCGGCGGCACCACTCCCCTGAGCACCAGAGGAACCACATGCGCACCACCCCGCTCGCCGTCGCCGCCCTCGCGGCGGCTCTGCTCCTGACCGCCTGTGACAGCAACAGCGGTGACGACGGCGACAAGAACAAGGCCGACGCCGGGTGCACGCTCGGCGTGGACGTCGCCGCCGGCGCGGCCCCGGCCGCCGGGGACACCGGCAACGTCACCGTCACGGTCACCAACCGCGACGCCCAGTGCGTCCTGACCGGATTCCCGGCCGTCGACCTCGTCGCGGGCGGCGACACGAAGTCCGTCCCCCACGACAAGTCCGCGAAGCCCCAGAAGCTGACCCTGGCGAAGGACGCGACGGCCTCCTTCACGATCACCTACACGCGCGGCGGCACCGGCGGGAAGCAGAGCCTGCCCGTCAAGACCGCGAAGTTCACCCTGCCGGGCTCCACCGCGGGCCACAGCTTCAAGTGGTCGTACGGCGAGGTCGCCCTCCAGGGGGACGCGCCGAACGCCTCCGTCACACCCTTCACCCAGGCGGGTGACTGACGCGCCGTCTCACGGCAGCCGCGGCCGGGACGCAACCTGCGCCCGGTCGGCGGCCTCCACGCCCTCCGTCCAGCCCTCGGCGTCGCTCACCCCGCGCATCCGGGTGGTGGTCGTGCGCGGGAACATGCGGTCCGTGTGGGCCGTGACGGCGACCTCGCGGGAGGCCAGGACCGGCAGCAGGTCGTCGCTCACCTGGCTCTCGGCGGCGGCCGCGAGGCGTATGCCCATCCGGTGGGCGTAGGCGGCGAAGAAGGACTGCCGGAAGGTCTTGGTGCGCTTGCGGCCGCCCGCCCGCTGCCCGGCCTCCGCCTTCGTCATCGCGTGCGTGGCCTGCACGAGCAGCGAGGTGTGCAGCAGCTCGACCACCTCCAGGTCCGCCTCGAAGCCGACGACCGTGGAGAAGCCCAGCGGTTCGTTCCACACGGCCCGGCAGTGGTTGGCGGTGGCCACCACGTCCAGCAGGACGGCCTTGGCCTGTTCGTACGGCGCCTCCACCCCGATCCGGCAGGCGCCCGGGATGTCCGCGGCCGGCGCGCGGGCCGCGAGCAGCGCCTCGTCGATGCTGTAACGGGCGGTCAGCTCCTGCGCCTTGGCGGTCAGCGCCTCCGCCTCCTCGGGGAAGCCGGTCGCCTCCGCCTTGGCGAGCAGCGCGCGGATCCGGGCGAGCATGCGGGACTCGGGTCCGCCGCGGTGGGCGGTCGCGGGGCCGTGCTCGCGGTCCTCCAGGGGTTCGAGCGTGGGCAGGCGCAGCAGCAGGCGGTACAGCTCCAGGACCGTGGTCGCGTGCGTGAACCGGGCGGTGCGGGCGGGGGCGTCCGTCGTGAGGTCGTCCAGCTGCGCCGTCCAGCGGGGGCCGCGCGGGCGGTCGTCCGGCGCCTGCTCGCGGATCAGCGCCGACACCAGGCGGACGTGTACGTCGTCCAGCTCGCGCCGCACGATGCGGACCAGGTCGGCCGGCTGCCAGCCGCGCTGCCACGCCGACGCCACGAACTCCCGCCCGCGCCGCGCCAGTTCGGCGTCACCGGCGGGGTCGGCCGCGAGGAGGGACGCGCCGGTGTCGAGGGCGGAGTCGGAATCGGCGTAGAGGGCGGCGCGGAAGGCACGGTCGACGGTGCCGGCGTTGGACGGGGTGCTCACTCCTCGATCGTGACATGCGGGACCGACAACCGGCGGCCGCCCGGGTGGCAGGCGAGGCCCGGGAGCCGGTCGCCGCACAGGGACCGCACGTCGGCGGTGACCAGCCGGCCGAGCTCCTCGGCGCTCTCCACGTCGTACGCCCCCTCCGCCAGCCGCCGGCGCAGCAGCACCGCCAGCCGGTCGGCGACGTCCGGGAAGGCGTCGTGCCCGGTGAGGAGGCGGACCGTCTCGTCGACGAGCCCGCGGACGTCCGCGAGGGAGAGGGGGGCCGGGGCCGCGGCGGGGGAAGGGCCGGTCGCCGGGGACGTGGTGGACGTGGTCACGGAAGGTGAGTCAACCACCGTTCGCGTACGCACCACACGGCGTTCGCCGGACTGGTCGCGTCTCACTCCTCGAAACTCGCTCGCCCCTCGGGGAGGGCGGTTTCGAGCATGGCGGCATGGTGGACATGTCTTCGTACGCTGCCTTCCTGGTCGCCGCCTTCGCGCTGTGCGTCACCCCCGGCCCCGACATGATGTTCATCGTGGCGATGGGCGGCCGGGGCGGTCCACGGACCGGCGTGCTGGCCGCGGCCGGCGTGGCCTGCGCGATGTTCGTGCACACGGTGGCCGCCGCGCTCGGCCTGTCGGCGCTCTTCCTGTCGCTGCCGGCGCTCTATCACGCGCTGCGCTGGGCGGGCGCGGCCTACCTGCTGTACCTCGCGGTGAAGGCGTTCCGGGACCGGGGAGCGGCGGTCGAGGAGGGCGGACCGGCGGAGCCGGGGCGGCGGCGCGCCTTCTGGCAGGGCGCCGTGACCAATCTCCTCAACCCCAAGGTGATCCTCTTCGACGTCGCCTTCCTGCCGCAGTTCGTGGACCCCGGCCTGGGCCATGTGCGCGAGCAGTTCCTGGTCCTCGGGCTGACGATCACGGTCATGGGGTTCGCGGTGGACGGCTCGGTCGGGCTGCTGTCCGGCAAGCTCTCCTCGCTGCTGCGCCGGAGCCGGAGGGTGGCGCGCGGGCTGAACATGTTCACGGGGACGGTCTTCACGGCCCTCGCCGTCCGACTGTCAACTCAGGGTTGACGCCTTGAGGGTGTCAACCTAAGGTTGACACATGTCGACGCATCCCACCGTCACGTCATCCGTACGTCTCGACGACCTCATCGCCGCGATCAAGAAGGTCCACTCCGAGCCGCTCGACCAGCTCCAGGACGCGGTGATCGCCGCCGACCACCTCGGCGAGGTGGCCGACCACCTGATCGGCCACTTCGTGGACCAGGCCCGCCGATCGGGCGCCTCCTGGACGGACATCGGCCAGAGCATGGGCGTCACCCGGCAGGCCGCGCAGAAGCGGTTCGTGCCGAAGGAGTCGACCGACCTCGACCCCAACCAGGGCTTCGGCCGCTACACCCCGCGGGCCCGCAACGTGGTGATGGCCGCGCACAACGAGGCCAAGGCCGCGCCGCACACCGAGGTCGGGCCGGCCCACCTGGTCCTCGGCCTGCTCGCCGAACCGGAGGGCCTGGGCGCCAAGGCGATCACCGCGCAGGGCGTCAGCCTCGACGCGGTACGCGAAGCCGCCACCGCCGCCCTGCCGCCCACCGCCGAGGCGGCCCCCGAGCTGGTCCCCTACGCCTCCGACGCCAAGAAGGTCCTGGAGCTCACCTTCCGCGAGGCCCTCCGCCTCGGCCACAACTACATCGGCACGGAGCACATCCTGCTGGCCCTGCTGGAGTTCGAGAACGGCACGGGTGTCCTGTCCGGACTCGGCATCGGCAAGACGGCGGTGGAGGCCGAGCTGGCCAAGGCCCTGGAGAAGTACCTGCAGGCTCCGCCGCAGTCGAGCTGAGGTCCTGGAGCCGCATCCGCAGGACCCGCCGCGGTCGGCCTGAGGCCCTGGAACCGTATCCGCGGGCCCCGCTCAGGTCGGCCCGAGGGGGCCCGGAGAGAAGTACCCGCAGGTCCCGCTGCGGTCGGCCCGAGGCCCTGCAGACGTACCCGCAAGCCCCGCCGCACTCGGCCCGACGGGCCCCTGGGGAAGTACCCGCAGGTCCCGCCGCGGTCGTGCCGAGGCCGTTGTCAGACCCTCCTGCCAGACTCGGCGGCATGACCGATCGCTGGGCGCTCGCCCCGGCCGAGGACGGTGGCGCGGAGATCGCCCCCCTCGGCCCGGACGGGCTGCTCGCCGGACCGGTCCTGTGGGAACCCGACCTCGCCACCGCCGTGCGGGCCCGGCCGGAGGTCGCCCGCTGGGTGTGGCGGTCCACGGCCGAGGTGTATCCGCGCCTGCTCGCCGCGGGGGTGCGAGTGGAGCGGTGCTACGACGTCGAGGACGCCGAGACCCTGCTGCTCGGGCACGAGGGGCGGTCCGGCGAACCCCGGTCGGCGGCCGCCGCCCTGGCCCGGCTGCGCGGCGGCCCCGTACCGCCCGACCCGCCCCAGCGGGCCGCCGTACCGGGCTCGCAGTCCTCCCTCTTCGAACCCCGCCCCGTGCATGTGCCGCTGCCCGACCTCGTCGAGGTGTACGCCGAGCAGCAGCGCCGGCACGAGGCGACCGACCGTCCGGAGCGGATGCGGCTGCTGACCGCGGCCGAGTCGGCGGGCATGCTGGTCGCCGCCGAGATGAACCGCGCCGGGCTGCCGTGGAGCGCCGAGGTGCACCGCCGTGTGCTGCACGAACTGCTCGGCGAGCGGTACGCGGGCGGCGGCGAGCCCCGGCGGCTGGCCGAGCTCGCGGACGAGGTGTCGGCGGCCTTCGGACGCCGGGTGCGGCCCGACCTGCCCGCCGACGTCGTGAAGGCGTTCGCGCAGGCCGGCATCAAGGTGCGCTCCACCCGGCGGTGGGAGATCCGGTCCATCGACCATCCGGCCGTGAAGCCTCTGCTGGAGTACAAGAAGCTGTACCGCATCTGGGTCGCCCACGGCTGGTCGTGGCTGCAGGACTGGGTGCGGGACGGGCGGTTCCGCCCGGAGTTCCAGGCGGGCGGCACGGTCACGGGCCGCTGGGTCACCAACGGCGGGGGCGCCCTGCAGATCCCGAAGGTGATCCGGCGCGCGGTCGTCGCCGACCCGGGCTGGCGGCTGGTCGTCGCGGACGCCGACCAGATGGAGCCGCGGGTGCTGGCGGCCATGTCCCGCGATCCCGGGCTGATGGAGGTGGCGGGACGCGAGACGGACCTGTACCAGTCCGTCTCCGACCGGGCCTTCTCCGGCAACCGCGACCAGGCCAAGCTCGCCGTCCTGGGCGCCGTGTACGGGCAGACCTCAGGCGACGGACTGAAGAACCTCGCCGCCCTCAGACGCCGCTTCCCCAAGGCGGTGGCCTACGTCGACGACGCCGCCCGCGCCGGCGAGGAGGGGCGGCTCGTGCGGACCTGGCTGGGGCGGACCTGCCCGCCGGCGGCACGGCCGGGCGGGGACGCGGCGGAGGAGGCGGGCATCCCGCAGGACGACCCCGCAGAGACCGGGACCGGTCCCGGGTCGAGCTCGGGCTCGGGCTCCGAGTGGGTGCCGGGGTACGCCTCGACCAACGCCCGCGCCCGCGGCCGCTTCGCCCGCAACTTCGTGGTGCAGGGCAGCGCGGCCGACTGGGCCCTGCTGCTGCTCGCCGGACTGCGGCAGGCATGCGCGGGCATGGCCGCCGAGCTGGTCTTCTTCCAGCACGACGAGGTGATCGTGCACTGTCCCGAGGAGGAGGCGGCGACGGTCGTGGCGGCGATCCGGGAGGCGGCCGAGACGGCGGGCCGGCTGACCTTCGGGCAGACGCCGGTACGGTTCCCGTTCACCACGGCGGTGGTGGAGTGCTACGCGGACGCCAAGTGAAGCGGCGCCAGGTCCGCGGTCACCGGTGCAGCAGCTCCCGCAGCTCCGCCGCCACCGTCTGCTCGTCCGTGCCGTCCAGGGCGTCGAGGGCCGCGTGCCACTCGGCCCGCGCCTGCTCGGCGCGGCCCCGCTCGCGCAGCAGGAGCCCGTACTGGTGGCGGGCGAGACCGCCGGCGTAGCGGTCGGCGCGGGCGTCGGCCCGCCGCAGGAGCTCGGCGCACTCGCGCTCGGCCCGTTCGGTACGGCCCAGCAGGCGCAGCGCGCGCACCAGGCCGAGCCGGGTCTGGGACTCGCCGTGCCAGTCGCCGTGGCCGCCGAGGATGCGCAGGCTCTCCTCGAAGTGCGGCAGGGCGGCGGCCGGTTCACCGAGGGTGAGATGCGCGTACCCGATGTTGCAGTGCGCGGAGTGCTGCACGATGACGGCGCCGATCTGTTCGCCGATCACGAGCGAGCGCCGGTGCTGCTCGATGGCGGCCCGCGGGTCGGTGTGCTCGTGCAGATTGCCGAGGTGGCTGTGGGTCACGGCCTCGCCGTAGGGGTCGTTCAGCTGCCGTGAGTACGCAAGGCTCCGGCGCAGCGCCCGCTCCGACTCCGCGTACCGGCCGAGGCCCTCCAGCAGCAGGCCCCGGTTGTTGAGGCAGCGGCGCATCCAGGAGACCCGGCCGAGTCGGCGCCAGATCCCCAGGGCCCGGTCGTTGAGGGCGAGGGCCTCGTTCTGGCGGCCCGTCAGGAAGTGCACCCCGCCCAGGTCGCCCAGCGCGTACGCCTCGGCCACCTCGTCCCCGAGCCGCCGGGCCAGCCGCAGGGCGGTACGGCCGAGAACCTCCATCTCGGCGACCCGGCCGCTGCGCTGGACGTAGGGGAAGAGCAGACGGATGAGGCAGGAGATGCGGGCGACCAGACGGTTGCCGGCGTCCGTCGGCGCATCGGCGTACCGCTCCACCAGCGTCACCACGTTCTCCAGCTCCATGTCCCCCCAGGCGAAGGCCTGTTCGCCGGACTCGAAGGGAGGCAGGGCGTCGACCTCCGTCGTGTGGTCCGGCGGCTGGGCGGCGGTCGGACGGCGGCGGTCCTCGCGGTCGAGGCCCGGTTCGACGAGCGCGATCAGGGCGAGTTCGGCGACGGCCGCGTACCAGCGCAGGGCGACGTCGGCGGCGGCCGCGGCCGGCCGGGCGCCCGATGCGCCGGCACCCTCGGCGAGTTCGCGGGCGAAGTCGCGGACCAGGGCGTGCGGGGCGTACCGGCCGTACGCCGTCTCCTCCAGGAGCGCCACGTCGATGAGCCGGTCCAGGGCCGCCTCGGCGCGGTGCGCGTCGATGCCGGCGAGACGGGCGAGCAGGGGTGCGCCGTACGCGGGCAGGTCGAGGGCGCCGATGCCGCGCAGGACGAGGGCGGCGTCCCGGTCGGACTCCCGGTCCGACGCGGCGAGCGCTTCGTGGGCGACGGCGAGCGACCGGCGGACGCTCAGGTCGTCGTACTCCAGGTGGTGCAACCGTCCCTCGGTGGCGGCCAGTTGCCCGGCCAGTACGTCCGGGGTGAGCGCTCGGCGGGCGGCGAGGCGGGCCGCGACGATACGCAGGGCGAGCGGGAGGCGGCCGGTGAGTTCGACGAGGGGGTGGGCCGCGTCGAGACCGTCCCGGCCGGAGACCGCCCGCAGCAGTGCCGCGCTCTCCTCGCCGGTCAGCGGGGTGAGCGGGTGTCGACGGGCCCCGTCGAGGACGGTGAGGGACGAGCGGCTGGTGACGATCACCGCGCAACCGGCGCCGGCCGGCAGCAGCGGCCGTACCTGCGCGGCGTGCGCGGCGTCGTCCAGCACCAGCAGGGTGCGGGTCGGAGCGAGGAGGGAGCGCAGCAACGCGGCCGCGGCGTCGGGGTGCTCGGGGATGTGGCGGGGCTCGGTGCCCAGGTCGCGGAGGAGGGCGGCGAGGGCCTGGGCGGCACTGAGGGGCGTCATGCCGGGGGTGGCGCCGTGCAGGTTGACGTAGAGCTGACCGTCGGGGAAACGTTCCCGCAGTTCATGGGCGACGTGCAGCGCGAGGGCGCTCTTGCCGACGCCGGGCATGCCGCTGATGACGGCGACGGCGGGCGCGTCACCGGCGCCGAGGGTGGCGCGCAGCTCGCCGAGGACGGCGGCACGGCCGGTGAAGTGGGCGGGAGGCGGCGGGAGTTGCGCGGGCGGCGGGAAGGGCTGGGCGGGGCGGGGCGCCGGGGGCGGAGCGGCCGAGGGGGATTCGTCCTCGCGCGGAGTGGCGGGGTCGACTTCGCCGAGGGCACCGGTGTCGGCATCGGCGTCTGCGTCGTCGGCGGCCTGCAGCACCTCCACATGGGCCTCGCGGACCCGCGGGCCCGGTTCCACACCGAGGTCCTCGACGAGGCGGGTGCGCAGGTCGCGGTGGACGGCGAGGGCCTCGGCGCGGCGGCCGGTGCGGTGCAGGGCGAGCATGAGCTGGCGGTGGTAGGACTCACGGAGCGGATGCTCGGCGGCGAGCGCGGCCAACTCCGGCACCAGCCGGTCGAGTCGAGGGCCGCCGACGGCGAGCTCGGCGTCGTAGCGCCACTCCAGGAGGAGCAGCCGGGCCTGGACGAGGCGCTGCGCGAAGGCGTATCCGCCCAGGTCGAACGGCAGGCCGTCGAGCGGTGTGCCGCGCCACAGGGCGAGCGCGCAGGCGCATTCGCGCAGCACCCGCTCCCAGTTGCGCGCGGCGTGGGCTCCGCGGGCCGCCGCGACGTGGCGTTCGAAGACGTGGACGTCCAACTCGCCCCGCTCGACCCGCAGGACGTACCCCGGCGGCACGGTCCGCAGCCGTTCGGGGTCGTCGAGCAGCCGCCGCAGCCGGGCCACGTGGTTGTGCAGCGAGGCGTGCGCGGAGGCGGGTGGCGCGAGCCCCCACAGCGCGTCCTTGAGCGCGTCGGCGGAGACGACCCGGCCGGGCTCCAGGAGCAGCGCGGCCAGCAGGGCGCGGACCTTCGGGCTGCCGATCGCCGTGACGCCGGCATCCTCGACGGGCCGGCCCCGGTCGGCGTCGGACGCGGACTCGGCGGCGGCGCCCTGGACGTCGTAGAGGACCGGTGGTCCCAGCAGCCCGAACCGCAGCTCGTGCCGACTCACGCCGCCCACCGCCCACCGCTCTCGGCGGAAATCCGCCCTCTTCCCGGCGGTTTCCCGCCACCCGTCCCCTGACCGGTCCCTGTCGGAATCCGCCGCGGTTCCGCCGCCGCGGCCCTGAGGGCCGACGACTTCACGCCAGTCGGCCGGGGGCGGCACGGAGGACCGTTGGCCACATGTTAGCGATCTGTTGGCGCGACCTGATGTGATCATTTCATCGGAACCGGCCCGGGGGTGCGCGCGTCAGACGCGTTGCTCGGGGGAGTGTCGCCGTCGCGGCCGGGTCCGGGGGACGTCAGAGGGTCCCGGTCGGCGGAGGTGAACGACCGGGACCCTCGTCCCCTCCCCCTCAACCTCTTGCAGGCGGTCTCAAATGACCGGCGGGCGCCCCAGGCGCGACAGGCGCCACACCGTCCGCCAGCGCATCGGCCGTCGTTCGCCCGCCGGTTCCCGCATGCCTTCCAGGAAGCCGCCGAACCAGGCGCGCAGCCCGGCCCGCGACCGGGTGCGCAGCAGGGTGAGGAGCACCCAGATGCCCAGGTGGACCGGGATGAGCGGCAGCGGCAGCCGACGGCGCACGAGCCACACCCTGTTCCGGGCGTTCACGCGGTAGTAGATGGCGTGCCGGGCCGGCGAGGTCTTCGGGTGCTGGAGCAGCAGTTCGGGCGCGTACAGGATGCGCCAGCCCGCGTCGGCCGCCCGCCAGGCGAGGTCGGTCTCCTCGTGGGCGAAGAAGAACGCCGCGGGCCAGTGCCCGATCTCGTCGAGCATGTCCGTACGGAAGGCGTGCCCGCCGCCGAGGAACCCGGTGACGTATCCGCCGCGCATCGGGTCGGAGGCGCCGACCCTCGGCACGTGCCGCTGCTGGGTCTCGCCGTGCTCGTCCGCGATGCGGAAGCCGACGATGCCGAGCCGGGGGTCGGCCGCGAACAGCTCCCCCACCCGCCGCAGCACATCGGCGTCGACGAGCAGCCCGTCGTCGTCCAGCTCGACGACGACGTCCACGTCCCCGAAGTCCCGCAGACTCTCCAGGGCCGCGTTGCGCCCGCCGGGGCAGCCGAGGTTCTCGTCGAGTTCGAGGAGGGTGACCTCGCCGGGCAGCGAGAGGCGTTCGGCGAAGTCGGGCAGCGGGCAGCCGTTGCCGACGATCACGATCCGCGTCGGGGCGAGGTCCTGCTTGGCCACGGACTCCAGCAGCGCGTCGACCTCGACGGGCCGATTGCCCATGGTCACGACGGCGACGGCGATCCGCGGCGCTTGCCTGTCCTGCATGCCCACACCCCGTCCGGCCGTCGCCAACATCGGCCGCGATGCTAGCCGTTCATGGTGTGGACTTCCTGAGTACGCCCTTTCGTATGCCAAGTCTTGGGACGAACCACGGCGGTGTTCACCCGTTCATACGTCGGCAAAGGCGCGGAGCGACCCGGCTCACGGGCCACTCACGCCCTCGTACGCCGGTTCTCCTTGCGCCGCACGAACTTCAGCCCCGACCAGTCCTCCCCCAGCGCGGCCACCTTCACGTCGACCACGCCGAGCGGGAGGAACAGCTCCCGCAGGTCGTTCTCGGCGATGTCGCTGACGTGCCCGGCGGCCTTGCGCGGCCACGCGATCCAGAGCATGGCGTCGTCGGCGAGCTCCCCGACGAGCGCAGGGGCCTCCGCGGCGAGCACGCGGTGCTCCCGGTAGAAGGCGACGGTCACGTCGGCCCCCCGCGGACCCGCCGCGACGCGTTCGACGCCGTCGGGGAGACCGGGGATGCCGAAGACATCCGGCGCGTGGCGCAGGGCGAGGCGATGACCGGCCTTGACGCCGAGCTTCCTGGCGAGCGGAGTCCCGGAGTAACCGCCGGCCGCAGCACCCGTTCCACCCATGTCCGGCCTCCGATCACCGAGCGCGGCCCACTCACCCGCCAGCGAACATGAGAAACCCCAGGCCGACAACCTCTGACCTGGGGTTCGCTGGAGCCGCCTTCGGGATTCGAACCCGAGACCTAGGCATTGCGAGACCGTGGGCGTTCGTGCTGCGTGGTGCCGGGCGCGCTTTTGGGTGACGTTCTGCCTGATCAGGGCACGTGCGGCGGGCTGGTCCGGTTACCTCGCATTACACCGTCCAACGGCGTCCGGCCACAGACTGGCCCCCGGGAAGGGCACCTCGGGTGCCAAGGGCCAGGACACCGGGGTTGTCGTCTCGTCGCAGACAGCGAGAGTCCTGCAACGCCCGTCCTGGTGCACAACGAGTGCCTCACCTCCGTCACGCTCGGGTTGACGGAGACCGCGGACGACCCGTTCGCGCTCGCCGTTTTCGCCGACCGGACCGAGGCCAAGATGTATACCGACTGGGGTGACAGAAACTGGACCTCCACGTTCAAGGAGCCATCGACCCGAAGAGCACGGTGCAGATCCACTTCAACCTCGAAGGCATCGAAGATGCGAAGGATGCACGCTCCATGGACGGGGTCATTTGGAGGGTGATCGTTCTGCAGCCGCAAGCGACGGGCCGGGAGGGGCAACTCCCTCTCCACTTCAAGCGGCCCTTCCGACTCTGGTCCTACGAGGTGTCGCATCGCCGCCTCGTGCTGCGCGCACGCCCGGGAGGCGGAATAGACGGAACGGTGGAAGTCGAGTTCCTGGACGTCCTGGGCATGAAGCTCAAGTCCCAGTACGCCGAACTCCAGATCTGCCGCGCCTCCGACACAGCCACCACCGGCATCGACGAGTTCGTGGGCATCCCGGACAGACATCGGTCCAAATACACCACGCTGCTCGTCTCCGACGGGTCGGATGACGGTTTCGTCGTCTGCGGCTCACTCCGCGTCCACGAGAACTGACACCTCGAACCCAGACCACGCCGACCGTCCCCGTTCCCGCACTGCCGCCGGGCATGTGGGAGCGGACGCGTTTGCGATTGCTCGTGGCCCTGACGTTGGCTGTCCCCTGTAAGCCGTCGGGTTTCCTGGTCACCTGTACGCGGCCAGCCCCCGCCCAGCTACGACGGTGGTGTCTCTGATGCTGGTGGATGGTGCCTCGGGACCGAACGCGATGCTGGACTGTGCGGCGGACCGTACGGATTCTCCCTCGTGGCGAACTCCGGTCCCTGCAACGCCGGCACCGAGGTCGGGCGCCGCGCTCGGAGGCTGGCCGAGCATTGATCATGGGATTGTCCAGATGGCACAACCTACGGCCCTGAGCACGCCTGTGACGAGACGGCGGACCGGAAACAAAAAACCCCAGGTCAAAGGATTGACCTGGGGTCCGCCATGGAGCCGCCTTCGGGATTCGAACCCGAGACCTACGCATTACGAGTGCGTTGCTCTGGCCATCTGAGCTAAGGCGGCGCGCCGTCCGCACTATGGTGCGATCAGCAACGTCGGTAAGTCTACACAGTTTCCGGGGGTGCTCGGACCACGCCCCGGAGGCGGGGGTTCCGGGGCGTGGAGCTGGGGCTACGAGCAGCGTTTCCCCTTGGCCGGCGGGGTGCCGCGGAGCAGGTAGGTGTCGATCGCGGAGTCGATGCAGTCGCTGCCGCGGCCGTAGGCGGTGTGGCCGTCGCCCTGGTAGGTGAGGAGGCGGCCGGAGGTGAGCTGGGCGGCCAGGGACTGCGCCCAGCGGTACGGGGTCGCCGGGTCGCGGGTGGTGCCGACCACGACGATGGGCGCCGCGCCCTTCGCCTCGATGCGGTGCGGCTCGCCCGTGGCCCTCACCGGCCAGTACGCGCAGTTCAGGGAGGCCCACGCCAGCCCCTCGCCGAAGACGGGCGACGCCTTCTCGAAGGACGGCAGCGCCTTCTCCACCTGCTCGGGCGAGGAGAACGCGCCCGGCAGGTCCAGGCAGTTCACGGCGGCGTTGGCGAACATCAGGTTCGAGTAGCGGCCCTGGCCGTCGCGCTCGTAGTAGCTGTCGGACAGCACGAGCAGGCCCGCTCCGTCGCCGTCCTTCATCGCCGACGTCAGCGCCTCCCGCAGCTGCGGCCACGAGCCCTCGTCGTACATCGCCGCGATCACACCGGTGGTCGCGAGGGCCTCGCCGAGCTTGCGGCCGTCCGCGTCGCCGGTGGCGAGAGGGTGCGCGTCCAGCTTCTTGAAGAAGGCGCTGAGGTTGCGGCCCACCTGCGCGGGCGTGGTCCCCTTGTGGCCGAGCGGGCAGTCCGGCTGCCGCACGCAGTCCTTCGCGAAGGACTGGAAAGCCGTCTCGAAGCCCGCCGTCTGGTCGAGGTTCAGCCGCCGCGCGGACAGCGTGGGGTCCATCGCGCCGTCCAGCACCAGCCGGCCCACCCGCTCCGGGAACAGCCCGGCGTACGTCGCCCCGAGGAACGTCCCGTACGACGCCCCCACGTACGTCAGCTTCCGGTCCCCGAGCGCCGCCCGCAGGATGTCCATGTCCCGGGCGGCCTCGACGGTCGACACGTGCCGCAGCAGGCCCGCCGAGTGCGCCCCGCAGCCCTCCGCGAACTTCTTGTACGCATCGACGAGTTCGCCGGTCTCCCGCTGGTCGTCGGGTGTCGTGTCGGTCTGCGTGAACGCGTCCATCTGGCGGCCGTTCAGGCACTCGACCGGCTCGCTGCGGGCGACGCCGCGCGGGTCGACCGCGACCATGTCGTAGCGGGCGCGCACCTCGGCCGGGTAGCCGATGCCCGCGTACTGCTGCAGGTAGCCGATCGCCGAGCCGCCCGGCCCGCCGGGGTTGACCAGCAGCGATCCCAGCAGCTTGCCCTTGCCCGTGGCCTTCTTGCGGGCGACGGCCAGCTTCACGTCCCCGCCGCCCGGGTGGGCGTAGTCGAGCGGCGCCTTCATCGTGGCGCACTGGAAGCCGGGGACTCCGCAGTCGCGCCAGCTGAGCTTCTGCCCGTAGTACGGCGCCAGCGCGGACGGCGTCGACCGGGGCAGCGCGGCCAGCGCCGCCTCCGCCGCGCCGCCGGCGGAGGCGGCCGGACCCGAGGGGGAGCAGGCGGAGACGAGCAGGGCGGCGGTGGCGAGGAGGAGGGCGGCGTTTCGGGGCCGGCCGGGACGGATGCTGCGCCTGATGTGCATCAGGCGAGCGTAACCGTGCGCAGTGGATCGAATGCGGTGCGTGTGGAGCGTGGCTCGTACGAGTTATCCGGTCAACCTCCGTTTACCCGGTCAACCTCCGTTGATCGCCGGCTCGGACTCGCAGGTCGGCGTCCTCAGCCGGCTCTGAGCGCCATCGTCATCGCCTCGACCGCGAGCAGCGGGGCCACGTTGCGGTCGAGGGCCTCGCGGCAGGCGGCGATCGCCTCGATGCGGCGCAGCGTGGACTCCGGTCTGGTGCCGTGGGCGATGCGCTCCAGGGCGTCCTCGGCGTCCGCGTTCGCGATGGCGACCCGCGAGCCGAGCTGAAGGGCGAGGACGTCCCGGTAGAACGCGGTGAGGTCGGTCAGCGCGAGGTCGAGGCTGTCGCGCTGGGTGCGGGTCCTGCGCCGCTTCTGCTTGTCCTCCAGGTCCTTCATGACCCCGGCCGTCCCGCGCGGCATCCGGCCGCCCTGGACCGCACCCATGGCCGCCTTCAGCTCCTCCGTCTCCTTGCCGTCCATCTCCTCGGCGAGCTGCTTGGCGTCCTCGGCGGCCGCGTCGACGAGCTCCTGGGCGGCCCTGAGCGCCCCGCCGACGTCCTCGACCCGCAGCGGCAGCTTCAGGACGGCCGCGCGACGCTCACGGGCGGCGGGGTCGGTGGCCAGGCGGCGGGCCCGGTCGACGTGCCCCTGGGTGGCGCGGGCCACGGCGGCGGCGACGGCCGGCTCGATCCCCTCGCGGCGTACGAGCATGTCGGCGACGGCGTCCACGGACGGCGTCAGCAGGTTCAGGTGGCGGCAGCGGGAGCGGATGGTGGGCAGGACGTCCTCGATGGAGGGCGCGCACAGCAGCCAGACCGTGCGCGGGGCGGGCTCCTCCACGGCCTTGAGCACGGCGTTGGCCGACTTCTCGTTCAGCCGCTCGGCGTCCTCGACGAGGATGACCTGCCAGCGGCCGTTCGCCGGGGACGTGAACGACTTCCGTACGGTGTCCCGCATGTCCTCCGCGAGGATCTGCGTGCCGACCGCGGCGACGGTGGTGACGTCGGCGTGCGTGCCGACCAGGGCCGTGTGACAGCCGTCGCAGAATCCGCAGCCGGGGGATCCGCCGAGCGCGCGGTCGGGCGAGACGCACTGCAGGGCGGCGGCGAAGGCCCGCGCCGCCTGGTTGCGCCCGGCGCCGGGCGGGCCGGTGAACAGCCAGGCGTGCGTCATCTTGGACGCCTCGGGAAGCGGTGCCTCGGCCGCGACGGCGGTGACGAGGGCGTCGGCGTCCCGGGCGGCCGCGTCCAGCTGCGCGGCCACCTTCTCCTGGCCGACGAGGTCGTCCCAGACGGTCATGCGTCCCCCCGCCCTTTCGTCACGGTTCGTGTTGCGCGTTCCATTGTGCGGGGTGGCACTGACAACGGGGCCGACGGAGCCCGAGGGTCGGCCGCCCGGCCGACGGAGCCGGAGGGGCGGCCGCCACACGGGCCGGCCGCCCCTCCGATGCCTCAGCTCTCCGGGGTGTTGCTCAACGTCCCCGGCCGCGACGCCGGCCCCGGCCCGCGTCGTCGTCGTTGCCGTCCTGATGCGGCCCGAGCAGTTCGTCCGCCAGCGTGGGCAGGTCGTCCAGCGGGGTCTCCTCGGCCCAGTCGGACCGGGCCCTGCGCCGCGGCGCGCCCTCGGCGTCCAGCTGGGGCATCTCGCGGGTACGGTCCTCGGTCCCGTCCGGCCGGGCGGGCCCCGCCGGCTCGTCCCGGAAGTACCCCTGCGGCACCCGGTCCGACGGATCCTCACCGCGCACCGGAGGCAGCACGGCCGTCTCGTCCGCGGCACCCGGAGGAACCGGCGGCAGCACGGCGGTGTCGTCCGCCGCGCCCGGCACCACCGGCGGCAGCACGGCCGTGTCGTCCGCGGCGCCCGCGGGAGCCGGCGGCTGCGGCAGCTTGGCCGTCACCTCGGACTCGGACTCGCCAGCGCCACGCTCCCCGCGCCGCGCGCCCCGCGGCTCCTCGTCGCGCACCGGCCGGAGTACGGCCGTCTCCTCGACGGGTCCGCCCGAGGCGTTCGTGGGCGTCACCACCGGCGTC
>NZ_JAMGBF010000091.1 GCF_023516615.1 Streptomyces panaciradicis
GCCTCGCACAGATGATGGCTGAAGCCCTGGTGGACAGGGCGACGTTCGGCGGCCCTACGACGGCGACCTCAACCGGCCCCGGTGGAAGGGGTGTTCGGGGGCACTGAGATGTGGAGGCGAGGCGAAGTGGCCCCACCCCGACTCATGTGATCGAACGGTGGTTGTGGCCCGCCGGGGCGTTGTCGAAGAAGCGGGCGTGCTCCGGCGTCTGGTGTGGGAGGCACTGGCCTCGCAGGTGCCGAAGCCGCGCAAGCCGCCTGCGCGGATGTCGCCGCGGTTGGAGCCGTACAAGGGTGGGTCGACCAGGGGCTCCGCACCAACCTTGAGGCGCCACGCAAGCAGCGGCACACGTTGTACGCCCTGCCCGTCCCGCATGCCTGGGAGAGCGACCCCACCGTCACCCTGTGCGGCGACGCCGCACACCTCATGCCCCCTCTCGGTGTGGGAGTCAACCTCGCCATGCTCGACGCCAGCGAACGCGCCCACAGCGCATGGCGCAGCCCACGACGGCCGTCACGACCCGAAGTAACCCGCACGTCAAGAATCTCCAGCCGCGCCTGTCGCCGACCTCGTGCGGATATTCTGACGGGTATTCTGCATGGCCCTCACGGGCAGTAATTCGGTGTAATGGGCCGACTGTCCTGTCACCAGGACAGTATGGGATGACCGAAAGGGCAGGGGATCCGAGTGAAGAAGCGGCAGGCTCGTTCGCGGCATTACCTCATGTGCGAGCCGACATTTTTTGAGGTCTCGTATTCGATAAACCCGTGGATGAATCCGTCGCGCCCCACATCCACGGAACGCGGACTCGCCCAGTGGAAGACGCTGCACGATCTGCTGGCCGGCCTGGGGCACACCGTCGAGCTGATCGAGCCCGTCGCCGGACTGCCGGACATGGTGTACTCCGCCAACGGCGCGACGGTTGTGGACGGCCGTGCGCTGGTCGCCCGCTTCCGGCACGAGCAGCGCGTGGAGGAGTCGCCGGCGTACCTGGAGTGGTTCCGGGCGCGGGGGTGGGAAGCGCGGCAGGCCGAGTTCGTCAACGAGGGCGAGGGTGACTTCCTGTGCGTGGGTGACGTCATCCTGGCGGGCAGTGGTTTCCGCAGCGAGCCCGATGCGCACGACGAGGCGGCGAAATTCTTCGGAAAGCCGGTGCTCGGTCTGACGCTGATCGACCACAGGTACTATCACCTCGACACGGCACTTGCCGTGCTCGATGAAAACGAGATCATGTACTACCCCGAGGCGTTCTCTCCGGAAAGCAGGAGCCTGCTTGAGGAGCGTTTTCCGGATGCCATCCTCGCTGACGCGTCCGACGCGGAGGTATTCGGTCTCAACGCCGTGTCCGACGGCCTTCACGTGCTGGTCGCGCAACAGGCCGAGCCGCTTCACGAGCAGCTCCGGGAACGGGGATTCGAGCCCATGGGAGTCGACATGACGGAACTGCTCAAGGGCGGCGGCGGTGCCAAGTGCTGCACCTTGGAACTCCGCGAGCAAGACTGACCCGGCCGGCCCCGGTGTCCGCGCGGACACCGGGGCCGGCCTTTGCCGCCGACTCGGCGAGTCAGAGGGGGTTCACGCGGTACAGCGGGAAGTACGAGCCGATCCTGCCGTTCGCGTAGTCGTCGGCCAGCTCGGGAACCTGGTCGAAGTCGTAGGTCACGTCGGATCCCTTCGGCGCTATCCAGCCCTCGGCCTCCATGAAGTCCCGGATGCCCGGCGAGTCCGGCAGTCGCCACACATGGGTGTTCACATGGATGTGCCGGCTGATGGACTCGGCTCCCCGCAGATGGGACACGCGCATCCCCGCCTTCCAGCCACAGGTGGTGACGACGCCCTCGCGGGCCAGTGCCGCGAGGGTGACGTCGTACAGGGGTTCGCCGATGTTGTCCACGAAGATCGACGCACCGTGGCCCTCGCTGAGGGAGCCGATCAGCTCCAGGAAGCCCTTGACCGATGTCCTGCGCCGCTGGTGCAGGTCCCGGTCCACCCGTTTCCTCGGGCCCGGCAGGGAGAGGTCGGGAAATCGCCGGCGGTCGACCGGAATGATGCCGTTCTCCCGCAGGAAGGCGAGCCGCTCGTCCGAGCCGGCCGTCATCGCCACCCGAAACCCCGCGCGCTTGGCCAGCAGCAGCTCGGCGAAGGCCACGCCGCCGCCCCACCCGAACACCAGATGGCCGGCGGGATCGTCGTCTGCCACCTGGGTACGCCAACAGCCGTACGCCTTGTGCCAGTTGTCCCAGGCCGTGAAGTACCGCCCGTACGTGGCCCACTGGGGCAGTGAGTACGCCGTGTTGTCCGGGACCGGCAGAAGCAGGCGCGCGTCCAGCTTGGTCCGCCTGGCCAGCAGCCCGATGGTGCCGGGGCAGTCGTAGGCATGGGCGAGTTCGGCGTAGTCGTAGCGGTCGCGCTTGCCGAACGGCATCAGCAGGCACAGATCACCCTCGCCCAACCGGAGGTCCCGGCCGCCTCCGTTCACCTCCAGTACACGTACTACGCCCAGATTGCCCAGCACCACCGCGTCCTCGCCGCGGCTGCTGCAGACGTCGATGGGTGAACGGGCCAGAGCGTGGTCCATGTTGGCTTCCCAGGAGCCGAGAATCGGCTCCACCAGCGCTTCGCCCTCCTCCAGCGGGCCGAAGGAGAATCGCTCGCGGCACAGCGCCCCGCCGAGGCCGCCGTCGTGGGAGCCGGCCGTCGCGCCGGAGCGCAGCACCCAGGCTTCTGGTGAGTGGATGACAACCTCCTGTGATCGAGTACGTCCCCGGGGCCTTCGGCGCGTTCAGGACGCCGGGACGGCAGGCAGCCGGTAGTCCACCGCGACTCCGCCCCACGCCTCCCCGGCGCCGTACGCCACGGCGCCGAGCCGGCCGGTCGCGGGCAGGGCACCGGCGTCCAGTTCTGCCGCGAACGCCAGCGGGATCGAGGCGGACGACGTGTTCCCGGAGTTCTCGATGCGGTTCACGAAGGGCACGTCGAGATGGGCGCTGAAGCTGCGGACCTGTTCCAGGATGCGGCTGTTGGCCTGGTGGCCGACCAGGACGGTCGGTGCCGGGCCGTGGTCGAAGAGGTACTGCGCCGACTCCGACATGCGGCGCACGGCGCGGTCGTACACCTGCATCCCGTCGAGGGCGATGCCGCCCGCCCCGGTCTCCCGCATCAGGCTCGCCTGCGAGCCGTCGCAGCCGGCCACCCGGCAGCACCCCCCGAAGTCCGTGCGGTCGGCCAGCAGGACGGCCGCGGAGCCGTCGCCGAAGAGGCACGCGGTCTGCCGGTCCATGCGGTCCACCATGCGGGACATGGCCTCGACCGAGCACACCAGAACCTGCCGCGCCTGTCCGGCGTCGCAGAGCGAGACCCCGGTGACAAGGCCGTAGACGAAGCCGCAGCAGGCCGCGTTCATGTCGAGGGCCATCACCGAAGGCGCCAGCCCGGCGAGTCGGGCCACCTTCTGCGCGACACCGGGGATGCGCTGCCGTACCGAGGTGCTGACGACGATCAGGGCGTCGATGGAGGAAGGATCGTCCGTCCTGGTCACGATCGGGGCGCAGGCCTCCGCCGCCACGTCCGCCAGCGGGGTCTCGTCCGGCAACCAGGAGCGCGATCCGATGCCGCTGCGGCGCCGGATCCACTCGTCGGTGAGCCCGATCGACGCGAAGTGGTCGTTGTCGATCCGCCGACCCGGCTTCGCGGTGGCGATGTCGACGATGCCCGCGCTCATCCCCGGTTCGCCAGCTTCACGAAGTAGGCGGTGAACTCGTCCAGGAAGGCGAAGCCCGCGGTCTCCTTGAGATCGCCCTTGACCTGGAGCTCGCGTTCCAATTGCTGGTGCAGCTCGACCAGGTCGAGGGAGTCGAGGTCGAGCTCACCGACCGGCCGGGTGAGGGCGTCGGGGCCCAGCGACGGGTCGCGCTCGCGCAGTTTGGCCAGCATGGTGTCCGCGATTCGGCTTTCGATGTCGCTCATGTTCCCTCTCCGTTCGGATGACCGGCCCGTCTGACCGGCCCGTCGAATTCCGGGGCGCGGGCGCTACTCGGCTGCCAACCGGTACAGCAGCTCACCGGACTTGAGGACCGAGCCGGCCGTGGCGCAGTGGGCCGCGACCCGGCCGTCGCGCTCCGCCATGATCTCCGTGCTGGCCTTGTCGGTCTCGACGACCGCCACGGCGTCCCCCCGCGCGACCCGGTCACCGACACCGGCGACCCACTCGATGAGCAGGGCCTCGCCGAGGCCGTGCCCGAAGCCCGGGACGTGCATGTCCACGAGGGAATCGCTCACTTCGTCATCACCAGCACCTCGTCCTTGATCTCCTGCACACCGACCATGTAGTCCTTCTCGAAGTCCGCCGGGGGATAGGCGCGTCGGGCCGGCGCCAGCCGCCGCACTGGACCGCGCAGTGCGTCGAAGGCGTGCTCGGCCACCGACGCGGCGATCTCGGCACCGATGCCGACGTCCCTCGAGCCCTCGTGCACGACGAGCAACCGTCCGGTGCGGCGGACGGAGTCCAGCACCGTCGCCATGTCGATCGGGGCCACCCAGCGCAGATCCACGACCTCGACGTCCACATCGCAGGCGAGCGCGTGCGCCGCCTCCAGCACCTCGTGGGTGATCGCACCGTATGTGACGACCGTCAGGTCGGCGCCCCGCCGCACCACCCGGGCCGCGGTCGGCGACCTCGCCGGCTCGGGATCCCTCGCGACCGCGTCACGCCGCCAGTACAGGCGGATCGGCTCGTACATCAGCACCGGCGAACCGAGCGTCACGGCGTACCGCAGGATCTGGTCGGCGTCCTCACCCGTGGACGGACACGCCACCGAGATACCCGGGAAGCGGGCGAACAGCGCCTCGTTGGACTCGCTGTGGTGCTCCACGCCCCGGAATCCGCCGCCCGTCGGGATCCGCACCACCAGGCCCGGGCTTGCCTGTCCGTTCCACCGACCCCCGATTCGGGCCGCCTGGGTCACCAACTGGTTCACGGCGGGAAACGTGAACGCGTCGAACTGGATCTCGCACACCGGCACCAGACCGCTCATCGCCATGCCGACCGCCTGCCCGATGATGGTGGACTCGGCCAGCAGCGAGTCGCGCACCCGGTCCTCGCCGAAGCGCTCCCGAAGACCCCGGGTCACCCGGAACACGCCCCCGAGGCGTCCGATGTCCTCGCCGAGCAGAAGCAGTCTCGGATCCTGTTCGAGCAGGTCGGCGAGGGTCGCGTTGATGGATTCCGCCAGACCGGCGGAGCGTACGGTAGCCATCACGCGTACTCCTTGACCAACCGCTCACGCAGCTCCCGCACTTCGGCCTCCACGTCGTCGAGCCACCGCGCGTTGACCACTCCCAGGCCGCTCAGCCGCGCTACATAGGCGGTCACCGGGTCCGCGACCCTCGTCCGGGCGATGTCCTCGGCGCTCCGGTACACCTCCTGGGCGTCGGAGCTGGAGTGGCCGTGGAAGCGGCTGACCTGGATCTCGACGAGGCACGGCGCCCGCTGCCCGCGGACATGGGCGGTGGCCCGGGAGCACACCGAGAAGACCGACTCCGGATCCTGGCCCGCGATGCGCACGGACTCGATCCCGAAACCCCGGGCGCGCTCGGCCACCGAGGTGCGCATCTGCTCCTCGGCAGGCTTGGAGATGGCCCAGCCGTTGTTCTGGCAGATGAACAGCACGGCCGCCGACTCCACGGCGGCGAGGTTCATCGCCTCGGACATGTCTCCCTCGCTCGTGGCTCCGTCGCCCACATAGACCACGACGAAGTCTTCGAGCCCCTGCAACCGCTGCCCGATCGAGTAGCCGACGGCGTGCAGTGTCTGCGCGGCCAGGACCAGCGTGTAGGGGAAGAAGCGCAGCCTGCGCGGGTCCCAGCCGCAGAACGTGCGGCCGGCCCACTGCGCCACCAGCTCGTCCGGCGCCACCCCCCGCAGCAGCGCCACCGCGTGCTCGCGGTAGCTGGGGAAGACGGTCGAGGCAGGACCCACCGCGAGCGCCGAGCCGACCTGCGCGGCCTCCTGGCCCTGGCAGGACAGCCAGAGGTCGAGCGCACCCTGCCGCTGGAGCCGGCGCGCCTCCTCGTCGATGCGCCGCGCCACCAACATGTGGCGCAGCAGCGACCGCCGTGTGCCGTCGTCGAGATCTGTCGCGTACTCGGATTCTGACTTCAAGGCCATTGATCACCAGTCGCAGGTTCGTCGATGAGCTTTCTGTCGCCGTGCAATTGACTGCGCAGTCTCGATCACATCGGCACAAGGAGATTGGCTGAACCCGAATTCGAAGGACCCATTCAAGGGCCACCGCCCGGTCATGGTGGCACACAACCCCGGGGGGATACAGGTTCGAGCGGGCGACGAGGAGTCCGCCGATTCTGCCGCCCTTGCGGCATTGACGGGCGCGTCTTACGGTCCCGTACCGTGACAGCGGCATCCTGGATGACCGCGGATGCCGGGTGTCCCGTCGACGGGACAGCGCCGTCGGCGAACTCGCCCGGCGTCGGCGATTTCCTCTCTGGAACCATCCTCTTTTCCCATCCCGAGTCACCCCGTGACCGTTAAGGACGGTGGCAGTGAGCACGAACCCCTTCGACGACGAGAACGGCCGCTTCTACGTCGTGGTCAACGACGAGGACCAGCACTCCCTGTGGCCGGTGTTCGCCGAGGTACCCGGAGGCTGGCGCGTGGTCTTCGGCGAGGCGGCCAGGGCCGAATGCCTGGACTACGTCGAGCGGAACTGGACCGATCTGCGCCCGAAGAGCCTGCGGGAGGCCATGGCGGCGGACTGAACGCCGGCCGGAGCAGCGGGAGGAGCTGAGGCGGATGAAGGTTGTGGGGGGCGTTCGGTGACCACCGCGAGCAGTCACGAGGCGAGGTCGAAGGGCCCTGATGGTGAGGCCGCGCCGCGCGATGTGGTTCTGCCGTTCGTCGGGAGCCAGGCAACGGTTCAGAAGACGGGAATGGCTTTCCCGGCGGATCTGTCGCAGCGGTCCTGGGAGCGGATCGGGACCAGTCTGCGGGAATTCACGAACTCGTCGGCGTGGTGGCTCGCCGACTGGCTCCTCTTCGGAGAAGCCACCTACGGGCTGCGGCGCTACCGCGAGGCGATCGACAGAACCGGGCTGGACTACCAGACCTTGCGCAACTACGCCTGGGTGGCCCGTCGGTTCGAGCAGCATCGAAGGCGTGCCGGTCTCAGCTTCGCCCACCATGCCGAGGTGACCAGCCTGTCGCCGCCGGAGCAGGACTACTGGCTGCGCAACGCCGAGCAGCGCAAGTGGTCGCGCAACGAACTCCGCAGGGCGGTCCGCGCCGGTCTGGCCGAGCAGCGGGAGACACCCCGGCCTGCCGAGGCGGCGGGCGTCGACAAGGGGCGGGGGAGGGCCACCACGCTCACCATCGAGCTGTCCGCCGGCCAACTGGAGCACTACTCGCAAGTGGCCGCCGCGCGCGGTCTGCCCGTCGACAAGTGGGTGACCCAGGTGCTCGACGCCGCCGATCGACGCCTCGCATAACGGCGCTCGAACACCCGTCATATCGGAGTCGGTTGATGATCCTCCAGGGAAAACGGGTCCCTCTGCCCTCGGCGCCCGTCGTCCATCATCGGTTCGAGGCGCACGCTGCGGCCAACCCCCGTGCCGTTGCGGTCTGCTGCGCCGGGCAGCAGCTGACGTACGCACAACTCGACGCCCGGGCCAACCGGTTCGCGCACTTCCTGAGGACACGCGGACACGGCCGGGGCGCGAAGGTGGGTGTCTGCCTCGACTACTCGCCGGACATGCTCGTCGCGATCCTCGGTACGCTGAAAGCGGGCGCGGCCTACGTACCGTTGGACCCGTCCTACCCGGCGGAAAGGCTCCGGCTGCTGCTGGGCCAGGTCCCCGGCCTGTCTCTGATCGTGGCTTCGCCGACGACGGCAGGGCTGGTCGAGCCGGCGGCCGTGGAGGTCGTCGACCTCCAGTGGCTGGCCGCGCACCTCGAAGATTTCCCGGTGACCAGTCCTGACGTCATGGTCACCGGGGACGACGTGTGCTACGCGGTGTTCACCTCCGGGTCGACCGGCACTCCGAAGGTGACCGCGGTGCGGCACGAGGGGTGGTTCAACCTGTTGAACTGGCTGACGGTCGAGTACGGCTTGCACGCCGGATCGCACAACCTGGTCGTCAGCGCCTTCGGGTTCGACCTCTCCCAGCGCAGCCTGCTGATGCCGTTGTTCTGCGGTGCCACCCAGTATCTGATGGCGAGCCGCAACTTCGACGCCGCGATGGCCTACCGCATGCTGAACCAGCACGACATTCGCGTGGTGAACTGCGCCTCCAGCACCCTGTACCTGCTGGTGGACTGGGAGACCGCGCGGGGCGGTGACGCGCTCACCCGGCTCGACTACATGCTGTTCGGAGGTGAGCCGCTGCAGGCCGAGCGGCTCCTGGACTGGGCCCGACGGGAGGGAAACAGCTGCACCCTCCTGCACCAGTACGGCGTCGCCGAATGCACGGACGTGGCGACCTCGTTCGATCTCGCCGGCTACCGGCCCGGCGACCACGACATCCCACCCGTCGGCAGGCCCGCTCACAACACCGACATCCACCTCCTTGACGAGCGGATGCGCGAGGTCGCGGCAGGGGAGTACGGGGAGATCTGCATCTCCGGGACCAGTGTCGGCGCGGGATACCTGGGCGGTACAGGGCCCGAGTCCGCGCGCTTCACCACGGTCGAGGTGGACGGCGAGCCGCGGCGGCTGTACCGCACGGGTGACCGCGGCCGGGTGAACGAGGAGGGAGACCTCGTCGTCGCCGGCCGGATGGACGCGCAGGTCAAGGTGCGCGGCATGCGCATCGATCCCGCGGACGTCGAACGCGCGCTGGGCAGACTGGCCGGGGTCCGGCAGGCCGCCGTGGTGGTGGATCGCGCCGCATCCGGAGAGACCGAGCTGGTCGCGTTCATCGAGCCTGCCGGCGACGACCTCGTCGAGAACGACGTGCGTGCCCGCCTTCTCCAGGCCCTGCCGCGGAACATGGTCCCGGCGCGATTCCTCAATGTCCCACGCATTCCGCTCAGCCCGCACGGGAAAGCGGACCGGGCGGCGCTGTCCGCGGAATTCCTTGATTAGGAGCGAGAGGGCTGTGATGATTGCCGACAGCGTACGCGCCATTTGGTGCCGGGAACTCCAACGCGATGACATATCCGTCGACGACAATTTCTTCGCCCTGGGCGGCCAGTCTCTGATCATGGCCAAAATACAGGGGGAATTCATCGAGGAACTGGGCATCGAAGTTCCGATGGATCAGCTGTTCCTCAACCCGACGGTGGCGTCGATCTCCGCGTACATCGAATCCCTGGGAACGGTAACCCGATAGTAAGAGAGGGCCATGTACGACGTAGTTGTGGTAGGCGCCCGTTGTGCCGGCTCGCCGGCAGCCATGTTGTTCGCCCGGCAGGGGTACCGTGTCCTGCTTCTGGAGAAGGCGCGGTTCCCGCAGGACACCCTGTCCTCTCACTACATCCATCAGCCGGGCGTGGCCCTGCTCGACAGGTGGGGGCTGCTCGACGAGCTCCGCGCCGCGGGCTGCCGGCCGATCGACCGTCAGAGCTTCGAGGCACCCGGCGTCCGTCTGGACGGCTTCTCCCTGCCCGTCGACGGCCAGCGGACCACGTACGCGCCCAGGCGGTTCGTGCTCGACCCGATCCTCGCGGCCGGTGCCGTCGCGTCCGGTGCCGAGTTCCGGGAGGGCTGCGCGGTCCACGACCTGCTCTACGAGGACGACCGGGTAGTCGGCGTGCGCTACACGACACCCGGTGGCGCCGAGGCGACCGAGCGGGCGCGTCTGGTCGTCGGCGCGGACGGCATGCGATCGCTGGTGGCCCGCAAGGCGGGTGCCCCGCACGTGATCGAGCACCCGCGGATGACCTGCACCTACTACAGCTACTGGGCCGGGGTTCCCGCACACTTCGAGCTCTACGAGCGGCCGGGGCGCTGGATCGGCGTCATCCCCACCAACGACGACCTCAAGCTGATCATGGCCTACTTCCCGCAGAGCGAGTTCGCCGAGATCCGTACCGCAGTGGAACCCGCCTTCGTCGACGCCGTCCGCACGACGGCGCCCGAGTTGTACGAGCGGATGTCGGCGGGCAGCCGGGAGGAGCAGTGGTACGGCACCGGGCACCAGGAGAACTTTTTCCGCAAGGCCTACGGGGCCGGGTGGGTGCTCCTCGGGGACGCCGTGCATCACAAGGACTCCATCACCGCCCGCGGTATCACCGACGCCTTCATACAGGCCCGGTCACTCACCGAGCACATCGGGGACGGACTGCACGACGACGCCGCGCTGAACGCTGCGCTGAAGCGCTACGAGAACGATCTGACCGATGTCTTCCTCAACTTCTACCAGGGCGCACTCAACGTGGCCGAGCTCAAGCCCGAGGGGCAGACGGAGATGCTGCGGAGCCTGGTCGGTCACCAGGAGCTGATCGACCGGTATTTCTCCACGCTGTCGGGCGCGATCTCATTCGACGACTTCTACAACGACCAGCTCTTGGCTGTTCTCGATCAGATCTGAGTGGCGGATGGCTCCCTCGTAGTTCTGCCGATTTGGAGACAGAGAATGATCCCGTTGTCGTTCGCACAGCGCCGGCTGTGGTTCGTGGACCGGTTCGAAGGGCCGTCGGCGACCTACAACGCCGCTTTCGCCCTGCGGATGACCGGTGAACTGAGCCCGGCCGCGATGGAGTCGGCACTCCGCGATGTCATCGACCGGCACGAGGTCCTGCGCACGGTGATCGTCGAGGACGAAGCCGGCGTCCCGTACCAGCAGGTGCTGCCGTCCGGTCACCAGCCGTTCGGCATGCCGCTGGTCGAACTCGCGGAGGGGGAACGAGCCGCGACGGTCGAGAGGTTGGCCACTGCTCCCTTCGACCTGGCCGCCGACATGCCGATCCGGGCCACACTGCTGCGGTGCGGACCGCGGGAGCACACCCTGGTCCTGGTGGTGCACCACATCGCCGTGGACGGGGAGTCTCTCGGGCTGCTGCTGCGCGATCTCGTCGTCGCGTACACGGCACGCAACTCGGGTGGCGCTCCGGCGTGGGAGCCGCTGCCTGTGCAGTACGCGGACTACACGCTGTGGCAGCAGGACGTACTCGGTGACGAGTCCGATCCGGGCAGTCTGGCCGCCGGACAACTGGCCTACTGGCGCGAGGCCTTGGCGGATCTGGCGCAGCCTCTGGCCATTCCGACGGACCGCCCGCGCCCCCGGGCGATGAGCCATCGCGGCGATCTGGTCGCGTTGTCGGTCGACGCCGACCTCCTCGGGGCCGTGGAGAAGCTGGCCGCGCAACAGGACACCACGGTGTCGATGATCATGCACTCGGCGCTGGCGGCGCTCCTGCACCACCTGGGATGCGGTGACGACGTCCCCCTCGGCGCGCCGATCGCGGGGCGCACCGACGAGGACCTGCGCGACCTCGTCGGCTTCTTCGCCAACACCTGGGTGCTGCGCGTCGACCTCTCCGGGAACCCGACCTTCCGGCAACTGCTCCAGCGGGTGCGGGACCGGTCTCTGGCCGCGTACGACAACCAGGACATGCCGTTCGAGCGGCTGGTGGAGCGACTGAACCCCGACCGGTCCACCGCCTACCACCCATTCTTCCAGGTGATGCTCGCCTGGCAGGAGCCCCTCGGGGAGCTGGCACTGCCCGGTCTCGACGTCCATGCCGAAGAACTCGACACCCGTACGGCAAAGTTCGATCTGTTCTTCAACATGGTGCCCAACCGTTCGGGTGGGGCGGGCGGATACGTGGAGTACGCCACCGACCTGTTCGACAGGGACACCGTCGAACGTCTCGCGGACCGGTTCGTCCGCGTCCTCGGCCGGCTCGTGGCCGGCCCGGAGCGCACAATCGGCGAGATCGACGTGCTCGACGAGGCCGAACGCGTCCGGCTGCTCACCGAGTTCAACGACCACGCCACAACGGTGTCCGGGCTGACGGTCCCGGAGCTGTTCGAGAGGCAGGCGGCCAGAACGCCCGATGCCCCGGCGATCGTGTGCGAAGAGCGGACACTGACGTACCGGGAACTCGACGACCGGGCGAACGCCGTCGCCTGGGAGCTGATACGGCGCGGTGCCGGCCCCGACGACCTCGTGGTGCTGACGTTGCCGCGCAACGAGGACCTGGTGGCCGGTCTGCTCGGCATCCTCAAGTCCGGCGCCGGCTACCTGCCGTTGGATCCGCAGTACCTCGGCGGACGGGCGGAGAGCGTGCTGTCCGAAGCCGCGCCGCGTTTCGCCGTCACCGACACCGCGACCTGGCAGGAGATGCCCCGCAACGACGTCTCGGCGGTCTGCCTCGACCAACGCGCCCCCTGGGCCCCGTCCGAGGGGGCGCCGACCGACGCGGACCGGAACGCGCCCCTGCATCCGGACCACCTGGCCTACGTGATGTACACCTCCGGCTCCACCGGCACGCCGAAGGGCGCGGCGATCACCCACCGCAGCGTCGTCAACGGGGTGCAGGACCTGGTGCGCGTACTGGACGCGCCGCCCGGGTGGCGGATGCTGGCAGGCACCTCGGTGAACTTCGACGTCTCGGTCTTCGAACTGCTGACCACCCTGTCCACCGGCGGCACCGCCGAGGTGGTGCCCAACGTGCTGGCGCTCGGCGAGCGGGACGCCTGGGACGGCCACGTGATCAGCGGGGTTCCCTCCGTGCTGGGGGAACTGGTCGGCCACTTGGCGAAGGCCCGCGGCGTCCGCTGCGTTGTCTTCGCCGGTGACGTGCTCCCGGCCCGGCTGGTGCGCCAGGTGCGCGAGGCGCTGCCCGGCGTGCAGATCGTCAACGGCTACGGCCAGAGCGAGAGCTTCTACGCCACCGCGTTCGCCCTCGCCGGGACCGAGGAGTGGACGGAGAGCGAGGTCGCGCCGATCGGCACCCCGCTCGGCAACATGCGGGCCTACGTGCTGGGCCCGGGACTCGCCCCGGTGCCGCAGGGCGTGGTCGGCGAGTTGTACGTGGCGGGCGTCTGCCTGGGCCGCGGCTACCACGGCCGCGGCGGCCTGACCGCCGAGCGGTACGTGGCCGACCCGTTCGGCCCCGCGGGCGAGCGGATGTACCGCACCGGCGACCTGGCCCGCTGGAACGCGGGTGGCCAACTGGAATGCGTCGGCCGGAGCGACGGTCAGGTGAAGGTGCGCGGCTTCCGCATCGAGACGGCCGAGGTCGAGGCGGTCTGCGCGCAGCACCCGGGAATCAGCGAGGCGGTGGTGATCAGCCGGGAGGCGCCCGCAGGCGGGCGGCGGCTCGTCGCGTACGTGGTGCACACCGGGGAGGGAGCCGTCGGTGACGATGGCGCCGGCGGCATCGGCGATGTCGACCTCCAGTCCGGTGCCTCGGCCGCCGAACTGCGCAGGTTCGTCGCGGCACGGCTGCCCGACTACATGGTGCCGTCCGCGTTCGTCGTGCTCGGCCGGCTGCCGCTGGGACCGACCGGCAAACTGGACCGCTCGGTGCTGCCCGAACCGGATTTCGGAGGCGAGGCCTACCAGGAGCCGCGCACCGAGACCGAAGCGATCATCGCCGCATCGTACGCGGATGTGCTCGGCTTGGAGCGGGTCGGCGTCGACGACGACTTCTTCGCCGTGGGAGGGGACAGCCTGCGCTCGATCCAGGTGGTGGCCCGGGCCCGGGCCCGGGGCCTGGAGCTCACCACGCGGGAGATCTTCGAATGCCGTACGACTGCCCGCCTCGCCGAGGTGGCCACCGCCCGCCGGGACCCGACACCGGCGCTTGCGGAGAACGAGGGCGGTGGCGTGGGCCCGATGCCGCTTCAGCCGGTGGCGCGGCAGGTGTTCGAGCACGGCGGCGGGATGAACCGGTTCGCGATGGCGATGGCGCTGGAGCTGCCCGCGGGGATCGACGCGGAGGAACTGGCCGCGACACTCGACGCCGTCCTCGACCGGCACGACCTTCTGCGCGCACGGCTCATGCGGGGCGACGAGCTGTCTCTCGTCGTACGCCCGGCAGGCGCCGTGCGGGCCGCGGACCTGATCCGCCGGGTTCCCTGCGACGGCCGTTGGGAGACCCCGGCCCTGCTGCGGGCGGCCGAGGCGGAGCTGGACGCCGCGGTCGGGCGGCTCGACCCGGAAGCCGGGACCATGGCCGACTTCGTCTGGTTCGACGCGGAGCCGGGCGGGGGCCGACTGCTGATGGTGCTGCACCACTTGGTGGTGGACGGCGTCTCCTGGCGCATCCTCATGGCGGACCTGGCCGAGGCCTGGCGGCAGGTCCGCTCCGGCCGTACGCCCGAGCTGCCCGCCGTCGGCACGTCGGCGCGCCGCTGGGCCTCGGCGCTGAGCGCGGAGGCGCTCGCACCGGAACGGGAAGCGGAACTGACGTACTGGCGGGATGTGCTCGAAGGCCCCAACCCTGCGCTGGGAACAAGAGCGTTCGACCCGGCGGTCGATGTGATGTCCACGGTCGACAGCGTGCGCGTACAGCTGCCCACCGAGGTCACCGAGGCGGTGCTGACCCGGCTTCCGGCAGCCTTCAGGGGCACCGGGACCGACGTGCTGCTGGCCGCGCTCGCGCTGGCGGTGAACCGGTGGAGCGGCGCGGAACGCTCGACCCTGGTCCGAATGGAGGGACACGGCCGCGAGGAACACGTCGTCCCTGGCGCCGATCTCTCCCGCACCGTCGGGTGGTTCACCAGCATGTACCCGGCCCGGGTCGACGTGCGCGGGGTGGACCTCGACGACGTGCTCGCGGGCGGCCCCGCGGTCGCGAAGGCGGTCAAGCTGGTCAAGGAGCAACTGCGCGGCGCCCCGGACAAGGGCCTCGGCTTCGGCATGCTGCGCCACCTGAACCCGGAGACCGCCGTGCAGCTCGCCGAGTACCCGGTGCCGCAGCTCGGGTTCAACTACATCGGCCGGATCTCCGACACCGATGTGCCCGAGGAGCTGCGCGCCGACGGATGGGGTCCGGCGCCCTGGTCCGCCGAACTGGTTCCGCTGCCCGACCCGGATCTTCCCGCGCTGTCCGCACTGGAGGTCAACGCGGTCGCGACGGACACCACGGACGGCTCCCGCCTGCAGGCGGCGTTCGTGTTCCCCACCGGGGTGCTGACCCGCGAGCGGACCGCCGAACTGGCCGAGCTGTGGACCGACGTACTGCACGGCATGGCCGGGTACGCCGCCCGGCCGGACATCGGCGGCCTCACCCCCTCCGACACCCCTCTGGTACCGGTGCACCAGGGCGAGATCGAGGCCTGGGAGGCACGCTACGGCAGGCTGGCCGAGGTGTGGCCGCAGGCGCCGGGACAGTCCGGGATCCTGTTCCAGGCCGCACTCGCCGACGGCTCCTTCGACGTCTACCACATGCAGTTCGTGCTGCACCTGTCCGGGCAGGTGGACCCGGAGCGCATGCGCTCGGCCGGACAGGCAGTGCTCGACCGGTATCCGAACCTGCGCTCGGCCTTCGTGGCCGCAGCCGGCGGCGAGCCGGTGCAGGTCGTGCCGGAGCACGTCGCCCTCCCGTGGCGGCACATCGTCCTGACCGACCGCAGCGAGGCCGAGCGTGACGAAGCACTCGACCGGTTCCTCGCCGAGGACCGGGCCGATCAACTCGATCCCACCCGGCCACCGTTGTTCCGCCTGGCGCTGATCACCGCAGGGCCGCAGCACGCGAAACTCGTCATCACGGCCCATCACGCCCTCTTCGACGGCTGGTCCTCACCGTCGGTGATCACAGATCTGATCCGGCTGTACTCCGGGACGCGCCGGCTCCCCCCGGTCCGCGGCTACGGCGACTACCTGGCCTGGCTGGCGACCCGCGACCGGGACGCATCGGCCGCCCGGTGGGCCGCCGAGCTCGCCGGCTTCGAGCAGCCGACCCTGGTGGCCCCGAACACCGCACCCCAGGAGCCGGCGTCCGCCGTCGGGCGGGTGGAGGTACCGCTGTCGATCGACAAGGGTCGTGAACTGGCCCGGCGCGCCGCCGAACTCGGGGTCACGCTCAACACCCTCCTCCAGGGAGCCTGGGCGATCCTGCTCTCGAAGCTGACCGGGCAGCGGGACGTGGTGTTCGGGGCCGCCGTCAACGGCCGCCCGGCGGAGCTGCCCGGCTCGGACGAAATGGTCGGCCTGTTCATCAACACCCTGCCGATCAGGGTGTTCTGCCCGCCGGACCGCGCCGTGGCCGACGTCGTCACCGAGCTCCAGCAACGGCAGACCGCGCTGCTCGACCACAACTACTACGGCCTCGCCGACATACAGCGCGGTGTCGGGCTGCCCGCCCTGTTCGACACGATCGTGGTGTTCCAGTCGTACCCGATCGACCGCGAGGGCATGGTCGAGGCGAACATCGCGGCGGGGTTCACGATCGACGGCATACGGCCCTTCGCGGGCTCGCACTACCCGCTCACCCTCAACGCATCCGACCCCTACCTGCGGCTCTCCCTCGACTACCGGAACAACCTCTTCGACCGTGGCTCGGCGGAGGTGATCGCGGCGCGGCTGGTGCGGGTGCTGGAGCAGGTGCTGGCCGACCCGCGCTGCCCGGTGCGCGACATCGAGGTGCTGGCCCGGGAGGAGTGGGAGCGGCTGGTACGAGAGGTCAACGACACCGCGCGCCCGCCGGCCGAGGACACCCTGCCGGACGCCTTCGAGGCCCAGGTCGAGCGGAGTCCGCACGCCCTCGCGGTGATCGGCGAAGAAGAGACGCTGACGTACGCGGAGTTCAACCGGCGGGCCAATCGGCTGGCGCACTGGCTGGTCGAGCAGGGCGCGGGCCCCGAGCGCATCGTCGCGGTGCGCATCCCGCGCTCGGTGGAGATGGTGGTGGCGATCCACGCGGTGGTCAAGGCGGGGGCGGCGTATCTGCCGATCGACCCCGACCTGCCTGCCGAGCGGGCCCGGCAGCTGCTGGACGGGGCGAAACCGCTCCTGGTGCTGGAGGCGCCCCTGCCGGACACGTCCGGGTACGCGGAGGTCGACCCCGAGCGTGAACTGTCGCCGGACAACGCCGCGTACGTCATCTTCACCTCCGGCTCCACCGGCGGCCCCAAGGGGGTGCAGGTCGCCCACCGGTCGATCATGAACCGGATCGCATGGGGGCTGGCGCACTTCGATGTCACCGCCGAGGACCGCGTGCTGCTGAGCACGACGGCGAGCTTCGACGTGTCGGTGCCGGAGCTGTTCGCGCCGCTGCTGGTGGGCGCGGCCGTCGTGGTGGCCCGCCCGGACGGGCGCCGGGATCCCGCGTATCTGGCCGCTCTGATCGCCCGGGAGCAAGTGACCGGCGCCGACTTCGTGCCCTCGCTGCTGGAGGCGTTCGTCGCCGAGCCCACGGCGCGGCAGTGCACCAGCCTGCGCTGGATCGAGGTCGCGGGTGAGGCGTTCCCGGCCGAGCTGGCCAACAAGATGGCCGACCTGCTGCCGGGGTGCGGGGTGTTCAACCTCTACGGGCCCACCGAGGCGTCGGTGGAGGTCACCGGATGGCAGCACGTACCCGGCGCCGACCGGGTGCCGATCGGCACACCGATCTGGAACACCCAGGTGTACGTGCTGGATACGGCGCTGCGCCCGGTCGCGCCCGGGGTCACCGGTGAGCTCTACCTCGCCGGTGCCGGACTGGCGCGCGGCTACCTCGGGCGCACCGCGCTGACCGCGCACCGGTTCGTCGCCTGCCCCTACGGCGCACCGGGCACCCGCATGTACCGCACCGGGGACGCCGTGCGGTGGAACCACGACGGACAGCTCGAGTACATCGGCCGCACCGACCACCAGGTCAAGATCCGCGGCTTTCGCATCGAACTGGCCGAGGTGGAGGCGGCGTTGACCGCGCATCCGGACGTCGACAGCGCCGTGGCCGTGGTGCGAGAGGACCGCCCCGGCGACCAGCGGCTGGTCGCCTACGTGGTGCCGGGCGGTGGGCCGGATCCCGCCGGGCCGGATCCCGCCGGGCCGGACCTGATGGCGTTGACGGAGCTGCTCCGGAGCCGGCTGCCGGAGTACATGGTCCCCTCGGTGATCGTGCCGATCGCCGAGCTCCCCGCCACACCGAGCGGCAAGCTCGACCGGGCTGCTCTCCCCGCGCCCGGCCACATCGAGGCCGCGGCCGGACGGGGGCCGCGCAACCACCGGGAGGAAGTCCTCTGCGGGCTGTTCGCCGAGCTGCTCGGAGTGGAAGAGATCGGCATCGATGTCGACTTCTTCAGTCACGGCGGACATTCGCTGCTGGCCACCAGGCTGATCGTCCGCATCCGCAGCGAGCTCGACGTCGACGTGAAAGTCACGACGGTGTTCCGCAATCCCACCGTCGCCCAGCTGGCGGCGCAGCTCGACGAGACGGCCACGCCGAAACGCCGCCCTCAGCTGCGCCCGATGACCGTTCAGGAGAAGCGTCGATGATCCCGTTGTCCTTCGCCCAGACCCGGCTGTGGTTTCTCTACCGCCTGGAAGGCCCGACCTCCACCTACAACATCCCGTTCGTGCTGCGCCTGGAGGGGGAACTGGACGCCGAGGTCCTGATCGCGGCGGCGCGGGACGTCGGGATCCGGCACGAGAGTCTGCGCACCCTGATCATGGAGAACGCGGACGGCACGCCTGAGCAGCGGGTGCTGTCGCCGGAGGAGGCGGTCTTCCGGTTCCAGGTGGTCGACGTGGCCGCGGACGCGGTGG
The DNA here is from genome assembly GCF_023516615.1 of Streptomyces panaciradicis. Classification (GTDB taxonomy): domain Bacteria; phylum Actinomycetota; class Actinomycetes; order Streptomycetales; family Streptomycetaceae; genus Streptomyces; species Streptomyces panaciradicis. The sequence continues at coordinate 18,655 of NZ_JAMGBF010000091.1, forward strand.
ACCACGCGATTCAGCAGATCGCGTGCGAGGGATTCGCCCTCGACACGGAGCTCCCCTTCCGGGCGAAGGTCCTCCGGGTCTCCCCGCAGGAGCACGTGCTGGTGTCCGTGTTCCACCACATCGCCGCCGACGGGGCGTCGATGGCTCCGTTCCTGCGCGACCTGGTCACGGCGTACACGGCTCGTCGCCAGGGGACCGCTCCGCAGTGGCAGCCCCTTGCGGTGCAGTACAAGGACTACACCCTGTGGCAACGCCGGCTGCTCGGCGACGAAGAAGATCCGGACAGCATCGCCGCCGAGCAACTCGACTACTGGCGAGCGGAGTTGGCCGGAGCGCCGCAACCGGTGCAGCTGCCGCTGGACCGGCCGCGGCCGACGGCCGCCGACCACCGCGGCGGAGACGTCTCCTTCGAGCTGGAACCCGAGCTGCTGTCGGGACTCCAGAAGCTCGCCGTGGACCGCGGCGCCACGGCACCGATGGTCGCCCAGGCCGCGCTCGCCGTGCTGATGCACCACCTCGGGGCCGGCGATGACCTGACGATCGGCAGCCCCATCGAGGGGCGCGCCGACGAGCAGCTCGACGATCTGATCGGCTTCTTCGCCAACACCTGGGTGCTGCGCGCCGACCTGTCACGCAACCCGTCCTTCGGTGGGCTGCTGGATCAGGTGCGGGACAAGGCGCTGGCCGCGTACGACAACCAGGACGTGCCCTTCGAGCGTCTGGTGGGGCTGCTCAACCCGGAGCGCTCCACCTCGTACTCACCGTTGTTCCAGGTGATGCTGGCCTGGCAGTTCGGGTGGTCGGGGATCGAGATGCCCGGCCTGCGGGTCACCCCGGTCGCGACGGGCACCGACACCGCCAAGTTCGACCTCTTCTTCAACATCATCCCGGACCTGTCCTCCGGACGGGCGTACGGGCGGCTGGAGTACGCCACGGAGCTGTTCGACCACGCCACGGCCGTGAGCTTCGCCGAGCGCTATGTGCGCGTGCTGCGGCAGGTCGTCGCCGATCCCGGCGTACGGCTGGGCGGAGTGGACGTGCTCGCCGACGCCGAACGGCACTGGCTGACGGCACTCGACGAGACCGCGGCACCGGTTCCGCAGCTGACACTGCCGGAACTCGTCACCGCCCAGGCGCTGCGGCACCCGGACGCGACAGCGGTGGTGGCCGGACGGACCGAGTTGTCGTACGCGGAGCTGGAGGCCCGCACGGGCCGGCTGGCCGCGGTACTGCGCGAGCGCGGGGTCGGGCCGGAGGAAGTGGTGGCTGTCGCCCTGCCACGCTCGGCGGACCTCGTGGTCGCCCAGCTCGGCGTGCTCAAGGCGGGCGGCGCGTACCTGCCGATCGATCCTGAGCATCCCGCCGCGCGCGTCGACCTCCTGCTCACCTCGGCCGATCCCGTGCTGGTCCTGACCGACCATGAGACGGCGGCTGCGCTGCCGGAGTGCCGGTCGCCGGTCCTCCACCTCGACGACCTGCGCCTCGACACCCCCTGCGGCCCCGCAGACGAAGCCCCGGACCTGCGCGTCAGACCGGAGAACCTGGCGTACGTGATGTACACCTCCGGGTCCACGGGCAAGCCCAAGGGCGTCGCCATGACCCACGCCACCGTGGTCAACGGTGTGTGGCACTCGCGGACCATGGCCGGGCTCGAACCGGGATCCCGGATGCTCGCCGCGACCTCGGTGAACTTCGACGTCTCCGTGTTCGAGACCTTCACCGCACTGGCCGCCGGCGCGAGTGTCGAGATCGTCCGTGACGTGCTCGAACTCGCCGAACGCGACCGCTGGTCGGGCACCACCATCTGCGCCGTGCCCGCCGTGTTCACCGCCCTGCTCGGCCCGATCATCGCCAAGGAGCCGGGGGCCCTCGACCTCGAACTGCACACCGCGATCCTCGGCGGCGACCCGCTCACCGCCGACGTGGTGGACCAGGTGCACCGGGCCTTCCCCGACGTCCGGGTCGTCCACGCCTACGGACAGACCGAGAGCTTCTACGTCACCAGCCACCTGGTCCCGCAGGATTCGGAAGAGACGGGCGTGACCCCCATCGGGCGACCGCTGCCCAACATGCACACCTACGTCCTGGGGCCGGAACTGACACCGGTCCCGCCCGGTGTGATCGGGGAGGTGTATGTGGCCGGCGGCCTCGCCCGCGGCTACTACGGCGGGGGCGCGGCGACGGCGGAGCGGTTCGTCGCCTGCCCGTTCGGTCCCCCCGGCGCACGGATGTACCGCACCGGTGACCTGGCCCGGTGGGATGCGAAGGGGCGGCTGAACTACGAGGGCCGGGCCGACACCCAGGTCAAGGTGAACGGCATCCGGGTCGAGCCGACCGAGATCGAGATCGTCCTCGCCCGGCATCCCGCGGTCGGCCAGGCGGTGGTCACCGCGTGGAGGGACCGCACCGGCAACACGCGGCTCGTCGGCTACGTGGCGCCGCCGGAGGGTACCGCTGGCCACGACATCGTCCGGCAGAGCGGTGTGTCGGTGGCCGAGCTGAGGCGGTTCGCGGCCCAGCGGCTGCCGGACTACATGGTCCCCGCCCAACTGCTCGTCCTCGACCGGCTGCCGCGGACCGTGACGGGCAAACTGGACCGCGCCGCGCTGCCCGAGCCGGAGTTCGGGCACGCCGAGTACCGGGCGCCGCGCGGCGAGACGGAGCGGGTCCTGGCCGAGGTGTACGCCGATGTGCTCGACCGGCAGGTGGGCGTCGACGACGACTTCTTCGCCAGTGGCGGGGACAGCATCCGGTCCATCCAGGTGGTCGCCCGGGCCAAGGCACGCGGTGTCGTGGTCAGTACGCGGGAGGTGTTCGAGCAGCGCACGGTCGCCCGGCTCGCGGAACTGGTCGACGGCCGGGCGCGGGAAGAGCGTCCGGGGCTGGCCGAGCTGCCGGGCGGCGGGGTGGGCTGGGCTCCGCTGCCGCCGACGGCGGCGCACGTGCTGGCCGCCGGTGGTGGCATGCGCCGGTTCTGCATGTCGGCGATGCTGAGCCTGCCCGAGGACATCGACCGTGCGGGACTGGTCGCCACCCTGCAGGCGGTCCTGGACCGGCACGACGTCCTGCGCTCCTGGCTGGACCGGGAGCGGCCGGGCCTGCGCATGGGGCCGGTCGGCAGTGTCGACGCCGGTGGGCTGGTGCGGGAAGTCCCCTACGGCGACTGCGACGCGCAGGCCGAGCTGGACGCGGCCGCGGACCGTCTCGACCCCGACGCGGGGGTGATGGCGCAGTTCGTCTGGTTCACCTCCGACGCGGAGGCGGACCGCTTGCTGGTCGTGCTGCATCACCTCGTCATGGACGGGGTGTCGTGGCGGATCCTGGTACCGGACCTGGTCTCGGTCTGGCGACGGGTCCGCGAGGGCCGCCTGCCGTCATCGGCGGGCGCGGGTACGTCGTTGCGGCGGTGGACACACGCGCTGGCCGACGAGGCGGTGGCCCCGGAGCGGGTGGCGGAACTTCCACTGTGGCAGGAGATCCTCGCCGGAGACGAACCCCTGCTGGGAGTAAGGGAGTTGGACCCAGCCCGCGATGTCGCGGCCACCGTGGACACGGTCCGCGTCCAGGTGCCGGTGGACGTCACGGAAACCCTGCTGAACACGGTGCCCACGCTGTTCCGCGGTGGTGCCGACGACGCTCTGCTCGCCGGGCTCGCGCTGGCCGTGGCCCGCTGGCGCGCTACGCGAGGCCTGGGCGGGGCCTCGACGCTTGTCCGGCTGGAGGGCCACGGCAGGGAAGAGCACGTGGTGCCCGGCGCGGACCTGTCGGGCACGATCGGCTGGTTCACCGCCATGTACCCGGTGCGCCTGGACCTGGCCGGCATCGACGTGGCGGACGCCTTCGGCGGCGGGCCGGCCGCCGGGAAGGCGATCAAGGCCGTCAAGGAGCAGCTGCGGTCGGTACCCGACCATGGCATCGGTTACGGCCTGCTGCGTCACCTCAACCCCGCCACCGCCGCCGCGCTGGCCGAGGCGCGCAAGCCGCAGATCGGCTTCAACTACCTCGGCAGAGCCTCCGGCGCGGACATCCCGGAGGACCTGCGCGGCCTGGGCTGGGCCCCGGACGCCACGTACCAGGACCTGGTCCCGGCGCCGGACGCCGACATGCCGGTGCCGTCCGCCCTGGAGATCAACGCGATCGCCATCGCCACACCCGACGGCGAGGAACTGACCGCCCACTTCGGCTTCCCCACCGGTGTGTTCTCCCGCGAGGACGTCACCGAACTGGCCGCGCTCTGGGTCCGGGCACTGAGCGCCCTGGCACGGCACGCCGCCACCCCCGAGGCCGGTGGACTGACGCCCACCGACGCGCCCCTCATCGACGTGGACCAGAGCGAGATCGAGGCCTGGGAAGCGCGCTTCGGCACACTGGCCCGCGTGTGGCCCACGACCCCGGCCCAGTCGGGGATCCTTTTCCACACGCTGCTCGCCGAAGCATCGTCGTACGACCCGTACCACGTTCAGTTGGTGTTCCAGCTCTCCCGCGACGTCGACCCCGAGCGGCTGCGCCGGGCCGGGCAGGCGTTGCTGGACCGCTACCCCAGCCTCCGTGCGGCGTTCGTCAACCGGGCGAACGGCGACGCCGTCCAAGTCGTGCCGGAGTCGGTGACCCTGCCCTGGCAGTACCTCGACCTGACCGGTGCCGACGAGGCGGACCGCAGCGAGACCTTCGAGCGGTTCCTCGCCCAGGACCGGGCCGCCCACTTCGACGCGGACACCCCGCCACTGATCCGGCTGGCACTCATCGCCGTCGAGCCCGGCCGGCCCGAACTCGTGCTGACCGCCCACCACACACTCTTCGACGGCTGGTCCACACCCCTGCTGATGCGCGACCTGCTGCTGCTCTACGCCTCCGACGGCGACCCGGCCCCACTGCCCGCCATCCGCGACTACGAGGACTTCCTCACCTGGCTCGACCGCCAGGACCACGAGGCCTCCGCGGAGGTGTGGGCGGCCGAACTCGAAGGGATCGAGACACCGACCCTGCTCGCCCCCGACGCCGCGCCCACGGACGCCGAGAGCCGCGACCAGGTCGACATCACGCTCCCTCCGGACGAGTCGAGCGCACTGCGCCGGCTGGCCGCCGATCTCGGCATCACCGCCAACACCCTCGTCCAGGGCGCCTGGGCGCTGCTGCTCGGCCAACTCACCGGAAGCCAGGACGTGGTCTTCGGTGCCACCGTCTCCGGGCGCCCGCCCGCGGTGCCGGACGTCGAGTCGATGGTCGGGATGTTCATCAACACCGTCCCGGTGCACGTGAGTTGTGCGCCCGGCGAGACCGTCGCCGAGGTTCTGACCCGGCTGCAGAGCCGACAGGCCGCCCTCGCGGAGCACCACTACTACGGGCTTGCGCAGATCCAGCAGTCCGTCGGCCTCCAGACCCTCTTCGACACGCTGGTCGTCTTCGAGTCGTACCCCATCGACCGGGAGGGCCTCAGCGCGGCCGGCGAGGCCGCGGACGGGATCACCTTCACCGGTTTCCGGCCGTCGGCGGGCAACCACTACCCCCTGTGCCTGGCGGCAGCGGTCGACCCGGCCCTCGAACTCGTCCTGCAATACACGCCCGAGGTCTACGACCGGGCCACGGTCGGGAAACACGCGGCCCGTCTGGTCCGGATCCTGCGGCAGATCGCGGCCGACCCGGAGCTGACGGTCGCTCAGCTCGACATCCTGGAGCCGGCCGAACGCGACTGGCTGCTGCGCGGCTTCGACGAACCGTCCGCCGAGGCCGCGGGCACCACGATCACCGCACGCGTCGAGGCACAGGTGGCGCGGACCCCGGACGCACTCGCCGTGATCGCCGGGCGCGAGTCGCTCACCTACGCCGAACTGGACGCACGCGCCGAGCGGTTCGCGGTCGAACTGGCCCGGCGCGGAGTGGCACCGGAGACCGTGGTGGGCCTGGTCCTGCCGCGCACCGCGACCGCGGCCGTGGCCCTCCTGGGCGTGCTCAAGGCGGGCGGTGCCTACCTCCCCGTGGACCCCGCGTTCGCCGCTGCCCGCCTGCCGCACATCCTCCCCGGCGCCCGGCCGCATCTGGTGGTGGTCGACACCCGCACCCGCGACCTCGTGCCCGCCACGGACATCCCCGTCCTGGTCCTCGACGACCTCGACCTCGACGCGCCGTCCGACACGGCCCCGCAGGACACGGAATCCGGGGGACGGCCCGAGGCCGGCCCCGACAACCTCGCGTACGTCGTCTACACGTCCGGCTCCACCGGCGTGCCCAAGGGCGTGAGCGTCACCCATGCGACCGTCGTCAACGCCGTGGACGCCCTGGTCGCGCACGCCGGAACGGAGTCCGGCCGGCGGGTGCTGCTCGCCGCGTCGTTCGGCTTCGACGTCGCCACCTTCGAGCTGTTCTCCGCGCTCACCACGGGCGGCAGCGTGGAGATCGTGCGCGACGTGCTGGAACTGGCCGACCGCAACACCTGGGACGTCGACGTCATCTGCTCGGTGCCGTCGGCCTTCGCCGAACTCGTCGACCAGCTCGGCGACCGCATCCGGCCCACGGCACTGAACATCTCCGGGGAAGTGCTGACCCCGGCGCTCGCGAAGCGGGTCCGCGCCCTCTGGCCGGAGGCCCGCGTCATCAACAGCTACGGCCCCAGCGAGACGTTCTACGCCACCGCCCATCTCCTGGACCCCGACGAGCCGTATGCGGGCGGCGTGCCCATCGGCCGTCCGTTCCCCGGCGTCCGCGGCTACATCCTCGGCCCCGCCCTGAACCTGCTGCCCCCGGGCACACCGGGCGAGCTCTATCTGGCCGGAGCCGGACGCGGCTACCAGGGCCAGCCCGCCATGACCGCCGACCGGTTCGTGCCCGACCCCTACGGGGCTCCCGGCTCCCGCATGTACCGCACGGGCGACCTCGCGAGCCTCACTCCCGAGGGCGAGCTGCAGCACCTGGGCCGCATCGACACCCAGGTCAAGATCCGTGGCTACCGCGTCGAACCGGGAGAGGTCGAAGCCGCCCTGACGGCTCATCCCCACATCGCCCAGGCCGCCGTGGTGACCCGGCACTCCGGCACCGCCGGCTACCTGGCCGCCTACCTGGTCCCGGCCCCGGGCGAGAGTGCCCCGGACGCGGCCGTGCTCCGTACCCACCTGGCGGAGCGGCTGCCCGACTACATGATCCCGTCCGTGTGCATACCGCTCGACCGGCTGCCCCTGTCCCCCAACGGCAAGCTGGACCACAAGGCCCTGCCCGCCCCCGACCTCACCCCCGCCACGCCCTTCCGGGCGCCCGGAAGCCCCCGCGAGGAGGCGCTGGCCAGGCTGTTCGCCGAGGTGCTCGGCGTCGACCGGGTCGGTGTCGACGACGGCTTCTTCGCCCTCGGCGGGCACTCCCTGCTGGCCACCCGGCTGATCACCCGCGCTCGCGCCGAGCTGGGGATCGAGATACCCATCCGCAAGATCTTCGACCTGCCGACGGTGGCCGAGCTCGCCGCGTGGTCGGAGGAATCGGCTGTCCCCCTTCGCCCCAGTCTGCGCAAGATGCTCGTAGAGGAGTGAGTCCAGTGATTCCGCTGTCGTACGCACAACGCCGTATGTGGGTTACGTACCAACTGGAGGGCGGGGCGGAGACCTACAACATCTCCCCGACGTTCCGGCTGACGGGACCGCTGGACCAGGAGGCTCTCGTCGCGGCCATCCGGGACGTGGTCGAACGGCACGAGATCCTGCGCACCACGTACGTGACGGACGAGGACGACGAGCCGTACCAGAAGATCCTCTCCCCGGCCCAGGCGTCGGTGCGGATACCGGTGGTCGACGTGGCGCCCGAGGACCTCTCCGGTGCGGTCGACGATGTCATCGCGCACCACTTCGACCTGGCGGCCGAAATCCCGCTGCGGGCAACCTTGTTCCGCTGCGCTCCCGAGGAACACCTGCTGGTCCTCCTCATCCACCACATCGCCTCGGACGGTGTCTCGGGTGGCGTGCTGGCGCGGGACCTGACCACCGCGTACACCGCGCGCCTGGACGGCCGGGCGCCGGCGTGGAAGCCGCTGCCCGTGCAGTACAAGGACTACGCGCTGTGGCAGCGCGAACTGCTCGGCGACCCGGCGGACCCGGACAGCCTGGCGGCGAAGCAGACCGACTACTGGCGCACGGAGCTGGAGGGCGTGCCGCAGCCGCTCACCCTGCCGTTGGACCGCCCGCGGCCCGCCGAGCGGAGCCTGGACGGCGACACGGTCCCCGTCTCGGCGGACGCGCAGGTGGCTGCCGGGCTGCAGAAGCTGGCCGACGAGCGCGGGATGACCATGTCGATGGTCCTGCAGACCGCGCTGGCGGTGCTGCTGCGCAAGCTCGGCGCCGAGGACGACGTGACGATCGGTAACCCGATCGCCGGACGCACCGACGAGGCGCTCGCCGATCTGGTCGGCGTCTTCGTCAACACGCAGGTGCTGCGAGTGGACCTGTCCGGCGACCCGAGCTTCTCCGACCTGCTGGCCCAGGTGCGCAACAAGGCCCTGGCGGCCTACGAGCACCAGGACGTGCCGTTCGAGATGCTGGTCGAGCTGCTCAACCCCGACCGCTCCGCCGCGTACCAGCCGCTGTTCCAGGTGACCTTCGCCTGGCAGAACTTCGCCAAGCAGGACTTCGAACTCCCCGGACTCGAGGTGGAGTTCGAGCAGCACCTCGTGTCGGCCGCCATGTTCGACCTCTTCTTCAGCATGGCCCAGGACGACTCCGGGGCACTGCGCGGCGACGTCATGTACGCGACCCAGCTGTTCGACCGGGACACCGTCGAGGCGATCGCCGCCCGGTTCGTGCGCCTCCTGGAGCAGCTCGTCGCCGATCCGCTGTCGCCGGTGAGCGGGATAGAGGTGCTGGCGCCTGACGAGCGCGACTGGCTGGTACGGCGTGTCAACGACACCGCGCATCCGGTGGCCGAGGGCACACTGCCGCAGGCGTTCGAGGAGCAGGTGGAGCGGACCCCGGACGCGGTCGCGGTGGTCGGTGAGCGGGAGAGGCTGACATACGCGGAGTTCAACCGGCGGGCCAATCGGCTGGCGCACTGGCTGGTCGAGCAGGGCGCGGGCCCCGAGCGGATCATCGCGGTGCGCATCCCGCGCTCCGTCGACATGATGGTGGCGATCTACGCGGTGTCCAAGGCGGGTGCGGCGTATCTGCCGATCGACACCGAGCTCCCGGAGGACCGGGTGCGGCAGTTCCTGGACAGCGCGAAACCGCTGCTGGTGCTCGACGAGGACCTGCCCGACGTGTCCGGCCACCCGGAGACGAATCCGCAGCGGCGTCTCCTGCCGGACAACGCCGCGTACGTGATGTACACCTCCGGCTCCACCGGCGGCCCCAAGGGCGTTCCGGTGCAGCACCGCTCGATCATGAACCGGATCAAGTGGGGTCTCGCGCACTTCGACGTCACGCCCGAGGACCGCATGCTGCTGAGCACCACGGCGAGCTTCGACGCCTCGGTGCCTGAGCTGTTCGCCCCGCTCCAGATCGGAGCCTGTGTCGTCGTCGCCCGCCCGGACGGACGCAAGGACCCCGCCTACCTGGCCGAGTTGATCGAGCGGGAGCGGGTGACCGGCGCCGACTTCGTGCCCTCGCTGCTGGAGGCGTTCGTCGCCGAGCCCGCCGCGCAGAAGTGCACCACCCTGCGCTGGATCGAGGTCGCGGCCGAGCCGTTCCTGCCCTCGCTGGCCAACCGGTTCACCGATCTGCTGCCCGGCTGCTCCGCGAACAACCTGTACGGCCCCACCGAGGCGACCGTCGAGGTGACGGAGTGCCAGTACGTGCGGGGTTCGGACAAGCTGCCGATCGGCGCCCCGATTTGGAACACCCAGGTCTATGTGCTGGACGAGGCACTGCGCCCGGTTCCGGCCGGGGTCACCGGTGAGCTGTATCTCGCCGGTGCCGGCCTCGCGCGGGGCTACCTCGGTCAGACCGGGCTGACCTCGGAGCGGTTCGTCGCCTGCCCCTTCGGCGAGCCGGGCAAGCGGATGTACCGCACCGGCGACGTGGTGCGGTGGAACAAGGACGGGCAGGTCGAGTACATCGGCCGCACCGACTTCCAGGTCAAGATCCGCGGGCTCCGCATCGAGCTGGGCGAGATCGAGCACGTGCTGGCCGGGCATCCCGCCGTGGCCCAGGCCGCGGTCGTGGTGCGCGAGAACCAGCAGGGCGACAAGCGCCTGGTGGCCTACGTGGTGCCCGACCCGGATGCCGCGGCGGGCGATCCCGCCGACCAGGTGGAGGAGTGGCGCCAGGTCCACGACGAGACCTATGACAAGTCTCGCGACGAGGCCTGGGGCGAGGACTTCCAGCTGTGGAAGTCCGCGTACGACGGCGCGCGGATTCCGCTCGAACAGATGCGGGCGTGGCGGGACTCGGCGGTGGCCCAGGTGCTGCGGTTCGCGCCGCGGCGAGTCCTCGAGATCGGCGTGGGTGCCGGTCTGCTGCTGTCGAAGATCGCCGGTGAGGTCGAGGAGTACTGGGGCACGGACATCTCCGCCACGGTGCTGGACCGGGTCCGGGCCCAGGCCGAGCGGGCCGGCCTCGGTGACCGGGTCCGGTTGACCGCCCAGGCTGCCGACGACGTCTCCGGACTGCCCGAGGGCGGCTTCGACACCGTGGTCCTCAACGCGGTCGTGCAGTACTTCCCGAGCGCCGCGTACCTGGACCGGGTGCTGCGCCAGGCCATGCAACTGCTCGCGCCCGGCGGCCGCGTCATCGTCGGAGACGTCCGCAACGCGGCCACGCTCCGGCTGATGCTGACCGCGGTGCAGCGCGCCGCGCGGCCGCACGCCTCGGCGGAGGAGATGCGGGCCATGGTGGAGCAGGCGGTGCTGGCGGAGCGGGAACTGGCGGTCGCCCCGGAGTGGTTCGCCGCGTGGGCGGGGGAGCACGCGGGCGGCGTGGACATCCGCCTGAAGCCGGGGCAGGAGCACAACGAACTGACCCGGCACCGCTACGAGGTGGTCCTGTACAAGGATCCGGCCGGCCTGCTGGACCTGACGGATGTGCCCACGGTGCCCTGGAACCGGGAGGTGTCCGACCTGGCCCGCCTCGGCGAGCGCCTGGACCGGGCCGGCGACGCCCCGCTGCGGGTGACCGGCATACCCAACGCGCGGCTGGCCGAGGAGTTCGCCGCGGCCACGTCGGCCGGCGTGCTGAACGCGGTCGCTGCCGCCGTCGCGCCCGTCGACCCGGAGGAACTCGCCGCATGGGCCCGGCAGCAGGGCCGGGAGGCGGTCCTGACCTGGTCGGGCGAGACCGCCCACACCTTCGACGCCGTGCTGCTGCCCGAACAGCAGGCGGTCACCGGCGGGTTCGTGCCCAGCGGTGTGGTCCGGCGGAACCGGGTGAACGCACCCGCGCTGGCCAAGTCGATCGGTCCGCTGGTGGTCGAACTGCCCCAGTACCTGCGGGAGCGGCTGCCGGACTACATGGTCCCTGCCGCTGTGGTGCCGCTGCCGGAGCTTCCCCTGACGATGTCGGGCAAGCTCGACCGGCGAGCGCTGCCCTCGGAGGCCACGACCACCACGAGCGACGGAGAGCCGCGCAACGCCCACGAGGAGAAGCTGTGCGCCGTCTTCAGTGAACTGCTCGGAGTGGAGAGCGTCGGCATCGACGACGACTTCTTCATGCTCGGCGGGCATTCGCTCCTGGCCACCCGGCTCAGCGCCCGCATCCGCAAGCAGTTCGGTGTCGACATGCCGGTCAGGACGATCGTCCGCTATCCCACGGTGTCCGAGCTGGCAGCGCTGGTGCTCGTCGGCGGCATCCCGGACGAACACGTCGACTCGTTCGCGGTCGTGCTGCCGTTGAACAGGGACCCCGGTACCGGCAAGCCGCCTGTGTGGTTCTTCCACGGCGGCGGCGGGCTGGGCTGGGCGTACTTCACCTTCGCGCCCTACGTGCAGGACCGGCCCGCCTACAGCCTCCAGTCGCGCGGCTTCCAGGGCACGGAGCCGCTCGCGGGGTCGGTGGAGGAGATGGTCGACGACTACCTCGCGCAGATTCTCAAGACCCAGCCGGAAGGGCCCTACCACCTGATCGGCTGGTCCTTCGGAGGCCCGGTCGCGCACGCCGTCGCCGAGGCCCTGGACCGGCGCGGGCAGGAGGTCGCCCTGCTGGCCATCCTGGACACCCAGCCGGCCAGCGACGCGCCGGAGAACGGGTTCCAGGCGGTGGCCGGCCGGACGCAGGAGCTCTACCGGGCGGACATCGAGGAGGTCTTCGGCAAGTTCATGAACACGGGCAACATGGACGACTTCCTGGAGAACATGTCCAAGGTCGGCGCCAACAACCTGAACAGGATGGCCGAGTTCCAGTCGCCGGTGTTCCGCGGCGACGTGCTCTATTTCAACGCCACGCTGGACAGGCCGGACGGGATACCGACGTACGCGCCCGACTGGCGGCCGTTCGTTCTCGGCTCCATCGAGGAGTACGACGTGGACGCGTCGCATCACGACCTGCACATGCCCAAGCCCGCGGGTCAGATCATGAAGGCCGTCGTCGAAAAGCTGGGGTGGTGAAGGGGGAGCGGGGCGGACGGGACCAGGCCGCGCTGCTGTGCGTCCCGTTCGCCGGAGCAGGCCCGTCGTTCTTCCACCCGTGGCGTGAACAGGCCGCCGGCCGCTGGCGCCTGGTCTCGGTCGAACTGCCGGGAAGGGAGCGGCGGATCCTTGAGACGCCGTACCGGAATGTCGTCGAAGCGGCCAAGAACGAGGTCGACGGCATCGCCGCGGCCCTCGGCGAAGGAACGCGGACCGTGCTGTTCGGGCACAGCCTGGGCGCGGTGCTCGCGTACGAGCTGGCGCATCTGCTGATCACACGCGACGTGCGCGTCGAGCGGCTGGTCGTCAGTGGTTCGCCGGGGCCGTGGACCCAGCGGGAGCGGCGGGCGACCGGGCTCGAGGACGACGAGTTCCTCGCCAGGGTCGAGGAGTTCGCGGGATTCCGGCACGAGGCCCTCGACCACCCGGAGATGCGCGAACTGATTCTTCCCGTTCTCCGGGCCGACTGTGAAATGCACGAGAACTACGTTCCGAGCATCGACGAACCGCTGTCGGTGCCGGTCTGCTCGATTCGGGGAAGCTCCGACGGACTGGTCTCGGCGGAACAGGCTCGGGAATGGCGGGGAGCGACCACGGGTGAATTCACCTGTGTGGAGTTCCCGGGCGACCACATGTATCTGGTCGGTCACGCCCGGGAGGTGCTGGACCTGATCGAGGCGGAATCCGTACCAAGAAACGAAGGAGAAGTCGATCATGGCTGAGCCGATCGTGAGCCTGCTCAACCCTGAATTCGAAGAGGATCCCATCGGCGCCTTCGCGCGCCTTCGGGAGACGGCCCCGCTCGTCCGTATCGGCTTTCCCGGCGGACCGCCCGTCTGGCTGATCACGCGCAGCGAGGAGTTCAAGGAGGCGTGGAGCGACCCGCGGCTTGTGACGAACATCGGCAATGTGCCGGGCCACCAAGGGCCCAGCATCGCGGACCAGGCGCTCATGTCCCTCGACGTACCGAAGGAACTACTGCGTTACTTCACGTCCAACCTGATGCTCCAGGACGGCCAGGAACATGCCCGGCTGCGCCGGCTCGTGGCGCCCGCGTTCAGCGTCCGGCGCATCAAGGCCCTGCGGCCGCGCATCGAGGAGGTCTCCACCCGGCTCCTCGACGCCTTCGCCGAGAAGGGGTCCGGCGATCTCCTGAGGGAGTACGCCACACCGTTGACCGGCGCCGTCATCTGTGACCTCGTCGGCATCGACGAGCCCGACCAGCCGCAGATACGGCAGTGGATGGACGAATACGCCAACATCGACGCCGACTTCACCACCAGCGCCCTGGGCCTGTTCGACTACACCAAGCAGCTCATCGAGCGACGCCGGGCCGAGCCCATGGATGACATGATCTCCACCTTGGTGCATACGACCGACAAGAACGGCGACCGGCTCACCGAGGACGAGATCATCTCGATGGTGGGTGTCCTGGTGAACGGCGGTTACCACTCCACGGCCCATTTCATCCCGAACGCGGTGCTCACCCTTCTCCAGAACCCGGATCAACTGGCCCTGCTGCGGGCCAGGCCGGAGGCTCTGCCGCACGCCATCAACGAACTGATGCGGATCGCCAACCCCATTCCGAGCGCCGGGCCGCGGTACGCCGCCGAGGACATGGAGCTGGCCGGTGTTCCGATCTGCAAGGGCGATGCCGTGACGGGCTCCCTGCAGTCCGTCAACTACGACTCGCGCGTCTTCGCCGAGCCCGAACGATGCAATGTGGAACGCGAGTTGAAGCGCGGGGAGGGCCATCTCGCCTTCGGTGCGGGCCCGCACCGCTGCATCGGCGCGGCGCTGGCCGAACTCGAGGGCGAAGTGGCCATCGACCACCTGTTCTTGCAGCGTGAGACTCTCGAACTCGCCGTGAACAGCGGCGAACTGCGGTACCGCGAGGTCATCCCCGGTGGCGCCCGGCTGTTCAACAGGTTTCCGGTGCGCCTGTGAGGACGTGGCCGAGGGCGCATACGGGAGCCCCCGAACGCGATGCGTTCGGGGGCTCCCGTATGGGGGACGCGGTCAGCGTTTCACGGTGCCCGCGCGCAGGCGGTCGATCATGTGGCGGGTCGTCTCGATCGGGCTCCCGGCGGGGAGGTCCCGCGAGCGGGCCGGCAGTGCCTCGTTGAGCCTCGCGACCTTGGCGCTCCACTCGTCCTGCGCGGTGAAGGGGATTGTCTCGCCCTCCTGGTAGACGGGGAACGGGCGATAGCTGTTGAGGCCGGCCGAGTCACTGCCACGGACGAGCAGTGGGTCGAGGTAGATGCCCTCGCTGTGGATGCGCGTGGCGGTCGAGATGTAGCCGATGTCGAGACCACACCGCCGCTTGGCGGAGGTGTTCGCCTCCGAGCAGTGCAGCAGATGCGGATGGTGGATCGAGACGTCCCCCGGCTGGAGCTCGATCTCCACGATTCCGCGCTTCTCGGCCCACTCCCGCACCAGGTTCTCGTCGGCGGCGGAGAAGAGCATGTTGGGTTCATCCGTACGGACCGACGGTTTGTGCAGCGGCAGTTCGTGACTGCCGGGGATCATCCGCAGGCACCCGTTCTCCACGGTGCTCTCGTCGACGGCCAGCCACACCGTCAGCGCCTCCATCGGACTCAGCGTCCAGTACGCGCCGTCCTGGTGCCACAGCACCGGCTGCCCGTCGTACGGCGGCTTGCAGATGTAGTGGGCGGTGAAGCACGCCACGTCCGGGCCGAGGAAGAACTCCGCGATGTCCACCAGGCGGGAGTCCGAGACCAGACGTGCCCAGAAGGCGTCATTGCGGATCAGCGGGTGATGGAAATGTTCCGGACGCAGATCCGGATATTTACGGGTGAGCCATTCGACGTGAGCACGTGCCTCGTCCAGGAGTTCCGATGGCACGACGTTGCGGATGATGGAAAAGCCCTGTTCGGCATATTCCGCTGCAGCCTTCTCCAGAACGCCATCGCCAGATTTTTTCATGCGCCGGCTCCTTCTCGGGTTTGCCAGGTGCTTGCCGTGCGGAATGAGTTCGGGGAGCCGCCACGGCCTGCGCGGGATTCACCTCCGCGGTTCGTCAGCAGTTCAATACTCTGCCCGGGGGGGCAGGAGGGTGTCAATCGTGGACCCGCCCCTGGCATATCCGATCGAAATCCCCGTGGATGTTCGCGGGAAATAGTTCTCCCCGGTGAAGTAAACAATGAGAAGAGAACAGGACTGTCCCGCTGACAGGACAAATAGAGGGGCGGCGCACGCCGACGCGGTGTCGGTGTACGCCGCCCCCGGGTGGGCGAGCGGCGCGGGGGACGCCGCTCGTGCCGGCCTACTTCGGGTCGCGGTTGAACTGTGCCGTCGACCACCAGTAGCCGAGGATGGTGAGGCCCAGGCACCAGGCGATGGCGATCCACCAGTTGTTGCCGATGTCCGTGCCGAGGAGCAGGCCGCGCAGGGTCTCGTTGGCGGGCGTGAAGGGCTGGTACTTGGCGATCGGCTGGAACCAGCCGGGCATCGTGTCGGCGGGGATGAAGGCGCTGGAGATGAGGGGCAGGAGGATCAACGGCATCGCCATGTTGCTGGCGGCCTCGGCGTTGGGGCTGGCCATGCCCATGCCGACCGCGATCCAGGTGAGCGCCAAGGAGAACAGTGCCAGCAGTCCGAAGGCCGCGAGCCACTCGAGGACCGTGGCGTCGGTCGAGCGGAAGCCGATGGCCACGGCGACGGCGCCGACGAGGATCAGACTGGCGAGCACCTGGAGCACGCTGCCGACGACGTGGCCGATGAGTACCGAGCCGCGGTGGATGGCCATGGTGCGGAAGCGGGCGATGACGCCCTCGGACATGTCGGTGGCGACGGACACCGCGGCCCCGATCACGGTGCTCCCGATGGTCATCATCAGGATGCCGGGGACGATGTAGGCGATGTACACGGAGCGGTCGGCGTGGCCGCCCGCGATGCCCTTGCTCATCACGTCGCCGAAAATGTAGACGAACAGCAGCAACAGCATGATCGGGGTGAGGAGCAGGTTCAGGGTGAGCGAGGGGTAGCGCCGCGCGTGCAGCAGGTTGCGGCGCAGCATGGTGTTCGAGTCCCGGACGGCGAGGGAGACGGAGCTCATCGGGCGTTCTCCTTGTTCTGGTTGGGGACCTTGGCGTCGTCGGTGAGGGCGAAGAAGACGTCGTCGAGGTCCGGGGTGTGCACGGTGAGTTCGTCGGCCTCGATGCCGGCGGAATCGAGCCAGTCGAGGATGGAGCGCAGTTCGCGCTGGCTGCCGTCGCTGGGCAGTTGCAGCGCGAGGGCTTCGTCGTCGCGGGCCGCCTCGCGGAGTGTGGCCGCGGCGGACTGGTAGGCGGCCGGGTGGGTGAAGCGGAGCCGGATGTGTCCTCCGGGGATCAGGCGCTTGAGTTCCTCGGCGGTCCCCTCCGCGACGATCTTGCTGTTGTGGAGGACCGCGATGCGGTCGGCGAGTTCATCGGCCTCCTCCAGGTACTGGGTCGTGAGGAAGACCGTCGTACCGTCGGAGACCAGGTCGCGGATGATCTGCCACATGGTGTGCCGGGAGCGGGGGTCGAGGCCGGTGGTGGGCTCGTCGAGGAAGATGATCCGCGGGTTGCCGACCAGGGTCATGGCAAGGTCGAGTCGGCGCTTCATGCCGCCGGAGTAGGTGGAGGCGGGCTTCTTCGCTGCGTCGGTGAGGTCGAAGCGTTCGAGGAGTTCGGCGGCCGTGCGACGGCCCTCGTCCTTGGGCAGGTGGTGCAGGTCGGCCATGAGGAGCATGTTCTCCTCGCCGGTGATCAGGCCGTCGACGGCCGAGAACTGCCCGGTCACGCCGATTGCGGCCCGCACGGCCTGCGCGTCGGTGGCGAGGCTGTGGCCGCCGACGCGGATCTCACCGGATCCGGCGTCGGGGCTGATGAGGGTGGAGAGGATCTTCACGGCGGTGGTCTTGCCGGCGCCGTTCGGGCCGAGCAGGGAGAAGATCGTTCCTTGCGGTACGGCGATGTCGATGCCGTCGAGGACGGTCTTGTCGCCGAAGGACTTGCGCAGTCCGTTCGCCGCGATGGCCAGGTCGGTCATGACTGGTGCCCCTCTGTGGATGGCGGTGG
>NZ_JAMGBF010000092.1 GCF_023516615.1 Streptomyces panaciradicis
AAGGACTTGCGCAGTCCGTTCGCCGCGATGGCCAGGTCGGTCATGACTGGTGCCCCTCTGTGGATGGCGGTGGGTTAAAGGCTGCGGGCGGTGATGTCGCCGTGGCTGGTGGTCGCGTGGATGCTGATTCCGACGTCGGTGCCGGCGCCGTTGGTGAGGGAGTTGCTGATCCGGCCGTGGCCGGTCCCGGCGTCGAGGACGGCCGAGACGCCGGCCGCTGCGGTGACCTCGATGTCGCCCTTGTGCGTGGTGAGGCCGACCGGGCCGCCTGCTGCCTCGGCGATGCGTATGTCGCCGCACTGAGTGCTGATCGCCGCGGGGCCGGTCAGCCGCCCGACCGCGACGTCCGCGTCGTGCACGCTCAGCCGGACGCCGGCGGCTTCGTCGAGCCTGACCTGGCGGTGGCCGCCTTCGAAGACGACTTCGCCGAGCCTTCCCACGCCCCGCAGCTCGGCGGCGCCCGCCTTGCCCTCGACGCGGGATCCGGCCGGCAGCCGCACGGTCACCTCCACGGAACCGGAGTGGCCAAGGAGGCGGTTCTTCACCGGCGCGGCCTCGATGCGCAGCACGCCGCCGGCGTAGGCGACCTCGATCTCCTCGACCGCCTTCTTGTCGCGGCTTTTGGAGGCGTCCGCGGGCCGGACCTCGACGACGGTGTCGGCGCGGTCCGCGGCGATCAGCTGGATACGTCCGGCCGGGATGTCGAGCAGGGCGGAGACCGGGGCGGGGGTCTGGAACTTCTGCATCGTGCGCTCCTTGGATCCGTTGTTTCCGACGCAGGAAACGCTACGTTGCGTTCATGAAACGAGCAACAACGTCGTTGCCTATTAATCATGTTTCTGCAGTTCAGGGATCCGAAATCGTTGCAACTGGCTCGATGGTAAGGCAACGAAGCGGGCCTACCTTTTTGCAATGAGCTGGAGGTTAACGCTATGGTGGGCGGCAGTACGCGACATGGAGGAGGCCGTGATGCCGGGAGGCAGGCTCACCCAGCAGGAACGTCAGCAGATCGCGCTGGGACTGGCCGACGGCCTCGCCTACGCGGAGATCGCCAGGCGTCTGGACCGTCCGACCTCGACGATCACGCGAGAGGTGATGCGCAACGGCGGGCCCACGGCCTACCGCTCGGACCTCGCCCACCGCGCGACAGAGCGGCGGGCGCAGCGCCGCAAGCGGGCGGCACCCCGGGATTCGGGAGCGTCCCCGTGGGCCTATGAGGGAGACGCCGAGGCCGTGCGGGAGTACGGGGAGACCCTGACGACCGTCTTCATGCAGTCGGGCATGCCCGCGATGATGGCCCGGGTGATGGCCTGCCTGCTCATCTCCGACACGCGCGGCCTCACCGCGGCCGAACTCGTCCAGCGTCTCGAGGTCAGTCCGGCGTCCGTCTCCAAGGCGATCGCCTTCCTGGAGAGCCAGGACCTCGTGGGGCGGGCGCGCGACGAGGGTCGTCGGGAGCGGTACTTCGTCGACGACGACATCATGTACGACTCGATGATGGCCAGTGCCCGCTCCACGGCCCAGGTCGCAGAGACCGCACGGCAGGGCGTCGCGGTCCTCGGTGCCGACACGGAACCCGGCGTCCGCCTCGAGAACATCGGCCGCTTTCTGGACTTCGTCTCCGAGAGCATCGCCCGTGCGGCGGACCAGGCCCGCGACATCCTCCATACCAAGCCGGTTGCCTCCGGCAGGGACGCCGAAGGTGGCCGGTGACCGGTCGCCGTCACCCTGCTTGGATGTGGGCATGACAGGCGGGGTTCTCAGGCCTTCGCGCGGAAGATGTCGATGTTCCCCCAGTTGGTCCGCACACGGACCTCGACGGTGTCCTCGCTCGGCTCCGGGGCCTCGGACGAGTCGAGCGTGTTGCGCACCTGCCCGTGCTTGGTGTTGAGGTCGAGCCAGGCGGCGGTACCCTCGCGGACGCCGATCTCGACGTTCCCGTTGGAGGTTTCCAACTGGATGTTGCCGCGGGCGACTTCGGCGAGGCGGACGACTCCGTTGGTGGTGGTGCCGGTGACCGACGCCTCGGCGCGCGTGATGTCGATGGCGCCATTGGCGCCGTTCAGCTGGAGTTCGCCGGTGACGGCGCCGACGGTCGTGGTGCCGTGCGAGCTCTTGAGCACGGCGGGGCCGTCGATGAGGCCGATGCGCACATTGCCGGTGCTGCTGGTGATCTCGGCCGTTCCTTCGACCCGGTCGACGGTGCTCGACCCGTGCTGTGCCTTGAGCTGCAGCGGGCCGGTGGTGTCCAGGCGGACGTCGCCGGCCGAGGTCTTCAGGCGGACGGCGCCGAGTCGGCCCTCGCCGATCACGTGGGCCCCCTCGCCGTCGAGCTCGAGGTCCGAGCCCGTGGGGAGTTCGACCGTCACGTCGACCGTGCCGCCGCGCCCGAGCATGTTGGCCTTGGGCGTCCGGAGGGTGAGAGTGCCGCTGGTGCAGGCGATCTCGGTCTGCTCGGCCGTCCGGACGTCGAGGTCCTTCTTCGGGTCCCGGGGCCGCACTTCGACCACGGTGTCGAGGCGGTCGCTCGCGCTGAACCGGATGGAGCCGGCGTACACGTAGGCGGTGACCGAGATGGGTTCGAGAGTGTCGAAAGAAGGCATGGCTGTCCCGTCCTCATGAATCCTTGGATCGTCCCCGCTGGTGGGACGTGATGTGGGTGCTCTGCTGTGTCTGTTCCGGGGGGCGTGGGCGCGGCTAACGCACCCAGCCCTTGAAGCTCTGTCCGAGATTGCGGGTCCGCTCCGTCGGCCGTTGCCGCGCGCCGCTGCCGTCGACCGCAGCCGACACGGCTCGCACCAGCCATGCGTTGACGGACAGGCCCTCGCGGCTCGCGGCCTCCTCGGCACGTGCCTTGAGGTGAGCCGGCAGGCGCAGGTTGACGCGGGCGGTGCCCCCTTCGTCGCCGTCCGCCGGGGCCGGGGCTCTCGACGGTCCGAGCGGCTCGGCGGGTTCCGCCGGGCCGTGGTACGTGGGGGGTGGCGTCACCACGAAGTCGGGGTCGACCCCACGCAGCCGCACGTCGACCGCCCCCGGGGCGAGCTCGCGGGTGATCTCGTCCATCGCGTCGGAGAGCACATTGAGCATCGCCAGCCTGGTCGCCGACTCCAGGGGAGCGGTGAGTCGGTTGGCCAGTTCGCGGGCATCGTCACCGCCCGCTTCTGCGGCCACCGCCAGTTCGCGGCGAAGGGAGTCGACGTAGGGAGTGAGGTCCATGACGCCATGATGGCACCATGATGGCGCCACGGCAAGTCCGGTAGGCGTCTCGCGTGGGCAAGGAGTGCGAGATCCGTGTGATGTGCCGCGCTGAACTGCGAAAATGTAGGAAAAGAAGCGGTGTCACCGTGGTGCCGCGCTCGGCGCGTACCCGTCGTGATGGGCGGTGCACTGTGGCGCTCGGATGATGCCAAGTGGTGCCATCCGACGCCATCCACATGCCGGACGGGCCGGGACGCGTGGTCGCGTCCCGGCCCGTCCGGCCCTGCCTCACCAGTCGAACGCCTCCCCATCGGCCCGCTGCTCGATGCAGTACCTGCGGAATGCCTGGGCCTTCGCGACAACGGCCGCGTCCCCGGAACGCCTCGCGGCCTCTTCATACCAGTCGAACACGGTGGAGGCGGGCGCGTGCCGCTCGTAGTGGAGCGCGGCGAACCGAGGGAAGTCCGAGCGCATGGACTCCCGGGTCATCGTCCGGCCGGAGTCCACGAGATGCTCGATCTCCGCCTCCGTCGCCTCGGGACGCTCGATGACGCGGATCGGGTCGGTCGCCGGCACTTCGTTGCGGATCGGCACAGGCTCCTCGGCGTCCGAGAAGTCGAGGCAGAGGGAGAGCCGGGCAGTACTCGCGGTACTGCGCGCCGAATGCGGCACGGTCGTGTGTATCTTCCACACTTCGCCGCGGCGGAGGTGGTACACGATGTCATTCTCGGAATGGAGGGATTCCTCGCTGGTGCGCAGCGGAACCTGCACCCTGGTGCCGGGTTCGGCGAATTCGAGGAAATCCACATGAGGCGCCATGATCCCGTCGCGGAGGCTGAAGATGCGCACCCATTGCAAACGGTCCAAGGAGAAATGCCCGGTCACCAGGGACATGATGCCGGGCAACTGCTTACCCAGTTCGGTGAGAGCCAGGCCGTCACTGTGGGGGCGGAAGGCGATGTCGGACTCGGCGCCGCTGCCGTTGGCCAGCACATGGCACGACCACGCCCCGAAGGTGAGAGCGTCGTACTCTCCGCTGTACTCGTGGCGGTCCACGACGGACAGCTCGGAATCCAGATCGTAGGAGTCGATGGGCAGCACCGCAAGCCGTTGCGACTTAAGCAACGAAATCCCCTTCACTGCATGATTTTTTGACGCGCCGGCCGTCACCACAAGACGCGCCGACCGTCACCAGAATTCGCAGGCTATCCGCGCGGTACGGTTTATAGCCAGAGAACAAGGGCTGTCGCCGTCTGTCCCGTCGGCGGGACAGACGGATGCCCGAGCGCACGGCACTGCCATCTCTTGCGCGGAGTTTCCTCGGCTATTTACCTTGGCGGCACGAGCCACTCGCCCGGCGGAGAAGGAAAGGCTGCCAATGGAATTGGGGCCGCGGGTCCACCAGCAGGACGGACAGGGGAAGGCGCCAGAACCGCAAGCCGCGCCTTCGGACGCATCGGTGTCACTCGCGCACGAGATCTCGGTGCTGTGGGGGGAATACCTCGACGGCCGCGAGGTCGGCGCGGATGACGACTTCTTCGCGCTGGGCGGCAACTCCCTGATCGGAATCAAGATCATCGATCGGATGCTCCGGGACTACGGTGTCGAATTGTCCGTGCGTGACTTCTATGTCGCGCAGACGCCGGCCCGGGTCGCCGAGTTGATCGCGCAGGGGAGGCCACGGACGTGAGGCTGACGCCGGGGACCGGGAAGGGCATCGATCTCGGACTTGTCGACCTGTTCGACCTCGATCTCTACACCTCGGGCGATCCGCACGCCGTCTGGGACCTCATGCGGGAATCGGCACCCCTGCACCACCAAGTCCTGCCCGACGGCAGGGAGTTCTGGTCGGTGACGCGCTACGACGACGTCTGCCGCGTGCTCGGCGACCATCGCGACTTCACCTCGGAGCGTGGCACGGTGGTCACCCACCTCGGCGTCGACGACGTCGCGGCGGGCAGGCTGATGACGTCCACCGATCCGCCGCGGCACACCCAGGTCCGCCGAGCCATCGGCGCCAGGCTCACCGCACGCGCGGTAGCCCCCTGGGAGGACCGGATCCGGCAGGCGGTCGCACGCTTCCTCGAACCCGCCCTGGACGGCGGCCCGTTCGACCTGGCCGAGCGGGCACTGCTGCTCCCGGCGCTCGTCACGGGCCCGATCCTGGGCATTCCGGAGCGGGACTGGGAAGAGCTCGTGCAGCTGACCGCGATGGTGACCGCGCCCTCCGACCCGCACTTCCGGCACGGCAGCGAGGCCGCGACACTGGCCATCTCCCACCACGAGCTCGTCACCTACGTCACCGAGTGGGTCAGCCGGCGGCGGGCGGCCGGCGGCGAGGACGGCAGCCTGCTCGACCACCTCATGAACGTCCGCGCGGGGGACGCACCGCTCACGGACGAGGAGATCGCCCTCGACGGATACAGCATCCTCCTGGGCGCCAACGTGACGACCCCGCACACCGTTTCGGGCACGGTGCACGCCCTCGTCGAGCGGCCGGAGCAGTTCCAGAAGGCGCAGGCCGACCCTTCACTGGTCCCGAACCTCGTCGAGGAAGGACTGCGCTGGACCTCGGCGGCATGCAACTTCATGCGGTACGCGGTGCACGACACCGAGATCGCCGGAGGCACCGTCCCGGCCCGAGGCGCGGTCGTCGCATGGATCGGATCCGCCAACCGGGACGACTCCCAGTTCGCCGATCCGCACACCTTCGACATCACGCGGAGAGCCGCCAAGCGCCATGTCGCGTTCGGGTTCGGACCGCACTTCTGCATCGGCGGACCGCTGGCCCGACTGACCCTGCGCGTCTTCTTCGAGGAGCTGCTCCAGCGCTTCGCGTCGATCGAACTCGACGGCGAGCCACAGCACTTGCGGTCGTTCTTCATCGCCGGAATGACCCACCTCCCCATCGTCGCCCAGAAACGACAGACACCATGACATCCGGCCATGCCGCCGCCACGTCCCCATGGTTCGTCCGGACGCAGTCCACCGACCCCGCCGCTCGCGTCTTCTGCTTCCCCTACTCCGGTACCGGAGCATCGGCCTTCAGCGCCTGGCCGGCCGCCCTGGACGACATCGAGATCTGCCCTCTGCAGTTCCCCGGCCGCGAGAACCGGCTGGGCGAACCGCACTACGGCACCTACGAGAACCTCGCCGCCGACCTGATCGGACCGCTGGCCCCGCTGCTCGACCGGCCGTTCGCCTTCTTCGGACACTGCGCGGGCGCCCTGCCCGCCTACGAGACCGTCCTCCGGCTCGCCGAACTGGGTCTGCCCGGTCCGGACCGCCTCTTCGTGTCGGGCCAGCCGGCGCCGCACGACGCCGGTGCGGACCGGATGCTCACCATGACCGAGCCCGAACTGCGCGCCGCGGTCGAGGAGTTCGTCCGAGGCCGGGGCATCGAGCCGCGGCCGGACATGATCGACATGGGCATGGCCGTGCTGCTCCGCGATCACGCCGCCGCACGTCGGTACCACCGGGCCGAGCCGGTCGCGGTGGGCTGCCCCGTGGTCGTACTGCACTGGCGTGACGACCCGGACGTACGTCTCGACCAGCTCCGGGGATGGCATCGGTACGCGGACTCGGTGGACATCCGGGTCCTCGACGGCGGGCACCACGAGTTCGCGAAGGCGCCCGACGAACTGCGAAGGTTGTTGACCCGTTGGTGATGAACGCGGCGCGGCCCGACATAGCCGTCATCGGCATGGCGTGCCGCTTCCCCGGAGTGCACGACCCGGGGGAGTTCTGGCACCTGCTGCTCGGCGGGAAGTCGACCGTCGGAAGGTTTCCCGAGCACCGGACAGCCCCCTCGAACCTCACTTCCCACCCCGACACGGCCACCCTGACCGCCGGTTCGTTCTTCGAGTCGATCGACGGATTCGACGCGCCGTTCTTCGGTATCGGCCCCGCGGAAGCGGCCGCCATGGACCCCGTGCAACGGCTCGGCCTGGAACTCGCCTGGGAGGCTGTGGAGGACGCCCGGCTGCCCGCGACCGCGCTCGCCGGACGCGAGATCGACGTCCTGGCGGGCGCCGCGTCTTCCGGCTACGACGTCCTGCGCCGCCAGTCGGGCAGCGACCGGGACGACCACTACAGCGCACTCGGATCCAGCGGCGCGTTGATCGCGAACCGGATCTCCGGCCTGTTCGACGTCCGCGGCATGAGCCTGTGCGCGGACTCGGGCCAGTCGTCCTCCCTCGTGTCGCTGGCGCTGGCCTGCGACCGGATCCGCGGGGGCGCGGTCGACATGGCGCTCGTGGGCGGCGTGAACCTGATCGTCGATCCGGAGTCGGGACTGGGCCTGGCGAATCTGGGAGCCCTCTCACCGGACGCCCGCTGCTTCACCTTCGACGAGCGGGCGAGCGGTTTCGTACGGGGAGAGGGCGGCGGATTCGTCCTGCTGAAGCGGCTCGACCTGGCCGTCGCCGACGGTGACCGCGTCTACGCGGTGGTGCGCGGCTGGAGCGTCGGCAACGGCGGTGCGTCCTCGCACATGCCGGACCCCAGCCCCGAGGCGCAGGCGGCGACCGTGCGATCGGCTCTTGGGGACGCCGGTGTTGCCTGCGAGAGTGTCGACTACGTCGAGGCTCACGGCACCGGCACCCGGCTCGGCGATCCGGCCGAACTGTCGGGCCTGCGCGAGGTGTTCCGCGCGACCGGCCGCGACCGCCCCCTGGCGATCGGCTCGGTGAAGACGAACGTCGGACACCTGGAACCGGCCGCCGGCATCGTCGGCTTCGTGAAGACGGTGCTCTGCCTGCACCACGCCCGTCTGGTTCCCAGCCTGAACTTCCGGTCCCCGAACCCCGCCGTACCGGACTTCCACGACCACTTCGAAGTCCTCACGGCCGCGCGCCCCTGGCCGGGTGGGCCGAGCCGACCACGCCGGGCAGGTGTCTCGGCGTTCGGGATGGGCGGCACGAACGCGCACGTGATCCTCGAAGAGGCGCCCCCGACCCGGACGGAGGCCCGGCTCGCCGGCGACGGAACACTGCCGTGGGTGCTGTCGGCCCGGTCGCAGCCGGCCCTGCGTGAGCGGGCGGCACGGCTACGGGACCGCGTGCACGCGGACGCGTCGCTGTCGGCGGCCGACGTCGGGTACTCCCTGGTGTCGACGCGAGTCTCCTTCGAACACCGGGCCGTGCTGCTGGGAGGTGACCGTGCGCAAGCGCTGGACGGACTGGCCGCAGGCCACGACACGGCAGGCGTGATTCGCGGAGAGGCCGCGGGACCGGTCGCGCCGGTGGTCTTCGTCTTCCCCGGCCAGGGCTCGCAGTGGGTGGGCATGGGGCGGCATTTGTACGCCGAGTCGGAGGTCTTCGCGCGCGGCATCGACGACTGCGCGGATGCCCTGTCACCGTGGGTGGACTGGTCGCTGGTGAAGGTGTTGACCGGTGCGGAGCCGACCGCGTCGTTCGACCGGGTGGATGTGGTCCAGCCGGCGCTGTTCGCGGTGATGGTGTCGCTCGCGCGGGTGTGGCGGTCCCTGGGCGTCGTTCCCGAGGCGGTGGTCGGGCACTCGCAGGGCGAGATCGCCGCGGCCTGTGTGTCGGGTGCGCTGTCGCTGGCGGACGCGGCCAAGGTCGTGGCCGTCCGCAGCCGGGCCCTGACCCGACTGGCTGGATCGGGCGGCGGGATGAGCGCGGTGTCCGCGTCGCCCTCGTGGGTCGAGGAGCGGTTGGGACGCTGGTCCGGGCGGCTCGCCATGGCCGCCGTCAACGGACCGGCGTCGGTGGTGATATCCGGGGACGACGAGGCGTTGGACGGGTTCGCCGCGGCGGCCGACGGCGACGGGGTCCGGGTGCGGCGGGTCAAGGTGGACTACGCGTCCCATTCCCATCACGTCGAACGCATTCGTGAACGCCTGCTGGTGGACCTCGCGGACATCTCGCCGAGGGCGACCGCGGTGGAGTTCCACTCCACGGTCACCGGACAGGTGCTCGACCCACTCGCGCTTCGGGGGTCGTACTGGTACGACAACCTGCGCTCGATGGTGCGGTTCGGCGCGGTCGTCGAGCACCTGATGCGCGAGGGCGGCGGGGCCTTCGTGGAGGTGAGTCCGCATCCGGTGCTGACGGTGGCGATGGAGGAGACCGCCGACGCGCTGAGCGCCGCACCACCCGTGGTGGGCACCCTCGACAAGGACGACGGAAGTGCGGGCAGGGTCCTGGCGTCGCTGGCCGAACTGCACGTGCGCGGGGTGCCGGTGGACTGGACGGAGGTCTTCGCCGCCCACCGGCCCCGCCGGATCGACCTGCCGACCTACCCCTTCCAACGGCGGCGGTACTGGCTGACGGCGCCCGAGGACGCCGGCTCCACGGACCCGGGTCCCGCACCGCAGCCGATCGGATCGGAGGCGTCGGCCCTGAGGCTGGTGTGCGCGGAGACGGCGGCGGTGCTGGGCGCGAAGGGCGCCGGCCCGGCGTACGTCGATCTCGCGGCGAGGTCGACCGAAACCTTCAAGGACCTCGGGTTCGACTCCTCGATGGCCGTGCGGCTCCGCAACCGGCTCACCAACGCGGCCGGAGTCCGGCTGCCGGCCACTGTCGCGTTCACCTATCCCACCCCGCAGGCGCTCGGGCGTCACCTCTTCTCCCTCCTCGCGCCAGAGGTGCCCGCAGCCCCGGACACCGAGAGCCCCGAAAGCCGCGGTGACGACGAACTGTTCGAACTCATCGACCGCGGATACGTCTGAGCAACTCATGGGGGAGGCCCAGGTGGAAGACGTCGACAAGCTCCGGTCCTACCTGCGACGCGCCGTCGGCGACGCGCAGAGGCTGCGTGAGCGGGTGCGCCGGCTGGAGGAGTCCGCTCGCGAGCCCATCGCGGTCCTGGGCGCGGGGTGCCGCTTCCCTGGCGGGGTCACGTCCCCCGAGGAGCTGTGGCGGCTGGTGTCCGACGGCGTGGACGCGACAGGCGGCTTCCCGCGGGACCGTGGCTGGGACGTGGAGGCGCTGTACGACCCGGACCCCGAGGCGCGCGGGAAGACGTACACCCGCTCGGGCGGATTCCTGTCCGGCCTCGCGGACTTCGACGCGCCGTTCTTCGGGATCAGCCCGCGCGAGGCGCTCGCCATGGATCCGCAGCAGCGGCTGATGCTGGAGACGTCGTGGGAGGCACTGGAGCGGGCCGGGATCGATCCGGCCGGGCTGCGGGGCTCGGCGACCGGGGTGTTCACCGGGATCTACGGGGTCGACTACGGACCGCGGCTGGGTGGTGGGGCCGCCGGAGAGACGGAGGGTTTCGCGATCGCGGGGACGTACACCAGCGTGGCCTCGGGCCGGGTGGCGTATGTGCTGGGGCTGGAAGGTCCCGCGGTGTCGGTGGACACCGCCTGCTCGTCGTCGCTGGTGGCGGTGCACCAGGCCGTACGGTCCCTGCGGTCCGGGGAGTGCACGTTGGCGCTGGCCGGCGGGGTGTCGGCGCTGCCGACTCCCGGGCTGTTCGTGGAGGCCGCCCGGCAGCGCGGTCTGTCGGCCGACGGGCGGTGCAAGTCGTTCGCGGAGGCGGCCGACGGCACCGGCTGGGGCGAGGGCGCGGGCGTACTGGTGCTGGAGCGGCTGTCGGACGCGCTGCGCAACGGACGCCGGATCCGAGCGGTGATCCGGGGCTCGGCGATCAACCAGGACGGTGCCTCCAACGGACTGACGGCGCCGAACGAACTGGCGCAGCGCCGGGTCATCCGGGCGGCCCTGGGCGATGCCGGTCTCGCACCGGGCGACGTGGACGCGGTGGAGGCCCACGGGACCGGCACGAAGCTGGGTGACCCCATCGAGGCGGAGGCACTGCTGGCCACCTACGGACAGGACCGGGACCCCGGCAGCCCACTGTGGCTGGGCTCGCTGAAGTCGAACATCGGGCACACCCAGGCCGCTGCGGGCGTCGGCGGGATCATCAAGATGATCATGGCGATGCGCCACGGGGTGCTGCCCAGGACGCTGCACGTGGACCGGCCGACCCCGCATGTCGACTGGTCGGTGGGAACGGTACGGCTGCTGACCGAGGCGAGGAAGTGGCCGGGCGCACCGGGGCGGCTTCGGCGCGCCGGAGTGTCGTCCTTCGGGGTCAGCGGGACGAACGCGCACGTGATCATCGAGGAGCCTCCCGAGACCGTCGAGGCGACCCACACCGACGTCCCCGGTGCGGTGCCGTGGGTGCTGTCGGCCCGGTCCGCCGAGGCGCTGCGGGAACAGGCACAGCGGCTGCGGGACAGCCCGGCCACGGCTCTGCCGGCGGCCGACGTGGGGCACTCCCTCGTCGCGACGCGCTCCCTGTTCGAACACCGCCAGGTCGTCATCGGAGCGGACCGGGAGGAACTCCTCGCCGGCCTGGCCGCCGTCGCCGAGGGCAGCCGGAATCCGGCCGGTGTGGTGTCCGGCGTCGCCGGACCGGTCGGCAGGACGGTGTTCGTCTTCCCCGGCCAGGGCTCGCAGTGGGCCGGGATGGGGCGTGAACTGTGGGATTACTCCTCGGTGTTCGCGGAGCAGATGCGGGCGTGCGAGGACGCCCTGGCACCGTGGGTGGACTGGTCGTTGACCGATACCGTGCGCGGCGGCCCGAAGGCGGGAGACCTGGACCGGATCGAGGTCGTCCAGCCGGTGCTGTTCGCGGTGATGGTGTCGCTGGCGCAGGTGTGGCGGTCGCTGGGCGTGACACCGGACGCGGTGATCGGCCACTCCCAGGGCGAGATCGCCGCCGCCTGCGTCGCCGGTGCGCTGACCCTGCCGGACGCGGCCAGGATCGTGGCCATACGGTCCCGGATGCTGGCCACCACCGCCCAGGACGGCGGTATGGCCGGGATCGTGCTGCCCGAACACCGAGTGCGGGAGGTGCTGGAGCGGACGGGGTCACGGGCCGCGATCGCCGCGGTCAACGGGCCGTACTCGACGACGGTCGCGGGGGAGGCATCAGAGGTCCGGGAATTCGTCGCGATCTGCGAGTCCGAGGGCGCCCGCGTGCGCTGGATCCCGGGCGGCGTGCCCGGCCACTCACCGCTCATGGACCAGTTCGAGGGCCGGCTCATCGACGAGCTGGAGGGAATCACCCCCACGTCCTCACCGGTGGAGTTCTGCTCCACGGTGACCGGCGGACCGATCGACACCGCGGAGCTGGACCCCGCCTACTGGTTCCGCAACATACGCGAACCGGTCCGGTTCGAGGCGGCCGTGAGATGTCTCCTCGGCGCGGGCTACGGCGCCTTCGTCGAGGCCAGCCCGCACCCGCTGCTCACGATCAACATCCAGGACATGCTCGACCACACCCCCGGTGCACAAGGCGTGGTGGTCGGCTCGCTGCGCCGCGGCGACGGCGGGCTCAAGCGGTTGTACAGGTCGGCGGCCGAGGCCTTCGTGGCGGGCGTCGCGGTGTCCTGGGAGGCGGTGTTCCCGGGCCGGGACGGCCGTTGGGCCGAGCTGCCCACGTATCCCTTCCAGCGGCAGCGCCACTGGCTGAACACACCCGCGGAGACGACCACCCCCACCATCTCGGACCACCCGCTCCTCGATGCCGTGATCGAGCTGCCCGACGACGCGGAGCAGGGGGGAGTGGTGGGCAGCGGGCGCCTGTCACCGCGGCAACACCCGTGGCTCTACGACCAGATGGTCCATGGCGTCGTGGTGGCGCCGGCAGCGGTGCTGGTGGAGCTGGCGGCGTGGGCGGCCCGGCGGGTGGGCTGTGAGGTCGTGGACGAACTCACGCTGGAGACCCCGCTGGTGCTGTCCCGGACGGCCGACCGCGAGATCCGGATCGTCGTCGACGGCAAGGGGGTCCTCGGCGTGCACTCGCGGGGCGAGGGCGAATCCGCGTGGATCCGGAACGCCGTCGGCTCCGTCACCGGAGGAACCCGCGCGGAGGAAGATTTCGTTCCGTGGCCTCCGAAGGGCGCGGTCGAGGTGCCGTTCGACAAGGACAGCGCGCTGAAGCATGTCTGGCGCCGCGACGACGTCGTGTACGCCGATGTGGAACTGCCCGCCCAGGAGGGCGCGGACTCGCGCGGCTTCCGGATTCACCCGGCGCTGCTCCACGCCGCGTTGCGCGCGATCGGCCTCGGGCGGTTCGTCGACGACACCCGGAGCGAGGACTGGCTGCCGTACCGCTGCGCGGGGGTCCACCTGAACGCCGCGAGAGCGGCGACCGCGCTGCGGGTCCGGCTGGCGCCCGCGGGTGACAACGCAGTGTCCGTGGCCGTGTCGGATCGGGACGGAACACCGCTCGGCGGCATCGATTCGCTGCTCCTGCGGCCCGTTGACGCAGACCGGCTGACCGAGCTGGATCCGGACCACCGGGGCGCGCTGTTCCGGATGGACTGGACACCGTTTCCGGTGCCGTCCGGCACGGCCGCCGGCCAGTACGCCGTGGTGGGCGCCTCCGCCTCGGGCCGGGCTGCAGCGGCTCATGCCTCCCTCGATGACATCGCCGCCTCCTGCCCGACGATCCCTCCTGTCGTCATCGCCCGGGTGGAAGGAGCGGCCGACGGCGGCACTCCCGGCACCGCCGAGCGGAACATCCACCAAGTGCTGCGCTGGACGCGGGACTGGCTCGCCGACGACCGGTTCGTCGACTCCCGCCTGGTCGTCGTGACACGCAATGCGTTCCACGACGACCACGTACCCCACCCCGACCCCGCGGCGGCCGCTGTCTGGGGATTCGTGCGCAGTGCGCAGACCGAGAACCCGGGCCGGTTCGTGCTCGTGGACACCGACGACGAGGCCGCTTCACAGGCCTGTGTTCCGGCCGCCGCCGCGAGCGGCGAACCCCAGCTCAAGATCCGGGCCGGCGTGGTGACCACGCCTCGACTGGCGCCGGTCCAGGGCACGGCCGGCCGCCGGCGGCCCCTCGACGGCACCGTCCTGATCACAGGCGGTACCACCGGTCTGGGGGCCGTGCTCGCCCGGCACCTCGTGGAGCGACACGGCGTACGCCGGCTGGTGCTCGCCGGCCGGCGAGGGCCGGCGGCACCGGATGCGACCGGGTTGAAGGATGAATTGACGGCGGCGGGGGCGCACGTCGAGATCGCCGCCTGCGATGTCACCAGCGGCGACTCGGTCGCCCGGCTGATCGCCACGGTGACCGACGAGCACCCGCTGACGGCCGTGGTCCACTGCGCGGCCGTGCTGCGCGACGGGGTCGTCGAGGCCCTCACCGAGGACCGGGTCGACGAGGTACTGGCGCCGAAGGTGCGCGGCGCCTGGCACCTGCACGAACTGACCCGGCACCTGGACCTGTCCGCGTTCGTGCTGTTCTCCTCGGTCGCGGGCGTCCTGGGAACGGCGGGACAGGCCGGCTACGCGGCGGCCAACGCCTTCCTCGACGGGCTGGCTCAGGCTCGACGCGCCGAGGGCCTGGCCGCCGGCTCGTTGTGCTGGGGCTACTGGGCCGAACGCACCGAGGCGGGCGCCGGCCTGGGCACGGGGGACGTCGAGCGACTGCAGCGGCAGGGCGTGCGGCCGATGACGTCGCACGAGGGGCTCGCCCTCTTCGACGCGGCGCTGTCGCGGGACGAGCCGGTGCTGGTGCCCGCGCGGCTCGACCCGTCCGCCCCGGGACCGCTGCTGCGCGGTCTCGCGGTGCCGCCCTCCAGCCGGAAGAGCCGGGAGGCCGTGGACGCCGGGCTCGCGCAGCGGGTGAGGGCGCTGTCCCGGCCCGATGCGGAAGGAGTGCTCCTCGATGCCGTAAGGGTGCAGACGGCGGTCGTGCTCGGCCACCCGGACACCGAACAAGTGCGTCCCACCGTGGCGTTCAGGGATCTCGGGATCGACTCGCTCATGGCGCTGGAGCTGCGCAACAGGCTGACCGAGGTCACCGGCCTGAAGCTGCCCGCCACGCTCGCGTTCGACCACCCGAACCCGAGCGCCCTCGCACGGTTTTTGACCGAGGGCCTCCAGCCCGGCGCCGACCGGGAATCCCCGGCCGGACGCCTCGCCAAGGAGATCGAAGGACTGGGCGACCGGCTGACGGACGCTGTGCTCGAACTCGCCGAGGAGGACAGGAGCACGATCGCCGCCCTTGTCGGCGAGCTGCACAACCGGGTCCGCACGGCGGCGGGCGGCGCATCTCCGGTGGGCATCGTCGACCGGATCAGTTCGGCATCAGCCGGCGAGCTTCTCTCGCTGCTGGACAAAGAGCTCGGCCAGGGAGAGCGATGACACACGACAACGACGCCGATGTTCTCGACTACCTCAAGCGCACCTCGATCGAGCTGTTCGAGACCCGTCGGCGCCTGAACGAGCTGACCGAGGCCGCCGCGGAGCCCATCGCGATCGTGGGCGTCGGCTGCCGTTTTCCGGGCGGCGTGGCGTCGCCGGAGGCGCTGTGGGAGCTGGTGGCGGCGGGCCGGGACGCGGTGTCGGGTTTCCCCGAGGACCGAGGCTGGGACCTGGACGCCCTGTACGACGCGGATCCGGACCGGCCGGGCACCTGCTGCACCCGCTCCGGCGGATTCCTTTACGACGCTGGTGACTTCGACGCCGACTTCTTCGAGATCAGCCCACGTGAGGCGCTGGCCGCCGACCCTCAGCACCGGCTGCTCCTGGAGACCTCCTGGGAGTCCCTGGAGCGGGCAGGCATCGACCCGCGGACCCTGCACGGCAGCAGCACCGGCGTGTTCGCCGGCATCGCCTACTTCGGATACGGCAACCACGTCCACACCCCCGAGGCCATCGCGGGCTACGCGCAGACCGGTTCGCTGCTCAGCGTGGCGTCCGGGCGGGTGGCGTACGCGCTGGGTCTGGAGGGCCCGGCGCTGTCGATCGACACCGCCTGCTCCTCGTCGCTGGTGGCGGTGCACCAGGCCGTGCAGTCGCTGCGCCAGGGCGAGTGCACGCTGGCGCTGGCCGGGGGCGTCACCGTCATGGCGACGACACAGGTCTTCCGGGAGATGTCGCGGCAGCGGGGCCTGGCGGTGGACGGCCGGTGCAAGGCCTTCGCCGACGCGGCCGACGGCACCGGCTTCTCCGAGGGCGCGGGCGTGCTGGTCCTGGAGCGGCTGTCGGACGCTCGGCGGGCCGGACGCCGGATCTGGGCGGTGATCCGGGGCTCGGCGGTCAACCAGGACGGCGCGTCCAACGGGCTGACCGCACCGAACGGCCCGTCCCAGCAGCGGGTGATCCGCGCGGCACTGGCGAACGCCCGCATCCGGGCGAACGAGGTGGACGTGGTCGAGGCCCACGGCACCGGCACGACACTGGGCGACCCGATCGAGGCGCAGGCGGTCCTGGCCACCTACGGACAGGACCGCGACCCCGACCGGCCGCTGTGGCTCGGGGCGTTGAAGTCGAACATCGGGCACACGCAGGCGGCGGCGGGCGTCGGCGGCATCATCAAGATGGTCATGGCGATGCGCCACCGGACCATGCCCAAGACCCTGCACGTGGACCGCCCGACGACCCGGGTGGACTGGTCGGCCGGGGCGGTGGAACTGCTGACCGGGACCATGAAGTGGCCGAGCGCCCCGGGACGGCCGCGGCGCGCCGGTGTGTCTGCTTTCGGGGCCAGTGGCACCAACGCGCATCTGATCCTGGAGGAGGCACCCGAGGAAGAAGGGGTGCCTGATGTCTCCGACCCGCTGACCGGCGTGGTTCCGTGGGTCGTGTCGGCACGCTCGGAGAGCGCACTGCGGGCGCAGGCCGAGCGGCTGCACGCTTTCGCCGTCGCCGACCCCAACGCCGAAATCGCCGACATCGGGCGGTCGTTGACGTCGAGCCGGTCGCGGTTCGAGCATCGCGCGGTGGTGCTGGGACGCGACCGGGACGAACTGCTGCTCGGTCTCGCCGCGCTGCGCGACGGCACCGACTCCGCGGGGGTCGCACGGGGCGTCGCCGGTGACTTGGGCGGCACCGCGTTCCTGTTCCCGGGGCAGGGCACCCAATGGCAGTGCACAGCGCCCAAGTTGTACGACACCTTCCCTGTCTTCGCTCGCAGTATCGACGAGATCTGCACGCACTTCGACGCCCATCTCCCGTACGCTCTGCGGACGTTGCTTCTCGCTGAAGCGCCCGAACAGGACGGTGCGACCCGCACGGACATCGCGCAGCCGGCGCTGTTCGCGCTGGAGGTCAGCCGATACCGGCTCCTGATGACGCTCTGCGGGCAGCCGAGCCACCTCATCGGTCACTCCATCGGCGAGGTCGCCGCCGCCCATGTGTCCGGCGCCCTGGACCTCGACACCGCGACACGGCTGGTGGCCGCGCGCGGTCGGGCCATGCACGAGGCCGAGCGGGGTGCGATGCTCGCGGTACGCGCGTCGGAGGAGCGGGTCGGCGCCCTCCTCGGCCCCTACGACCGAACCGGTGTCGCCGCTGTCAACGGCCCGGAGTCGGTCGTGGTCTCAGGTGTCCGCGACGAGGTCCTCGACCTCCGGGACCGCCTCGCCGCCGACGGTACGCCGGCGAAACTCCTCGACGTCGACCACGCCTTCCACTCCCCGCTGATGGACCCGGTCCTGGAGGAGTTCGCGAACTCCGTCGGCGCACTCCCGGCGGGCCCGGGCCCTATGACCGTCCCGGTCGTCTCGACGAGACTGGGCCGCGAGGCCACGATCGAGGAGCTGACCTCCATCGCCCACTGGGTACGGCACATCCGTGAACCCGTGCGCTTCCACGACGCCGTAGAGCACGCCCGTACGGCGGGTGCCGACACCTTCCTCGAACTGGGCCCGGGAGCGACCCTCACGAGCATCACCAAGGAGGCGTTCGCCGCCGAGGGCGTGGACGACGCGGTGGTCCTGTCGGCAGCCCGGCGGGGCCGGGACGCGGTGGAGACGCTCGTCGGCTCGCTCGCCCAGCTGTACGTCCGGGGCGGGGACGTGGACTGGGACGCCCTGTTCGGTCCGCGCCGCCGGGTGGACCTTCCGACGTACGCGTTCCAACGGAGGCGGTACTGGCTGGACTTCCAGGCCGGGACGGGCATGGCGGACGTCTCTTCCGCCGGCCTCTCGGCGCCGGAACACCCTCTGCTGGGAGCGGTGGTCGATCACCCCGGCACCGGCGAGGTGGTGTTCACCGGCCGGTGGTCCCCGCGCACCCACGACTGGCTCGCCGATCACGCCGTGTTCGGCTCGGTCGTCGTACCGGCGACGGCCTACCTGGACCTGGCGCTGTGGGCCGGCGACACCGTCGGCTGCACCGCGGTCGACGAACTCTCCCTGGAAGTGCCCCTGATCCTTCCCGACCCGGGCGAGGTACGGGTGCGGATCGTCGTCGGCGCGCCGGACGAGAAGGGACACCGCTCCCTGGACGTGTACGCGCGGCCCGCCGACGACCGGCGAACGGCCGGCGACTGGACCCGGCACGCCGCTGGAAGGCTCGCAACGGGCGCGGCGCCGTCGGCCACACGCACCGATGAAGCGGCATCCCTCGCCGTATGGCCGCCGCCTGAGGCGCGGCAGCTGCCCCTGGACAGTCTCTACGACTCCTTTGCGGACGCGGGCTTCGCATACGGCCCGGCCTTCCGCGGGCTGCGCGAGGTGTGGCGGCGCGGCGACGACCTCTTCGCCACGGCCACCTTGCCCAGGACCTCCGGCGGTTC
Source organism: Streptomyces panaciradicis (assembly GCF_023516615.1). Classification (GTDB taxonomy): domain Bacteria; phylum Actinomycetota; class Actinomycetes; order Streptomycetales; family Streptomycetaceae; genus Streptomyces; species Streptomyces panaciradicis. The sequence continues at coordinate 18,721 of NZ_JAMGBF010000092.1, forward strand.
GGCCGATGCCGGATTCGTCCTGCACCCGGCGCTGCTGGACTCGGCGCTGCACGCGGTCGTGGCCGGCGGGGTCGTCGAGATCGGGCCCGATCAGGGCTGGATGCCGTTCTCGTGGGCCGGGGCGGAGTTGTACGAGCAGTGCGGTCCGACCGTGCGGATCCGGATCTCCCCGGCCGGTGCGGCCGCCGTGTCGGTGACGGTCGCGGACGAGCACGGCCACGGGATCGCGCACATCGGGGCGTTGACGTTCCGGCAGGTGAGCCCCGGGCAACTGCGCACGGTGGGTGGCGGATCCGGACAATCCCTGTACCAGGTGGCATGGCGACCGGTCCGCCCGACCGGGCGGGAGACCGATTCGGGGCGGTGGGGCGTTCTCGGCGCGAAGGACGGTCCGGCGTCCCGTCTCGCCGGCGCGCCCGAGTTCTACGCGTCCTTCGACGACGTGCTCGCGGGCGAGGCACCCCGGTACCTCGTGCTCCGTGTGGACGATCTCGTCGACACCGAGGCCGACGTGACCGCCGTGAACACGCTTGTGCTGGAACGAGTCCAGCGGTTCCTCGCCGAGGACGTGCTCGCCGGATGCACGCTGGTGGTCCTCACCCGCCTCGCCACCGGTGTCCGGGAGGGCGTCGAAAGCCTCCCCGGCGCGTCCGTCTGGGGCCTGATCCGGTCCGCGATGACCGAACACCCCGGCAGATTCCGGCTGCTGGACGTCGACGACGAGGAAGCCTCCTGGGCGCTCCTGCCGGCTGCGCTCGCCCTCGCCGAGACGCAACTGGCCGTGCGCGGTGACGAATTGCTGGTCCCTCGGCTGGCGGAGACCTCACCGCCGGGCAACCGGATCGAGTCGCCGGCCTCGGGCGCGCACCGGTTGGGCATTCCCCGCAAGGGGACGCTGGAGAACCTGACCTGGGTGCCGTGCCCCGAGGTGGAGGCGCCCCTGTCGAGCGGGCAGGTGCGCGTCGCCGTGCACGCCGCCGGGCTCAACTTCCGGGACGTCACGATCGCCCTGGGACTGGTGGAGCGGACGGCCATCGACGCCGGGATCGGCAGCGAGGGCGCCGGGATCGTGCTGGAGGTCGCGGACGACGTCACCGCTCTCGCACCGGGCGACCGGGTGACGGGCATCTTCTCCGGAGCCTTCGGCCGAGTGGCCGTGGCCGACCACCGCCTGCTCATGCCCGTGCCCGACCACTGGAGCTACGTGGAGGCCGCGTCCGTGCCCGGCGCCTTCCTCACCGCCTACTACGCCCTTTTCCACGTGGCCCGTCTGGAGAAGGGCCGGCGCATCCTCGTCCACGCGGCGGCTGGAGGCGTCGGCATGGCCGCCGTGCAACTGGCCAAGCACGTCGGTGCCGAGGTCTACGGGACCGCGAGCCCGGCCAAGTGGCCCGCCCTGCGCGCCCTGGGCCTGGACGACGCGCACCTGGCCTCGTCGCGGGACGTGGAGTTCGCGGACGCCTTCCTGGACTCCTCCGGCGGCCGCGGGATGGACGTCGTACTGAACTCCCTCGCGCACCAATTCGTCGACGCCTCGCTGAAGCTGCTGCCCGGAGGCGGGAGCTTCGTGGAGATGGGAAAGACGGACGTCCGCGATCCCGAGCAGGTGGCGGCCGCTCATCCGGGCGTCGACTACCGTGCCTTCGACCTCTACGAGGCCGGCCCGGACGTCATCCACGAGATGTTCCGTGCCGTCATGGACCTGTTCGCCGACAGGCAGTTGCACCTGAACCCGATCGCCGTCCACGACATCCGCGACGCGCGCAGGGCCTTCCGCGAGATGAGCCAGGGCCGCCACACCGGGAAGATCATCTTCGATCTGGCGAGCGGCTTCGGCGGCGGGACCGTGCTGGTCACCGGTGGGACCGGGGGAGTGGGCTCGCTGGTCGCCCGGCATCTCGTCACCGAACACGGAGTGCGCAGCCTGGTGCTGGCGAGCCGTCGGGGCATGGCGGCCGACGGGGCGACCGAACTGGTCGCCGAGCTGGCGCGGGCGGGCGCGGCGGTCGACGTCGTGGCCTGCGACGTCGCGGACCGGGACGCGGTGGCCGGACTGCTCGCGACCATGCCTCCCGGGTATCCCCTGACGGCAGTCGTGCACACCGCGGGTGAACTGGCGGACGGCACCGTCGAGTCGCTGACCCCGAGCAGCATCGAGCGCGCGCTGCGCGCCAAAGTCCTCGGCGCGCACCATCTGCACGAGCTGACCCGGGATCACCACCTCTCTGCGTTCATCCTGTTCTCCGCCCTCGCCGGCACACTGGGCACCGCCGGGCAGGCGGGCTACGCGGCCGCCAACGGGTTCCTGGACGGTCTGGCAGCGCGACGCAGGGCCTCCGGGCTGGTCGGCACCTCACTGTGCTGGGGCTGGTGGGAGCAGCCCAGCGGCATGACCGGAAACCTGTCCGGGTCCGATCTCGCGCGGGTCCGCAGACTCGGCGTCGCCGAGATGCCGACCGCCGAGGCACTGGCCCTGTTCGATGCGGCGCGCGCCGTCGACCACCCGGTCGTGATCCCGGCCCGGTTGGACATCGCCGCCCTGCGCGACAGGAACGGCGAGGAACCGCCGCCCCTCCTGGGCGAGCTCGTCGCCACCCGTCGCCCGGCGCGCAACAGGGCGAGCAGGGCCGGGGACGGCAGCCTGCCCGCACGGCTCGCCGCCCTTCCGGCGGGCGAGGCGGAGGCGGCCGTACTGGACTGGGTCCGCGAACAGGTCGCCGTCGTGCTCGGGCACCCGACCGGCACGTCTCTCGACACCGATCAGGCGTTCACCCAGCTCGGCTTCGACTCGCTGACCTCCGTCGAACTGTGCAACCGCCTGGCCTCCGCCACCGGACTACGCCTGCCGACCACCCTCGTCTTCAGCTACCCCACACCGCGCGAACTCGGCGGGCACATCGCCGGCCTGCTGCGCCCGGCACCGAGCACGAGCCCGGACGCTGACACCGCCCCGGAGGAACTGGCCGCCATGGACCTGGAAGCACTCGTCGACCTGGCTCTGGACGAGAGGGGCAACTGACATGGACGACTCCGCGGACCGCGCGGCGGCTGGCGGGGACCGGGTCGAACGGGCGCTGCGCACCCTGCTGGAGGAACGTGACCGCCTCCGGCAGGAGAACGAGGCCCTCAGAGCCGCCCACGGCGAACCGGTCGCCGTGGTGGCCATGGCCTGCCGCTACCCGGGCGGCGTGACCTCGCCCGAGGAACTGTGGGACATGGTCCGCGACGGCGTGGACGCGGTGGACGAGTTCCCCACGGACCGCGGCTGGCGCGACCTGTACGACCCGGACCCCGACACGGTCGGCTGTTCGTACGTGCGGCACGGCGGATTCCTGACGGACGTGGCCGCCTTCGACGCGGGCTTCTTCGGCATCAGCCCGCGCGAGGCGATGGCCATCGATCCGCAGCAGCGCCTGCTCCTGGAGACCTCGTGGGAGGTCTTCGAGCGGGCCGGCATCGTGCCCGCACAGGTGCGCGGGAGCGACGTCGGTGTATTCACCGGGGTGAGCTCCTCCGAGTACGGCTCGCGCTTCCTGGAGGGCGGCGGGAACGAGCTCGAGGGCTACCTGATGCACGGGAGCGCGCTGAGCGTTGCCTCCGGCCGAGTGGCGTACGAACTGGGCCTGACCGGGCCGACGTTGTCCGTGGACACCGCCTGCTCGTCGTCGCTGGTGGCCCTGCATCTGGCGGTACGTTCGCTGCGCGCGGGGGAGTGTTCGCTCGCGCTGGCGAGCGGGGCGCTGGTGTTGTCGACGCCCGCGATCTTCGTGGAGTTCTCGCGGCAGCGCGGGCTGGCGGCCGATGGGCGGTGCAAGTCCTTCGCGGACGGCGCGGACGGCACCGGCTGGGCCGAGGGAGTAGGCGTACTGCTCCTGGAGCGGCTGTCCGACGCCCGTCGGGCCGGCCACCCGGTCCTGGCCGTCGTCCGCGGTACGGCGGTCAACCAGGACGGCGCCAGCAACGGCCTGACCGCACCCAACGGTCTGGCCCAGCAGAAGGTGATCAGGCAGGCACTGGCCGACGCGGGGATCGCGCCCCGGGAGGTGGACCTGGTCGAGGCCCATGGCACCGGAACCGCGCTGGGCGACCCCATCGAGGCCGGCGCACTGCTCGCGACCTACGGACAGGACCGGCCCGAGGGGAGGCCGCTGTGGCTGGGCTCTCTGAAGTCGAACATCGGTCATGCCCAGGCCGCGGCCGGGGTCGGCGGGATCATCAAGGCGGTGCAGGCCATGCGCCACGGTCACCTGCCGAAGACCCTGCATGTGCGCACCCCCTCACACCACGTGGACTGGTCCTCGGGCGCGGTCGAACTGCTGCTGGAGGGCCGCGAGTGGCCCCGGACGGACGGCCCGCGGCGGGCCGGGGTGTCATCGTTCGGCGTCAGCGGCACCAACGCGCACGTGATCCTGGAGGAGGCGCCGCCGCCCCAGGAGCCGGCCGGGTCCGGCCAGGCCGGCGCCGGCGGTCTGGTGCCGTGGACCGTGTCGGGCAGGAACACGACGGCGCTGCGACGGCAGGCGGGCAGGCTGCACGACTTCGTCGAGGCGAACCCGGCAATGGATCTCGCCGACACCGGCTGGTCGCTGGTGTCCAGCCGGACCGCCTTCGGACACCGTGCCGTCGTCCTGGGCCGCGACCGGGACGAGATGCTGAGCGGACTGGCTTCGGTGCGCGACGGCACCGAGTCGGCCGCGGTGGTACGCGGGACGGCCGGGGAGCTGGGCGGCACCGTCTTCATGTTTCCGGGCCAGGGATCCCAATGGGTCGGCATGGGACGGCAGTTGTACGACGCCTTCCCCGTGTTCGCCCACAGCCTCGACGCGTGCGCGGCCGCGCTGGCGGAGTGGGTCGACTGGTCGCTGACCGACGTGGTGCGCGGTGCGGAAGGCGCCCCGACGCTGGACCGGATCGACGTGGTGCAGCCGGCGCTGTTCTCGGTGATGGTGTCCCTCGCCGCCCTGTGGCGGTCCTGGGGAGTGGAACCGGGTGCCGTGGTCGGACACAGCCAGGGCGAGATCGCCGCCGCCCACGTCTGCGGCGCACTGTCGCTGCGCGACGCGACCAAGATCGTGGCACTGCGCAGCAAGGCCCTGCTGGGGCTCATCGGCCATGGCGGGATGGCGTCGGTCCAGGCGTCCGCGGAACTCGTGGCCGAGCGCCTCACCTCCTGGAACGACCGGGTGAGCGTCGCTGTCGTCAACGGCCCCCGCTCCGTGGTGGTGTCCGGTGAGCCTGGCGCCCTCGATGAATTCGTCGAGAAGATGACGGCGGAGGGCATTCAGGCCAGGCGTATATCGGTCGACTACGCCTCCCATTCCCATCAGGTCGCCCGAGTCCGCGACCAGGTGATCGGGCCCCTGTCCGACATACGCCCGCAGTCGTCGACACTGCCCTTCTACTCGACCCTGCGTGGTGAAAAGGTCGATACCGAGAAGTTGAACGGTGTCTACTGGTACGACAATCTCCGTGAGAAGGTCCTCTTCGAAACATCCGTCCGGCAACTGGCCGAGGACGGCCACCGGGTGTTCGTCGAAATGAGCCCGCACCCCGTCCTGACCGTCCCGGTGCAGGAGATCGTCGAGGACCTCGACGACGCGCTCGTCCTGTCCTCGGCACGGCGGGACCGGGGAGAGGCGGAGGCACTGCTCGGCTCGCTGGCCCAGCTGTACGTCCGGGGCGGGAGCGTGGACTGGGACGCCTTCTTCGGGGCACGCCGACGGGTGGAACTGCCGACGTACGCCTTCCAGCGACAGCGGTACTGGTTGAACTCCACCCGTCCGGGAGCGACGGCACAGCTGCCCGAGGCAGAGCTGCCGACAGCGGATGACGAGCCTCTTTCCCTGCCGGACGCGTTCTCCACCCTCTCCGAACGAGACGCGGAGGCACTCGTACTGGACCATGTCCTGAGAAAGATCGCCGTCGTGCTCGGACACCCCTCCGGGGAGGCGATCGACCCCGACCAGGAGTTCAAGGATCTCGGCTTCGACTCGCTGCTGTCGGTGGAGTTGAGCAAGCGGCTGACCGCGGCGACCGGGCTCCGGCTCCGGGCGAACATGGCGCTGAAATACCCGACCGCGCGGCTGATCACCGGGCACATAGTCTCCTCTTTCCGCGCCCGGTAACTGTCCTGTCGGCGGGACACCCCGAGCCGGCCGACAGCTCGGCCGGTCCCCGAACGCCATTGTCTTGACCGGCTGTTCCCCCGTCCGTGAAGGTGGAGGCGATCTCGAATTCCACCGAATCCCGGGCCTGTTCGCTTGAGGAGATGATCCGTGTGCGCTCGTTCGGTGCGTCGTCTGCGCAAAAGGGAATGTGGCTCGCGCAGAAAATGAACCCCGACACGCTGAACCACGCGCTGTTCATGTGGGACGTGGACGGTGAACTGGACACGGCGGTCATGGAATCCGCCTTCCGGCATGTACTCGGCGAGGCGGAAGTGCTGCGCGTCAACTTCGTCGAAGTGGACGGCGAACTGCGGCAGGTGCCCCGGGAATTGGAGGACTGGCAGCCGTTCTTCATGGATGTCGGTGACACGGCCGATCCCGAGCAGGCTGCTCGCGAGGCGCTGGCCGACCTGGTGAGGCAGCCGTTCGACCTGGAACGGGATCTGCTGTTCCGGCTGGGAGTGGTGAGACTCGGGGCGGCCCGCTCCCTGGTGGTGGTCGCCTACCACCACCTCGTCTCGGACGGGTACGGCGCCGGCGGCCTGCTGTCACGGCGCCTCGCGGAGGTCTACACGGCGCTCGTACGGGGCGTGCGGATACCGGAGTTGCCGCAGCCGTGGGACGCCGAGCCGTTCGCGGCCGAGGCGACGCGGTACCGCGACTCCCCGGCCTTCACCGAGGACATCGAGTTCTGGCGCTCCTACCTGGCGAACGCGCCCGGGCCCGCACAGGTCCCGGGCGTCGCCCTGCCCGAGGACGCGCGAAGGGCGCTGTCCGAGCGGACCGGCACGGCCGACCGCTGGGGGCAACTGGCCGACGCCATCGGCATGGTGAGCCGCACGCTGACCATTCCGCGCGCGGAGGCGGACACCTGGACCGACGCCGCGAAGGCCCTGGGCGTGTGGATGTCGTCGCTGCTCACCGCGGCCGCGGCGGTGTACTTCCGGCACCGCTGCGACCGCCCGGAGTTCCTCATGTCGATGGCCGTGGCCAACCGGACCGGGGCGGCGAGCAGCACACCCGGGCTGGCCGTCAACGTGGTGCCGATGCGCGTGCGGGTTCCGCTCAGCGCGACCTTCGGGGAGATCGCCGACGCGGTGGTCGACGAGACGTACGAGATCTTCGGCCACATCGCCTGTCACTACTCGGACATCCAGCGCGCGAGCGGCATCGGCCTGAGCGGACGCGGCAGTTTCGGCGCCGTGATCAACGTGGTCGACTTCGCGGAGCAACTCCACTTCGCCGGCCGCCCCGCGCGTCACCTCGGCGCCACGACCGGCGCCTTCGACGAACTGTCCATCGGCGTCTACACCGACGGAAGCGCCGACAGCGACCTGTTCCTGCGTCTCGACGCCCCGGCGACCCTGTACTCCGCGGCTGAACTGCGCTTTGTCGGCCTGGAGTTGATCGCGTACATGCGTGCCCTGCTGGCCGCCGACGCGCAACTGCCGGTCGGCGCGCTGGACGTGCTTGCGGGCGCCCAGCGGGACCAGGTGCTCACGGCAGCGATCGGCACGGAAGTCCCGGTCCCCGGGCTGACGGTCCCCGAGCTGTTCGCCCGCCAGGTGGAGCGGGATCCCGACGCCGTCGCGGTGGTGTCCGGGGAGACGGTCCTCTCGTACCGCGAGGTGGACGAGCGGTCCGGCCGCCTGGCCGGGGCCTTGCGTCGCCGGGGCGTCGGACCCGAGACGGTCGTGGCCGTGGCACTGCCTCGCTCGGTCGACCTCGCCGTCGCACTGCTGGGAGTGGTGAAGGCGGGCGGAGCCTACCTGCCCGTCGACCCGGCGGCGGCCCCCGAACGAATCTGGCCGGTGGCGCGGGAGGCCGAGGTGCGCCTGCTGCTCGCCGAAGCGGCGACGGTCGATGCGCTCTGCGCCGATCCGGACGTTCCGGTGATCCGGTTCGAGGAGATCGCCTCTGAGGCCGCAGGAGACGACGGCGCACCCATCTCCCTGCACCCGGACGGCCTGCTGGCCGTCACGTACGGCTCCGGACCGGACGAATCACCCTCCGGGGTCGCCGTCACACACCGCAACCTGCTGCGTTCCGTCATGGATCGGCAATGGCGTGAAGGCGGCCGCGGCACCGTGCTGTGGCACTCGTCGCACACCTCCGAGGCGCTTGCCCTCGAGCTCTGGGCGCCGCTGCTGAACGGCGGCCGAGTGGTCGTGGCTCCTGCCGGCGAACTGGACGTCGACACGCTGACCGAACTGCGGGCGGTGCACGAGCTCTCCGCGCTGTGGCTGCCCGTGGGACTGTTCTCGGCAATCGCGGCAGAGCATCCCAAGAGCCTCGCCGGCTTGCGCGAGGTGTGGACCGGCGGCGAGCGTGTGTCCTCGGCCGCGGTACGACGGGTGCGTGAGGCATGCCCCGAGCTCATGGTCGTGACCGGCCACGGCCCGACGGAGACGACGCCGTTTTCCGCGACCCACCGCCTGGCAGGGGACGCCCCGCCGGACCACGTCGGCGCGGTCGGCCGCCCCGCGGACAACACCGCCCTCTATGTGCTGGGGCCGGGCCTGGCGCCGGTGCCCGCCGGCGTGACCGGCGAGCTCTATGCGGCGGGCGCCGGCCTCGCCCGTGGGATCGCCGGACGGCCCGGGCCGACGGCGGAGCGGTTCGTGCCCTGCCCGTTCGGTCCGGCGGGCGGGCGCATGTACCGGACCGGGGACCGGGTGCGATGGAGTGCGGACGGCCGCCTGGAGTACGTCGGCCGGGCAGACACCCAGACGGAGATACGCGGGGTTCCGGTCGAGTCGACGGAGATCGACGAGGTGCTGTCCGAACACACCGGTCTCGCCCAGTCGTTGGTGGTCGCCGCGACGGACGACTCCGGAAAACGGCGGCTGGTCGCCTATGTGGTCCCGGTGAGTGAGCGCGCAGCCCGGCCCCCGGCCGAGGAACTGCGCCGGTACGTCGCGGAGCGGCTGCCCGAGGCGATGGTGCCGTCCGTGTTCGTGGTGCTGGAACGCCTCCCCTTGACGGCCGGCGGAAGAGTGGACCGGGCATCGCTGCCGGCAGCCGCCGTCGACGACGGGACCTACCGGGCACCCCGCAACCACACCGAGCGGGTGCTGGCAGCGGTCTTCGCCGACGCCCTCGAACTTGACCAAGTGGGCATCGACGACGACTTCTTCGACCTCGGGGGCAACTCGCTGCGAGCGATCAGAGTCGTCGGTCTGATCCGGGCGGAGCTGAGTCTCGAGGTGTCCATCCGCACCCTGTTCGCGGCACGCACCATCGCGGGTCTGTCGGACAGGTGGAAGGACCTCGCCCGGTCGAGCCGCCCGACGCTGCGCAGGAGGACCAAGGACGGCGAAGCCCTCTGAGCATTTCACAAGTGAATTCGTGTCCCGTCGGCGGGACATGAATGCGGCAGGCGTACTTGAATGGCTCATCGTGCCGGGTCTACGTTGGCGGCGCGACCGATGGAAATGCCAGCGGGAGAATTCTCTATGACTAATCGTGAAAACGAGATCTACGACGTGGTCGGCATTGGGTTCGGTCCGTCCAACCTGTCGCTCGCCATCGCCCTTCAGGAGTTCGGGGCGCGGGGCCCGGAGAACAGGATCAGCAGCCTCTTCTTCGAGCGTCAGTCGTCCTTCGGCTGGCACCGCAACATGCTGCTGCCGTCGGCGACCATGCAGATATCCTTCCTCAAGGACCTGGTCACCTTTCGCAATCCGACGTCGAGTTTCAGCTTCGTCGCGTATCTGCACGCGGCGGGGCGGCTCCCGCAGTTCGTCAACAACCAGGACTTCTTCCCCACACGCCAGGAGTTCCACCAGTACCTGGAGTGGGCGCAGGCACGGGTGGCCGACCGCATCGTGTACGGCAGCGAGGTGACGTCGATCAGAAGGCAGCCGGGCACCGCTCCGGAGCTGTCGGACCGTCTGCTGCTGGAAGTGGCCGACACCGCCGGCCGACCCGGCCGCGTGGTCGAGGCCCGCAACGTGGTGATCTCCACCGGCCTGGTTCCGAGCATGCCCGAGGGCACCGAGCGCGACGAACGTGTCTGGCACAGTTCCGAGTTCCTGGAGAAGTACCGCCGCACGGACCCCGGGGAACTCCGCCGGGTGGCGGTCGCCGGAGCGGGCCAGAGCGCCGCCGAGATCACCAGGTTCCTGTACGACGAGCTGCCGCACGCAGAGGTCTGCGCGATCGTTCCGTCCTACGGCTACTCCGTCGCGGACGACACCCCCTTCGCCAACCAGGTCTTCGACCTCGGTGCTGTCGACGAGTACTACTTCGGCAGCGAGCAGACGCGGGAGGCGTTCTGGCGGTACCACCGCAACACCAACTACTCGGTCGTCGACGACGAGGTGATCCGGGACCTGTACCGCAGGTCCTACGACGACGACGTACGGGGCGTCAGCCGTCTTCAGTTCCTCAACCTGACCAGGGTCACCGGCGTCAAGCGCGCGGGCGCCGAGACGCGCGTGTCCCTCCAGGAGGGCCCCGACGGCGAGATACGTGAACTCGACTTCGACCTGCTCGTGTGTGCGACGGGCTACAACGCGATGGAGCCCACGGAGCTGCTCGGCGATCTCGACCAGTACTGCCTGCGGGACGAGGCCGGCCGGTACCGGGTGGAGCGGGACTACCGCATCGTCACCGCACCCGACATGCGATGCGGCATCTATCTCCAGGGCGGTACCGAACACACCCACGGTCTGACCTCCTCACTGCTGTCCAACATCGCGGTGCGCAGCGGTGAGATCGTCGACTCGATCGTCGCCCGGCGCGCGGAGACGAACGACGGGAACACGGTCCTGGCCGAGGCCGGAAAGGGAACGCTTCGATGAGTGACCCGCGGGAGGATCGGTGGCTGCGCCGCTACCGCGACGGCGACGGCTGCGAGACGAAACTCCTCTGCTTCGCCGCGGCCGGTGCCGGTGCGAGCGCGTATCGCACCTGGGCCCTGGGCCTGCCGTCGGACGTCGCCGTGCTCGCCGTGCGCTACCCGGGCCGGGAAGACCGGTTCGGCGACCCGTTCGCGCCCCGGCTGGAGGCCCTCGCGGACGAGATAGCCAATGCGCTCGGTGGGCTTACGCGGCATCGGCTGGTGATGTTCGGTCACAGCATGGGGGCCTCGGTGGCGCACGAGGTGGCACTGCGTTTCCAGGAGTGGGGGTGCCCTCCGGCCGCCTTGTGCGTGTCCGGCAGGCGGGCGACACACGCGCTGGCGGGCCGGCAGATGATCTCCGGCACGGACGACGAGATCATCGCGCATGTCGTGGGTTTCGACGCGAGCCGGGCCGCGGTCTTCGCCGACCCCGACCTGCGGGAGATCGTGCTCCCCGCGGTCCGTGCGGACTATCACCTGGTGGACGACTACGTCGGCGGTCCCCGGCCCCTGCTCGACTGTCCGGTCTACGGTTACACCGGTGACACCGATTCCGAAGTGACCCCGGAACAGATGCGCCGCTGGGGCGAATTGACGCAAGAGACCTTCCGGCTCCGCGTGCTGCCCGGCGGGCATTTCTATCTGAGGGCCCAAGAAGCCGCATTGCTGGCGGATCTCAGCGACGTATTGGATGGCCTCAAGTCCCGTACATCGACCGCCAGTTGACCTGTGCAGTGTCGTGGTAAGCTGATTTCGGTGGCATGGGAATGCGTATCGGTCCGTGATGTCATCACCGCCCCTTTTTGAGGGTGCCATCCGCTCGGTCGTCGGAAACCGAGCCAGGGAACATCGCGTCGAATCCAGTAATTCTCTCTCGAGTAACTCACGCACAGTTTTCATGAGCGTCCTCGGCCTAGGGATGGCAGATGGCAAGTAAACCGACAGCGCTGACTGTGCTCCGACCGCTCCCCTCACTGTGGGGCGGTCCGGCCGACCCGCCGTGCCTGCTCGAGGCACTGGCCGCGACGGCGGCACAGCGGTCGGACGAGATCGCCGTCTGCGACGAGGGTCGGGAGCTGACCTACCGTGAGCTGAGCCGGTGGATCGGCGGTATCGCCGCGGTTCTCGTGGAGCAGGGCATCCGTCCGGGTGACCGGGTGGCGATCACCGGCTCACGAAGTGCCGCGATCGTGGCGGCAATGCTGGCCACGGTGTACGTCGGTGCCACGTACGTGCCGCTCGACGCCGACTATCCGCTCAAGCGCCTCGAGCACATGCACACCGACAGCGGAGCCGGTCTGCTGCTGTACGCCGACCGGGAACCCGCCTTCACGACCCGCGCGCGGTCCCTGCGCATTCCGCCGATGCCCGCTTCGGCCGACCAGGGCGAGGCGGCCATGCCGCCGCATTCCTGCCGGCCGGACCTGCCTGTGTACATCATCTACACCTCCGGGTCCACAGGACTGCCCAAGGGTGTCGCCCTGCCGCACCGCTCCATCGACAACATGGCGCACTGGCAGCGAAGTCACTCGGTGCGGCCCGATCTGCGCACGGCCCAGTTCACGCCGCTGAACTTCGACGTCTGGTTCCAGGAGGTCCTCGGCACGCTGTGCGGCGGGGGAACACTGGTGATCATGCCCGAGCCGCTGCGGCGCGACCCGATCGCGCTGCTCGACTGGCTCGCGGACAACCGCATCGAGCGTCTGTTCCTGCCGTACGTGGCACTGAACATGCTCACCACCGTCGCCGCCGCCGCCGATTCGCTCGACGGCCTCGCCCTCCAGGAGGTGAACCTCGGCGGCGAACAGCTCGTCTGCACGCCGGTCCTCAGGGATTTCTTCCGCCGGCTGCCGGGCTGCCGGCTGAACATTCACTACGGTCAGAGCGAGTCCGCCATGGTCAGCGCGCATACGCTGACCGGGCCGCCGGAGGAGTGGCCGACGCTGCCGCCGATCGGGAGCCCGCTGCCGGGCTGCGAGGCGATCATCGATCCGGGCGACCAGGACGAGCCGGGGGTGGGGGAGCTCTTGGTGGCGGGCCTGCCCCTGTCCACCGGCTATCTCAACCAGCCCCGCCTCAACGCGGCGCGGTACATCCCGCTGGACCTCACCCGGCACGGCCACAACAGGGCGTTCCGCACCGGGGATCTGGTGCGTGTCGAGGACGGTGTCATCCACTACGTCGGCCGTGCCGACAACGAAGTGAAGATCCGCGGAGTCCGGGTCAATCCGCTCGAGGTGGACGCCTGTCTGCTCGAACAGCCCGGTGTCACCGAAGCGGTGTGCGTTCCCCTCCAGGTCGCGGAAGGGTCCCGTCAACTACGGGCGGCCGTCACCGTCGACACGGAGGAAGGCGTCTTCGACGCCGGCCGGGCGCTGGCCGCCCTGGCCGACCTCCTGCCCGGCCCCTCGGTGCCCGTCTCCGTCACGGTCCTGCCGGAGTTGCCCCGCACACCGAGCGGCAAGGCGGACCGCAAGGCGGTCGCCCGGACACTTGCCGGCATTCACCTTCATGGCCAGACGTCAGCGCAGACAGGGGTGTGACATGGAAGGCGACTTCGAGACGGAGACGGAACGCCGGCTCGCGACGATCTGGGCCGATGTCCTCAAGATCGACAAAGTCGGACGCGACCAGGACTTCTTCGGCCTGGGCGGGGACTCGCTGCTGGCCACCAAGGTGGTGCTGGAGGCCCGCCGCGTCTGGAACATCGACTTCACCGTACGGGTGCTCATCGACACCCCCGTCCTCGCCGGACTGGCCGGACGCATCGACCAGTGGGTCGCCGAGGACAGCGGGACGCCCGGGCAGCCTGCCTAGCCACGCAATGCGACGAGACAGCGGCACAGGATTCGGGTCGGAGGTCCGGAATGCTCATCGAAAGTATCCCGACTAGAGGCGGGAACGGAAACCGGGAGCGCAGAAAGGTCGTGCTCGTCGAAATCCCCACCTATGAGAACATCCTGCCGCTCGCCTCCGGTTACATCCAGGCGTGCGCGCAGGAGGACATCGAGGTGGGGCCGGCCCACACCTTCGAAATAGTCTCGTACCCGGTGACCGACGACCGGCACAAGCTGCTGGAGGACCTGGCCGGGAAGTACGCGGACGTCTACACCTTCAGTTGTTACATCTGGAACATGAAGCTGGTCAGCTGGCTGCTGAAGGAACTGCGGGAGAGGCAGCCGGACGCCCATTACCTGCTCGGCGGGCCGCAGGTGATGAATCACGCCGCGACCTACCTCGCGGACGCTCCGGAGAACGTCTACATATGCAACGGAGAGGGAGAGCGGACGTCCGTGGAGCTGCTCAGGCAGCTCAACAGTACGACGCCCGACATCCACCAGGTCCCCGGACTCAGCTTCTGGTCCGGCGGGGAACTCGTCACCACGGAACCGGCGCCACGGATCAGCAACCTCATGGAGATTCCCTCCCCCTTCCTCAACGGTGTCTTCGACGGCCGCGAGTTCAGCATGGGGATTCTGGAGACGAACCGTGGGTGCCCCTTCCGCTGCACCTTCTGCTACTGGGGCGCGGCCACCAACTCGAAGGTGATCAAGTTCGAGGAGGAGCGGATCAGGGCCGAGCTCGACTGGATCGCCGACAACGGGCTCTCCGGGCTCTTCATCGCCGACGCGAACTGGGGGCAGTCGCCCCGTGACGTGGAGATGACCGAGCACATCGTCAAGCGCAAGAAGGAAGTCGGCTATCCGCTGGTCGTCTACATGGCGGCCACCAAGAACCGGCCGGAACGCATGGCGCAGATCACCGAGATCTTCGTCCGCGGCGACCTCATGGTGACCCAGCCCATCTCGCTGCAGACGCTGAACCCCGAGGCTCTCAAACTCATCGAGCGGTCCAACATCCGCGAAGAGACCTTCGTCGAACTGCAGCGCACGCTCAGGGAAAAGCAGATCAGTTCCTACGTCGAACTGATCTGGCCGCTTCCGGGCGAGACCCCCGAGTCGTTCAGGGACGGTCTGACGAAGTTGTGCCGGTCCTACGCCGACACCGTCATCGTCTATCCGCAGCTGCTCCTGCACAACACGCCCATGTACAACCAGGTCGAAGAGTACGGCTTGACCACGGAACCCGTGCCGAGCGACGTGTCCGAGGCCGAGGTCGTGGTCGCCACGAACTGGGTCTCGAAGGAAGAATGCCGCGATGCGTACTGGCTCTACCACGCGATGCACACGATCTACAACATGCGCGGTCTGTTCCTGCTCTCCGGCTATCTCGACGCCGCCGGCATCGTCTCCTACGGCGACCTGTTCGACAGCGTCGCGCGTTTCATGCGGCAGCGGACGGATTCCGAGGTGCTCGACCTCATCTCCCGGTCATTGGCCGACCTGACCAACTATGATGTGCTCCTCAGCGGCAAGATCGGGCACATGATCCTCAGCACCCATCGCGAGGAATTCGACAGGGTGCTGGTCGACTACGTCACGACCCAGGAATGGTGGTCGGACCCGATGGCCCGGCAGGCATTCGAGATGGACCTGTTGGCACGTCCGTACATCTACCGCGAACCGGTGAGCGTTCCGGACTACGCGTTCACGGAAATCACCGTGGACGGCCTGGGCGACGCGGAGACCTTCATCCTGGAGGTCTCCCCGGAGCTGGCCGGGCTGCTGATGGAGCGCGAGATGCTCGACGCCGGCGCGCGGGGCGACGCCGCGTCAGGACGGATGAAGGTGAGCGTCAACCATCACGCGCGGCAGAAGATGCCGTACATGCCGCAGCGCAGCCTCGAGCACAACGCCAACTACTGCCACGGCACCGTCCTGCGCTTCCGCGAAATCCTGCCCTTCGTCGAGGTCCACTCTCCCGACGCCGCTTCGGCCACGGTCGCTGACTGAGCGTCAGAAAGGACGCGATCTCGTGGAGCTGTCCCGATCCGGAAGCAAGATGGCCAGTCTGTCCGGACTCCGGCTCATCATGGACGACATAGCCACTACCACCGGTTCCGACACGGGAACGGAGTGGCTCAACCTCGGCATAGGAAACCCCGCGGCCATACCCGAGGTCATGGAGACCTGGCAGCGGGTGACCTCCGAGGCACTGGCCACCTCCTTCGGTGAGGTCAGCTGCAGTTACGGACCGTCTCGCGGGCTGCCGACGCTCGTCGACGCGATCGCCGAATACTTCAACGACCGCTACGGCTGGAGCGTGGGGCCGCGCAACATCGTGGTGGGGCCCGGCAGTCAGATGATCTGCTTCATCGCCGCGGCACTCTTCACCGGGGCGGGCGCGACGAGAGACACCAAGCTGGTCCTGCCGATCACCCCGGACTACACCGGCTATCAGGGACTCTCCCTGACCCCCGGAGGAATCCGGGGAGTCGAGCCCCTCCTGCGGCTGGAGAGCGACCGTTCCTTCCGCTATCTGCTCAATCTGCCGGCCCTCGAGAGCCTGACGGACGTCGGGCTCATGCTGTTCTCCAGCCCGAGCAACCCGGCCGGCCGTTGTGCGTCGCCCGAGGAGATACAGCGACTCGTCTCGGTCGCCCGGGGCCACGACGTTCCGCTGGTGATCGACAACGCCTACGGCGCTCCGTTCCCGGGTATCGGTGGACCGTCGATGGCGCCGGTGTGGGACGAACGCGTCATCAATGTCTTCTCGGTCTCGAAGGCCGGGCTTCCCGGGGAGCGCCTGGGCTTCGCCATCGCCGACGAACGCCACATCGATCCGATCGTGTCGTTCCTGTCCAACTCGACGCTGCACGCCCCCCAACTGGTGCAGTCGGCGCTGGCCCACGCGCTGCGGTCCGATGTGCTCGACTCGCTGGTCGCGTCGGTCATCGGCCCCTTCTACGCCGAGCGACGGAAGTTCGTCGAGTCGCTGCTGGCAGGGGCACTGCCGAAGGACGTCTCCTGGCACCTGCACGCCGCCGAAGGGGGCATGTTCTGCTGGGTCTGGGTGGACGAGGACTGGTTCGACGATCTTCGGTTGTACGAGCTGCTCAAGCGCAGAGGGGTGTTCGTCGTGCCGGGAAGGCACTTCTTCACTGAGGTCGGCGACAGCCCGGGCCTCGGACGCCACCCCCGGCAGTGTTTCCGCATCAGCATCACCCCCGATCCGGACGTCATCGCCGCCGGCGTCGAGGTGATCGCCTCGGCGCTGGACGACATGCGCGCGGGAAGCGCCGCGCCCTGACGTTGCAGCCAGCATGGGCAGCCCGCTCCAGGGCGGTCGGGAGACCGCCCTGGAGCGGGCTGCCGCACGTCAGCTCACCTTGGGCGCCGAGTCCAGCTGCACCGCGACGGACAGATAGCTCGATGCGAACGAGAAGTAGTGGAAATCGACGTCGAACGCGTCGACGAACTCCATCAGGGCGCGGTACTCGTGCTGGCGCCACCCGGGGTAGTTGAGGAACTCGTCGAAAACGACGATCGACCCCGCACGAAGCCGTGGGGCGAGTCCGAACAGGACGGTGCGGGCGCTGGAGTACAGATCCGAGTCGATGTGCACGAGAGCGACCGGTTCGTCGGTGCCGGCCAGGTACTTCGGCAGAGTGTCCTCGAACAGGCCGACGTGCAGCTGCGCATTCGACGGAAGGCCGGTCGGCAGCCTCCCCTCCGTGCTGTACGTGCCGACGGGACTGTCGTGTGTCCAGTCCTCGGGCAGCCCCTTGAACGAGTCGAAACCGTGCACGGTGCGATCCTCGAACTCCTCGCAGAGGATGCTCAGAGTCTGGCCGCCCATGACACCGAACTCGAGCACGTCGCCCTCGATCCTCACGGAGAGGCAGGCATGCCGTAGGAGATTCTCCCGGCCGCCGAGATTCTGCGCCGACGCGAAATTCTCCTCCAGAAAGCGGGCCGCGTCCACGACGGAAATTATTTTCGCCATGCGCGCGTAGTCGGTCAGCAGGCTTGTGACGTCCATTCCGCTGAGGTCAGGCAGCAGGCGACTGAGCTCCGGAAGCACTGGTAGCAGGCCTTCGGTGGCATCGTTGTCCATGTTCCTCCTCGACTCGATTCACTGACGAGGACGGTACAGACGACCGTTCCGCGTGACAATGGAGAACAGGTCGGTATTCGCCGACGTGAAAATAGCGCTGTGAATTCCGTGGCTTTCGGTTTTCCGTCGCGGCGCCGGCGCCGCTTGTTCGCCCGCCTGTCCCGCCGGCGGGACAGGCGGGGAGAGCATCCTCAGGCCGACGTATGAGGACTCTTCCCGGTCCGCCCTCTCCCCGGGCGGCGCTCATGCGCCGTGTGGCAAGGAGACTGGATGTCCCGTCGGCGGGACGCCACCAAGGAGTTGGGCCCGTGCAAGCGCTGGAAGGCGTACGCGGCGGAGACGAGGGCCATGTGGTGGTACCAGCCGGGGAACGAGCGTCCCTCGAAGTCCAGCAGCCCGAAGTCCCGCTGCATGGAGCGGATCGCGTACCTCGTCCCGTTCTGGAGTGCGGCGATCGAGCCGACCTCCGCGACGGGCTGGTGGGCGAGGCTGGTGAGCCACAGCGGGCGCGGGTGGTCGGAGCCGACCTCGGCGTAGAGCCGATAGACAGGACCGGGGGAGCGTCCTTGAGAGCTGCCCGGCACATGCACGAGCGACGTCTGGAACGGTGTGCTGCGCTGTTGTCCGTCCGGCAGGCCGATGACGGCCCTCTCCTGGCTCTGCCCGTGGACGAGGGTCCTCGCGCCCACGGGCGCGGGGGCCTTCTCGCCCGCGGGCACCACCGCCAGGTGCGGTGGTACGGCGACGACGAAATCGCGGCGGCGCCTGGCGAGTCCGTGTAAGAGCCACCCCACGTCGGGTTCGTCGCTCATGTCGACGAGGACGACCGAGGACGCCGAGTCGGTGCGAGCGGACAGCCGTTCGACGAGTCTGAGTGCCTGTGCCCACAGCGGCTGGTACTGCTCGGAGTCCGGTATGCGCGTCTCCATGCGTCGCCCGCAATCGCCTGTCCAGGTCGCGGGCAGGTGTAAGCACCAGTCCACGGGTACCTGTGCGTCGCCCACGCACAGGAACGCCCCCAGCCCCAGCTGACAGTTGAGCGTGCGGCCCGAGGACAGGTCGAAGTAGCGATGGACACCCACGGACCGGTCACCGCGCTTGGGCAGGACGGCCCGGCCGATCGACCAGACCGGCTGGGGGCGTTGTTGGGCCACCCAGTGCGTGAGTTCGGTCATCACCTCGTCGAAGTCCCACGGGCTGAGACTGACGAACTGGCGCAGCGACTGAGCGACGGACGGGTCGCGGGAGATCGCGGCGGCGAGCCGGCGCACCGACTTCTTGCCCGGAGTGACGAGCAGGCCTTTCAGATAGGCGTGCGCCCACTTGCGTTGGTCGATTCGGCGCAGGCTCTTGAAGATCGTTCCGCTGTATCGGTCCAAGGCCAATTCTGAGTCGTTCGCGTAAGCCGCGTGGCTCGAAGTCGACCAGTCGTCTGATTGGACCGCATCCATGCCGCTTATAACTCCCCCGACCTTACTGAGCGTTGGAGGGAGTCTAGGGCGAACATCAGTGCGGCGTCACTCGTCGGCGTTGTTCGGGCGTGGCTTGAGTCGCCCTGGCGTCCCGGGCCGGTAAGCAGTTGAGGAGTACACGACCATGCGAAGATGGCCGGATTCGGATCACGTCTTCCTGGTCAAGGCGCCTGCCTTCCTGCCAGGGTGGCTCGTCCACCCCTCCGTTGCGGCCTTCGGGCGCTGCGGTCGAAACGCGGTGACCTGGGAGGAATGGAGTCCCTCGGCTTCGGTGGGGCGATGTGCCACGGCGGTGCCGATGGCCGACTTAGAACGCGACGGGCTCGGACTGCCCCCTCAAATCGCGCCATTCAGTGGAATAGGGCGCTAAGATTCCATTAAGAAGTTCGAACTCCGCAAAGTAGTGTTCGAAGGCGCCCAGGTCCTTGAACTGCGCAACGCTGTGGGGATCTACTCGGGAGCGCGGCGGCTGGTCATCTCGACCTTGCGGAGGAACCCGTGCAATGGCCGGTTCAGGTTCATCGGGGTAGTCCGGACATATCTACGCGCGGTGCCGGCGGCCGTGGTGAGGTCTGCGCAGGAACGGGGAACGCTTTCTGTATCTAGCGGAAAGCCATCGCGAACCAGCCGATTTAAAGGCGCGTTACCACGGAGGCGTGATGACTAGTCAGGCCGAGGGACACAGAGACACCAAGACGCTCATGTTCGATGAGACGACAGAGACCGTGTCGAGGGCGAGGAAAACCGCCGGTGCGGAATCGCGGCGCGAACAGGTACTCACGACGAAAGTGGGGCTGCACATACCCGCAGGACTCTCCTTCGAGGAGTGGGAGCGCGCTGGGCGCCAGCTTTCCGGGTTACTGAACTCGTCGTCCTGGTGGCTCGGGGACTGGCTCATCTACGGCAAGGACCAGTACGCCGACCGCTATGACCGCGGTATTCGCGCGGCCGGCCTGCAGTATCAGACGCTGCGCAACTACGCCTGGGTCTCCCGGCGGTTCGAACTGCACCGGCGGCGGCCCGCGCTCAGTTTCCAGCACCACGCCGAATTGGCCTCACTGCCCGTCGACGATCAGGAGACCTGGCTCGATCGTGCCGAGCAGATGAAGTGGAACACCAAGCAGCTGCGCGATGCCATTCGGGCGGAGCGTGCGGGCACCTCGCAGCCGACCAGCGTCGTGGCGACGACACGTCGGCTGGCCGTGCCCGACAACCGGCTCCAGTGGTGGCACAAGGCGGCTGCCCATGCCGGCGCAGAGCTGGAGGAGTGGGTGACGGCCACTCTCGACGCCGCCGCCAAACAGCTGCTCGAAGAGGTCGAGCTGCCTTTGGGTCGTACGGCGAGGGCGTTGGAGGCACGCGGGGGCGTCCTCCCGGCCCAGTGAAGGTGGCGGGTCCGTGCAGCATGAGGTACGAACCCGCCACGCGGCCAGGACCGCTACGGCAGGCGGCTCATGAGATCCGCCGTCTGCCGGTGGCGGGTGCATCCGCGTCCCGCGAACGACCGCACCACCCGTTCGCGGACCTCCGGCCGCTGTTCCTGACTGAGCTTGAACATTCCCTCGGCCCTGGTGACCTGAAGGCGGAAAGCGCCGACACCGGGCACTATCTTTCGAAAATAGTCGACGGATTCACTCATGTCCCAGCTGTGGCCGAACTCCTTCTCGAATGCCCGCACCGTCGCCTCTACGACACCCAGTGTCTCCTCCGTCGTATCGATCTTTTCCAGCACGCCGTGCACATGCACCGACGTGAAGTTCCACGTCGGAGCGGCCGGTGTGATGTCGTAGACGGCGGGGGAGACGTAAGCGTGCGGTCCGGTGAATGTCAGCAGGACGACTGATCCTGTCTCCAGCGCCGCCCAGTGCGGATTGGCACGGTTCAGGTGACCCAGCAAGCGCATGCCGGCCAAGTCCGCAGCGGCCGGTCCTTCCCACCGAGGATCGGTGATGACCGGAAGGTGGGTTGCGTACGGTCCGTCGGTGGGAGTTCCGTTGCTCACCATCAGCGCCAGCGGATTGCCGCGCATCAGGTCGATCATCCATGAAACGTCCGGTTCCCGGTAATCGCTGGGGACGAACATACAGCACTCACCTTTCATGAGAGGCTGCGGAATTGCGACGGAAAGCTTTGAGTTTCCGTCGAGATGTCCTGTCGACGGGACAATCGGGTTCTCCATCATGACCCGTCATCCTCGGCGACGCAATGAAGGCAAAGAGTCACAACCGCCAGAACAAATCCATCCGGTCTTCATGCGCAATTTCGGATGAATGGGTGGACGGACCATCAAAGGAGTAAGGGAATGGCGATACGTAAGAGATCCAGGACCGGCGTGGTGGGTCTGGCGGTGCTCGCGATGTCGGCAACCGCCTTCACAGGTTCCGCGCAGGCATCGTGGGACACGACCTCCGTGCCGGTCGGTCATGGGGCGACACAGCTGGCGATGGACGCGGCCGTGCGGGGCGGCGTCCCCGGCATCACCGCCGAAGCGCGCGATGCCGACGGCGTCTGGAAGTCGGCGTCAGGCGTCGGGAACCTCAGAACGGGTACGCCACGCGGCAGGAACGACCGGTTCCGCGTCAGCAGCATTACCGACACATTCGTGGCGACGATCCTGCTTCAGATGGAGGCCGAGAAGCGGCTCGATCTCGACGACGCCGTGGACCGATACCTGCCGGGCCTGGTCTCCGGCAACGGCAACGACGGCCGTGAGATCACCGTGCGGCAGCTCCTGAACCACACCAGCGGGCTGTTCGACTACCTGAACGACCAGGCATACGGCGAGACATACCTGGCGGGCGACGGCTATTTCCGCCACCGGTACGACTCCCTGACCCCCCAGCAGCGTGTCAAGGTGGCCCTGGACCACCAGCCGTTGTTCGCGCCCGGCGCCAGGCACTCGTTCTCCACCACCAACGACGTTCTGGCCGCGCTCATCGTCGAGAAGGCCGGCGGCAGGTCGTACGAGGACGAGGTCCGTGAGCGCATCATCGAGCCCCTGCGGCTCAAGGCGACGTCCCTTCCCGGGAACCGTGTCCGGCTGCCCCGGCCCAGCAGCCGCGGCTACTCCAGGCTCTTCCCCTCCCAGCCGGACCGGATCGACGACGTGACCGAGCTCAACGGCTCCCAGCTCTGGGGCAGCGGCGACATCATCTCCAGCGCGGCGGACCTGAACCGGTTCTACGGAGCCCTCATGCGAGGAAAGCTGCTGCCGCCGCTGCAGTTGAAGGAGATGAAGACGACCGTCGCCAACCCCGACTTCCCCGGCGCGTCCTACGGCCTCGGCATCGAACGGTTCGACCTCGGCTGCGGTACCACTCTCTGGTATCACGACGGTGGCATGCCGGGGTGGCTGACACTGGCCGCCACCACGGAGGACGGCCGCCACCAACTCACGCTCGACTACAACGCCGACTGGGGAGCGGAGACCGTCCTCTCCGTAGTGAACGCCGAGTACTGCACCCCCACGACCTGACACCGGACACATGACTGAGCCTCTCTGCCCCTCGTCGGAGGGCAGAGAGGCTCAGTCATGTGAACCGATCACCTACGGCGGCACCTCACCGCCCGAGGGCCGGTCCGAACCAGACGGTGAGGGCGGTCCGGAGCCCGGAGGCGTCGAGGGCCCCGGAATCGGCGGCCCAGGCGACATGACCGTCAGGGCGGATGAGGAGCGCGGCGGGGGCGGGGATGTCGCCGACGGCAGGGACGGGCCAGTGGTCGTCCTGGCTCCGCGCCTCGACGAGGTCGACACGATCGGCCCAGCCCTCGGCCACCGCCGCCGTCCCGGCGCTGCCGCTCAGGTCGAGCAGCACGGGGTGGGCGGTGTGCAGCAACTCGTAGACGCTGATGGCGCCGTCGGGCGTCTTGAGAGGGGCGTCGGGGACCCGGCGCCCCGCCAGCGGGTGGTCGTCGTCGACCGTGTACCTGATGTCCAGGCCGGTGATCATGTCCCGCAGGTACCGATTGACGTCGTCGAACACCATGAGCGATCCGAACACCTCGCGCAGGGCGTCCATCTCGGAGCCAGGGCGGGCCAGCGCCGACTGCGCCCGGGTGTTGTGCAGGAGGCGCTCTCCGACCGGATGCCGCTCGGTGTGGTAACTGTCCAGCAGACTCTCCGGGGCCTGGCCGCGCACCACAGCGGCGAGCTTCCAGCCGAGGTTGACCGCGTCCTGCACGCCTATGTTCAGCCCTTGTCCGCCCGCCGGGTAATGGATGTGCGCCGCGTCGCCCGCAAGCAGCACGCGGCCCTCCCGGTACTTGGCGGCCTGGCGTGCGGCGTCACCGAACCGGGAGATCCACCTGGGGTTGCGCATGCCGTAGTCGGTGCCCGCGAGCCTGACCAGCGACTCCCGCAACTGCTCGAACGTCACGGAGGCGTCCCGGTCGGCGACACGGTCGTACTCGGAGGTGATCACCCGGTGCCATCCCGGCTCCAGGGCGAGCGCCGAGAAATGGCCACCCGGACAGCGCCGCATGAAGATGAAATCCTCGGGCAGATCCGGGATTTCGACGTCCCCGAGCAGTGCGGTCATCGTCGCCGGAGTACCGGGGAAGTCGATGCCCGACAGCCGTCGTACCGAGCTGCGCCCGCCGTCGCAGCCCACGAGGTAGCGGGCGCGCAGGGTCGTGGATGCACTCTCCGCCGTACGCAGCTCGACCGTCACGCCGGCTTCGTCCTGGCGGAGACCGGTCACCTCGGACGACCACCGAACCCGCACGCCGAGCTCGGCGGCCCACTCCTCCAGCAGCCGTTCGATGCTGGACTGAAGGATCATCAGCGGGAGCGGATGCCTGGACTCGAACTCGTCGAAGTCCAGCCAGAGGCCGGAGAAATGGCCCACCGGTGTCAGGTCGCCTGCCGCCAGGAAGCGGTCCACGACGCCACGCTGGTCCAGCACCTCCAGGGTTCGGGAATGCAACCCGCCGGCTCGCGACTCACCCGTCCGTTCCGGAAGCTGTTCGGCGACCAGGACGTCGGCGCCGGCCAAGCGCAGTTCGCAGGCGAGCATCAAGCCCGTCGGGCCGGCGCCCGCGATCAGCACATCCGTGTCCATGCCAGCGTGTCCCACGTCGCTGCTCCCTCATTCCGCCGTGCCTCTCACCTCGCCGACACCTCCACGTTCACGGAGGCGGATCAGCAGGTCAAGACAACTCCATGCCGGGAGGAACCAAGCCGCGGGCGGACTTGTACCGTCCCGCCGGCGGGACGGGAATCGTGCTCCGACGCGTCATCCGTCATTCATCATCGAGTTCTTCCAGAACCTCGGCGGCAGTGCTGTTTCCCTTGTCAGCCAGACGCCGCAGTTCGGCAAGATCGTCCTGTTCTACGGCGAGTTCGATGAGCTGATCGGCCGCTGTGGAGTTACCGGTCTCCGCGAGGCGCCGCAGCTCACCGATATCGCCTTGTTCCGCCGCCAGTTCGATCAACTCGTCGGCGGCGTCTGTGTCTCCGCGGTCGATGCGCTCGCGCAGGGTGGCTAGGTCAGACTGGTAGGACGGGTCGGATTCGGTGGTCATGGGACTCTCCGTGGCTGTCGGGGTCAGGAGTTGGACTGGGGCAACCTTCCGGAAGCGCGCAGTTCCTCGCGGTGTGCGTGCCATTCCTTCCGCAGTGCGGGCAGGCGTTCCGCAAGGAACTCCGCCAGCGCGACCATCTCTTCCAGCGGGGCCCGGCGCGCAGGTGCTGCGTCGGTGAGTAGGTCCAGGCCCTCCCGGAACAGTGCCGCGTGTTCGAGGTGGAGGGTGGCGTCGAAGTTCTGCGGCTGTCGGCCCGTCGGGTTGAGGCTGACCCGGTCCATCCGCTCGCCGGCTGTCCTGGTGCGTCGCGCCAGGTCGTATGTCTCCAGCAGTCGGATCGCGCCCGTGATCGCGCTTCGGCTTGCCAGGAGTGCGTCGCTCAGTTCGTCGATCGTCTGCTGAGCGGGATCACAGACGAGCAGGTACCCGAGGAGGCGTCCGGCCATGGGCGGGAAGCCGTAATGGCGGGCGTAGAAGCGGCCGACGTGGTCGGCGAAGATCAGCTGAGCATCCTGGGACACAGCGGCAATCTAGCATCTATCGCTGAGATGACACTTATTTCTGTCATCTCAGTGGTGTGGGTGCTGTGAGGAACGGAGTAATTGCTCGTCTCTGTCAGGAAAGTCCCGACGCCCGCAGCACTGCCTCGGTCGTCTCGTCGTCGATGTCCTGCCCCAGGCGCTTCATGATCTCGGCTCCATGGCGGAGCGTTCCACGTTCGAGGGAGCGGCGGACGCCTGTGTCGAGCTCGTGCCAGAGCAACGGGTTTGCGGTGAGGACTCGGGGGTCGAGTTTGAGGGTGTGGCCGTGGACGTCACGGAGTACCAGGTGGGAGGAGACGCCGTCGTACCGCCGTACAGCGGTCAGCGTGTCCGTATGGATCACTTGCCTGCGCCAGGGGGCGTGCACCCTCAGCCAACCCGGCCCCGCGGTCACCCGTGGCGGCAGCAGGACGGCGCATACGACGGCTGACAGAGCGACCCACAGCAGGGCGCGCAGGGGTGTCAGGCTTCCCGCGTCCCAGTCGACCAGCACGCTCATCGCGCAGAACACCAGGGCACAGCCCGTCGCGAGCCGGGCGCTGCCACGCCAGTGGCGGTCGCCAGCCGAGCCCGCCGGTCCGCTCCGTCGCATGATGCTGACGCTAGGCGCCGGGGCGGGGTCCGGCGAGCATGGCTAACGGGGCCTTAGCGCGTGCGGGCGAATCTTGACGGGATCCTGACGTGGTCGCCCGCGTCGTACTCAGCCGGTGTGGACGCGGGGCCGGCGGGCGCGGTCCGGCTCCGCCTCGCGCAGTACCTCCCGGGTGACCGGGGCGACCTCGCCCTGGCCGAAGAGGAAGAACCGCAGGAAGTTCGCGAAGGGGGTGCCCTCGGTCCACTCGAAGTAGATGTGGGGGATGCAGCCCGTGGTGTCACGGACGTGGAGGGCGAGCGCGGCCAGGGCGTTGGGGACGGAGGAGGACTCCAGGGTCAGGACGCGGTAGCGGTTGTGCAGGACTTCGCCGCGCACGGTGAGGCCGGC
>NZ_JAMGBF010000093.1 GCF_023516615.1 Streptomyces panaciradicis
GCCTCGCACAGATGATGGCTGAAACCCTGGCCCGGTTGCAGCTCTAACTACGCGCCCCCACAGCCCGAGCTCGGCGAGGGTGTGGATGTTGGGCCGGTACCGCGATCCGGGTGCAGACGGTCGTCCTGTCACGGGCGGGATCGGCGAAGACGAACTGGCGGGCGCAGTACCAGGAAACATCCGGCTCCGGCGAGCGCGGCGGCGCTGAGTAGACGGCCTGCTCGGAAAAGGGCCGCAGCGCCGGCAAGTGCCGTGTGCCGGCACCGCGCGAGGACTCGGCTCGGGACTGCGCCGAAAGACTCGAAGGCGCCGATCCTCACGTCATCGACGCTTCTCGATGACCTTCGCGTGCAGGAGCGTGCCGGCGAGCTCGATGCGCAGGCGCGGATCGCCGACGTGACTCTTGGAGCGGAGCTTCACCTTGGCGTAGGTGCTGCTGAGCCCGTCGGTGTCGATCACGATGTCCTGCGCGCCGACGATGACCAGCTTGCTGTGCACCATTTCCGTCTCGATCCGCAGGACGCCCGAGGTGATCACCGCGTCGGTGAAGTCGAAGGTGACCCGGGAGTGCTGCGAGCGCACCTCGATGCGCGCGGGTACGTACCAGCGTCCCTCCCGCACGTACCTGCCGCCGTGCTGCTCGACCACGAGGACATCCTTGACCTGCGCCATGGCCGTGACCGGTAGGTCGGCGGTGAGTTCGGCCAACTCGCCGAGCGTCTGGGCCGACAGCGCAGTTTCCAGTCGGCTGTCGAGTTCGTCGGCGCTGAGCCGGCCATCACCGGCGGCGACCCGCAGCACATCCACCACGCGGTCGCGATCCTGGTGCGATGCCCGCAGGCCGGGCTGCTCGTTGGACATGCCAGCCACGGTAACAGCGCCGGAGCGAGTTCGAACTACCAGGCCATGACGCCGCTTTGGGACGGCCCTACAGGCCCAGGTCGCGGCCGCGGAAGTCGTCCAAGGACTCCCGCCGCACGAGGAGCAGGAGCCGTACGACAGGCCCAGTCCGAAGGCCGGCGCGACGGTACCGGCGATGACCACGGCGCGAATCACCGTGAACAGGACCAGCGGACGGGTCAGCTTCCATCGGGAAGTGCCACCCGGGAGCCCCGAGAAGGGCTGACCCCGGTCCGTGCGCCCCCGGATGAGACACCACAAGAAGGTCACCGTGATCCACAGCGCGGCCCTTCCGGTCCAGGAGAGCACTTGCGCCCAGACACAGTTGGTGATGTGGCCCTGGTCATGGATGCTGACCTCGAATCCGACCGCAACGATGAACCAGATGTTGAGCAGCAGTGCGTGACGAATCTGCGAACCGCGAACGCGGCCGCCAGCCCGGCCGCCAACGTCACCACGAAGGCGACGAGCACCAGCCAGCCCCAGGCCCTTGACCCGACGCCCAAGGCCAGCGCGGTCACCCCGGCGCCGATCAACGGGAAGAGGGCGATGGAGAGCACGCGATGGCCGTAGCTGCCTCCGGGGTCGGCCAGCGCCGCGAACAGCAGGCCGAACAAGGCGCTGAGCAGGTACACCTCATTCCCGATCGCCCAGAACACGAACATCAGCACCGGCGCGGCGTCCAGGAACGCCACCGCCCGCGGCCTGTTCAGCCCTCCAGGATTGAGCTCGAACACCCTCGACAGCCAGGTCATGACCTTCTGTCAAGGCAGCCAGGAAGCGAGCCGCCGCAGGGTGGAGACAAGAGTCGCCGCGCCCGGATCAGCCATCGTGGCGGGTCTCGACCTCCCGGTAGCGTGGCTGAGGGCGGTGGTGGTGCAGCGAGGCATACGCGTGCCCAATGGGTCGGATCGCTCGCCGCCGTGGCTGGGTGTCGTCGGCTCATGTCCAGACGGGCCCCGGACCCGCCTGATGCGCTGAGCCTGCTGCACATTGAGTGTGTATGCAGGGCGGGTGACCCGCCATCCATCCCCGCGGCCTAACGGCGGCCGGAGGGGTCCTCGCCGCCCTGCTTCGATGCTTCGTGACGTTCCAGCCCGGTCTTGACCGCGCCGAGGATCACGCGCGCCGCCACACCGACCAGGATCAGATTGCCGATCATCTGCAGCATGACCATGACCCTGGCTTCGGTCAGCCGGGGGGCAATGTCACCGAAGCCGACCGTCGCAAACACCGTGACCGTGAAATAGAGCGCATCGGTACGCGTCAACGACTCGGTGAAGGCACCAGCCTGGTTCCGGGCGAGCACAAAATACCCCGCAGAAAACAACAGCAAAAACAGCGGCAGATACGTAGCCAGAGCTTCGACCGCGCGCAGCCGCGGCGCCTCGGAACGTGCGATCCGCTGCACCTGCCAGGCAATCAAAACCACCAGACACAGCACCCCCGCGACCAGCCAGACGACGACAGCGACCGAGTACACCTGGTCCAGCGGCAGCAAGTAGTAGGCGACCACCATGGCGGTCACCATCGTCGCCGCACGCAACAACGTGCGAAACAGCAGCAGCAGCCGCGTCTTGCGGGAAAGATTTTCGAAGCTCCGTCTCACCGCGCCTCAGCCTTCGCCCATGCCGACCTCCCGACGTTCACCTCTCAGCACCCTGCCGGAAAAGCCCGCTGACGACACCGCGACACCAGGGCCAGAGCCCAGAGGTTTCACGCTGAGGGCCGCACCCGTGCCGGTATGCCACTGAAGTTGATCGATTACGCCTGGGCCGTGGTCTTCTGCTTGAGGCGTTCGTAAGGCGTCTGGCCGCCGAGGCCGCCGTGGGGGCGATGGTGGTTGTAGCAGGCCTCCCACTCGCGCAGTTTGTCGTTGAAGACCTCAGCGTCGTCGATGGTGACGGCGTCGAGGAGCTGGTAGAACTCCTCGGCGTCGATGCGGTGGGAGCGTTCGACCTTGCCTTTGAGCCGCGGGGTGCGGCGCTTGATGTATGGAACTGGGCGCCGTTGTCGGTCTGGATGACCTCGACCTGGAACGGCAGGGGTTGAGAAGCGCGAAGCCCACGATGAGGACTACCTCAACTCCACAAACCCGTACATGGAATCGGCCCAAGTGCAGATCCTCGGCTTGATCATCGAGCAGAATCCGACCTGCTTCGGTGGCGCGATGCACGCGACAGCGGCGAAATTGCACAAGCCTTGATCCACGGACGCGGAGGGCTCCGCAGGGGAGGACGCCGCCTGTGAACTTCTCAGCGTCCCGTTCAATGACTGCTCGGTCACAGCAGACGGCTGACGTGGGGTCCGGCTGCTGTGCAGCAGGGGAAATACGGTAACCCCCGAGCCTGGGGCCGACAGTGCCGCCCGGGCGCCGGCCAGCGGCAGATCACTGTCGACACCACGGCATGCAACCCTCTCCCCCAGCCCGCCTGCCAGCGGCTAACTCGCCATCAGCCGCACATTGACATGATGTCTTCCCTGCTCGGAGCCTGTCTCCTGTACCAGCCGTCAGGCGGGTTGCTGCCCCTGGTCATCAGGCGGGGGTCATGCGGCCGGGGCTGCGCGGCGGCGTACGACGCGGTTGGCGGCCGTCTTCTGCAGGAGCCCGTAGGCCAGGACGGGCAGGAGGAGATGGGGCTTGTCGGGGAGCGCGGTGGCGATGAGGACTGCGCTGGCGCTGCTGTTGTTCATGCCGCAGGCAAGGGTGAGGGAGGAGGCCGATGAGGTGTTCAGCCTCAGGATGCGGGCGGCGATGCGTCCGAGGGTGAAGGACGTGAGGCAGACCGTGGTCGCGGTGGCCAGTGCGGCCGCGAACAGCAGGGGGCGGGGGTGGGCGACGAAGGAGCCGAGGGCGCCGCTGGCGTTGACGTAGGTCAGCACGAGGGAGCCGCCCAGTGCAGTCGGCACCACCACGGCCAAGAGACGGTCCACCCGGGGCGGGGGCACAAGGAGGCGACACAGGAGGCCGGCGGCACAAGGCAGGACCACACCGACAAAAGCGAAGCCGTCCTGGGTGGCGTGCGCGGTCGCAGCCAGGCTCTTGGAGTAGCTGCTGTCCAGCAGCGGCAGCAGGCTGCTGATGAGGAAGGGGATGGTGATCGGGCTGAGGAGCGTGGAGACGAGGACAAGGCCCACCATGGTGGGCTGGTCGCCGTCGCCCTTGCTGGTCCAGACAGTGGCGCCGGCGGCGATGGGCATGGCAGCGATGAGGATCATCGCGGTGATCAGGCCACTGCCGCCGTCGCTGTCGGGCGTCTGATGCAGCAGGAACGCGACAGCGGGAATGACTACAAACGGGATCGCCAGGTGCAGCACAAGCCCCGCGAGCAGCGCCTTCGGACTGCGTAGCAGGCCGGCCAGCGCGCGCACGGGGACCTGCAGGCCGGCCGAGAACAGAACAAGTGAGAGCAGGACTGAAGCGGTGTGCACGCGCGGGTGGAGCACCTCGCCAAGGGCCAAGGTGTGAGGGTGGCGCAGCCACAGTCCAGGAGCAGGCCAGAGCACGGCGGCCGCGTAGGAAAGGATCACCGCCCGGCCAAGCCGGCGCCGCAGCCACGCGGTGATTCCGTCAGCCGATGGGCGGTCGGCGGGTCGTGCGGGACTCAAGGCGGTCTGCTTCCGTCAGAGGGGCGGGGGTGGGACGGAAGGCCGTTATGCGCAGGCAGACGGTGGTGTGCATGGTCTTTAGAGTGGCCGGTTGTGCGCGGTGGTGCAGGCGGTGCCGCGCAATGGTCAGGATGCGTTCAGGTCTGTGGTGACACGGTCGGACACCCTGAATTGTGGAACCTCCGGGACAACCGGCCAGCCGAGGTCCGGTGGTGCCGCTTCGTCGTCGCCTCGACGCGCGGGAAGGGGGCACTCCTGGCCTCAATCGGTCCGATACTCGGTCCAATTGTCATAACGCGTGTGAACGATCTCGTACCTCGCCGCAGCCCCACAGACCGCACCCTCCTCGACGCGGGCAGCCACGCCCGGCACAGTGAGCCGATGATCGCAGCCGTAGAGCCGCCGTCGCTGGTGGCGAAGACCGCGAAGGTGTGATCGGCGGCGGACCCGGACGAGTCGCCGCCGATCAGGTCCGTCAGCGCATGTCTGTGAGGAGCGTGTTGAGTTCTGCCTCCTGCCGGGCCGGTGACATCGGCGGGTTGGGGTGGTCGATGCCGAACGTCTTCAGGACGCGGTCCATCTGGGCGTCGAGGAACGTCCAGCCGGTGTTGTCCAACGGCTGCAGTGAAGCCTGGTCGGCATCCCAGAGATCGCGCAGTGACTGGGCAGCTGCATGGGCCCCGGACGCGTTCCCCGCCTCGGCGTCCCTGAGCGAGGTCGACCCTAGCGACTTGAGTGCGGCGACCTTCGCGGGCGGGAACTTCTTCACGGCCTGGCCAGGCGCGAGGTGCACGGTGGAGGTGGCGTCGGTCTCCGGCGCCGGGCCGACGTGCGGCTGGGCGTGGGCCCAGACCAACAGGCCCGTGGTGGCGACGGCGAGCACTCCGAACCCGGCCAGCCCGACGCGCTCCTTGCGCTGGTCGCCGGTGGTTTGTGCGGCGTGAGCAGCATGGGCGGCCTCGTAGGTCTCGGTGACGTCCGAGCGCGTCACCGTCAGGTAGATCACGGTCGCCAGGATCAGGCCGAGGAAGATCAGGCTGGTGGTGAACGTGCCCAGCGCCAGACCGGTCGGCTCGCCCGGCTGAGCGACCTTCGGGGAGGCGAGCCAGTCGCCGATGTTCGCGCCCAGCGGGCGAGTCAAGATGTAGGCGAGCCAGAAGGACAGCACCGGGTTCGCGCCGAACCTCCACAGCGCCGTGATCGCGGCGATGAGGCCGAGCGGCAGCAGCACGGAGAGGCCGGGGCTCCATCCGGTCAGCTCCAGCGTCCAGTCGCCGGTCGCGGTGCCGAGTGCGAAGGTGACGAGAACGGCGAGCCAGTAGAACGACTCCCGCGGCAACGTGGTGACGGAGTGGATCGACAGCGTGCGCTCGCGCAGCCACCACGTGCCAAAGACCACCGCGAGCAGCACGGAGAAGACCGCGGAACTGATCCACAACGGCACGTTCAGCTGGTCGGTCAGGATGTCCGTGTACAGCGTGCCCGTGACGCTGACGACGACCACGGTCAGCCAGTAAGGGAAGGGAACATAGCGCTTCAGCCGCAGCTGGACGGCCAGGACCACCACGAACACAGCGGTGAAGATCCATGCCGTGTTCACCAGGCCGACGCCCAGCTTCATGTTGATCCAGTCGGCGAAGCTCTCACCCACCGTCGTGCACAGGATCTTGATCACCCAGAACCAGATGGTGACCTCGGGGACCTTGTTGAGCATGAGGCGCCCGGTGCGTGTGCGCGCTTCCGTTGTCGTTGTCATGCAGGGAGGTTGACGCGGGGAACCTGCAAGCAACCTGACTACGTCGCCGCGCCTGCGGCAGGGAAGGTCACTTCGACGTGTCCTTGGCCGTCCGCGATCGCGCGGACCTTCACGCCGGCCGAGGCGGCGATGCGCCGGACCACCGGCAGCCCCAGCCCGTACCCGTCGCCGCCGGTCACGCCCGCTTCGAATACCCGCTCGACGTCCGCGGGGTCGAACCCGGGGCCGTCGTCCAGAACGTCGACCACGATGGAGTCACCCCGGTCGCGCGCCGTGATCCACACGTGGGAGCGCGCGTGCCGCAGGCCGTTGTCCAGTAGGGGTGACAGCAGTGACACGACGGTGTCGGGTGCCACGGCCACCTCGGTCCTCGCAGGGAAGGTGACCTCGACCGCGCGGCTGCCGATGGCCCGCCGCGCGGCGGAGCGCAGGTCGCAGAGGTTCCCCTCGTCCGCGCGTGCTCGCGCGGCGCGCAGGATCGCCGCGATCGCCGTATCGAGGCGGTCGACCTCACTCAGTACGGTTTTCGGCGGCACCGGCTCGCCGGACAGTTGAGCCAACTGTGCCTCGCCCCGCAGGACCGTGAGCGGGGTCCGCAGTTCGTGGGCGATCTCATCGGTGAGTCGGCGCTCGTCCGCCAGCGCGTTGTCGACGCGCTCCAGGAGACGGTCCAGGGTCTGTCCCAGCTCCCCGAACTCATCGCGCGGGACTCCGAGATTGAAGCGGCGTCCGGGTTCGTGATGGCCCCATTCGTCGGCAAGGGCCGCCATCTCGTGCACGACTCGCAGCGCGCGGTGCACCACGAGGTGAGCAATGCCGCCGGCGATGAGGATCGTGAGGCCGCCCAAGATCAATGACAAGGTCAGGCTGCGCTGCTCGGAGGTCTCGTACGGCGTGAGGTCCACCCGAACGATCACCATGACCTGATGGCCGTCGACCGGGACCCGCCGCGCGTACAGGAGGTAGTCGCCGACAGACGCGGTCTGGGATCGTCCCGAGTCCGCCAGCACCTCGACACGACCGGCCATCCTCGCCGGCACGTTCCCGTCGATCAGACGGCCGTCGGCGTACACCCAGGCGACCTCGTCCAGCGCCTCACTGCCGTTCTCCGTGAGCACGACCTGGCCGCCCTTGGCGGTGACGTTCGCCGCGACCGCCTCGGCGCGGGCATGGGCCAGATCGTGCGCGTCGGCGTCCGTCACCCGGCTCAGCAGCACATGTGAGACCACGACCAGGACCGCGACCACGGCAGTGGCGATCAGCACGGTCAGCGCGACGACCCTGCTGCGGAATCCTGTCACTGCCATCGGTAGCCCACGCCACGGACCGTCGCCAGACGTTCGGCAACGCCCAGCGGACCGAGCTTGGTCCGCAGTCGGCGCACATAGGAGTCGAGGGTGTTGTCGCTGACCTGGGCTCCGTGAGGCCATCCGGCGGCGACGAGGGCGTGGCGGCGTACCGCGTCGCCCTGAGAGGCGATCAAGCGGCCAAGCAGCCGAAACTCGGTCGGAGTCAGGTCCATGCTCACCGCATCGCAGGTCACCACGTGCTTGGCCGGATCGAGAACCACGTCTTGCGGTGCGGGCGCCACGGTGGACCGCCGCAACAGCGCTCGAACGCGCACCAGCAGCTCCGGTATGTCGAAGGGCTTGGTCATGTAGTCGTCGGCTCCGGCCTCGAAGCCACCCACCTTGTGGTGTAGACCGTCCAGGGCGGTGAGCATCAACACCGGCGCGTCCACGCCACGAGCCCGAAGGGCCAGGCAGACGTCCCGGCCGTCGGCGTCCGGCAGCCCGAGATCCAAGACGACCAGATGAGGCGTCGGTGCGAGCTGACGCAGCAGGCTGTCAGCCGTGGCGGCCACGGAAACGGTGTGCCCATCGTGTTCCAGGGCACGCCTGAGGATGCTGCGAACCGCCGCATCGTCTTCGCACACCATGATGAAGGCCACGCGCAGACCCTAGATACTCAGGTCCAAATTCTCCATCTGCCCAGATCAGGTGCCGTCATCCCCGCGACGCCCTGGCGTGTGACAAGGACCGCCACGCACAGGCGCGCGGCCACCCCCGGCGCCTGCGGTCACGCCTCGCCGTGCGGGCGCAGGCTGTTCCGTTCGGCCCGAACCATGCCGGTCACGCTGCCTCAGTGGGTCAGCAGAACCGCGTCGTCCGTCAGTTGAGCAGCCCGCGGCGCCCCACCGCCGCCGACACGCTCCGGGAGCACGGCTGACGATCCTCGTCTCGGCGGCGTCTCATGTTGCCTCTTTGACAGGCAGGCGAGGTGCCCGGGGCAGGCGGTGCAGACGGTGGCGAGCGACGAGCTCGAGTGTCACCGCCACCGCGATGGACTGCACGGCCATGAGCGCGATCAGGACGAACAACTGCACCGCCCCGGCCATGACGGGACCGGCCCCTGCCAGCAGCATGCCGACGAATGCGCCGGGGAGCGTGACCAGCCCGACCGTACGGGTCTGATCAATGCCAGGCAGGAGCGCCTCGGAGGCCGCGGGGCGCGCGATCTCCATCCTGGCGTCCCGGTCCAGGAAGCCCAGGGCCATCGCGGCTTCCACCTCGCCGTGGCGCTGCGCCAACTCGTCCAGTGCACGTCGTCCGGCCAGTACGGTCACGGTGAGAGCACCACCGATGAGCTGGCCGGTGATCGGGATCAGTGCAATGCCCTTGACGAGAACGAGTCCCGTCAGCAGCAGCACCGCGACGACCGGCATCACGCCGACGCCGATCGGAGCGGCTGTCAGCCACCAGGTGTTGTTGCCGGTGATTCTGCGTCCTGCCGTACGCACCGCCACGCAGGACATCACGAGGAGGAACGCCACCAGCCCCAGCACGGACTTGACAGCCCAGGCGATGACCACCGACACCACGGCGAGTTGCACAGCGGCGCGCACCCCAGCGACGAGGATCTCCCGGGCCCGACTCCTGTACGGATATGGGTCGAGATGGAACTGGCCCGCGACCACCGCCGCCACCAGGAGCAGCACGGCAAGGAGGACCCCCAAGGGGAGGTTGACCGGTATCAACGACGCCGCGCTCGAAGTCACGACCCCACCCTAAGGAACCGCTGCCCAGGTCGGTGCTCCGGACGTAACGCCGACGCCTGCCGATGTTTTGCTCATCGCCGCTTGCGGCGTTGCGGCGGTCCGAAACGGCTGGGTGCTTCCCTGGAACCGGCGTCATGTTCGCGCCCCGCGGATCTCTGGCTGGGGTCAGCTGGTGCCGGCCTTTGCGTTGTGCTGGCAGCTGGTCTTCGGGTTGATCATCGACGGTTTTGGTGCCCGGTCGTCGGGAACGCTGATCGGCGCCGCGATTCTCCCCGACCGGGTTTCCTTCACCGAGACGCTGCGCTCCGCCCGGCGCAGCGTGACCCTCGCACCGGGCAGCTTTTCCCCCTGAGCTGCTGGTCAGAGCCCTCGTGCTGCTCCAGTACGACCTGCTCGAATGCCTCCTGCCACTCAGACGGCTGCGCAGCCACCCCCGCGTCGTCAAACGCAAGATGTCCAACTACCGGCTCAAACGGGCCGAACACCACACCTGGCCCCAGCCCACCCACACCAGCACCCGAGCCATCCGCATCAAACGGCTCCAACCCGCCGACCCGTAAAGCAACGGCATTGGCGCTAGCCGGCCGAAGAAGTCCGCCCCGGCACTCGCCCACGTCCTGTAGACGCCGCCGCAGGGGAAGCCGGGAGTGATGTCCCAGATGATGTCGGGGTCGATGACCTCGGCGACCACGTCCGGAGCCATGTCGGAGTCGTAGAGCCGACGGACGAGAGCGAGGTTCGGGGAGGCGGACATGATGCTGCTCCCTATTCGGGGACGGGCTGCGGGTGTGGTTCTGGGTTCAGGCGGCGAGGGCGGCGCGGAAGAACGCGGTCTGCTGTGCGACGCGGGCCCCGAGGCCCTCCGCAGTCGCGATGTCCGACTTGTGGACCGCTTCCGGGCCGGCATCGACCGGGGTCTGGGCGCCCGCACCGACGAAGTAGCCCAGACGGTTGATGTCGTCCTCGCTGCCCTCGGTGGAGGACCAGCCCGGCTGCACGCCGAGGCTGACCCGGTGCATGCTGTGCTGGGCGGCCATGGTGAAGAAGTAGCCCAGGGTCGAGGACTTGTCGCCTTTCTTGGCCCCGGAGTTGGTGAAGCCGGCGGCGATCTTGTCGGCCCAGGTCTGCGTCTACCAGCGCTTGCTGCCGGCCTCGGCGAAGGTGTGGAAGGCCGCGGAGGCGGTGCCCATGTAGGTGGGGGCACCGAAGGTGATCGCGTCGGCGGTATCCAGTTGCGCCCACTGCTCATCCGTGATCGTGTCCACGGCGATGGAGATCACCTCGGCACCGGTCTGTACGGCACCACGGGCCACTGCCTCGGCTATCACGGCGGTGTGGCCGTAACCGGAATGGAAAGCGACGGCGATCGTGGGGCGGGAGAAGGAGCGGCACAGATCAAGCTTTCACCCACTCTGGTACCCCGGCGGACCACCGCTCCTCCTCCCGTGTAAAACGGCCGGCAACGGTCTGTGCCCCCAAGGCACATAGTTCGACCTGATCATCGCCACCGGCACCGTCCACACCGTGACCACCGCCTGGCTTCGGCAGAGCCGGCCAAGCGCGCAGATCCCGACCACCATCGGCGGCTGGTCAACGCCTCCGAACTGGTGCGCCTGACCGTCCACCAGGACGGCACAGCCTCCGGACCCGCCCTCGGCGGCACGTAGCTTGCATGCTCGCCCGCCCCCACCAAGCACCACCACTAGGGTGCCGCGGGAAGCGACGTGAACCTCTCGGATCAGCCCGGTCAGCCAGTCCCGTCGTAGCTGCCGTGGAGTGGTCTGTGTGCGCTTGTGCTTGTAGTAGTTCCGCCGGGCGACATCAAGGATCCGGCAGCACCTGTTGACCGGTGCCCCGGCATCGACGAGTCGGTCGATCACCGGGTAGAGCCTTCTGGGACCGGCTTGTCCTCGCCGAGGAGCTGCGCCGTCTGCCGGACGATCCCCGGCTCGGTTTCCAGCTCATGGATCCGCCGGCGAGCGGCCCGGAACTGGGCAGACTCGCTCGACGGCGTTCCCGGTCGCCGCTACTCGCGGTGATACATCGTCCAATGCCTCGTCCTCGAGGTCGATGACTGTTCGACTCATGAATCGCTCCTCGTTGTGCCACGTAGATCCTTTATGTGCCGATATCCCCGTTTCAAGTGGAGTCCGGTCGATGGAAGAGCTCGAGAGTCCATCGAACGGTTGAACATGGTCCCGGCTTACGGCTGACGCACAACAGGGCTTCGTCTCGCGAGACTTGCCAGGTCGTCGAGCGTGAGTCGCCGATGAATCGCAGATCAGACATGAGGAGAGGATTCCCACCATGTCAAGGGACTTCAGCAGGCGTCGACTGCTCGCCGCAGGAGCGGGCGTCGCGTTCGCCGGGGCCGCCGCCGGGCAGGCATCTGCCGCGCCCGGCGCCAGAAGCGCCGAGGCTTCCCTGTTCGGAGTCCGTGAGGAGCGGCGCTCCTTGGAAGAGCTGTACGAGGCCGCCGTAGCCGAGGGTGGCAAGCTCGTCCTCTACCAGGGCGGCGACGTCGACAGCCAGGCCGCCGGCGTTCGGGCCGCATGGGCCGCCGCCTTCCCTGAGGTCGACCTGACCGTCGTCGTCGACTACAGCAAGTACCACGACGTTCGGGTCGACAACCAGCTCGCGACCGGCACCCTGGTCCCCGACGTCGTCCAGTTGCAGACCCTCCAGGACTTCACCCGCTGGAAGCGTCAGGGCAAGCTGCTGCCCTACAAGCCGGCCGGCTTCTCCGAGGTGCACAAGGGCTTCAAGGACCCCGACGGCGCGTGGACGTCGCTGATGGTCATCGCCTTCAGCTTCATGTACGACATTCAGGCCGCCGGCACCCACGCCCCGAAGACCGCCGCCGACCTGGTCGACCTCCGCTGGAGGAACGCCATCGCGTCCTCCTACCCCAACGACGACGACGCGGTTCTCTACCTCTACAGCCTCTACCAGCGCACCTACGGCTGGGACTGGGTGGCCGCCTTCGCGGCCCAGCAACCGCAGTTCGCGCGCGGCACCAACACCCCTGGCACCGCGGTCACCGGCGGGCAGAAGACCATCGGCGTCGGTGGCTCCGGCAGCGCGGTCTCCACCTCGACCACCCTGAAGTGGGTTCTCCCGGACAATACGCCCTTCATGGCCTGGGGCCAGCGGGCTGCGATCCTCAAGCAGGCCGCTCATCCGGCAGCGGCCAAGCTCTACATGAACTGGCAACTGTCCGAGGCTCGCCAGAAAGCGGCCTTCAACGGCTGGTCGGTCCGCGAGGACATCACTCCGAACGCGAGCCTCAAGCCCGTCTGGGAATTCCCGAACGCTCACGTCGACGACTTCCCGAAGTTCATGGAGGACCGGGCCGAAGTCGAGCGGCTGAAGCAGACCTTCTCCCTGTACTTCGGTGAGGTCAAGGGCGACCCGTCGCCGGGGTGGTTGGGCCTGCACCCGGGGCGGTGACCACGTGGCGGGTGGTTTACCGGGGGCACACAGGCTCGTCCTACACTCGTGGCACCGTTGTCGACTGCGTTCGGCCCGCCGCAGGGAGCTCGTGTGTCCCCTTCCCATCCCGTCGCTCAGCGACGGCCGTTTCCGACCGTGCGACACTTCGCGCACTTGGTTTTCCTGCTTCCGGTCGCGGCCACTCTGGTGCGGCTCGTCGAGCTGAACAGCGAGTTGTGCTGGAAGGTCGCACCAGCTACCGCCGCCCTCGGCCTGCTCTACATGGCCGGGCCGGCCCGCTGGGACCGTTTCGGCGCCGCAGGACGGCCGGTCTGGCTGTGGACGCTGGTACTTCTGTGGGCCTGGACCTCATGGGAGATCCCGGTACCACTGGCCTTCGCCTACACATGGCTCGCTGTTCCGCTGGCGGTGCTGGCCCTGCGGATGCCCGGGCGCGGGGTGACGGTCGCGACGGTAAGCGCGATCACGGCGGGGCTCCTCGCCTCGCTGGTACGGATCGGCGGCGTCGACGCCGATGTGTTGGGGCCCCCGCTCGCCGCCCTTGGCGCCACGGTCGTCCTCTATCGTTCCCAGCAACGTCTGACCAGCCAACTGGAGTCCACGCGCATCGAGTTGGCGGACCGTCAGCATGAGGCCGGACGGCTCGCCGAGCGGGCGCGAATCGCCCGGGACCTGCACGACACCCTCGCTCAGGAACTCGCGGGCAACTGCATGCTCCTTCAGGCCGCCGAACGGGACTGGCAACGCAACCCGGACGCCGCCCTGCGCCAGGTGCGTGCGGTCTCCCAGGCCCTCGGCGCGCACCTGGAGGAGACCCGGAGCATCATCGGTGACCTCACACCGCCCGCCCTGGAGCGGGACGACCTGGAAACCGCCCTGCGCGGGCTGTGCACCCGCCTGCAGTCCGCCACCACCGCACCGCGCGTCACCTTTCGCGCGGAAGGAACACCACACCCCCTCCCCACCGGACCTGCCGTGACGCTGCTGCGCGTGGCTCAGGGCCTCCTCGCCAACGCCCGCGAGCACGCCCGGGCGACCCACGTCCATGTCACCCTCACCCACGGGGACGGCTGGGCGGCTGTCGAAGTCCGTGACAACGGGCGGGGATTCGACCAACGGATTGCTCAACCCGTAAGCCCGAACCGCGGGTTCGGACTGGCCGCAGCCAGGGAACGCCTGAGCCCCCTCGGCGGCACGCTCACCGTCGACAGCGCCCCGGGCCACGGCACCCGCGTCCAGGCCAAATTGCCGGTGGCCGACCGCGACCTGGTCGGCACGTC
The DNA here is from genome assembly GCF_023516615.1 of Streptomyces panaciradicis. Lineage (GTDB taxonomy): Bacteria > Actinomycetota > Actinomycetes > Streptomycetales > Streptomycetaceae > Streptomyces > Streptomyces panaciradicis. The sequence continues at coordinate 14,057 of NZ_JAMGBF010000093.1, forward strand.
GTGAGCGAGAAGACGCTGCGGGTGCTGATCGTCGACGACCACAGGGTTGTGCGTGCCGGTCTGCGTGCTCTTTTGGAGGGCGAGCCAGGCCTCGATGTGGTAGCCGAGACAGGCGATGGCAGGGAGGCCGTACGGCTGGCCCAGCGACTGCGGCCCGACGTGGTGCTCATGGACCTGCGGCTGTCGGACGGCGCAACGTCGGACGACGGCTTCAGCGGGATCGAGGCCACACGCCGTATCACCGCCGCCGCACCGGACGTGCATGTCGTCGTGCTGACCAGCTACAGCGGCCGTGGCGATGTCGTCCGCGCCGTCGAGGCAGGCGCCCGGGGCTACATCCTCAAGGCCGGCCCGCCCGAGGAGTTGTTCCGTGCCGTGCGCGCCGCAGCGGCCGGCGGCATGGGCTTGGCCCCCGAGGCGGCGGCTCGACTCGTGGGTCGGCCCGCCGAAGCGGGGCCCGTGTTCACCGATCGTGAGTCCGAGGTCGTTCGACTGCTCGCCGAGGGGCTCAGCAATCGGGCCATCGCCTCGGCCCTGTTCGTCACGGAAGCCACGGTCAAGACCCACCTGGTCAGGATCTATCGCAAGCTCGGCACCGAGAACCGGGCCGGCACGGTCAGTGAGGCCGTGCGGCGCGGCCTGCTCGAACTGGATGTGGGCTAACCGTTCGGGATGCCGCGTGTCCGACCTTTGCATGCCAGAAGGGGTACCGCTCTCGTGAGAGGCACCCCTTCGGCTTGATTCCCGGCTCGCGCCGGTCCTCCGTCGCCGTGCTGATCAGCGCATGCAGAAGCGTGAGCAACTCGCCGGCCTCTCGGACGACGACTGTCAGGTCCTGGTCCGCGGTTGTCCAGCACTCCGCGCAGACAGCCGAGGAAGGCGCCCAGGTGTTTCCTCACACCTGCCGGCCGAACGACGGCACGCGGCGGGCCTTTCGCCGAGGGCTTTCGATTGGTGCGTACTTCGGGTGAGCCGCAGGAGCACGCGGGGGACGGTTCCGCGGGACGAGACCTCCTGGCGTTCTTAGAACTCAGTGCCTCCCGGTCTCCGGGCTGCCCCTTCCGACGTGCTTGTCAATCAGTGCGGTTGCCTTCTCGCGTTGGCGGACGCTGATCTCGGCGGCATACTCCTCCCAGCCGAAGACGCACGAGGAGATGAGTCCATGGAATCCGACCGAGGCCAGTGCGGCGAACACCTCGTCGAAGTCGATTTCACCGCGGCCCATTTCGGTGGTGCACGCTTTCAGCCACGTGCGGAGTTCGGCGCCTGAGGTGGAGGTCAGTGACACCTTGATGACCGGCGATGCGTCTGCCTCACCGCCGAGGAGCCAGCATCGGCGAAGGCCGGATGAGCACCGGCCGGCACGAGCCCCGGCGCCCGGTCAGAACGCCGTGTGCGCGAACCAACGGTCAAGGAGCCCGGTGTCCCCCGATACCTCGAAGACCGGCTCCCGGTGGGACCGGCGACCGTAGAGCAGCAGCAGGAGGTCCGCGGCCGGCGCCCGGACGGCCGCGCAGTCCGCCGCCGCGGGGCCGCTTCCGCCGCCCGGCACCGGCCGGAAGCCGTCGGGTTCCAGCCGTACCCGCCACTCCTCGACGACCGCGCCCCTGGCGTCCGTGCACCCGAACGCGAGGACCTCGCCGTCGCCGCGCAGTTCGGTCACCCCAGGTGCGAAGAGCCCCGCGTACGGCAGGTTCATCAGGAACTCGTCGACGCCGTCCGCGGCCAGCTCCGGGTCGACATCGGCGTCGCGGCCGACAGCATGCTCCGCGTCCACCCGGTGCACCAGCGTCTCGAACAGCATCCTCCGGGCCCAGAACCGCGCGTGCGGGTCGGCGCCCCAGGTCCACATCGCCGCGCCGGGATCGGCGTCCCGCAGCACGGCCGCCACCGCGGGCACGCCCGCCGTAAGCCAGTCGGCGTAGTCCCGCACGTCCTCGGGGAGATCCAGCTCGACATCCCGGTCGCGGGGAACCTCCTGCACCCGCCGGGACAGCAGGACGCAGAACCAGCGCTGCAGCGCTCCCACGTGCCGGGTGAGATCGGCCAGGGTCCAGCCGGGGCAGGACGGCACAGCGCCGGCCTGGTCGGCGTCCCGGACCGCGTCGGCGAACCGATGGGTCTCGCGCCCGATCGCCTCACGGTAGGTGTCGTACGGCAGGGGGTGTCCTGCCTGATTCGTCGTCATCTGCAGCCGCCGTTCTGTGCTGTGCACTCGATTCAGCGATCAGTGTGGCGGCTGGAGCGCACTCGAAGGTGAATCGGCCCCGGGGGGCAGTGGGCGGCCCCAGATCGCGCTGAAGATCGACACCAAGGCGCACCCACCGAAGATCCAGCTCATCCGCGGCCGTGCCGAGCCCGACGTCGTCGACGACATCCCGGAGGAGTACCCGCAGAGGAACGGCAGCTACGAGATGGCCCCGGGCGAACGCGTCGAGTGGGCGGCGGAACTGCGCTCCCTCTCGTACGGCCTGGTCCGCCTCGTCGTCACTCCGACCTGGGGTGCAGCTCATCAACTTCGAGACCACCCTCCCCACCGCGGTCGAGCCGCACACTCCGTACTGCGATGCCGGTTCAAGCTGCGATCTCGAATTCGGGTTGGGGCACAGGGCCGAGCAGCATGCCTACGTCCAGGACGAATTCCGAGCCGGTAGCGAAAAATGCGTCCTGGGAGGTGATGAAGAGTAACCGGCGGGTGATGTCAGAGGGGTCGGCGAGCCGGGGATAGCGAAGGGATCGGGCGAGTGGAAGTCGGCGATGGGCGGCTGGCCTGCGACGGTGGGGTGGTTGATCAGCGGAGTGGAGACGACGCCGGGGTGGCTGGATGACCCGCATGTTGTCCCGCCCCAGCTCCAGCGCGGCCGTCCTGGTCGGCCCGCGCACGGGCCATTTGCCGGCGATGCAGGGGGCGTAGAAGGCCGTGCCGACGTGGGCCAGGTGCTTGTTTCCTCCTCGGGGCGGCTGTTCGCTGCGGATCGAGGCGCCCGAGTTCCGAATGGCCGGGGCTAGGCCGCCATGGCCGACGGTTGGGAAGGTGATGCCGTCGCCGACCTCGATCATGATGCGGTCTCTGCGAGGCGGCGCTTCCACCAGGGATCTGTGAGCGGTGAGAAGGGATCTGGCAGCGTCCGTGACAAGAAGCGGTCGTCCAGGGGAGCAACCGCTCCGAGAAGTTCACGGCGTGCCTTGCGAGTCATAGTCGAGGCCACGTCCTGGAGCAGGGTTCGCGCGTGCATATCCCGCCAGAGGGTGGTTCCCAGACCGTGGTTGGGGCCGTGGTCGGGCCATGGACGAAGCGCCAGGCCCCACGTATTGAAGGCGTGGGCGACGTGACCGGGAGGCAATCGGTACTGAACTTCGAACTGTGCGATCTGCCGGTTCGTCGCAGTAGACAGACCAGGGATGACCTGCCGACTTCTGGCGCTCCTGCGAGGGGGTTGCGCGGTTCTGATCTCGCCCGGTGACCGGCGAGGCATGGGCACTTCCTGATGCGTGGACGAGTGACCGTGCAACGGTAGATGGCGTTGGTTTGGACAGCAAGCGGTCAGCCGGCTGGTTGGTGTTCGGATGCGGGCGCGGGTGGTGGGGAAGACGGTAGGAGTCGGCCTCAGGCTCAATAATGTTGCCGCCGAAGCTCGCGGCTGCCGGTATCGGACTGCGTGGCGATGGCGGGCATCGTCTACGAACTGTTGTGGGCTGCTCGGGGGGGGGGACAGCCTGGTGACGTCTGCGGGACTGGACTTCGCGCACTCCCCTTCGGCCGTGACCCGCCCGCTCACCTCGTCGGCATCGGCCGCATGGCGCACGGTGTTGGTGAGGGCCTCCTGGACGATCCGGTATGCCGCCAGGTCCGCCGCGGCCGGCAGGACGTCGGTCACGCCCTCGCAATGAACGTGCACGCTGATCCCGGTCGCGCGCACGCTGTCGGCCAACTCCTGCAGACGCGCGAGCGAGGGCCGCTGCTCACACTGGTCCCCATCCGCGCCCGCCCCCGCGTCGGGATGAAAGGCCCGCAGCAGTAAACGGAGTTCGCCCAGTGCCGAGCGGGCACCCGTTTCGATCGCCCGCAGCGCCTCACGTGCCCGTTCGAGCCGCTGGACGAACACATCGTCGGCGGCGCCCGCCTGAATGACCATCACTGAGGGTGTGTGCGCCACGACATCAGTGCACCTCGCGCGCGATCCGGGCCCGCTCCTCCACCACAGCCCGGCGCGCCTCCGCCCGTATCCGTACCTGTTGCGCCCTGCGCCTCTGACCCGCGGTCCACGCCAGGATCACCGCCAGCAGACAGACCGACGGTCCCGCGGCGCCGGCCGCGCCGAGAGCCAACGGCGCCGGTAGACACATCGCCGCCAGCGCCCGCACCGACACCCGCCGCGGCCTGGTGGCCGACAGCACGCACAACGTGACCTGTGCGGCGAGCAGCGCCCCCGACAAGTACACCGCAGGCAGCAGAGCCCACACAGTGAGCCCCGTCAGCGCATTGACGGCCAATACGACCACGGGGGCTCGCGTCTGCCACCGCAGGGCACATACCTGGGCAAGGACCAGAACCACGGTCACCGGCAGCCGCCAGCCGTGCTCCGCACCGGCAACGAGCACCGAGGTGCCCAGCACGCCGAGCACCAGGCCGCCCGACCCCCACCACAACGCCCGGGCCGACCGGGACGACAGCCCTCCCCGGACTTCTCCGGGGAACCGGTGGTTCGGCTGCATGCCGCTTGGCTCCACGTCCCGAGCCTATCCAGCAGCGCCACTCCGGGCAGTTCGTCCTGCGTGTTCGCGTGATGGCCGGGGTCCAGGTCCGCCGGCCCGCCTGACGACGGTTGAGGCGTGCCGGCTTCTCACTGAATGTCTGGCCCTGTCTCGTTCGAGCTGGTGTTGCACGAGGGCCGGAGCTCCCGCCATTGCTTCCGCGTCAGGCGCGGACACTGAGCGGTGTGCACCTTCACGATGCACACCACTCAGCGGCTGTCAGGCGAAGACGGACAGCAGGAGCGCCATTCCGAGGCCGAGCACGCTCACCAGGGTCTGCACCACGGTCTGCGTCTTCGTGGCCTGGGTAAGATCCATGCCGAAGGATTCCTTGACCAGCCAGAAGCCGGCGTGGTTCACGTAGTTCAGCCCGAGGGAGCCTGCCCCGATGGCCACCACGAGCAGCGATGCCTCCAGGCCGCCTCCGCTGACCATGGGGGCGATGATGCCGGTGGCGGAGACGATGCCGACGGTGGCGGAACCGGTGGTCAGCGACAGCAGAAGCGCGATCAGCCAGCCCAGCACGATGACGTTCAGATGGGCCCCCTTGGCCGCGGAGGCGATCGCGTCGCCGATGCCGGAGTCCTGGAGGACCTGCTTGAACGCACCACCGCCACCGATGATGAGCAGGATGGCGGCGATGGATTTCAGGCTGTCCGTCAGGGATGCGCGGACCTCCTCGCCGGGGCGACCCGTGCCCAGAGTGGTCACGCCGAGAGCGAAGAGCAGCCCGGCGAGCATCGCCACGACGGGCTCGCCCAGGAAGGTCAGCGCGGAACTCACGGGGCTCGACTCGTCGAGCACCGTTTCGGCGAGGGTCCGCAGCAGCATCAGGGCGACAGGGACGAGCACCGCGGTGATGGCCAACGCGGTCGGTATCCCGGACCGGGACGTGACGTCCGTTTCCGCCGATGACGCATTCGGAGCGCCGACCGTCACGCTGACAGGCGACTTCGCTCGTACAGACTGCGACGCACCCGTGAACTGCGCGACAAGAGCCTCGTCCGGACGAACCTCGGCAAGCCGCGGCGCGATCCACCGGGCGTAGACGGGGCCGGCCAGGATCACGGTGGGCACGGCGCAGACGAAGCCGACGACCATGGTGAGGCCCAGGTCGGCGTGGAGACCGGTCATGGCGGTGAGCGGCCCCGGGTGCGGCGGCAGCATGCCGTGCAGGGTGGACAGCGCGGCGATGGCCGGTACGCCGAGCAGGACGTACGGGGAGCCCTTCGTGCCGCCCTGGGCCTCCAGCCGGCGGGCCACGCTGAAGATCAGCGGCAGCAGCACGATCAGGCCGACCTCGAAGAACATCGGGATGCCGATCACGAACGCCGCGGCCGTGACCAGCCAGGGCAGCCTGCGGGTGCTGGAGCGGTCGATCAGGGCGTGGGCGAGGGCGTCGGTGGCGCCCGAGTCGGACAGCAGGCGCCCGAGCATGGCGCCCAGGGCCAGGGTGATGCCCACGTCCCCGAGGGTGCCGCCGGCACCGTCCTCAAGGGACTCCACCAGTTTGGCGGCGGGCTCACCGGCGGCGAGGCCGGTGCCGACGGCGACGACGATGAGCGCGACGAACGGATGGATGCGCAAGCGGGAGTTGATGAGGTAGATCAGGGCCGTGATCGCGATGGTGAGGATGAGCAGCAACCACCAGGTGTGCGTGGTCATGCGGGTGCCTTTCGACGGACAGATGGACAGACGGACAGGTGAGGGGCATGGCGAAGTGAGCCGCGGCGCAGAAGGGTGGTTGTGCGGCTGGTGTCAGGAGGGGCGGGCGGTGGCCCGGTCAGTCCAGTCCGAGGTCCCTGACGAGACGGGCCACTGATGTGTCCTGTTCGGACAGGTACGCGGCGAATTCGTCGCCGGTGGTGAACGCGTCGGTCCAGCCGTGGCGGCGGAGTTCCGCTTTCCATTGCCGGGACCGGTGCATCGCTGTCAGCGCTTCGATCCACCGCTTCCGGTCGGCGCCTTTGATGCCGGGCGGCGCCACGACTCCTCGCCAGTTGCTGAAGACCAGGTCGATGCCGGACGCCCTGAGGGTCGGCACTCCGGGCAGTGCGTCGATCGGTCGTGGGCTGGTCACCGCCAGGACCCTGAGCTGACTGGCGTCGATCTGGTCGAGGAACTCGCCGAAGCCGGTGGTGGCGAAGTCGACCTTGCCGTCGAGGAGAGCGGGCAGCAGGTCGCCGCCACCGCCGCCGTAGGCGACGTAGCCGACCCGGTGCGGGCCGATACCGACGGCCTTGGCCAGCTCCATGGCCAGCAGGTGGTCCGGTCCGCCGGGTGAGGATCCGCCACCGACCTTCAAGCGCGCGGGGTTCCTTTTCCAGGCGGCGATCAGATCGGCGATCGACCGGTAGGGCGAGTCACGGCGCACGACCACCGCGCCGGCCTCCTCGACCAGCCGGGCCAGCGGAGTGGTGTCGATGACGGACGCCTTCGCGTGGGCCACGTGCGACGCACCGATCACTCCGAGACCCATCTGCAGGACGAGATGGCCGTTGCCCCGTTCGTTCACGATGCGCTGCAGGCCGACCGTGCCGCCTGCTCCCGGCAGGTTGAAGACCTGCACGCCGGAGTCCACGCCGGTCTCCTGCAGCACGCGGGCCACTGTCCGGGCCGTGGTGTCGTATCCGCCACCGGGGGTGTTCGGAACCATGATCCGCAGCCCGGTGTCGGCCGGTTCCCCATCGGGCAGCACCTGGCACCCGGTGACGAGGAACAGTGACAGCGCGAGGAGGGCGCCTCGAAGGGCGTGCGAGCGACCTCTCATGGCACCTCTCTTCCGCAGCCGTCGCGATGGACGTCATGATTGTGCGGCCCGTGGTGCGAGCCGCCCAGTTTGTGTCAGCAGTAGAGATTGAGTTCGTTGTGGTCACCAGTTTTCGGCGTCATACCCTCGCGGGCGAGATGCTGGCGCTGCAGCTCGCCATCGTCGTGGTCGTGCTGCTGGCGGTCGCGGCGCTCTCGCTCGCCCAGTCGGAGGCCACCTTCAGCCGGGTCGAGGGGCGCCGCGTGAGTGCGCTGGCCGAGCAGTTGGCCGCCAATCCACTGGTGCGCAACCAGCTCCCGCGTCCGGCGCCGGAGGAGACGCTGGCCCCGCTGACGCATTCCACGCTGGTGCAGTCGGGGGTCACTTCCGTGACGATCGCCGACTCCTCCGGTCGCATCGTCAGTTCGACCAATCCGACGGTCGTCGGTGACCGGCTGCGGCTCGGACCGGGGGTGGCTCGCGGACGAGGCTGGTCCGGCTCGCTCACCTGGGACGGCAGCCGCGAACTGGTGGCGCAGGTGCCGGTGCTCGGCGCGTCGAGCGGTGACCTGGGGCGGACCCTGGGCATCGTCATGATCGGGGAGGCGTCCCCGACGGTGTGGCAGCGGCTCAGTGGTGCGTCGTCCTATCTCCTCGCCTATCTGGGCATCGCCAGCGGGCTCGGTCTGGCCGGCTCGTGGCTGCTGGCCCGACGGGTCAAACGGCAGACGCTCGGTCTGGAGCCGCGAGAGATCACCGGGCTCGCCGAACACCGCGAGGCCATGCTGTACGGGATCGCCGAGGGCGTGGTCGCCCTGGATCCCCAGCAGCGCCTCACCCTGGTGAACGAGGTGGGCAGACAGCTGCTCGATCTGCCCGAGGAGTGCGTGGGCCGGACGCTGGACGAGCTCGGCATCGACGGCCGTCTGCACGACGTACTCACCGGCACCCGGCCGGAAGCGGAGCACGAACCCGACGAAGTGGTCATACGGCACGGTCGCGTGCTGGTGATGAACAGGATGACCGTCACGAAGAACGACCGCCTGCTCGGCTCGGTCACCACGCTGCGGGACCGCACCGAACTGGCTCGGCTGGAACGCGAGATCGGCTCCTTCCGCAGCACGTCCGAGCTGCTACGGGCCCAGACGCACGAGTTCGCCAACCAGCTGCACACCATATCCGGACTCATCCAGATCGGCGAGCAGGACGAGGTCGTACGCTACGTCCGTGCGCTCACCCGGCGCCGCCAGTCGCTGGACATGACCATCGGCCGCCGCATCCACGATCCCGCCGTTGCCGCCCTCCTCATGGCGAAGGACTCCCTCGCGGCCGAACGTAAGATCACCCTGAGGATCTCGGACGTCACCTCCCTCGGCCGGCTCGCCGCGGAGGACGCCGCCGACGTGGCGACCGTGGTCGGCAACCTGGTCGACAACGCCATCGACGCCGCAGCCGGAAGCGACCTCGACGACCGGGAACCCTGGATCGAGGTCGAACTCCGGCAGGACGCGTCCAGCGTGGAGATCGTGGTGTGCGACTCGGGCCCGGGTGTGGCTCCCGAACTCGCCCAGGAGGTCTTCCACCACGGTTTCACCACCAAGGCCGCCGCGGAGGGCGAGCGTGGCATCGGCCTTGCACTCACCCGGCTCGTCTGTGAACGACGGGGCGGGGAGGTCAGGGTGACCAACACCGCCGAGGGCGCCCGGTTCACCGCGCGCATGTCCGTGCGCCACTCAGCGGAAGCGATCGAGGATGGAGCAGCACATTGACGGGCACCGACGGCACGATCGACGTCCTCGTCGTCGACGACGACTTCATGGTGGCTCGGGTCCACCGCACCTTCGTCGAGAGGGTGCCTTCGTTCAGGGTCGTCGGCACCGCGGGCACCGGTGAGCAGGCCATCACCGCAGTCGACGAACTGCGCCCGGATCTCGTTCTCCTCGATCTCTATCTGCCCGATGTCTTCGGCCTGGACGTCATCCCGCGGCTGCGCACCGCGGGACACGACTGCGACATCATGGTCATCAGTGCCGCGCGCGAGGCCGACACCGTGCGCGGCGCGGTCCGTCACGGCGTCGTGGACTACCTGCTCAAACCCTTCGACTACGAGGACCTCAAGCCCCGCCTGGACCGCTACGCCGCACGGCGCGGCCGGCTTCTCACCACGGTGGTGCGCGGCCAGGCCGACATCGACCGGGCTCTGTCCGCAGGGTCTGTCCCCGCTGCTGTCGCCGGACTCCCGAAGGGCCTGAGCGTGGAGACCGCCGACCTCGTCGAACGCACGCTTCGCGAGGCGGACGGCACCCTGTCGGCCGCCGAATGCGCGGCCGCCACCGGTATCTCCCGTGTCAGCGCCCGCCGTTACCTGGAGCACTTCCACACCACCGGCACGGCGGACGTCTCCCTGCGTTACGGCGCCGCCGGCCGGCCCGAGCGGCGCTATGGCTGGCGAGACTGAGAGATGGGTGCTGCTGAGCGTACGTGCACGCGGGCAGTTTTCTCGTAGACGCCGTGCTTTGACCGCATCTCCTCAGGTGATCGAGATCAGGTCCGCGTCCTCCTGGAGCAGGGCGGCGACCTCGTCGTCGGACCGGGCCGGCCGCACTGCCGAGGAGGTGATCCGCCAGGCAGGCCCTGAGCACAGCGACGGACGTGCCGCCCGTCCCCGTAGAGCAGTCGAGAGCAGCTCACCGCTCATGGAGAGGGGATCGGGACGTGGCAGGGCAGAGGGTCAGACGTATCAGAGGTACGGCGGTCGCGGCGGCGGCGATGGCGGCGCTCACGGCGTCGCAGGCGCCGGAGGTGACCGAGGCGCGGGCCGCCGTGCCGGCTCGGGAGACCGCGGAGCACGGGCCGAGCGTGTCCGGTGACACTCCGTACCGCACGGATCTTCCGCCGCTCACGCGCAGGCACAAGGACACGGACACGGGTGCGGCATCGGCGGCGACGGCCGGCGCGGTGCCCGCCACCGTCTTCGCCGCCTACCGGCACGCCGAGGCCGAGATCGGCCGCACTGCTCCCGGCTGCGCGCTGCGCTGGCAGTTGCTGGCCGCGATCGGCCAGGTGGAGTCGGGGCAGGCGGGCGGTGGACGGGTGACCTCCGACGGTACGACGGTGACGCCGATCCTGGGTCCGCGGCTTGACGGCGGTGCCTTCGCCGTCGTACGGGACACGGACGGTGGTGCGTACGACGGGGACGCGGTGTACGACCGGGCGGTGGGGCCGATGCAGTTCATCCCGTCGACGTGGGCGCGATGGGGTGCGGACGGGAACGGCGACGAGCGGTCCGACCCCGACAACGTCTTCGACGCGGCGCTCGCTGCGGGGCGGTATCTGTGCGCGGCCGGGCGGGACCTGTCCCAGGCAGCCGGGCTGGACCGGGCGATCCTCGGCTACAACCACTCGGCGGCGTATCTGCGCACGGTGCGGGCCTGGTACGCGTACTTCCTGGAGGGGCATCGGGTGGTGGCGGACGGTTCGACGAGTGCGGCGGATCCGGCGGTACGAACCTCGACGCGCCCCGAGCCCTCGCGGGCGAAGCCGAAACCGGAACAGTCTCCTCGCCCGAGCACCCCTTCCCCCTCCCCGACGCCGTCCGTCTCCGCCTCGCCGACCCCCTCCAACTCCCGCCCGCCGAGCGGGAGTACGGCGGAACCGGTCGCCCCTCTACCCACCCCGAGCATCGACCTCCCCGTGGGTGGCGTACTCCCGAGCACCGGCCTGTGACCAGTAACGGCGCGGATTCGATGGCCTCCTCCCCCTCCACAACCGCGACTACCCGGCGGTAATGTCGCAACCCGCCGGACCGGGACACCGGCGAGTGAACGCGAAGGGGCCCTCATGGCGACGGAGATGCCTGCGGAGACGGATGCCGCCGACGAGCGTTGGCGGCGCATGTGGAGCCACCGCGAGCAGTTGCTCAAGGTGGCTCGGCGCAGGTCGATGAGCCAGGAGGACGCAGAGGACGCCGTGCACGACGCGATGCTGCGCGCGGCGGAGCGGCCGGATCTCGATGAGGAGCGGCTCGGTGCGTGGCTGACGACGGTGACGATGCGGCTGTGCGTCGACCGGTACCGGCAGGTCAACCGCGAGGCCGAGGTCCGCGTCAGCCCGAGGTCGATCGCGCCGGGTCCGGTGCCCGTGGAGGAGGCGGTGTGCGACCGTGCGGAGGCGAAGTGGCTTGCGGTGCGCAGCGCTGAGCTGCCCGCTCGGCAGGCGGAGGCGCTGTGGCTGAAGTCGGAGGACCTGGACGTCGGCCAGGTCGCCGTGAAGATGGGACTGAGTTACCGCACCGTTGAGTCTCTGCTCGCCCGGGCCCGCCGAACCCTGCGCAACTCCCTGGCCGCGACCCTCGGCTTCGTGCTGTTCCTGCTCGGCCGCGGGCGCCTCAAGGCCGGCGGGAAGGCACAGGCCGTGGCGGCCGCGTCGACGGCGGCGACGCTGGCGGTGGCGGGGTTCGTGCTGCCGTACGCGCTGGACGGGGGCGGCGCCACCACGACGGCTCCGCATCCGTCGGTGGCTCCCGGCGCGGGGGCCCTGCGACCCGGCATCGCAGTCAGCACCGGCACGAGCCGGACCCGGCAGTCACCTGCCCCTTCGGCCACGTCGACCACTCCCCCGGCGGCCGGGGCCCCCGGCGACGGAACGCAGGTGGGACCGCTGTCGGTCCCGCCTCTGCCGCAGGTTGCGGCGCCGACGGTCCCCAAGGTGCCGGGGGTACCCGACGTGCCCAAGGTGTCCGGACTGCCGACGGTGACGGATCTCCCCGATCTGCCCACCACGCCGGTCGAGTCCGCTGTCCCCACCCCCGCGCTACCGTCCGCCGCACTGCCGACCTCCGCCCTGAGCGCGCTCCCGTCGGCCCCGTAATCCGCACCCGGAACAGGGCGACGGACCGCCCGGCGCCGCCCCGCGAGTCACCCCCGCGATCCCGCCTGCATCAACACCACAAGTCGCCCCGAACCGCCCCCGCGGGACCGGTCGAACGGTCCCGCGGGCCGTGCCCGGACCGACCCGCAGTGCCCCCTGAGACCCCACTGGGACTCCGTCCCGCAGACCCACCGGAAAAAAATCTCCCTCCCGAGCGACGGACCGCCCGTCCCTCCCCGTAGAGCAGATGTCGGAGCAGCTCCACGGGCCGAGAGGTGGACCGGATGGGTGTCGAGATCTGTGTGGAAGGGCTGACCAAGTCCTTCGGTCACCAGGTCATCTGGCAGGACGTGTCGCTGACGCTGCCCGCCGGGGAGGTGTCCGTCATGCTCGGCCCCTCCGGCACGGGCAAGTCGGTGTTCCTCAAGACGCTCGTCGGGCTGCTCAAGCCGGACCGCGGCAGCGTGCGCATCGCGGGGCGGGACATCACGAAGCTTCGTGAGCACGAGTTGTACGAGGTGAGGAAGCTGTTCGGCGTCCTGTTCCAGGACGGCGCACTGTTCGGCTCGATGAATCTCTACGACAACATCGCGTTCCCGCTGCGTGAGCACACCCGCAAGTCCGAGAGCGAGATCCGCCGCATCGTGCTGGAGAAGATGGACATGGTCGGGTTGCTCGGGTCGGAGCCGAAACTCCCCGGGGAGATATCGGGCGGGATGCGGAAGCGAGCCGGGCTCGCACGCGCCCTCGTCCTCGACCCCGAGATCATCCTGTTCGACGAGCCCGACTCGGGCCTCGATCCCGTCCGAGTCGCCTATCTCAACCAGCTCATCGTCGACCTCAACGCGCAGATCGACGCGACCTTTCTGATCGTCACCCACGACATCGCCTCGGCCCGCCAGGTCCCCGACAACATCGGCCTGTTGTTCCGGCGCGAGCTGGTCATGTTCGGGCCGCGGGAAGAGCTGCTGACCAGTGACGAGCCGGTCGTGCGGCAGTTTTTGAACGGGCGGATGCAGGGCCCGATCGGCATGGCGGAGGAGAAGGACGCCGCCCAGGTCGAGCAGGAGCTGGCCGAACTGGGCGGCGCCACAAAGACTCCCGGCAGCCAGGCTCTCACTCCCCGCCTGCTGCCGGGCCCAGGCATCCTCCGACCGCCCCGCTGGGACGCGATCGCCGAGCGAGAAGCGGAGTTGCGGCGGCGGAAGGCGGTGGCGGACCTATGAGACTGTCACCGACCGGTGCGCTGCGGCAGTCGGGGAACCTGTTCGCGATGGCGCTGGACGTCGGCCGGACGATGCCCCGACGGCCGTTCCAGGCACGGGAGTTCATCCAACAGGCATGGTTCATCGCGAGCGTCACCATCCTGCCGACCGCCCTCGTCTCCATCCCCTTCGGCGCCGTCATCGCGCTACAGATCGGCAGTCTGACGCGACAGCTCGGCGCCCAGTCCTTCTCGGGCGCCGCCTCGGTCCTCGCCGTACTGCGCGAGGCCTCGCCGATCGTCACCGCGCTGCTGATCGCGGGCGCGGGCGGCACGGCGATCTGCGCGGACCTCGGGGCACGGAAGATCCGCGAGGAGATCGACGCGATGCAGGTCCTGGGCATCGACCCCGTCCACCGGCTGGTCGTGCCGCGGGTGCTCGCGTCCATGGTGGTCGCCGTACTCCTCAACGGTCTGGTGTCCGTGGTCGGCGTCGCCGGCGGCTACTTCTTCAACGTCGTTCTGCAGAACGGCACGCCGGGCGCCTACCTCGCCTCCTTCACCACCCTCGCCCAGCTCTCCGACCTGTGGGCGGCCGAGATAAAGGCACTCGTCTTCGGGGCGATCGCGGCGATCGTCGCCTCGTACAAGGGACTCACCGCGAAGGGCGGCCCGAAGGGTGTGGGCGACGCCGTGAACCAGTCCGTGGTGATCACCTTCATGTTGCTGTTCGTGACGAACTTCGTGATGACGGCGGTGTACTTCCAAGTCGTCCCGCAGAGGGGCTGAGGCATGGCACTGTTCGACACTCTCGAGGCCCTGGGGCGCCAACTCTCCTTCTACGGCCGCTCATTGGCCTGGACGGGCCGCACCCTGCGGCGCTACAAGAAGGAGATCCTGCGGCTGCTCGCCGAGGTGAGCTTCGGCCGCGGCGCCCTCGCGGTCGTGGGCGGCACGGTCGGCGTCATCGCGTTCCTGTCGTTCTTCACCGGAACGGAGGTGGGCCTGCAGGGATACGCCGCGCTGAACCAGCTGGGCACCTCCAACTTCGTGGCGTTCCTGTCGGCGTACTTCAACACTCGGGAGATCGCACCCCTGGTGGCCGGACTCGCGCTCTCCGCGACCGTCGGCGCGGGCTTCACCGCCCAGCTCGGCGCGATGCGGATCAGCGAGGAGACCGATGCCCTGGAGGTCATGGGCGTGCCCTCGCTGCCGTTCCTGGTGACCACGCGCATGATCGCCGGCTTCGTCGCCGTGATCCCGCTGTACGTGATCGGCCTGCTGTCCTCGTACCTCGCCGCCCGCACCATCACCACCGGCTACTACGGCCAGTCGGCGGGCACCTACGACCACTACTTCTCCCAGTACCTGCCGCCGGTCGACGTCCTGTGGTCCTTCGGCAAGGTCCTCGTCTTCGCCGTCCTGATCATCCTCGTGCACTGCTTCTACGGCTACTACGCCAGCGGCGGCCCGGCGGGCGTCGGCGTCGCGGTGGGCCGCGCGGTGCGGACCTCGATCGTGGCGATCAACGTCCTCGACTTCTTCCTGTCGCTCGCGATCTGGGGCGCCAACACGACCGTGCGGATTGCGGGGTGAGCCGTATGAGGGTACTGAGACTGCGGTTGTACGGCGTGGTGTTCCTCGCCGTCCTCGCACTGTTGCTGTCGCTGTCCGTCGCCGTGTACCGGCAGGCGTTCACCCCGGTCGTGCGGATCAAGCTGGAGGCCGACGGCCTCGGCAACCAGCTCGACCCGCGCGCCGACGTCAAGCTGCGCGGCCTGCTGGTCGGCGAGGTGCGCTCGGTGCACTCCGACGGGACGAAGGCGACGCTCGACATCGCGCTCAAGCCCCAGTACGTCGCCGACATCCCCTCCGACGTGCGGGCACGCCTGCTGCCGAAGACGCTGTTCGGTGAGAAGTACGTCGACCTGGTCGCGCCCGCGCACACCTCGGCCCCGCCCATCCGCGCCGGCGACGTCATCACCCAGGACCGGACCCGGGTCGGCATCGAGGTGCAGCAGCTGATGAACGACCTGCTGCCGCTGCTGCGGACCGTGCAGCCCGGCAAGCTCAACGCCACGCTCTCCGCCTTCGCCACCGCCCTTGAGGGCCGCGGCGACCGGATCGGCGACAACCTCACCCGCGTGGAGGCCTATCTGCACCGCCTCAATCCCCATCTGCCCTCCCTCACCGAGGACTTCGCCCGCCTGGCCGACGTCGCGGAGGTGTACGGCGACGCGGCCCCCGACCTCATGGAGATCCTGCGCAACACTGTCACCACCAGCCGCACGCTGGTCGAGGAGCGGGACCGGCTCGCGAGCGCGCTCACCACGACGGTGACGGTCGCGGACACCGGGGACGACTTCCTCAACGCGAACGGCGACCGGCTGATCACCCTCGGCCGGGTCTCCCGCCCCACCCTGGAGCTCTTCGCCCGCTACTCCCCCGAGTACCCCTGCCTCCTGGCCGGCCTGGCCCACGAGGAACAGGCCTCCGATCAGGCTTTTCGGGGCGGCAGGATGCACATCACGCTCGAAGTCGTACGGCAGCGGGGGGCGTACCGGCCCGGGGAGGAGCCGCGATACGGCGAGCACTCGGGGCCCAACTGCCGTGATCTGCCCAGCCCTTCCGTCCCCGCACCCGGCGTACATCTCAACGACGGGTCGAAGCAGGGGAGTTCCTCAGGACCGCCCGGCGTCTCCGCCACCCGGGCCGAGCAGCGGGCCGTCGGCTCGCTGGTGTCGCCGGTGATGGGCGTGCCGGCCGACGAGGTGCCGCCGGTCGCGACGCTGCTCTTCGGGCCGATGGCGCGCGGGACGGCGGTGAGCGTGGCATGAGGACCACCCCGGCCCGGCAGACCGCGGCTCCCCTCGTCAAGTTCAGCGTCTTTGCGCTGGTCACGATCGCGGCGACGGCCCTGCTGGCCGCCACCATCGTCAACGTCTCCTTCACTCCCGAGCGCACGTACCGTGCCGTCTTCAGCGATGTCACCGGCCTGGAGAAGGGTGACGACGTCCGGGTCGCCGGGGTGCGGGTCGGCGAGGTCGAGGGCATCCGGATCAAGGACCGGACGCTGGCGGAGATCACCTTCACCGTCGGCGCGGACCGGCCGCTGCTCACCAGCACGCATGCGGTCATCCGCTACCGCAACCTGGTCGGACAGCGCTACGTCGCCCTGACCGAGGGCGCGGGCGACGGCACCCGGCTGAGGCCCGGCGCCACCATCCCGTTGAAGCAGACGCAGCCCGCGCTGGACCTCAACGCCCTGCTGAACGGCTTCAAACCGCTGTTCGCCGCACTCAGCCCGCAGGACGTCAACCAGCTCGCCACCGAGATCATCAAGACGCTGCAGGGCGAGGGCGGCACCGTCAACAGCCTTCTGGTGCACACGGCTTCGCTCACCACGACACTCGCCGACCGCGACAAGCTGATCGGCTCGGTGATCGACAACCTCAACACCGTGCTGGGGACTCTGGACAAGCGCGGCACCCGCTTCTCCGGGCTGCTCAAGCAGCTCCGGCGGGTGATCTCCGGACTGTCCGCCGACCGCAAGCCGATCGGCGAGTCGCTGGTGAACATCGGCGATCTGACGGACGCCACCTCGGGGCTGCTGACGGACGCGCGGCCGCCGCTGAAGGACGACATCGCCCGACTGAGCGATCTCACCGGGACGCTCAACGACAACGAGAAGACCGTGGAGGGCGTGCTGAAGCGGCTGCCGAACAAGCTCAACGCACTGACGGGGACCGCGTCGTACGGCTCCTGGTTCAACTTCTACCTCTGCGACTTCGACGGCCGGATCGTGCTGCCGAAGACGAAGCAGGTGCTGAGCCCTGGCATGCACGTGGCGAAGGCGAGGTGCGGATCGTGACGCGCAAGCAGCGCCCGGAGCCCCTGATGAAAGTGCGCATCGACCCGCCGAAGCTGCCGACCCTGCGGCTGCCTCGTCGGGCACCTCGCCCCAGCAGGCCGGAACCCCTGATGAAGGTCCGCATCGACCCGCCGAAGCTGCCGACCCTGCGGCTGCCTCGTCGGGCACCTCGCCCCAGCAGGCCGGAACCCCTGATGAAGGTCCGCATCGACCCGCCGAAGCTGCCCAGACCACGGCTCCCCCGGCGAGCGCCACGCCCCGGCAAGCCGCAGCCGAAGCCTCAGCCGATGATGAAGGTCCGCATCGACCCGCCGAAGCTGCCCAGACCACGGCTCCCCCGGCGAGCGCCACGCCCCGGCAAGCCGCAGCCGAAGCCTCAGCCGATGATGAAGGTCCGCATCGACCCGCCCAGGCTCCCGCGCATACGGCTCCGACGCCCCCGCCTGTTCCCCTTCCGCGTGGGGGCACCGCCCACGCTTTTCAAGCGGTGGGCGAGCAACCCGGTCGTCATCGGTGCCGTGGGCCTCACCGTCCTCGCGCTGCTGACGGTGGCCGCGTTCAACGCCGACAGCCTCCCCTACATCGGTAGCGGAAAGACGTACAGCGCGGCCTTCTCGGAGGCCGGCGGTCTCAAGCCCGGCGACGAGGTGCGGATCGCCGGGGTGAAGGTCGGCAAGGTCGAGGACGTCGACCTGGACGGCGACCACGTCAAGGTGACCTTCAAGGTCAAGGGCGACCCGGCTTTCGGCACGCAGACCGGTGCCTCGATCCGGGTCAAGACGATCCTCGGCGCGAAGTACCTGGCCCTGCAGCCGAAGGGGCCGGGTCAGTTGAGCCCCGGCAGCGAGATCCCGCTGCGGCGCACGGTGGCGGCCTACGACGTCGTGCAGGCGTTCAGCGATCTCACTACCACCTCGGAGAAGGTCGACACCCAGCAGCTGGCGAAGGCCCTGGACACCATCTCCACCACCTTCCAGGACTCGCCCGCCGAGGTACGCGCCTCCATCAAGGGACTGTCGCGGATCTCCCGCACGGTGGCCTCGCGCGACAAGGCCCTCGGTGAACTGCTCGACCACGCCAACGGCACCACCGGTGTACTCGCCGACCGCTCCAAGGACTTCACCGCCCTCGTCAAGGACGGCGACAGCCTGTTCAAGGAGATCAGCAAGCGCCGTACGGCGATCCACAAGCTGCTGAAGACCTCGGCCACGCTCGGCATCGAGCTCTCCGGCCTGGTCGACGACAACGACAAGGAGATCGGGCCCGCCCTCAGAGGCCTGAACCGTGTGGTGCAGATGCTCGAACGCAACCAGTCCAGCCTGGACCGCAGCGTGAAGCTGCTCGCGCCGTACGTCCGGGTCTTCACCAACACCCTCGGAAACGGCCGCTGGTTCGACTCCTACGTCCAGAACCTCGTCGCCGCTCCGGTGGTCCCGAAGACGGGAGGCGGACAGTGAGGAGAAACCTGGTTCTGGTCACCGTAGTGGCGCTGATCGCCGCACTCACCTACGCACTGTGGCCGCGCCCCGGGAAGGTCCACGTCACCGCGTACTTCCCGCGCACCGTCGGCATCTACCCCGGCTCGGACGTCCGTGTCCTCGGCGTCCGCATCGGCGAGGTCCGGAAGATCACTCCCGAGGGCGACCGGGTGCGCGTCGAGTTCGAGTACGACGAAGGACGCAAGGTCCCCGCCGGAGCGAAGGCCGCGATCATCAACTCCTCGGTGGTCAGCGACCGTTACGTGCAACTGCTGCCGGTGTACCGCAAGGGTCCGGTCCTGCGGAACGGCGCCGTCATCCCCGAGAGGCGCACCGCCGTACCCGTGGAACTGGACCGCGTCTTCGACAGCCTGCACACCACGGCGGACGCCCTCGGTCCCCAGGGCGCCAACAAGGACGGCTCCCTGTCGCGGCTGCTCGGGGTCAGCGCCGACAACCTCGACGGACAGGGCGAGAACCTCAACCAGACGGTCCAGGACCTCTCGCAGGCGGTCACCACCCTGTCCGACGGCCGCACGGACCTGTTCGGCACGGTACGGAACCTGCAGGTGTTCACGGCGGCGCTGGCGGCCGACGACAAGAGCGTGCGGTCGTTCAACAGCAGCCTCGCCAAGGTCGCCGAGCAGCTCTCGGGCGAGCGCAAGGACCTCGCGGCGGCACTCGCGAACCTCGCCGCGGCGCTGGGTGACGTGTCCGACTTCGTGAAGAAGAACAAGAAGTCGCTGACCTCGGACGTAGACGGCCTCAGCAAGGTGACGAAGGTGCTCGTCACCCAACGGGCCGCGCTGAACCAGCTGTTGACGGTCGCGCCCGTCGGTCTGTCCAACCTGAACAACACCTACAACCCGTCCTCCGGCACCCTCGACACCCGCAACAACGCCCAGCAGGCCCAGGATCCGGCCTCGCTGCTGTGCTCCCTGCTCAGGACGACGGGCGACGAAGGCGGCAAGAACCCCGACTGCAAGGAGCTGACGAAACTCTTCGACTCCCTGCCCGAACTTCCCACGCAGGGCACCGCGGTGACGGGCACGACGGACAGGACGCTCGGCGGGATCCTGGGGGCGAGCGCATGAGCATACGACGCACGGTGGGAACCTTCGCCTGGGCGGCGGTCGGCTCGCTGCTGCTGTCCGGCTGCGAGTTCAACGGCTGGTACGACGTCCCGCTGCCCGGCGGCGCCGCCGACGACGGGCACGCGTACCACGTCACCGTCGAGTTCCGCGACGTCTTGGACCTGGTACCGCAGTCGGCGGTGAAGGTCGACGACGTGACCGTGGGCGCGGTCGAGAAAGTGCAGCTGGACGGCTGGCACGCGCGGGTACGGCTACGGGTCGCCGACTCGGTGAAGCTGCCCGCCAACGCGGTCGCGGAACTGCGGCAGACCAGCCTGCTCGGCGAGAAGTACGTGGCGCTCGCCGCCCCGACCGGCACGGCCCCCGTGGGCCGGCTGCGCGACGGCGACCGCATCCCCCTCTCCCGCAGCGGCCGCAACCCTGAGGTCGAGGAGGTGCTGTCCGCGTTGTCCGCGCTGCTCAACGGCGGTGGGGTGGCCCAGCTCAAGACGATCACCGTGGAGTTGAACAAGGCCCTGGACGGCCGGGAGAACCGGGTCCGGTCGCTGCTGAAGGAGCTGAACACGTTCGTCGGCGGGCTGGACGAGCAGAAGGCGGACATCGTGCGCGCGATCAAGGCCGTCGACCGGCTCGCGGGGCGGCTCGGCAAGGAGAAGCAGACCATTGCCAAGGCCGTCGACACGATGCCGCCCGCGCTGAAGGTCCTGGCCGACGAGCGGCGCAACCTGACGAAGATGCTCACCGCCCTGTCGAAGCTCGGCAAGACCGGCACCAAGGTGGTCGAGGCATCGCACGACGACACGGTCGCGAACCTCAGGAACCTCCGGCCGATCCTGCAGGAGTTGAACAAGGCGGGCAGCGACCTGCCCGACTCCCTGGAGCTGCTCACCACGTATCCGTTCCCGCGCAACGCCACGGAGGCGGTCAAGGGCGACTACGTCAACCTCCACCTCACCGCGGACCTCGACCTCGCGGACCTGTACGGGAACGTGGCGGGCGGCAACTCCGGCGGAAACAAGGGTGGTTCGCAGCCGCCGAGCACCCCGCCCGTGCCGGATCTCCCGGACGTCCCGGACGTCCCTCACCTGCCGAGCGTCCCCACACCGACCGCGCTGCCGAGCACGCCGGGCCTGCCGACCCCCTCGGCCTCCTCGGGCGGCGGCGACGTGCTGTGCCCGCCCGTGTGCACAAGCGCCTACTCCACCGGCGCCCGCGCACCCGAGGGCATCGACCTCGCGCTCGCCGAACTGATGCTGAAGGGGGTCCAGCCGTGATCACCCGTACCGTCAAAGCACAGTTGCTCGCCTTCGCCACCGTCACCGCTGTCGGGGTGTCGTACGTCGGCGCCGAATACACCGGCCTGATGGACAGCCTCCTGGACCGCGGCTACACCGTGCGGGCCGACTTCGCCGACTCCGGGGGCATCTTCCCGGGCGCCGAGGTCACCTACCGCGGGGTGCCGGTGGGCCGTGTGGGCTCGCTGGGACTGACCGGCGACGACGGTGTGTCGGTCGCCCTCGACATCAAGGACGGGGCGCCGCGCATCCCGGCGGACACCCTCGCCGTGGTGGCCAACCGCTCGGCGGTGGGTGAGCAGTACGTCGACCTGCAGCCGCGCACGGCTCACGGCCCGTACCTCCTCGACGGCAGCGCGATCCCGCGGGGCAGCACACGGGTGCCGCTGCCCACCACCGACCTCGTCCTCAGCCTGGACCGGCTGGTGAACTCCGTCGGCAAGAACGATCTCCGGGTGACCGTCGACGAGTTGGGCAAGGCCTTCAACGGCACCGGCCCCGACCTGAGCCGACTGGTGGACTCCGGCAACGCGCTCGTCGAGTCGGCGTCCGACTCGCTGCCCCAGACGATCTCGCTGATCGAGGACTCCCGGAAGGTCCTCAAGACCCAGGCCGACCAAGGCTCGTCGATCAAGTCGTTCGCGCACGACCTGGCCCTGCTCACGCAGCAGTTGAAGTCGAGCGACGGGGACCTGCGCAAGCTGATCGGCAATGCCGCGCCGGCCGCGCAGGAGGTCAACTCCCTGCTGAAGTCGACCGGTCCGCAGCTTTCGGTCCTGCTGGCCAACCTGATCAGCGGCGGCCAGGTCACACTGGCCCACCTGCCCGGCGTCGAGCAGGCGCTCGTCACCTTCCCGGCGCTCGTCTCGGGCAGCTACACGGTCGTCCCGGGCGACGGCACCTTCCACTTCGGCCTTGTGGTGAACGCCGACGACCCGGCGCCGTGCACCCAGGGATACGGCACGACCCGGCGGGACCCGTCGGACACCGGCACGCGCGCGGCGAACACCGACGCGCGCTGCGCAGCTCCGCGCGGCAGCAAGACCTCGGTACGGGGCGCGCAGAACGCCCCCGGCGCACGCTCGGCTTCGGGCGGCGCGAACCAGGCGGCGTACGTCACGCCGTACGACCCGGAGACCGGCACCGCGACCGGCCCGGACGGAAGGCCCGTCGAGATCGGCTCGACGGGCGGCCAGCAGACGGTGTTCGGAAAGGAGTCGTGGCAATGGCTGCTCGTCGGTCCTATGGCCTGACCGTGAGGGAACTCGGCGGAAACGGGAAGGCACTCACGGTCGGACTCGTCGTGGCGACCCTCCTGACCACGGCAGTTGCTCTCTGGCTGAGCCTGCGCCTGTACGACCAGCACGAGAAGGACGTGCGGCGCCAAGGCATCCTGTCTGCCGCCCGTCAGTCCGCGCTGAACTTCACCTCGCTCGACTACCGGCACTACGACCGGGACAGCGCCAACGTCCTCGATGGCGCCACCGGTGACTTCAAGAAGCAGTTCAGCGCGCAGACCCAGGACCTGACCAAGCTCGTCGCCGAGAACCGGTCGGTCTCCGAGGGGCAGGTCCTCGACGCCGGCATCGTCCGCTCCGACGCGCACTCGGCCCGCGTCCTGGTGGTCGCCGACAGCAAGGTCACCAACACTGCCGTGCCCAAGGGAGAGGCACGCACCTATCGGCTGCAGCTCGACCTGGTCTACCGGAACGGGCGCTGGCTCACCTCCGACGTCGAGTTCGTGGGCTGACCCGCACCACCGGTCACGCACCACCAGTGAGGAGTACGACGATGACGAACCCGACAGCCCGCAGCCGCACGATGAACGCGGCCGCCCGTGCGGCTGCCAAGCGCACCCGGCGGGTCGAGGGCCCGAAGCAGCAGCCCGAGGAACCCCTCACCGGGCGCACCCTGACGATCGACCCGCCGGCCGCGGACGGCTGGGAGGACCCGCCGGAACCGTCACCCGAGGACCTGACGGACGAGGCGCCAGCTCGCCCGTCCCGGCGGTGGCTGCTCACCGCGGTGCTCGGCGCCCTCCTGGTCATGGGCCTGGTCGCGGTCTCGCTGCTCGGCTGGCAGTACGGGCAGGAGCGGCGGGCCGAGAGCGCCCGGGCACAGGCCCTGACGGCCGCGCGCAAGGCGGCGCCGGTCGTGCTGTCGTACGACTACCGGCATCTGGACCGCGGCTTCGCCCGGGCACGTGATCGGCTGACCGGGCACTTCCGGGACGAGTACGGGAAGACGACGGCGAGTGTGGTCGGGCCGACGGCGAAGAAGTACCACGGGGTGGTGAAGGCGTCGGTCACTGCGGCCTCCGTCGTCTCGGCGGCACCGGACAGGTGCACCGTCCTGCTCTTCGTCAACCAGGTCACGCAGAGCACCCAGGTCTCGGGCTCGCGCCTGGACCTGAACCGGGTTCGGATGACGATGAGCCGCACCTCGGACGGCTGGAAGGTGAGCGCCGTGGACGCGCTCTGATGAGCCTCTTCGGCCCGCCCCCGCGCCCTCCGCGCGGGGGCATTCATGTATGCGCTTCCCTCACCGCAGGCAGTCTTCCATCTATGGTGGCGGCCAACCCGTGTTCACCGTGGTGGTGACGCGGCTCCATGGCACCCGGCGGCCGAAGAACAGAATCCTTGCGTCGTTCACCAAGCCCGACATCCGCTGACGTGCGGCGAGCGAGGCGAAGCTGGCCTTCTTCGACGCCCCGGCCCTTGTGGCTGCGGACAGCTGTCTGTCACGACCGTTCCACCCATGGCCCCGGCCTGGTCGGGATCTTGGTCGGGGCCGGCTGCTGGCCTGGGCGGTACGCGCAGCAGCCGGATGAGGAACGGCGCCGCACCGCACGGGAAGGCAGGCACCGCTGATGCTGAACGTAGATGCGCCCCGGAACGGACCGACTGGCGCAGGCAATTCCTGGCGCAGTACCGGATAGCCATCACCGAACAGATGCGTCTGGTCATGGCGCCGGCAGTGCGGATCGAGCAGACCCTTCGCCGGCTGGCGAAGCTGCGCGAGGAGGATCTGGTCGGAGCTGAAGGAGTGGCGGCGACCGCGGCTGGTCTTGAATCGCACGCCACGATGTCACCCACGGCTACACACTGCGAGAAGCCGCCTGACCAGCTCAGAACCGCCGCCGGGCATGGACGAGCTCAAGGTGCAGGTCGGAAACGCTGGTGCCCCAGGGAAGCTGCAGCGGGCATAACAGTTCAACGCTGCGGCGGCCTGTTGGGCGCCACAGCAGGCAATCCGTCGATCGTCGCCGCGAGCAGAGGCAGGAGCCGAGCGAGTTCTCCCTGGTCTCCGATGGCGTTGAGAAGCCGGGATTGATCGGAGTGGGCGCGGTGGGCGGCGCGCTGGTGGAGGATGCGGCCGCGGCCGGTGAGGTGGAGCAGGACACGGCGACGGTCGTCGGGGTCGGGGCGACGGTAGACCAGGTTGCCGGCGACCATGCGGTCGACGAGCTTAGTCAGAGTGGGCGCCGGCATGAGGGCGTGGTCGGCGATTTCGGACATCGGGTGGCCCTGGCCGTCGGCGATGGCCGACAGGACGCGCCACTCCTCCACCGAGCAGTTCTGCTCGGCCAGCACCGCGGCCAAGCGCCGGCCGACGCGTCGTTCGGCGTGACTGAGGAGGTGGGCAAGGTCCGGGGAGGAGGGTTCGGACGGCATTGCCGGTGTCCTTCCGGTAGGTCTAGTGTTCGTGCAGATGACGAGCCTCCGCGAGGGTGCCGGGGCCCGGACCGGGATCCGCGCCCAGTGCCCTCACGGAGGTGGTCTGTGCATCAGGTGCCGCCGACAGAGAACGGCGATTCGAGCACGACGCTGGTCGTGGCCCTGGTCGTGCCGCTGCAGGGACCCGCGGGGGTCTTCGGCCCGTCATGCGAGCTGGCCGCACAACTGGCCGCGGAGGAACTGAACGCCGCGGGCGGCGTGCTGGACCGGGAGGTCCGCCTGGTCACGGTGGACGGCGGGGCATCGCCGGAGCGGGTGGCGGTCGACGTCGAGGCCCTGGTGTCCCTGCGCGCAGTCGACGGGGTGGTGGGCTGGCACACCTCGGCCGTGCGCCAGGCACTGCTGCCGCGGATCGCGGGCCGCGTGCCCTACGTCTACACAGCCCAGTACGAGGGCGGCGAGCGCACACCCGGGGTCTTCCTGACGGGCGAGACCGATGCCGCGCAACTGCTGCCGGCTATGCGGCTGCTGACCGAGGCGACCGGCGCGCGACGTTGGTGCACGGTGGGCAACGACTACGTGTGGCCGCGCGTGACCGCCCGCGCTGCACGTCGCTACGCCCGGGGGTGCGGCGGTCTGGTGCGCGACGAGGTCTTCGTGCCATTGGGGACGCACGAGTTCGGGCCGGTGCTGCGCCGGATCGAGCGGTGCGAGGCGGACGCGGTGCTGATGCTGCTGGTCGGCGACGACGCGGCACGCTTCAACCGCGCGTTCGCCGCCTACGGCCTTCACCAGCGGTGTCTGCGGCTGAGCACCCATATGGACGAGAACATCCTGTTGGCCACCGGTGCCGAGGCCACCGACGGACTGTGGGCGACGGCCGGTTTCTTCGAGACGCTCGCGACCGCCGAGAGCCTGGACTTCAGTGCCCGTTACGCGGCACGGTTCGGCGTGGAAGCCCCAGTCGTGGGCAGTCTGGGCGAGTCGTGTTTCGAGGGGGTGCGCCTGCTGGCGGCGTTGGCCGAGCGGGCGCGGTCGCTGGATGTGCGGGTGATGTGCGCAGTGGGCGACACGGTCTCCTACGAGGGCCCGCGCGGCGTACTGCGGCTGCGTGGCAACCATCTCACCCAACGGCTGTATCTGGCACGGGCCGATGTCTTCGACTTCCACATCGTCACCCAACTCTGACCCCGATCCCCGCCGTTGACATTACCTTGCCACAGAAATACTTTCTACGGGAAGCATCTGGCGGAGGCGAGGCACTGGTATTCAATCAGGCCTTCGCTCGCCTCAGTCGCCCGCAGGCGGGCGCCCCGTCCTACGATATTCCAATCCTGGTGGCTCGCTGTCTACGCGCGTCGAATAAAGGCCCGTTAAAGAGATTTCCCTTAAAGGAAGCGAAACGCTCAAGAAACAGTGCGGCGTGACTCTTCCGTGCAATCACCCGGTGTCGCCGGGGCCGCCCCCAGTGCTGGGAAGAGGGAATGTCGTGACGGAGATCGTCGACACGGAAGCACCGCCGACGAGTACAGGCGGACGGACGTACAACAACTGGGCGCAGAACGACACGTTGGAGGACTACTCGCTGCGGTATGCGCCGAAGTCCTTCCGCCGCTGGACCCCCTACGTGGTGGCCACCACGGCACTCGGCGGCATCGCCTATCTCGCCGACTTCGCCATCGGCGGCTCGATCGCCATCTCCAACGGCTTCTCGAGCGCCATGGTCGCGATCCTGGCCGCGGCGGTGGTCATCTTCCTGACCGGCATCCCGATCTCCTACTACTCGGCGAAGTACTCCATCGACATGGACCTGCTCACCCGGGGGGCGGGCTTCGGCTACCTCGGCTCCACGCTCACCTCGGTCATCTACGCCAGCTTCACCTTCATCTTCTTCGCGCTCGAAGGCTCGATCATGGCTCAGGCCCTGGAGTTGGGCCTGCACATCCCGCTCGCCGTCGGCTATTTGATCTGCTCGCTGATCATCCTGCCGCTGGTCATCTACGGCATGACCGCCCTGTCGAAGATGCAGGTGTGGACGCAACCGGTCTGGCTGGTGCTGATGGTCGCGCCGTTCGTGTCCATCGCCGTCCAGGAGCCGGACAGGTTCTCGCAGTTCACGCACTTCGCCGGCAACTCCCCCACCGGCTCCAGCATCAGCATGCTCGGCGTCGGCGCGGGCGCAGGCGTGGCCCTGTCCCTGATCGCCCAGATCGGCGAGCAGGTCGACTACCTGCGCTTCATGCCCGACAAGACACCTGAGAACAGCAAGAAGTGGTGGGGCGCCGTACTCTCCGCCGGCCCGGGCTGGGTGGTACTCGGCGCGGCCAAACAGATCGGCGGGGCCTTCCTCGCCTTCTACATCGCCGGCAGCGTCGGCCTGTCCAAGGCCAACGAGCCCATCCAGCAGTACGTCCACGGTTTCAAAACCTTCGCCGCACCCGTCGCGCTGGGCCTGGCCACGTTCTTCGTGATCCTCTCCCAGATCAAGATCAACTCGACGAACGCGTACTCCGGCTCGCTGTCCTGGTCGAACTTCTTCTCCCGCCTCACCCACCGCCATCCCGGCCGCGTCGTCTACATCTTCCTCAACGTCGGCATCGCCCTGGCCCTGATGGAGGGCGGCGTCTTCGGCTTCCTCAACACCGTCCTCGGCTTCTACTCCAACGTCGCCATCGCCTGGATCGGCGCGGTCGTCGCCGACCTCGTCATCAACAAGCCGCTGAAGCTCAGCCCCTCGTACATCGAGTTCAAGCGCGCCCATCTGTACAACTTCAACCCGGTCGGCTTCGGATCGATGCTCATCGCCTCGGCCGTTTCCATCGCGGCCTACTTCGAGGCGTTCGGAGACTACGGCAAGGCGTACTCCCCCTTCATCGCCCTGTTCCTCGCGATGGTCCTCTCACCGCTGTTCGCGGTGCTCACGAAGGGCAAGTACTACATCGCCCGCGTAGACGACCTGGAGGAGCCGCTGCTCGGGGCGGACGGCCTGCCCTCCGCGGCCTTGCTGACCTGCACCGTGTGCACGACCGACTTCGAGCGGCCGGACGTGGCGAACTGCCCCTTCCACGCCGGGGCGATCTGCTCACTGTGCTGCAGCCTGGAGAAGGACTGCCACGACTCCTGCAAGAGCGGCTCCGGCACGGGACCGATCGCCCTGGCCATGCCCACCGTGCGGTCCAAGGGCTGACCGCCACCGCCTTCCCGTGTGTCGCTTTTGGCTCCGGCTCGCGTCATTCGACGTGAGCCGGAGTCGACGCCGTTAATGGGTCAGGTGTGCTCTGGAGATCTTTGATGGTAGGTGTCCGCATCGCCACGGTCATGCCGATCTCGCTGGTCTCGGTCGCCACCTACATCGGGCGACGGCGGCCTCGGCCGGCTCTTCACCGAGGGCTTCCAGCGCGACTTCCCGACACCGGTGATCGTAGGCGTGGTCCTCACGATCCTGCTAGCGACCCTCATCGCCGCCACGATCGGCCTCCCCCTCTGCCTGCTCATAGGCCACACCGGCAAGGGCGCCTTCATCGCGATCAACCTCGCGTCCTTCGGGCGCGCGCTGCCGACCGTCGGACTGGTCGTGCTGGTCTTCCCGGCGGGCGGCCTGTCGATACTGCCGGTGTACCTCGCGCTGGTCGCCCTCGCGGTCCCGGCGATCGTCACCATCACCTACGCCGGGATGACGGCCGTCGACCCCGACGTGAAGGATGCGGCGCGCGGCCAGGGGATACGCAACCGTCAGGTCCTTTTCCGGGTCGAGTTGGCGCTCGCGCTCCCCCTGGTCATGACCGGCCTGCGGCTCGCCCTCATCCAGGTCGTCGCCACGGCCACCATCGCCGCGTACGCCTCCTTCGGCGGTCAGGGCCGCCGCGTCTTCGACGGCCTCGCCCAGCGCCACCGCGTGCAGGTGCTGGGCGGCGCGGTACTGGTCGCCGCGGTCGCCGTACTGCCGCAGCCCGGCCAGGGCAGCGCTCGTTGCGTCCTGGCGCCTGCGTCGGCGACGCGTCGACCAACCGTCAATTCTTCGTCGCAACGTAGTAGACGTTGAGCGGGTCGCCTGGGACCGCCTCGACGTCGACGTTCCCGAAGCCGGCCTCCTGCAGCATCCGCACCGCCGTCTCCTGTCCCCACACGGTGCCCAGGCCGACTCCACCCGTGCTGAGCGAGGTCGTCATGCAGTAGAAGACGGAGAATCCGTACAGCGCAGGCCCGAAGGGGTGCTCGATGTTCTCCTCCAGCTTGCTGGACGCCGCGATGTCGCCCATGAGGAAGGTGCCGCCAGCGCGCAGGGCCCGCGCGATCGCCGCCAGTGTCTCGGCCGTCCGGGCCAGGTCGTGGATCACGTCAAAGGCGGTGATGAAGTCGTACTCGCCGGTGATCTGCGTCGAATCGGCTTGTACGTAACGGAGGTTGTCCAGCCCGGCACGAGCCGCCTGGGCTCGCGCGCTCTCGATGCCGGCCTCCGACTGGTCCAGGCCGTGGAAGCGACTGGCCGGGAAGGCCCGGGCCAGCACCAGAGGGGCGTGTCCCTGCCCGGTGCCCACGTCGAGCATGTCGATACCAGCGCTCAGCCGCTCATCAAGTCCGGGCACCAGCGGCACGATCGTGTCCACCAGCGCCAGGTCGTAGACCCGTACGGTCTCCTCGGCCTGCAGGGCCTGGAAGCGTGGATAGGCCGAGTACGGTACGCCGCCGCCCTCGCGGAAGCAGCGCACCACCTGCTGTTCGACCTCGCCCATGAGGCCGATGTAGGGCATTATCCCGGCCAAGTTGTCCGGTCCCGCCGCGGTCGTGAGCGAAGCGGCATGCTCGGGTGGCAGGACGTAAGTCTGGGCCTCCGGCTCGTACTCGACGAACCCTCCGACGACCATGCCGCCCAGCCACTCGCGCACATACCGCTCGTCCAGGTCCGCCGCCTTGGCGATCTCAGCGCTGGTGGAGGGCGGAAGTGCGGACAGGGTGTCGAAGAGGCCACACTGGTGGCCGACGCTGACCAGCAGAGCGAGCGCCGCCTTGTTCACGACGTCGACGACTTCGCCCGCAAACGCCTCCTGCTTCGCGGGGTCCAGGGAAGCCTGCTGCCTGTCGATCACGGACATGATCGCTCCTTCCGCCGTAGCAGCCACGGTGCACCGGAAAAGCTCAGTGCCCCATATGTCACGCTAAGCCCTATACGAAGCCATGAATCTTACGAAGCGAGAACGCCCGACCCTGTGGATGAGGTACGCAGCCGCCTGAGAGAGCGCCGGCGGCAGATGCCCTCGGCGGTTTCGATTGGATCACCTGGCTGACCCGAGGAAGATGCTCGCAATGTGGAGTCCGGCCAGGTAGACAGCTGCTGTCTTCTCGTAGCGGGTGGCGATGCCTCGCCGACCGACCAGCCCGAGCCCCACTCCCGACCCCGAAGACCGCGAGGACACCAGTGATGACCAGCCCCACCCATGCCATGGCCCTGCGCACCACGGCCACCGCCTTTGGCACCCAGCGCGGCAAAGCATGGTCAACACCTGTCCGAAGGTGCCGCATTCCCCACCAAGTGCTGCTCAGCAACGTGGTCGACTGGGCATGCAGGCGTGATCGCCCACTATGCGGTCGCAATGCCCAGGAAGCGCAGCACCGCCAGGACGCGGCGGTGGTCGGCGTCGGCCTTGGGTAGGTCGAGCTTGGTGAAGATGCTGTTGATGTGCTTGGCGACCGCGCTCTCGCTCACGACCAGCTCGGCGGCGACGCCGGAGTTGGACCGGCCGCCCGCCATCAGCTCCAGCACCTCCCGCTCGCGCGGTGTCAGCCGGTCGAGCGGATCACTGTGCCGACGCACCAGCAGTTGCGCGACGACCTGCGGGTCGAGCGCGGTGCCGCCGGCCGCCACCCGGCGTACCGCCTCGGTGAACTCCTCGACGTCGGCGACCCGTTGCTTGAGCAGATAGCCGACGCCCGAGGTGTTGGCGGCCAGCAGATCGGCGGCGTACCGCTCCTCCACGTACTGCGACAGCAGGAGCACGGCGGTACCCGGGTACTGGCGGCGGATCACCAGCGCGGCGCGTACTCCCTCGTCGGTGAAGCCGGGCGGCATGCGCACGTCGATCACTGCGATGTCGGGCCGGTGCTCCTCGACGGCCGCCAGCAGCCCTTCTGCGTCGGCGACTTGCGCGCACATCTCGAAGCCGGCCGCCTCCAGCACCTTGACCACGCCGATGCGCAGCAAGAGGGAATCCTCGGCGATCACGGCGCGCACGGCAGCTCCACGGTGATGACGGTCGGGCCCCCGGCGGGGCTGCGGCAGGAAAACGTGCCGTCGACGGACGCGACGCGCTTGGCGAGCCCGGCGAGCCCGGTACCATCAACGGCCGCCGCGAGATCCGCGCCGCCCGCGCCGTCGTCCGCGACGACCACCAGCAGTGTCTCCCTGATCCGCTCCACGGTCACGTCCGCCCGGGTCGCCTGGGCGTGTTTGACCACGTTCGTCAGGGCTTCGGAGACCACGAAGTACGCGACGGCCTCGACGGTGGGTGAGGGGCGCCGCGGCAGGTCCACCGCCACGCGCACCGGGATCGGGAGGCGGGCGGCGACCCCCGACAGCGCGGCGTCGAGGCCGCGGTCCTCAAGGACGGCCGGATGCAGGCCGCGCACCAGGTCGTTCAGCTCGGCGATCGCCTCCTTCGCCTCACGGTGCGCCTCGTCGATCACCTTGCGGACGTCCTCCGGCAAGTCGCCGAGGGTGGATCTGGCCAGGCCCAGGTTGACGGCGAGTGAGACGAGGCGTTGCTGTGCGCCGTCGTGCAGGTCGCGCTCGATCCGCCGCCGCTCGGCGTCGGCGGCGTCGAGCACACCGGCCCGGCTCTCGGCGAGGTCGGCCACCCGGCGGGCCAGTTTCTCCGCACGGCTGGGGCCGAGCAGGACCTCGGCCGCCCGGGTGTCGAGCCGCACCAGGGCGCCGGTCAGCCGGGGCCCGAGGAACAGCAGGGCGAGGCCGCCGGCGGTGATGTACGCGGCCTGCGTGGTGTACCCGAGGTCGGTGACCCGCCACTGCGGGGGCAGCGCCCAGATCCACACGTAGATGGAGGCGGCCACGAGAGCGGCGGCCCAGACGGCGAGGACAGCGAGGTCCAGGACGGCGAGCAGCGGACCCGCCACGGCGTGATAGCAGGCCTGCCGCCACAAGGCCCGCGTGGTCAGCCGACGTACCACCGACTTCCTGTTGCGTCCGGGCCCGGGTACGGCGGGGCGCGGGAGGTCCTTGCCGCCGAGCGCCCGGTAGCGCCGCCGCTGCCCGGCGGTCAGCAGGGGTGTCAGGCCGAGCGTGAGCAGCACGGGCAGCGGAGTCACGGCCAGCGCGCCGGGCGCGCGCACCAACGCCGCCATCGTGCCGGCCAGCCAGAGCCACAGTGGCACCACGGCGAGGTGGAGCGGCAGGCCGGCGGCGACGAGCGCGGTCCGGTGTCCCGCCCTGCGGAACGGCCGGCCCAGCACCAGCTGCGGCCACGTCGTGATTCGCATGCGTCAAACGGTAAAGCCCCAGGCCATCCCCGTGCCATGACGTTCCCGCCCGGTTCGGGGGTGCACTTTTCTCCACCCCGGGTCGGAACCCTGCGTGACTGACGGCGCCCCAGTGTGCGGCGCAGGGTGGAGCACGTGAAGGGCAGAGCCGGCGGAGAGCGGGGGAAGACGATGCGTCAACTGGTTTTGTACGAGGACGAATTGGCCGGTGCCCAAGGCTTCGACCGGGCCGAGGTCACACCGCTCCACGAAGAGGCGCAGTGGCAGCGCCCGGCGCGGGGCATGCGGCGGGCCGGTTGGCTGCTCGTCGCCTGCGGTCTCGCCCTGCTGCCGTGGCTGTACGTGCTGGCCACCGGCCTGCCGGCCACCGCTGCCGCGGCGCACTGGCCGGTCGCCTGGGTCGGGCTCGACGCGCTGGAGGCGCTCGGCCTGATCGCCACCGGCCTCCTCGCCGCCCGCGGCGACCGGCGGCACGCCCTGGCAGCCGCCGCGACCGCGACGCTGCTTGCTGTGGACGCCTGGTTCGACACCACGACCGCGACCCCGGGCGGCGACTTCGCCTCCGCAGTCGCCATGGCGCTCGGCGCCGAGCTGCCGCTGGCCGCGCTGTGCGGCCGGCTGGCGCTGCGGGCGCTGAGCCGCCACGGATGACGCCGGCCGACCAGCCACATGCCATGGACCGAATCGATCCACCGGAGAACACCATGCACCGCATCACCACCGCCCCCGTCGCCCCGATGCCGGCCCGGACCCGCTGGGTGCTCGCCGCAGGCGTCGGCGCTGCGTTGGCCGCCGCCTGGTGGCTGGGCGACACGGCACCCTATCCGTACGCCCAACGCGGCCTCCTCGAGGTGCCGTTGCCGTTCCTGACAGCCGACCGGATGGACGCCGTCCTGCGGCCGCGGCCGGGAGAGCGGATCCTGGAGATCGGCCCGGGGACCGGACTGCAGTCGCTGCACGTCGCTCCGCAGCTCGGGCCTGAGGGACGGCTCGATGTGCTCGACATCCAGCAGGAGATGCTCGACCACGTGATGTGCCGCGCAGAGCGCGACGGCCTGGCGACGATCACGCCCATCCGCTCGGACGCACGTGAACTGCCCTATGCCGACGGGACCTTCGACGCCATATACGCCGTGACCGCACTCGGCGAGATCCCCGAGCCGGATCGGGTACTGCGCGAGGCGGCACGGGTGCTGGCACCAGGCGGGCGACTGGTGATCGGCGAGTTCTTCGACCGGCACTGGATCCCGTTCGGCCGGCTGCATCGGCTCGCCGACGCGGCCGGCCTCCACCTGACCGAGCGCCGCGGCCCAAGCCCGGCGTACCTCGCCCGCTTCCGACCCTGCGGAGCCCATGCGCCCGTTCCCCAGTGAGAGCACCTCGCCGACGGCGGGCGCGAAGACGACGACGGGAAAGCGTGAACACCCCACGCAGGGACCGCGATCACCGAGCTGAACAAGCTGGTGCACGGTGGGCCGCTCCAAGAAGCGAGAGGGCTCCGCCCCAACCGCGGCCGGCCACGGTGCCTCTCTCCTTGGACTCTTTTGCCGGAGCGGCAACAGGACTGGCGTGACCGGGCCACGACGGGTGACGTTGGGCCCATGACCGACGACATCACAGCGGGATCGCCCGCGTCTGAGACTTCCCTGCCCGGCGACGGATACGTCGGAGACCCAGCGGTGCGGGCGGAGTGGGACAACCGATACGCCGACCGACAACAGCTGTGGAGCGGCCGGCCCAACGGTGCGCTCGTGGCCGAGGTCGCCGGGCTCACCCCCGGGCGGGTCCTCGACGTCGGCTGCGGCGAGGGCGCGGACGCCGTCTGGCTCGCGCGCGGCGGCTGGGACGTGACCGCGCTCGAGGTCTCGGGCGTGGCGCTGGAGCGGGCGGCCGGGCACGCGCGGGACGCAGGCGTCGCCGTTCGCTGGGTCCACGCCGAGCTGACGGAAGCGGCGCTCCCGCCGGCCTCCTTCGACCTGGTCTCCGCGCAGTATCCAGCCCTGCTGCGCACCCCCGACGCGGCAGCCGAGCGAGCGCTGCTCACGGCCGTCGCACCCGGCGGCGTGCTGCTGCTCGTCCACCACGCGGGGATGGACACTCAGCAGGCGCACGACAGCGGCTTCGACCCGGCTGACTACGTCTGGCCCTCGATGGTCGCCGCCCTGCTCACCGACGACTGGAAGGTGGAGGTGAACGAGCAGCGCCCACGCGTGGCGCCCGACGGCGGCGCCGGCGCGCACCATACCGACGACCTGGTGCTGCGCGCGCGACGGCTGCGCTGAGCTGGTGAAGGGCGGCCGTGCGCAGGTCGTAGTGGCGGGCCGGGTGGCGAGGGTGCGGGAGAGGACCTTGGTGCGCAGCAGCGTCCAGGCGCTGCGGGGTGTCGAGGCCGGCGGTCGTCCGGTCCCAGTTCAGCCAGAGGATGTCGAAGGTCTCCGCGACCGCCTGCCGGGCCCGCGGCGGGACTGCAGGAACGCCTGGGCGTGGGCGCTGTAGGGGTGCCACATGACCTGGGTCAGGCGCGAAGGATTCGTCGCGGTGGAACTGCTGTTCCTGCCCGGCACCTACGCGCCATGCCCGACCTGCCACGGCGCCCGGTACAACGCCGAAACGCTGGAAGTCACCCACCAAGGCAAGAACATCGCGGAAGTACTGGTGCTGACCGTCGACGCCGCCGCCGAGTTCCTGTCCGCCGTCCCGGCCGCCTCCCGCAGTCTGGAGACGTTGCGCGAGGTGGGATTGGGGTACCCGCGGCTGGGCCAGCCCGCGACGGAACTCAGCGGTGGCGAGGCGCAACGCATCAAACTCGCGACCGAACTGCAGCGAGCCCGGCGCGGGCATGCGCTGTACCTGCTCGACGAGCCGACGGCCGGCCTCCACCCCTCGGACATCGCGCTGCTGCTGCGACAGTTGCACCGGCTCGTCGACGCCGGCAACACGGTCGTCGTCGTCGAGCACGACCTGGATACCATCGCCACTGCCGACTGGGTCATCGACCTCGGTCCGGGCGGCGGCGACGCGGGTGGACGGGTGGTCGCGGCGGGGCCGCCGGCCAGGGTGGCGAGGGCCCGCCGCAGTGCCACGGCACCCTATGTGGCGGCCAGGCTCGCGCGCCCCTGATCCGGATCCTCACCGCGAAACGCCGACAGCGGCATGCGACGAAGGGCGGACCCTCCGGCACGCCGCATTGCCGGACGCCCCCGAGAACCACGGCTGACCTGCCGTCAAGGAGCACATGCCCGCTGGCCGACCGCCGGTGGACGGTCGACGGGGTGGTCAGCGGTTCCAGTAGTTCCTCGGGGTGACCCTGCGGTGAGGCCTCGGCTCGTGGGCGGAACATGCCGACCTCCGGATGGTGGAACGGCTTCGCACACAGGCCATCGCCGTGAGCACCTGTGTGGGACGTCGGCGTTGCAGGGTGCGGCGGAACCGGCAGGGAAACCGGGCCCGCGTCGACGCGAACGATCCCGCGGCCGCTCGAGGCCCCTCGTCCTTGGGGCCGGTTTCAAGCTGGGGCGTACCGCAGGCCCCAGAACCCGCGAGAACGATCCGCGTGCCAGGGCACCGCACCATAGGGAGCGACGCGGAGCCCTCGCGCCGGCGGCCGCCGCCGGTTGCGCCGGCACCCGGCGACGGCCGCCCCACTCCGCCCCGCTTGCCGGCCCCTCACCCATGTGGGTCGCCTGCCGGCGGTGTCCGCGCCGGGTATCCCGCGCGGACACCCTGACCGGCTGCGCTCCCGCACGCAATCGACCGCAGCCTCAACGGCGCCGACTCCGTCGCGGCTTCCCGAGCGGGCTTACGCACGCGGCGTCGAACAGAGGGAGCCACCACCGCATGCCACCCGCCGTCTGTAGGCGAAGGGCTGGTCCGCCGGGAGCGCCGTCACCGGGCGCAGGTAGCCGCGGCGGACGACCCGGTGCAGGCGGATCCGGCCTCGGTGTGAGTCTCACCGGCCCAGCCGGTC
Organism: Streptomyces panaciradicis; assembly: GCF_023516615.1. Classification (GTDB taxonomy): domain Bacteria; phylum Actinomycetota; class Actinomycetes; order Streptomycetales; family Streptomycetaceae; genus Streptomyces; species Streptomyces panaciradicis. The sequence goes on from NZ_JAMGBF010000093.1 coordinate 50,507, forward strand.
CCGCCAGTACAGGAACGTGCGCTCCGGATCGGGCAGCAGCCCCCATGGCTGCGGCGTCATGTAGGGGCCGATGCGCCCGAAAACGGCGCCCGCCTCTGCCGGGCGACGGCTGCGGATCAGGGCGAAGGCGAGGAGGTTGAGGTCGGTGACGACTTCGGCGTGCGGCGCGGCGGTGGTCTCGAACCAGTCGCTCAGGGCCGCGGTCAGCTCCTCGGCCGCCCGGGGTTCGTGCCAGTGGCCGTCGGCGCCGAGGGGCATCCGCCGCTGCCGGTGGGCGACGAGCTCGACACGGGCCGCTACGGGGAGCAGGGCGAGCGGCGAGCCGTGCGGCGCGCGAGCCGCGGTCTGCGCGGCGAAGTCGAGCATGTCCGCGACCGTGCCGTGGCCGCGCGGGGACAGGTAGCGCAGGAGCTGGTGGTAGGCGGTCCGATGCCAGGGGGCGCGGTTGACGGCCTCGCTCCACACGGGAACCGCCTCGTGGGCGGGGACGGCGAGTGAGTGCAGCAGTTCGAGCAGCGCCAGCCAGGGAGCAGGGTCCCGTGGGCAGGACTCGGCCGCCCGCAGGCATGCCCGCTCGGCCTCCGGGACGGCGCCGTGCCCCTCGGCCGCGGCACGGACCGAGCGCGCCCAGGCCCGCAGCACGAGGGCGTCCCCGTCGCCGGGCCGGTCGGCCGCCCACCGCTCGGAGACTGAGGGTGGCAGGGCGCGTGCCAGCACCGCGACCCGGTGCACCCGGCGGTCCCAGTCCGGCCCCGTCTCCGCGAGCAGATCGGCGGCCGGCTCCCAGAGGGGACGGGGGCGGCCCGCTCCGAGACCGTGGAGCTGCCGGCCGGGACGGAGTTCTTCCAGGGTGGAGTGCAGCGCCCGGTCGTCGAGTTCGGGGCGGATCAGCAGGGCTGGGCGGCGTCTGGACATCGGTCCTGTTCCTCTTGCTCCGGTGCCCCGGTGCCGAGAGGGGCGGGCGCGCCGGTCGGGGCGCCCGCCCCGCGTTCCTCAGCAGCAGCGGCCCTGCGGGTGGGTCTCCCGGTGCAGCGTGCGCAGCACCTGGTACTCGCGGCGGGTCGGCACCGGTGCGAACGGGTGGTGGCGCCGGTGGCGCTCGCAGTAGCGGTCGTATTCGGCCTCCCCGGTCAGCTCGCGCAGGTACCAGCCCACCGTTCGCGCCCAGGCCACGGCCTTCACGGCCCCACCTCCACGAGCTCCGGAGTCGCGTCGATACGGGACTCGACGTAGGGAGCCTCGGTCGTGGGGAGCGCGCCCGGCCGGCGTACGGCCCGCACGCACACCAGTGCCGCGTTGGCGATCACTGCGGCCACCAGCAGCAGGAAGAGGCCGATGAGCACGCCGTCGACCGTGGAGTTGGTGACCACGGTGTGCATGTCGTCGAGGGACTTGGCGGGCGGCAGGACCTGGCCGGCGTGCAGGGCGTCGGCGTACTTCGCGCGCTGGGCGAAGAAGCCCACCTTGGAGTCGCCGGAGAAGATCTTCTGCCAGCCGGCGGTGAAGGTGACCGCGGTGACCCAGGCGAGCGGGACGCCGGTCACCCAGGCCCAGCGCAGCCGACCGGACTTGATCAGGACCGTCGTGCAGACGGCGAGGGCGATGGCCGCGAGGAGCTGGTTGGCGATGCCGAACAGCGGGAAGAGCTGGTTGATCCCGCCGAGCGGGTCGGTGGCGCCGGTGTAGAGGAAGTAGCCCCAGGCGGCCACGACGAGGCCGCTGCACAGCCAGATGCCCGGCTTCCAGTTGACCCGGCCGACCGGCTTCCACACGTTGCCGAGCATGTCCTGGAGCATGAAGCGCCCGACCCGGGTGCCCGCGTCGACCGTGGTGAGGATGAACAACGCCTCGAACATGATCGCGAAGTGGTACCAGAAGGCCTTCAGCGCCGTGCCGCCGAAGACGCCGGAGAAGATCTCCGACATGCCGACGGCCAGGGTGGGGGCGCCGCCGGAGCGGGCGATCAGGGTCTGTTCCTCCACCGCGCCGGCCGCGTGCGTGAGCTGCTCCGGGGTGATGGTGAAGCCGAGGCCCGCGACGGCGTGGGACGCCGACTGGGCCGTCGTACCGAGGAGTCCGGCGGGCGCGTTCATGGCGTAGTACAGCCCCGGCTCCAGGGTCGCCGCCGCGATCAGCGCCATGATCGCGACGAACGACTCCATCAGCATGGCGCCGTAGCCGATCATCCGGACCTGGGACTCCTTCTCGATCAGCTTGGGCGTCGTGCCCGAGGCGACCAGGGCGTGGAAGCCGGACAGCGCGCCGCAGGCGATGGTGATGAACAGGAAGGGGAAGAGGGAGCCGGCGAAGACCGGGCCCGCGCCCGAGGTCGCGAACTTACTGACCGCGTCCGCGTGCAGCACGGGTGCGGCGACCACGACGCCGGCGGCGAGCAGCGCGATGGTGCCGATCTTCATGAAGGTGGAGAGGTAGTCGCGCGGGGCCAGGAGCATCCACACCGGGAGCACGGAGGCGACGAAACCGTAGCCGATCAGGCAGAAGACGAGGGTGGTGGGGCTGAGGGTGAAGGTGGACGCCAGCGACGAGTTCTGCACCCAGCTGCCGCCGGCGATCGCGAGCAGCAGCAGCACCACGCCGATGAGGCTGGCCTCGACGACCCGGCCGGGGCGGATGCGGTGCATCCAGAAGCCCATGAACAGGGCGATGGGGACGGTCATGGCGACGGAGAAGGTGCCCCAGGGAGAGTGTGCGAGGGCGTTGACCACGACCAGGGCGAGCACTCCGAGCAGGATGATCATGATCGCGAAGACGGCGACCAGGGCCGCGGCCCCGCCCACCCGGCCGATCTCGTCACGGGCCATCTGCCCGAGCGAGGTGCCGTCGCGCCGCATCGACAGGAACAGAACCACCATGTCCTGCACCGCGCCCGCGAAGATCACGCCGGCGACGATCCAGAGTGTGCCGGGCAGGTATCCCATCTGGGCCGCCAGGACGGGGCCGACCAGTGGGCCGGCGCCCGCGATCGCCGCGAAGTGGTGGCCGAGCAGCACCCGGCGGTCGGTGGGCTGGAAGTCGACCCCGTCCTCCAGGCGCTCCGCCGGGGTGGCGCGGCGGTCGTCGGGCCTGAGGACCCGCCGGACGATGAAGCGGGAGTAGAAGCGGTAGGCGATGGCGTACGAACCGAGAGCGGCGACGACCAGCCAGACCGCGGAGATCTTCTCCCCCCGGGAGAGGGCGAGGACGCCCCAGGCGACGGCGCCGAGCACGGAGACGGTGGCCCACAGCAGGACCGACCGAGGTGACATACGTGATTTAGCTGGCTTTTCGGGCGCCTTGAGGGCGGTTTCGGGCATGGCGGCTCCTCACCTCGAGGGTGTGACAGAAGATGCGAGTGGATCAGCGTCGGCGATGTCGGTCCGTCAGCGCGTACGCGGCGAGCAGGCACAGACCGCACCCCGGAACCCAGGCGAGCTGGTACCAGTAGAAGAACGGTGTACCCGCAAGCCGCGGCTCCGCGCCGGCGTACCAGGGAACCCACAGCAGGCCCGCGGCGGGTGCGAGAAGCAGTACGGCGATCGCGACGCGCCGTAGCCGGTGATGACCGGTCCGTGCCATGACCTGCGCTCCTCTCCCCTTCGCTGTCGGTCTGTGCAAGAGTTGCCCACCTCCCACAACCGGTTGACAGCGAATGTCGAGAACATTTCCCGCCGGTTGTCTGTCATCCGTTCCGGGCCTTCGCGCAACTCTTGCGCGAAGGTTCAGGCACACCAAGGACGGTGACCCATGGCCGACGGCGCCATGACCGCGACGTTCCTCGCCGTGATCGGCGGAGCGTCGCTGCTCGCCGTGACCGCGCGGCGCCTGCACCGAAGCGACCGCCTGCCGTCCCTGGAGGGCTGGGCGCTGGCCGACCGCGGCCTCGGCCCGGTGTGGACCTGGTTCCTCCTGGGCGGCACCGTCTTCACCGCGTACACCTTCACCGCCGTGCCGGGTCTGGCGTACGGCAACGGGGCCGCCGCCTTCTTCGCGGTGCCGTACACCGTGATCGTCTGTCCGCTCGCCTTCGTGCTGCTCAGCCGTCTGTGGACGGTGGCCCGGCGGCACGGTTACGTCACCGTCGCCGATTTCGTGCGGGGCCGGTACGGCTCGCCGTCGCTGGCGCTCGTCGTCGCGCTCACCGGCATCCTGGCGACCATGCCGTATCTGGCGCTGCAACTGCTCGGCATACGGGCCGTGCTGACGGCCGGGGGCGTGTACCCGCGGGGCGCGACCGGGGACCTGGTCATGGTGGCCCTGTTCGCGGGGCTGGCGGTGGCCACCTACCGGCACGGGCTGCGGGCGCCGGCGGTCATCTCGGCGCTCAAGGCGGTCGCCGTCTTCGTCTCGCTGACCGCGGTCACCTGGCTGGTGCTGGAGCGGCTCGGCGGACCGGGCCCCGTCTTCGACGGAGCGGCGCGGCGCCTGGGCAGCCCGGCACTGCTCCTGTCCCCCGCCCAGCAGCCGGCCTACGCCACCCTCGCCCTCGGCTCCGCGCTCGCCCTGCTGATGTACCCGCACGTGCTGACGGCCGGGTTCGCCGCCGACGGACCGCGCACTTTGCGCAAGGTGTCGGTGGCCCTGCCTGCCTGGACCGGACTGCTCGCCCTCTTCGGGTTTCTGGGCATCGCGGCGCTGGCGACGGGGGTGCGGGCGCCGAAGGGCGGTGCCGAGGCGGCCGTGCCGATGCTGGTGGACCGGCTGATGCCGGGGCCGCTGGCGGGGCTGGTGTTCGGCGCGATCACCGTCGGGGCGCTGGTCCCGGCCGCCGTGATGTCGATAGCGGCCGCCACGAGCTTCGTACGGAACGTGTACGTCGAGTACGTACACCCGACGGCCACACCCAAGCGGCAGGTCCGTATCGCCAAGGCCGTCTCGCTCACCGCGAAGGTGGGGGCGGTCGCGTTCGTGTTCGGGCTGCGCGACCAGGACGCCGTCAACCTCCAACTGCTCGGCGGGGTGTGGATCCTGCAGATCTTCCCGGCCGTGGCCGTCGGGCTGTTCACCGGCCGGCTGCACCCGCGGGCGCTGCTCGCCGGATGGGCTGTGGGCATGGCCGCCGGCACCTTCATGGTGGTCCGTGAGGGTTTCTCGTCCATCGTGGCCCTCGGTTTCGGACCGCTCCAGGTCTACGCCGGTCTGGCCGCACTCCTGCTGAACCTGACCGTCACGGTGGCCGGCACCGCGGTCCTCGAACGTCTCGGCGTCCCGCGCGGCGCCGACCTGACCGACCTGCCGTCCCGCCTGCCCGTCAGGCGGCACCCCGAGACGGGAGCGAACCAACCGTGAGACGCAGACATGCCGTTCCGGTACCGGAGCCGTACGTGGAGCCCCTGGCGCCCGTCGTGCCGGACCCCGCCGAGCTGGAACGGGAGGCCGGACTCGCCCGGCTCTTCGAGGTGCACTACTCCTCGATGCTGCGCCTGGCCGTGCTGCTGGGCGCGGACGATCCGGAGAACGTGGTGGCCGAGGCGTACTACCAGATCTACCGCAAGTGGCGCCGGCTGCGGGACATCGAGGCGGCGGAGGCGTACCTGCGCTCCACGGTCTGCAATCTGACCCGGATGCGGATACGCCATCTCCAGGTGGCACGCCGGCACCTGGAGAACCCACCCGAGGAGACCGTCGTCTCCGCCGAGAGCGCGGCCCTGCTCCGCGACGACCAGCGTGTCCTGATCGGCGCGCTGCAGCAGTTGCCGGCCCGGCAGCGCGAGGCGCTCGTGCTGCGGCACTGGCTCGGCCTCAAGGAGAGCGAGATCGCCGCCGCGATGGGCATCTCCTGCGGCTCGGTGAAGACCCACACCTCTCGCGGCCTCGCCGCGCTGACCCAGGCGATGGAGGCCCGCCGATGACGCATCGAGACACGACTCCGTCGCGTGGCACCGATCCGGACCGTACGGAACGGGAGTTGAGCGAGGCACTGGCCGCCCTGGCCGGCGGGGTGCGGGCCGCGCCCGACGCCTATCGCACGGCGCGCGGCGAGTGGCTGCGCCGCGAGCGCCGGCGCCGGCTCGTGCTCGCCGTGCTGATCGCCGTGGTGTTCACCCTGGCCACGCTGATCGGCCTGTGGGTACTGAACCAGGCGCCCTCGGACCCGGGGGTGATCTTCTCCGGCCTAGGGGCATCACCCATCTGGCCGCCCTGTTGATTACCCCTCCCCCGTTCGGCATTCGGAACTGCGAGCAACCACGCATGATGACGGCGCCCTCATCGGCGATGAGCAGACCGCCGCCACGCGGGTCGCTGATGCCGGAAGAACGCGGGCGCTGATGCCGGAAGAAGGCGCGTGAGGACGCCGAGGCGCACCGGTTCGCGGTCGATCGCGAACCGGCCGGCCTCACCGCGGTCGAGAAGTGACCGGACGCGGAACGGGCAGCCGTGGCCACAACGGCCGGCCCGCAGTCATGGATGGGCTCGGCGGGCCGTCCCCTGAATCGCGCTCATCTTGTTCGCGCCGTCCCACAAGCACAGACGACTTCGTCGGCGACCAGTCAGCCGCGCTGCATCAGCTGGCGGAGCACCCGCCCTGCCGATACGCGTGCAGGGCGGCCGCAGCTTCCCTGTTCCTGACCGGTTGCGCCACACGCTGCATCACGCATACCGGCACCCCAGTCGCTCGGCCGCTCCCGTGGTTGGTCGGGCGAAGCGAAGGCAGGGCTTCAGCCCCCCAGGTCCTTCTCGACGGAGTGGACCGTCTGCTCACCGGGAAGCCGCCTGCCCTCGCCATCGCCGAGCACAGCATCGACCTTGCGGAGAAGTCGCAGACGTGGAGAAGCACGGCAGTACCTGGCGGTGGCGCCGGTCCGTCCCACACCGCCCGGCGCTCCTGGCCGGTCCGGACGGACGTTTCGAACGGGATCAAAGTGCTGGAGTGTGCCCCCCACTGCGCCGATAGGCTGCCGCCGCGCCCACTGACCAAGGGCGCTGAACGGGAGGAAACGATTATGCGCAAGAGCATCAAGGGTGCTGCCGCCGTCGCGATCGCGACCGCCGCCGCAGCCGTGCTGAGCGTCGGCACAGCGGAGGCGAAGCCCGCCGCCGACTCTTGGGGCACCTGCCCCAGCGGAGCGGTCTGCATCTTCCCTCAGGGCGTGAACCCAGGTGACACCCAGACCACTCCCACCAACACCTACTGGAGCTACGGAGCCCACAACCTCAGCGGCCAGTACGGGTGGCACTGGGTCTACAACAACCAGACCGGCGGCGCCCACGCCCACCTGTGCAAGGGCTACAACGGCGTCAACTGCGACGGCGACCTGGCACCTGGCGTGGCCTACTGGGTCGACCTGACCCCCGTGAACTCGATCACCCTCGACCGCCCGTAGCACCGAAAGCTCCGGGGCCGACACCACACTCAGGGTGTCGGCCCCGCCGCGCGCCCCGATGCTTCGGCATGGCATCTCCTTCCGGGATCCGCACCGACGCGGGGGGGGGTGGCGTGCGCGGCCGGTGCGCGGGTCGGCGTGGCTGAACTCGTGCCGGTGTGGTTCCGTGACACGGAGCCGTACATCGACCAGCCGGGGGCTTGACCATGAGTCTGACGGGGATGCCGTTCTTCGTGACGCTGATCGCGTTCACCGTGCTGTGCGTGATCGGCACCCTGCTGCTGTGGTCACGGCTTCGGGGCCCCCAACCACTGCGCTGGCTGCTGCGGTTGCTGATGATCGGTCTCTGTCAGCTGACCGCCATCTCGGTGGTCGCCACATGGATCAACAACGACTACGGCCTGTACGCCTCGTGGAACGACCTGCTGGGAAACAACAGCGGTGTGGTCGCCATGCCGGGTCCACCCGCCAAACGCGCCAAGTTCACTCACGGCGGGGCAGGGCTGCTGGACACCTACTTCCGCGGTCGGCACTCCAAACTGTCGGGGCAGGTAAAGGTATGGCTTCCGCCGCAGTACACCCAGACCGGCCACCGCCACACCCGCTTCCCTGTGGTGCTGCTCTTGCACGGAGTGCCGGGCGGCCCCGCGTCCTGGGTGGAACACGGGGGCATGCCGCAGGACTTCGAGTCGTTGATGAACGCCGGCACCACGCACCCGTTCATCCTGGTCATGCCGGTGGTCGATCCGGGAGGCATCGACACCGACTGCACCGATCAGCCCAACCGCAAGGTCGCCACCTGGATGGCGCGGGACGTGCCGGAACTGATCAGCCACACGTTCCGCACGCTGCCCGGCCCTCGGGGCTGGAGCCTGATGGGCTTCTCCACCGGAGGATTCTGCGCAGCGCGGCTTCCTCTCGCCTACCCCAAGGTCTTCGGCTCCGGTGCGGCGCTGAACCCCGACCCACTGACCGGTGACAAGAGCGTGATCCCGAACCCAGTGGTACGGCTGCGCACCAGCCCCACGTACATGGTGGCCCACAGCAACGCAGGGGTCAGCATCTTTCTGGCCACCTCGGCGCAGGACCGGCTCAGCCCGCCGTACTACCTCCAACAGTTCGCGAAGGCGGCCGCCGGCACACGCGTCCAGACCCAGGTCGTGGTGCTGCCAACCGGAGGCCACAACTACAACACCTGGACCCGCCTGTACCCGGCAGCCTTCGCCTTCCTCAGCCGTCACACCAACGCGCCGAAGCCATGACGAGCCGCGTCCACCGGCATCCGCGAACCCACCCACGACCTGCGGGCGCTTCTGGACGCCCGCAACGCCGCACACGCCTGGGCCGACCTCAGCAAGCGGCGTCGGGGTCCTTGGCAACGTGCAGCGGCAGCGCGAAAGCGTTGCCGACTTCCAACCGCACCACGAAGAGCGGGCCGACGCCAGTGTGCGTGGAGGCCGCGATGACGATGCAGCCTCCGCCGGCGAGGTTCAGAGAGGGGTCTGCCCCAGTCGCGCCGTGGAAATTTCCCGTTCGCGACAGCGCCTCCCGCTCACCTCACCTGTGCCGGGGGGCGGCTCGTGAGGGCTCGGCGCCCGAGGCGCGCACCGTGGTGCGGGCGGGTGTGTGGTGGTGGCGGGGTACGACGTCCTGGGGGAAGGTCAGCTGCTGGTTCATCCACTTCAGGGTGGCCGGCATCTCCCGCGTCCACGTCGGGAAGTTGTGGCTGCCCTGGTCGGGGAGGATCGACACCACGCGCATGGGTGCTTTGACGGCCTTGATGAAGGCCAGCGTCTGCGCGTAGCCCTTCTCGCCGTGTTTGCTGTCGGCGACCAGGACGGAGACCTGGGGTACCGGCAGGTGCTTGAGCCGCCACATCAGGTCGTGTCCGTTGATCCGGTTGACGCGGCCCAGCCCGCTGCCGAAGAGGTTTCCGGTCGTGGGGTCGTCCTTGACCTTGTAGTCGGGCGACAGGGCACCGGCCGTCGTGTACACGTGCGGGTCGCGCATCGTCAGCTGCAGGGCGCAGCTCGCGCCGGAGGAGTAGCCCATGACCCCCCAGGAGTTGGCGTCATGGCCCACGCGGTAGGTGGACTTCAGGGCGTCGGGGAGATCCCTGGCCAGGAACGTCTCGGTCTGGGGCCCGCCGGGCACGTTCACGCACTCGGTGTCGCGGGGCGGGGCGATCGTCGGCCGGATCATCACCATGATGGTCGGCTGCATCTGGCCACTCTTCTGCAGCTGTCCGGCGGTCTGCGACACCCGCAAGTACTGGGCGAGGTTGAAGATGCTGCCGGGGTAGCCGCTGAGGGCGACGATCACCGGGAAGCGTTGCCTGTGGTAGGCCTTCTGGAAGTACTGCGGCGGCAGATAGACGAACGCCGGGTCGACCACGCCGGTGCGGCGCCCGATGACCTTCACGGACTCGACCCGCCCGTTCACCGCGGCGGGCCCGGTGGGCAGTCCGCTGACCCGGCTCAGCTGCTCCGCGCCGGCGGGCTGTACCAGGGGACCCTTCACGGAGACGCCGGTGACCGTCCCGTCGCCGTTGTGGCCGGCCGCCTGCGTGACGCCGACGGGAGCGGTGCCGACGTTGCCGAAGAGCTCGCCCCACGACCCGAAGAACTGGTACGAGGAGTTCAGCCAGCAGGCGAACGTCGCGATGATCGTCACCTGGGTCACGCCGACGGCCGCCAGCCGTCCGAGCACCTGCCACAGGCCCTGCCTGGCCAGCCGTGGCCAGAGCCAGACCAACAGCGCCACTGAGACGGCGGCCAGTAGCGCCATCACGTACACGGTTGTCTCGCTGGTCAAGCCCATACCACTCAGTCCCGGTTCCCTTGCCTGTGGTCTTTCCGTCACCAGGAAGATGTTCGGCGACCCTTGTGCGTTCACCAAGAAAAGCTCATGGAACAAACGATCGGGCCCTTCCACGTCTCCGTGTGAAGGACCCGTCGCGCTCCGAAGCAGTCGTCGGTGGTCAGCCGTCAGCCGTCAGCCGTCAGTCGCGGTGAGAGTCCTGCGGTAGGCGACGCAATCCTCATATGCCGGGAGCCGGCCCTGTGCCTCCGCGTCGGCGAGCGACGGCGCCTGCTCGTCCTTCGGGGACAGCAGCGGCCGGATGCCGGCCGGCCACTCGATGCCGAGGTCCGGATCCAGCGGATGGATGCCGTGCTCGCGCTCGGGGGCGTAGCCCTCGGAGCACAGGTAGACGACCGTCGCGTCGTCCGTGAGGGCGAAGAAGGCGTGACCGAGGCCCTCGGACAGGTAGACGGCGTGGTGGGTCTGGTCGTCGAGCCGTACGGCTTCCCACTGCTTGTACGTCGGGGAGCCGACGCGGATGTCGACGACGACGTCGATGACCGCGCCGCGCACGCAGGTGAGGTACTTGGCCTGGCTGGGCGGGACGTCGGCGAAGTGGATGCCGCGCAGGGTGCCCCGCCGGGAGACGGAGCAGTTGGCCTGCGCCAGGTTGAGGTCCTGGCCGGTCGCCTCACGGAAATCGGCGCCCCGGAACCATTCGTGGAAGCTGCCGCGGTCGTCGGGGAAGACCTTGGGCTCCAGTATCCAAGCGCCTTCGATATCCAGTGGTCGCACGTGGTGATCCTCGTTCGCGTGATTCGGTTACTTCTTCAGTGTCCGACGGAGCCTGCCCGCCGCGCGGCGCAAGAACGCCGACCCCGGGAAGCCGGACCGCCTCCGCGCGGGTTTCCTGACCGCGGAACGAAGACGCTTGACCACGACACCTCCGTTCGCGCGGACATCGAGTGCGAGTGGCAGTGCCACCGGCTTGCCGCCTCCGGTCGACGGCAGGACCAGCTCCAACCGCCATCGGGCTCCCGCCAGTTCCTCGAGGGGCAGGCCGGTCCTCAGCTCGGCCTCGCCCAACCCTAGGGCGCTCAGCGTGCCGTGCAGCGCCACCGAACGGCTGTGCGCAGCATCCGTCAGCTTCAGGCTCGCCTCGCACTCGCCGTGGACGTGGAACGGCAGGGCAACGGTGAGGCGGCCAGGGTCCGTTGTCACGGTGACGTCGGCAGACGTGAGGCCGGCGAACTCGTACGCGATCCTGTCGGTCTGCTGCTCGACCTCGAGCGAGAGATTGCCGTGCGGATCGGTCCAGAAGGGCAGGAACAGACGAGCCGGGGAGCCGACAACGGCGGCGCGGCGCCCCTGTTCGGCCCCTTCGCCGCCTACGGCACCGAGGCGGGTGTCCTTGGTCCATCCGCAGGAGGTGATGCGGATGAAGACGTCCCAGATGCCGGCGTCCAGTGCTGCGCCGTTCGCCGCCGACAGCGGGTCGACCCGTGAGGTGGCTCGGAAGACGTGCCGGAAGTGTCCCTGCCTGCCTTTCACCGGGACCTTCTCGCGGGTGAACTCGACAGGCTGGAAGAACTCCGCGGCTGTCGCACGATCCTTCATGACGAGATCGACCTTGGACTTGGCCAGCGGGGCCGGGGTGTCCGCTCCGAGAGGGGCGATGGCGTCCGGGCCGGTCTGTGTCAACGGTGGGACGAGCAGGTCCTTTCCGCCGACGGTACGGAAGACGACGGGCTCGCCGCCGGACTTGTACTCGGCGGTGTAACCGATCGTCAGCTTGCCGTCGGCCCAGGCGAGGTCATCGAGAACGCCGGAGGGCTTGACCTGCGACTCCCACCGGGCGAACTCCTCGATGTCGGCGAGACGGCCGGCCGCGATCAGGTCGGCGACGATCCGCTGCGTGGTCGGAAGACCGGCCGCGACTCCGGGCCCGAATCGCTCGACGACCACCTTGTGGATCTGGTCGAACAGTTCCTGGCGGTAGTCGGCGGGCAGCTTCAGCAGGCGCTGTCCGCGCATCCGTTCGACCATCTCGTTGCGCAGCCAGCGGCGGAAGAGCCGGTCGCGCAGCGGCCCGGGCTCGGTGAGTTCCTCGACGACATCGAGGGCTTCCCGAAGATTGTTGAAATAGCCGACCGGCTCGAATCGCTGGAAGCCCGCGTTGGAGGCGTCCTCGCGCTTGACGTGGTAATAGCACAGGTAGTCGCTGAGAACGGCGACGTTGTCCGCCCGCAGATACGCCTCAGTGACGAAGACGTGGTCCTCCAGGCGGCGGCGTCCCTCCTTGTAGCGGAGGTCGTACTTGTCCAGGAAGGCCTTCCGGAACATTTTGTGCGGGGTGAGGCTGTCGATCAGCGGGGCGTTCTCGACATTCGCGTACGGCCGGTTCTTGCGAAACAGCTCCCGCGGGACCGGACGCCCTTTGCCGGCCATCTTGCCCACGATGACGTCGGCGCCGTTCGCCACGCCGTAGTCGTACATCCGCTCCAGGGCTTCGTCGCCCAGCCAGTCGTCGTTGTCCACGAACTGGATGAACTCACCCTTGGCGGCGGCCATACCGACGTTGCGAGGCTTGCCCGACCATCCGGACCCCTCCTGGTGGATGACGTGCATGTGCGGGTACTCGGCGGCGAGCCGGTCCAGGCGCTCGGGGGTCTCGTCGGTGGAGCCGTCGTCGACGAAGATCGCTTCGTACTCGTCGTCCGGCAGGCTCTGGCGCAGAAGAGAGGCGATGCAGTCCTCGATGTACACGCCCGGGTTGTACACCGGGATCACGACGCTCACTTTGATCGGCACGTGACTTTCCGCTCCTCCGCTACTCAGCGACTTCGTGACGGCCATCTCGGACTCCTCGCCCCGTACGGCTGAAATCTCTGGCCGCCGCCCTGCCGGGCGATGCACAAGCACTCTTGTGCAGACGGAACGAGATCGTCGGTAGTTCCATGCGGGCGGGGGCCCGGACCACCCGTACGGGCTCTTGCCTGGTCAACGGTTCGTCCGTCGGTTCGATGACAGTCTTGACACCGCTCCGGAGCGACTCCGCCTCCCCACCGACGAACCTACTACATGTTGTAGTGTTCAGTTGGCCTCTCCGACATCGGCTTGTTCCCCGGCCGACCCATCGCCATCACATCAAAGTGATGTCATACCGGACTCTTACTCACGAAAATCATGGAATATCCGGACACGATTCGGCGACCTATGACACAGCAGACGGAGCCCCAACTTGACTGGATCTAGCATGCCGCGCATGAAAGCCCTTGTACTGTCGGGTGGTTCGGGCACGCGCCTGCGTCCCATCACCCACACATCGGCCAAGCAACTGGTGCCCGTCGCCAACAAACCCGTGCTGTTCTACGGACTGGAGGCCATCGCCGATGCCGGCATCACAGACGTCGGGATCATCGTCGGCGACACCGCCGAGGAGATCCGGGAAGCCGTGGGTGACGGCTCCAAACTCGGAATCGACGTCACTTACATACCGCAGGACAAGCCGCTCGGTCTGGCCCACGCCGTGCTCATCGCACGCGAGTTCCTGGGTGACGACGACTTCGTGATGTACCTCGGCGACAACTTCGTCGTCGGCGGCATCACCGGCCTCGTCGACGGGTTCCGTACGGACCGCCCCGACGCCCAGATCCTGCTGACCCGGGTGCCCAACCCGACATCCTTCGGTGTCGCCGAACTCGACGGCAGCGGCCGCGTGAAGGGGCTGGAGGAGAAGCCGAAACAGCCCAAGAGCGACCTCGCACTGGTGGGCGTCTATCTCTTCACCCCCGCGATCCACCAGGCCGTCCGCAGTATCGAGCCGTCATGGCGC
>NZ_JAMGBF010000094.1 GCF_023516615.1 Streptomyces panaciradicis
GGCCTCGTCGACGGGTTCCGTACGGACCGCCCCGACGCCCAGATCCTGCTGACCCGGGTGCCCAACCCGACATCCTTCGGTGTCGCCGAACTCGACGGCAGCGGCCGCGTGAAGGGGCTGGAGGAGAAGCCGAAACAGCCCAAGAGCGACCTCGCACTGGTGGGCGTCTATCTCTTCACCCCCGCGATCCACCAGGCCGTCCGCAGTATCGAGCCGTCATGGCGCGGCGAACTGGAGATCACCCACGCCATCCAGTGGCTGATAGACCAGAACAAGGACGTCCGCTCGACCACGATCTCCGGCTACTGGAAGGACACCGGGAACGTCGCCGACATGCTGGAGGTCAACCGCTCCGTCCTGGAGACGCTCGAACCGCACGTCGAGGGCACTGTCGACGACTCCAGCGAGATCATCGGCCGCGTCCGCATCGACGCGGGCGCCGAGGTCCGCGGATCGCGCATCGTCGGCCCCGCCGTCATCGGCCCGGGTTCGGTGATCAGCGGCTCCTACGTCGGCCCGTTCACCTCCATCTCCGAGGGCTGCCGGATCGAGGACAGCGAAGTGGAGTACTCGATCGTGCTGCGTGACTCCTCCATCACCGGCGTCCGGCGCGTGGAGACCTCGCTCATCGGCCGCAACGTCGAGGTCACCCCCGCGCCCCGAAATCCCGCGGTCCACCGTCTCGTCCTCGGCGACCACAGCAAGGTACAGATCTCCTCATGACGACAAGAATTCTGGTGACCGGCGGCGCCGGTTTCATAGGCTCCCACTACGTCCGTACCCTCCTCGGTCCCGAGGGCCCCGGCGACGTGGCGATCACCGTGCTGGACAAGCTCACCTACGCGGGCAACCCGGCCAACCTCGACGAGGTCCGCCATCACCCCGGCTTCGCCTTCGTCCAGGGCGACATCTGCGACCCCGCACTCGTGGGCGAGCTGATGGCGGAGCACGACGAGGTGGTGCACTTCGCGGCCGAGTCGCACGTGGACCGCTCCATCGACGGCGGCGCGGAGTTCGTCCGTACGAACGTGGTCGGCACCCACACCTTGATCGACGCCGCGCACCGGACCGGCATCAAGACCTTCGTCCACATCTCCACCGACGAGGTCTACGGCTCCATCGACTCGGGCTCCTGGCCGGAGACCCATCCCCTGCAGCCCAACTCGCCCTACTCCTCGGCCAAGGCCTCCAGCGACCTGATCGCGCTGTCGTACCACCGCACCCATGGCCTCGACGTACGCGTGACCCGCTGCTCCAACAACTACGGGCACCACCACTTCCCCGAGAAGGTCATCCCGCTGTTCATCACGAACCTGCTGGACGGCAAGAAGGTCCCGCTCTACGGCGACGGCGGCAACGTCCGCGACTGGCTGCACATCGACGACCACGTCCAGGGCATCG
>NZ_JAMGBF010000095.1 GCF_023516615.1 Streptomyces panaciradicis
ATCACGAACCTGCTGGACGGCAAGAAGGTCCCGCTCTACGGCGACGGCGGCAACGTCCGCGACTGGCTGCACATCGACGACCACGTCCAGGGCATCGACCTGGTGCGCACCCGGGGACGCGCCGGCGAGGTCTACAACATCGGCGGCGGCACCGAACTGTCGAACAAGGAACTCACCTCGCTCCTGCTGCAGGCCTGCGACGCCGGCTGGGACAGCGTCGAGTACGTCACCGACCGCAAGGGCCATGACCGCCGCTACTCCGTGGACTGCACCAAGATCCGTACGGAACTGGGCTACGTCCCCCGCAAGGACTTCGCCACCGGCCTCGCCGAGACCGTCGCCTGGTACCGGGACAACCGCCACTGGTGGGAGCCCCTGAAGGAGCGCGCGGCACTGTGACATCCACCTGGCTGATCACCGGCGCGGGCGGCATGCTCGGCACGGACCTCATGGACCGCCTGACGGCGGATAGAGAGAACGTCGTGGGCCTGACCCGCGGAGACCTCGACATCACGGACCCGGACGCGGTGCACGACGCCGTCGCGGAGCACCGGCCGGACGTGATCGTCAACTGCGCCGCCTGGACCGCCGTCGACGACGCGGAAACCCAGGAGGCCGATGCCCTGCGCATCAACGGCCACGGCCCCCGGAACCTGGCAGCGGCCTGCGCCGGGACGGGCGCCCAACTGCTCCAGGTCTCCACGGACTACGTCTTCGCGGGCGACGCCGACTCGCCCTACGCGGAGGACGCTCCCACGGCTCCACGAAGTGCCTACGGCCGCACCAAACTCGTCGGCGAGCAGGCCGTCCTGTCCGCCCTCCCCGACACGGGCTACGTGGTACGCACGGCATGGCTGTACGGAGCCGGCGGCAGCAACTTCGTCCGTACGATGATCAAGTTGGAGAGCGTCAAGGACACTCTCGACGTGGTCGACGACCAGCGCGGCCAGCCCACCTGGACCGTCGACCTCGCCGACCGGCTCGTCCGCCTCGGCCGCTCCGCCCTGCACGGCGTCGCCCCGGCCGGGATCTACCACGGCACCAGCAGCGGTGAGACCACATGGTTCGACCTGGCCCGGGAGATCTTCGGGCTGCTCGACGCGGACGCCGGGCGAGTCCGCCCGACAACGAGCGGCACCTACCTTCGCCCGGCCCCCCGGCCGAGTTACAGCGTCCTCGGACACGACCGCTGGGCAGCCGCAGGGGCACAGCCGATCCGGGACTGGCGCGAAGCCCTGCGTGAAGCGTTCCCGGCGATGCTCAGGGCCGAGCGCTCGTAACCCGGCATACGACGTGCGGGGGTCGGCCGGTCCGCTGCTGATCTCAGCCACCCCGCTCGTTCACCTCCCGTAACACCTGCACGCCGACGCGCCGGACGGCCCTGCCAAAGGTCCGGTCGGCGCATTCGGCGTACTCCCGGCGCCTCGCCGAGGACTCCCCCAGCGGCTCCGGATGCCTTCAGTGATCGTCGGCTCCATGGTGATCGCAACAAGGTGCCGGCTCATGCAGCGGGCACCCGGCCCCGGCCGTACCGGTCGCCCCGGCGTCCGTGGTGCACTGCGCGCGTTCCGCGGTGTCGACCAGGCTCTCGCTGTCCGAGGCGGCGTTGGCCAGGCTGAGGCAGCACAGCGTGAGCAGGAGTGCGCCTGCCACGAAGGGCAGGGAGCGACGCGGAGGCGGCGGAGACAGCAGGGCCTGCACCCGCTGGGGCACCGCCCCGCCGGTCGCGGCCAGGGCGGCAGGCCGCGTCACGGCCGCGGACGCGAGCGCCGCCCGTCCGACGGCGCGGGCGACGACCGTACGGCTGCCGACGCGGTCGGCGGCCTCCTCGTCGGCCCAACGCTCCAAGGCGAACCCGCCCGCCTCGGCCAACGGTCGCAGCAGCGGATTGACGGCCGCCGTCAGTCGCCACACTGTCTGGAACAGGTGGTGGCGGCCGCGGAGATGGGCCCGTTCGTGCGCCAGCAACGCCTCCCGCTCCGCGTCCCCGAGGCAGCGCAGCATCCCCCGGGACACCACGATCCGCCCAGGCGCCCCGGGCAGCGCGAATGCCTGCGGAACGTCGTCGTCGAGCACCGCCAGTTCGGTGTCTCCGGGCACCCGGCCGCATTCCCGGCGAGCCCACACGAGGTGCCGGACCTGCCGTACGGCCGCCACACCCAGCGACATCAGCCCGGCCACCAGGGCCAAGGCGCTGACGGACGCGACGGACAGGAACACCGGGTCGTGAGTGCGCAGCGCGGCCACCGACCAGTGGCCCTCCTCCGCGACCTCCGGGATCTGCGCGAAGCCGGTGAACGCCAACAGGGCCAGCGAGCCGAGCCAGCCGGTCACCGTCACCACGGCCGCGCACGCCAGGAACCAGGCGGCGGGCCGCGGTGCGCGCTGCCGAACCGTCCGAGGAGCGAGGACCGCGAGGACCACGGTGACCACGAGGGGGACATAGACGCTGATCGTCACCGCTCACTGCCCGTCGTCGCGGCCGGTGTCCTGCTCGCCCAGCAGACGGTGCAGCAACTGCTCGTCCTCCCGCGACAGCTCGGACACGAAGCGGGACAACACCGCCTCCCGGTCCGAGCCACGCTCCAGCAGGCTGTGCATCCGTACGGCCGTCTCCGTGGCCTCGTCCCGGACGGGCGCATAGGCGTTGCCGCGCCCCACGGAATGACGTACGAGCATCCCCTTGTCGTACAGACGCGACAGGATCGTCAGTACCGTCGTGTAGGCGAGGTCCCCAGGGAGCCGCTCCAGGACCTGCCGAGCGGTCAGCGGCTCCTTCGCTGCCCACAGAGCGGCGAGGACACCGCTCTCCAGCTCCCCTCGCGCCCTTCTGCCGGTCACCCCGCCGCCGTCCCCGCTCCGTCGGTCGCCCACCTGCTTCACCGCCTTCCTGCTCGGCTGCCCACCCTACCGGGAGGTACTACGTGCTGTAGAAGACCGCCTCCCGTCCCTCGTGCTCGATCTCGGTGACCTGCTGCGTGGGCACCGGACAGGGGCTGCGGGTGAACGCCGTCGGAACCGCGCGCGGTTCGCTTCATGGAGCGGGGGTAGCCGACGGAACCGGTCCGTCGGGCGGCATGGCGTCAGGTGGCGGTCGGCGAAGTCGAAGTGACCCAGGGTGGCCGGCCCGGCAAGGAGTCCGAGGCACGCGGACGCGTCCGCATCCGGCGCGTACGCCGGTAACCGCTCTGCGGCCACACACGGGCGGCGGAGCCTTCCGGCGCTGGGAAGCATCCGGGGGCAGGGGTTGGCCGTGCCGCGCCACCCCGTACGATACCGAACGAAAGATTAGGCAAGGCTTACCTAAAAATGGAGGTCGGGTGGGTTCCGAGATCCACCGGGACGCCTGGGGCATCCCGCACCTGCGGGCCGACGGCGTTCACGAACTCGCCCGCGCCCAGGGCGTGGTCACCGCCCGTGATCGGGCCTGGCAACTGGAGGTCGAGCGGCACCGGGCGCAGGGCACCTCGGCGTCCTTCCTCGGACCGCAGGCGCTTCCCTGGGACCTGTTCGCCCGACGCGCGCGCCTCGACGACACGGCCCGGCGCTGCTGGGCCGCGCTGGAGGAACGTGAACCCGAGACGGCGCGGTGGGTCCGGGCGTACGTCGACGGCGTCAACCAGGAACTGCCCGCCACCGCCGCCCCGGAGTTCGCCCGTGCCGGCCTCTCCCCCGGCCACTGGGAGCCCTGGACCCCGCTCGGCGTCTGGCTCGCCACGCACATCCTGTTCGCCGGGTTCCCGGCCAAGCTCTGGCGGGAGCAGGCGGTACGGCACCTCGGCCCGCGGGCGGTGGGACTGTTCGCCACGGACGGGCCCGGCACTGCCGGCAGCAACGGCTGGCTGGTCGGCGGGGCGCGGACCACGACCGGACAGGCGATCATCGCCGGCGACCCGCACCGCTTCATCGAGGACCCCGGCGTCTACCAGCAGATCCACCTCGCCTGCCCCGACTTCGACGTCGTCGGCCTCGCCGTCCCCGGGATCCCCGGCATCGCCCACTTCGGCCACACCGGCACGGTCGCCTGGGCCATCACCAACGCCATGGCCGACTACCAGGACCTCTACCGGGAGCGGTTGCGGCGGACCGGTGCGGGCGTCGAGGCCCTCGGCCCGGACGGGGTGTGGCGACGGGCGTTCCGGCGCGTGGAGACCGTTCAGGTCGCCGGGGAGGCGCCCGCCGAGGTCGAGGTCATCGAGACGGAGCGCGGACCCGTGATCGCCGGGGGGCCGGAAGGCCTCGAAGGCGGCATAGCCGACGACGAGCCGCTGGCCCTGGCCCTGCGCTACCCGCCCCGGGTGACCGGAGACCTCGGCTTCGGCGCCCTGCTCCCGCTCCTGCGCGCCCGGCGGACCACCGACGTCGACAAGGCCCTCGATCTGTGGGCCGAGCCCGTCAACGTCGTCCTGGCCGCGGACACCGAGGGCGGGGTGCTGCACCGGGTCGCCGGTCGTGTGCCGCTGCGCTCCGAGGCCAACCGCACTCGGATCGTCCTCGCCTGGGAGCCCGGACACGAGTGGCAGGGCTGGCACGAGACACACCGAGCCGAACCCGCCGGTGCCGTCGCGGTGATGGCCAACCAGCGAGGCCTGGCCACGCCCCTCGGCGTCGAGTTCGCCCCGCCCCACCGCGCCGAGCGCATCGCCGCCCTGCTGGCGGAGAGGGAACACTGGTCGCCCGCCGACATGCCCGCGATCCACATGGACACCCATCTCGGCTCCGCCGCGCCCCTGTTGGACCATCTGCGGGCCCTCAATGACCTGTCCCCCGAGGCGGCCGCCCTCCGCGACCACCTCCTGCGCTGGGATTGCCGGATGGACGCGGCGAGCACCGAGGCGGCCGCCTACGCGGCCGTGCGCGGCGCGGTCGTACGGCGGCTCGCCGCCCACCCGGCGTTCGCCGCGCTGGCCACCGCGCCCGCCTGCCCGGACATTCTCCTTCCCTGGCTCGCCCTGCTGCCCCGGATCGCGTTCGCCCTCGAACACCTGCTGCGTGCTGAGGAGTTGTACGGCGTCGACCGGCCGGCGGTCGTAGCGGCGGCACTGGAGGAGGTGGCCGCCCGGCCACCGGCCGCCCCCTGGGGCGAGAGCCACCGGCTCGCCCCCTGGCGGGCGCTCACCACCACCTCCCCGGACGACGAACCGAAACTCGCCGGTGATCACGACTGCGTGCTGTGCACCTCGTCCGTACCCGGCCTGACCGATCTGAGCGCGCGGGGACCCGCCGCCCGTTACGTGTGGGACCTGGCACGGCGGGAGGACAGCCGGTGGGTGGTGCCTCTCGGGGCCTCGGGAGCCCCGGACTCACCGCATCACCGCGATCAACTCCCCCTGTGGGTCAGGGGAGATCTGGTCCCGGTCGTCACCGACTTCGAAGAGCTCACCAAGGAGAGCGATGTCTGAGCTGTACGACGCCCGTGCCGCCGTCCACGAGCAGCACCTCGACCGTTTCGGCACCGTCCGCGTCCTGCGCCTCGACCCGCACGCGGACGCGGACGTCGTGCACGGGTGGGTGGCCGAGGAACGGGCCGTGTTCTGGGGCATGAACGGGCTCGGCCGAGAACTGGTCGCCGAGATCTACGCGCACATGGCCGGGCTCGACACCCATCATGCCTTCCTGGTCGTCAAGGACGGTGAACCGGTCGCGCTGCTCCAGACCTACGAGCCGGGCGCCGACCGTGTCGGCGAGTGCTACGAGGTGCAGGAGGGAGACATCGGGGTGCATCTGCTGCTCGCGCCCGCGGGTGAGGGCGGAGCACGGCCGGGATGGTCGCGGTCGCTCCTCGCGGTCGTGACCGCGTACGTACTGCCGGGGCTGGATCGGCACAGGATCGTCGTCGACCCCGATGTACGCAACGAGAAGGCCATCGCCCGTTTCCTGCGGCAGGGCTTCGAGGCGGGACCGGTCGTCGTCCTGCCGGAGATCGACGTCCCCGACGTCCACCTGCCCGAGAAGACCGCCCAACTCGCCTTCCTGGAGCGAACGGCAGTCGGTCGGCGGAGCCTTCGTTAGGACGAAGCGCACGCCCGTACGGGCTTGTTGAGGGCGGCGCGGTGCCCGCAGGCTCGTCGTGATCCACTCTCCGGCCAACGGGCCGGCATCCGTCATCGGCTGCCGGCGCGTTGTGCCGGGGACGAAGGAGACCGATGGATCGGGACATGGTCGCGGCGAGAGCCCACTTGATGTCCTGACCGAACCTGGGGTCCCGGCCGAGTCCGGGACCCCACGCCCTTTGTCTGTCCCCCTCGACGTTCCCTGTGTCAGGAGCCGGAAGCGGCCAGGGGGACCCTGGTCCAGCTGAGGACCTGGGGGTTGTGCGGCTGGACGGTGACCTTCAGGTAGTCCTTGGCGTTGCTGGAGCCGTCGACGGTGATGCGGTGCAGGTTCGGCACGGCGTCGGTGAGGTGGTAGAAGGCCAGCCACGACGAACCGGCGGCCAGCGGCTGGTCGCTGTTGTAGAGGTGGCTGTCGCCGTTGAAGAGATAGACCGGACCGTCGAAGGCGGCCGACTCGCGGGCGATCGCGGCGACGATCGGCTGGAAGGCGTAGTAGTCGGCGTACGAGGGGTCACTGACGGTCGGGTCGAACATGTCGGCCTGCATCATCAGGGCCACGGCACGGTCGTGACGGTGGCGGGCCGCGGCGAAGGTGTCGCGGATGGACTCGATCACCGACGCCGTACGGGACAGCACTTCGGTGGCCTGCTCGGGAGTGGGCTGGGTGTTGCCGGTCCACGGCGCCATGCTGTTGTTGCTGCCCACCACGTCGAACGCGGCGAACGCGACGCCGGCGCGGGTGTAGCGGACGTTCTCCGGGACGCCCTCGTCGGCCTGCGAGGTCACCCGCACGCTGTTGTGGCCGAGGGTGAAGCCCGGGCGGGCGAAGAACACCTGGCGGATCTTCGCGAGGCGCTCCAGCGGGTTGTAGGAGCCGTTGTTCGGTCGGTGGCAGTCGGTCCACTCGTTGTCGCCCACCGTGTACACCAGCGGGTCCTCGAACTGGTCGAACTCCGACTTGATCATCTGGAAGTACGAGTCGCTGCACACCGTCGATCCGTTCTTGATGTCTCCGAGGTGGGAGACGAACGAGACGTCGGGGTCGGCGTTGATCTGGCTGATGACATGCGGGAAGTCGGCGATCTCGGCGTCGCCGTAGGGCATGTCGCCGATCACCGCGAAGGTGAACGGAGCGTCATGCATGCCGGTGACGGTGTCGGCGGCGCGGGGACCGGCCGAGGCGCTTTCGGCGGACACGGCGAGCGTGAGCAGGCTCAGGGCCGCGGTGGCCGACACGATGTGGCGCCACGAACTCATGGGATTCTCCCTCGGGGACGAGCGGCCCGGGCGGGCCGAAGACACAACAGCTCAGCGGCCGGCATGGGGGCATCGGTGCGGCCCGCGACAGGCGCGGACAGCAGCCGGTGATCGGCCCGGCCGGAGTCTGACGCCCCAGGCCGACCCGGCCATCAGCCGGAGCACGTACGAGCGGTGAACTCTTGCCGACACTCCGGTGGACGGGGCCCGGGGTCACTGACGCGGGCGCCCCGCGATGATCGAAGCCGCTGCACTGCCGCCCGACGTCGTGCCGCCCCGGCATCAAGGGACCACTGCACGCGCGGCGCAACCGAGGTCCTGAGCAGTCGGGAACGCGGAGACGTGGAGGGCAGACTTGAGTCTCCTGCAGGGGGAGACAGGAAAGTGGGCACATGGACGGCGGCAACCTCTACTCGATCGGTGAACTGGCCCAGCGCACCGGGCTGACGGTCAAGACGATCCGGTTCTACTCCGATCGCGGCATCGTGACGCCGGCCGACCGCAGCCACGCCGGCTACCGGCGGTACACCCCGGAGACCGTCGCCCGCCTTGCGTTTGTGCGGACCCTACGAGAACTGGGACTCGGCCTCGACGTGATCCGGCGGGTCGTGGATCAGGAACTCACGCTCGGCGAAGTCGCCGCGGAGCACGCCTCGGCGCTGGACGTGCAGATCCGCATCCTGCGCCTGCGACGGGCGGTGTTGACGGCCGCCGCACGACGCGAGCCCACACCCAAGGAGATGGAACTCATGCACCAGTTGGCCACTCTGTCCCAAGCCGAGCGTCGACACCTGATCGACGACTTCCTCGACACCGTCTTCGACGGCCCGCCCAACGGCTCCCCGCTGGCCGCAGCTCGGCGTTCCATGACGCCCGAGCTCCCCGACAACCCCACCGACGAGCAGGTAAGGGCATGGGTGGAGCTGGCCGAACTGTCCCTGGACCCCGACTTCCGCGCCAGTGAGCGGCGCCTGGCCGACGAGCACATGGCCTGCCTGCCCGCCGGCACTCCCACCCCTCCGCGCCCGGACATCTTCGCCATTGCTCGTGATCTCGTGGCGCCGGCCGTGGCGTCCGGCATCAACCCTGATTCGTCCCAGGCCGATTCCGTCGTCGCGGCGCTCACCGCCCGGTGCGCGCGTGTCTACCGCCCGCCCCATGACGCCGAGTTGTACCGATGGCTGCTGCACCGCCTGGAAGCCGCAGGCGATCCACGCAGGGACCAGTACTTCCAACTGCTCGCGCTGATCAACGACTGGCCGCCACCGGAACGCCTCGCTCCGCTGATCGACTGGTCCGTCACAGCCCTGCGCCTACGGGCGGCAGGGTGAGACAGCAGCACCGGCCAGGCCAAACGGTGCCGAGGGTGAAGACCACCCAGCTGCAAAACAGCGCCCACCGCGGCAGATCCACATTCGTCGTCTCGTCGCGGTAGAAGCTGGTCATCTGCTCCTGGCCGTGCCCCGCGCCCTGGGCAGCCGCGGCCACCGGTCCGCCGCCACCGCCAAAGAAGCGGCCAGAGCAGCCGGCACGCCGATGGAGGCGATCTCGTACCAAGTGGGCTGCATCAGCGGGGCGAAGCCCAGCGCGAACAGCACGATTCCCGCCCACTTCCACCTCCCCCGGACACCTCGCAACCATGACAACCACGCGACCTCCGCAAAGCCGTCTTCAAGCGCAGTATCTGAGCCTTTTCAACCTGCCGATTGCACTGATCAGCAATGCGTGAGCGCATC
The DNA here is from genome assembly GCF_023516615.1 of Streptomyces panaciradicis. Classification (GTDB taxonomy): domain Bacteria; phylum Actinomycetota; class Actinomycetes; order Streptomycetales; family Streptomycetaceae; genus Streptomyces; species Streptomyces panaciradicis. The sequence goes on from NZ_JAMGBF010000095.1 coordinate 9,050, forward strand.
CTGACGGGAGCCGATCATGCCAGTCAGTTCGCCGCTCCTGATGTGAGGCGGTCTGCCGCTTCTTGGTGACGAAAACCATCCACCTGGACATGCCAGGCGTACCGGGTGACGTGAGATCGTAGATGGCAGAGCCCGACAGGCTCCTGGACGAGGTGCGCCGTACCCAGTCATGACAAGACGACGCGGAGGAGTCTGTCATGGCGTGGATCGTTCTGGTGATGTCCGGTGTGCTGGAAGCAATATGGGCGACGGCGCTAGGCAAATCGGAGGGCTTCACCCGCCCCCTGCCAAGTGCCGTTTTCGGCCTCGGGCTGGTACTGAGTATGACGGGTCTGGCCTTCGCGCTTCGGACGGTGCCCGTGGGCACCGGCTACGCAGTCTGGGTCGGAATTGGTGCGGTGCTCACCGCGACGTACGCCATGCTCGTCGACGGTGAATCTGCCAGCCTGCTGAAACTGGTGCTGCTGGCCGGCATCGTTGGATGCGTGGCTGGCCTGAAGCTGACGCACTGAGGCTTTCCAACCTTGCTGATCCCGGCGTGAGTTGATGTGGGAGCTCTGTGCGGGAAGAGGTGAAGCTCCTGGTAGACGGGGCGTCAAACCTGTCTGCCTGGAGCTTCCTGTGCTTGAGCGTTTTCCGTCCTGTCGATGCCGTCCGGGCCGCCTCCGCGAGAGTCGGGGCGAGCTGCTGGCGGAGCTGGGCAGACAACAAGCGAGGGGCAGAGGTGGACACGTCCACGCCGGACGGGCAGACAAGCACACGAAGCCTCTGGTGGAGACGTTACGAAGGTCTGGTTACCGAGGCCCCAGACAATGCGTCGAAGGGCGAAGGCCGGCTGGGGAAGAAGAGTCACGCCATGGTTGCCTGAAACGCCTCCATGCAGGGGAAGCAGTGCTTGTCCGTCGGCTCTTGCTTGCTGGGCTCGTCCGGCTTGTCCACGCCGCACAACGTGGAGGTCTTGTCGGCCGCCAGGACGTGCCACGCCGGTTCCCTTGAGAGGTCTGGACCCCACCACATTTCGTGCATCGTCAGCTTCCCGGTCGGCGTGCAGGAACGCTCCCATACGACCACAGCCGAGACGAGCGAGCCCTTTACGGTGGCCAGGCGGGTGACGCCTGGCGTCCAGCCGGGCGCGCCGGAGGGCGGCGTGGGATTCCATCGGCTGCTGGTGTCAACCGTCTGGCACAGCTCCTGCCTGTGATCAGCTCGTGTTCAGCGGCGCGCCTTGGCGCGGCCGAGGACGGCAAGGGCGATGGAGATGAGCCATGCGATTCAGTCGAAACCCTTGATGCCGGCGCCGCCGATACCGGCGGCAGCGATCCAAGATCAAATCCGGCATGGACCAGATCTCAGATACCCAAACCGTTGAATGACGTGGCGCTTGTGCACCGCCGGAAGCCGGGCAGACCCGCCTCGTCGGCACCTGGTACGGCACCGCGTGGGGGCGCAGAGCGCACCGAGACGATGTTCTGCTCTGGCCGCTGAGTGAACGGCCGTGCCTGATCATCGACGTCCACACCGGCCGAGAGCGGGCTGTGTCCAGGGGCTGCAGTGATGCAGGTTGTCGTTTTCGCTGGACGTGCAGCACCCACCAGCGGATTTGTGAAGAATCGCTTAACGGCTCCGGGATGCCGGAGGGTAGCCCTGGACCCTGCCACGAGCCAGGATTTGAGTATGGACGCGGCGCAGCGCGCGATGGATCAGCTGGAAGAATGGCCCGATCTCGTCAGGGCCATCCCGACGTGCGGTGTCGGGCAGGCGCTGCGCACCACCGATGTTGAGATCGTGCACTTCCACAGCGAGCATGATGCCGATCTTCATCTGACACGGGCAGTCATACTGCGGCTGCACCCGGAGCTGAGCCGGTCCACCGCCATCCGACTGCTTCCAGGATCGGCGTGGGTGGGCATTCATCTCGACTGCGACGACGACATCGACCTGCTGGCCACCTTGACCAGCCTGGCCCTGCAGGCCCATGCGCGCGTCTGGCCGGGTCCCAACACCATGCCGTGCAGCCGCTGCCTTACCGCGGCAACGGCCAAACACCACGCCACTCACACACGCATCGGATCGCGTCTGCGTCGCCGGCGCCGCAGGACCCGTGACGGCGCCTGATCCCGTCCAGCGCAGGACTACGGCCCGGCTCGTGCGGGGAGCACGTCCGAAACGAACCGTCGGCACACCGCGCGGAAGGATGGCAGTGCGCCGCCACCCCCGTAATCGACGCCCACGGTTGCTGCGCCTCGCGCCGGCCTTTCCAGCTTTGGCGGGAATCGGCTCTGCATCAGGACGTTGTGGAAGCCTGCGAGCGGGCTTCCATTGATCATCCTCGCCCTCCGGGTTCAGCAAGCGTGGTCGGTTCCCGCTGACGCCCCGCGTACCGAGTGCGATGATCATCACAGCGGCAAACTCACGCGCAAGCATTTCAGCACAGACGGAAGCGCACTCCTTCAAGCAGGTGACACTGTGGCAGACAGGGACCGGGAAGACGACGCCATCCGTGCGGTCGTGGAACGCCTGAGCAGCGCCTACAGCGCCACGCACAGCCGAATCGAGGTCGAAGAGGCGGTCGCCAAGGCGCATGCGTCGTTCGCAGATCGACCCGTACGCGAGTTCGTTCCCGTGCTGGTCGAACGCAAGGCGCGCATCATGCTCAAGGAATCGTCCAGCGGATGAAACCTGTCAGGGGCACACGTGCACGACCCCCTGCGGCATTTGTTGGCGCCCGGTGGGCCGGTCCGGCCTTCAGCCGGGCACCGCAGCGCTTCGTGGTGAAGGGCGGCACCGGCTGACGGTCGACGCAGATCGTGCCGGGCAGTGGGTCAGCTCAGCCGGCCGCCGTGGGGAGGCCCTGGTCTGGAGCGGCTTCGCCGGCGTGAGGGACTGGCGCCGTCGGTCGGCGGGGACGGGGAGGAGAAGCCACCTGGCACCGTCGACGGTGCAGGCGCCGGAATCGCTGCGACAGGCCCCCTGCTGGCGCCGGTCTTCGGGGGCCTGGAACGAGCGATGATCTGGGATCTTCCGGCGCTACCTGCCGACTCCGGGCCAGGACTCATCTCGCTGAGGGTCCCGTTCACCAGTGCCCGTTCGGTCTGATCAATGAAGTCTCCGTTTCAGGCTCGGCCAAGGCTGCACCTGGACGGGCCAAGAACGTCAGCGAGCCTCGCAGACCTTTCGTGGCCTGAGGGTTCGACTGCCTGCATTTGCATCTGTACCCCTCAACTGGCCCTCATATCGGGCCCGTCAGGTGTGGTGAGGTCGTTCCTCCGTGCAGGACGATGCCGACCTCAGTGTTCTCGGGACGGGGATTGCGGCCGCCACTTGTGAGCGGGACCGTCTCACGCGGTCGGCAGTCAGTGCTGCGTCTGCTGGGTGGTGTCGGTGCGCGTACGTACGCGGGCGGCCAGCACGGCGATGTCGTCCTCGGCGTGGTCGGTGTCGAGGTCGGAGAGCAGGGTGTCGAGAATCTGCTCCGGTCCTGTGGTCGTGGCGAAGGTGAGCTCGGTGAGTCGGTGCAGGGACTGGTCGATGTCTTCGTGACGGTGCTCGACCAGCCCGTCGGTGAACAGCACCAGGGTCTGCGAGGGGCTCAGGCGGTGAGTTTGTGAGCGGTAGCCGCCGAGGCCGGTGCCCAGGGGCGGACCGACGGGGACGGGGAGCAGGGACGCCTTTCCGTCGGTGTCGATCACCGCTGGGGGCAGATGACCGGCGCTGGCGAGGGTGACCTGTTCGCGGGCGGGGTCGACGCGTGCGATCAGGCAGGTGGCCGGGCGCCGGTCCGGCTCGCCGGCGGCGATGTCGTCGAGCTGGCGCAAAACCCGGTGCGGTGGCAGATCGGCAGAGGCGGTGGAGCGCAGGGTGGAGCGGTAGGCGGTCATGTCGACCGCGGCTTCCAGCCCATGGCCCATGACGTCGCCGACCACGAGCAGCGTCCGGCCGAAGTGGAGGCGGATGGTCTCGCACCAGTCGCCGCCCACCAGGGCGCTCTGCCCGGCCGGCAGGTAGCGGGTGGCGATGTCCAGATTGGGGTGAGGTCGGCCTGGCTCCACCCGCAGAGCACTCTGCAGCGTGCCGACGAGACCGCTGACCTGCTGGTGCTTGCGCGCCTGGCGGATATGCGAGGCCGCGCGTTCTGCCAGCAGCACGCACGCTTCCACTTCCCATCGGGTGAACGGCTCCCTATCCCGGCCGCACACCAGCGTGCCGTAGCTGTCGCCTCTGGTGGTGACCGGCACGCACAGGGCGGTCAGGGTGCCGCCCGACGGCGAGGGGGTCTCGCCGGCCCCGATCGCTCCGGGCTCCTGCTGCGCTGCAGCTGCGGCCCATCGGGCCTCGGGCAGCAGTGTCGGGTCGCCGCGGACGGCCTCGTACCGCCTGCCGGCCGGCTGATCACCAGCGCGCAGCACGGCGGCGGTACCGCGCGTCTGCAGGGCAGCCTCCCGGGTCAGTTCTTCCCAGGTGGTGACCCTCGTCCAGGGTGGTGCCGATCCGAGCCGTCGCGGTGCGCAGCGCGGCGAGACGGGAAACGACTGCTGCCTCCTGCCGGGACCGCTCGCCGGACACGGTGGGCTGCGTCGTCCCCGCTGGTCGAAACGGCCGGATCCATCGCGCCACAGGGTCACGATAAGGCGCCCGCAAGCCACCGCAGTGGATCTGGCGCACGGCAAAACCCAGACGAACGGTCCTGTGAGCGTTGAGCCCCCGTTGCCAGACGGGCTGGCTCCCTCACGTCGGATGCAGACTGGAGGGGAAGCATCCCCACCGCACGGGAGGCCTCCATGACTTCTGAACCTCACTTCACACAGCCGGGGGTCGCGGTCAGTGCGGTCGACGACCGGCATGCCGAGGTCACCCTGCGTGGAGACATCGGCCTCCCCCTCCTCTGCGAGGTCGAGGAACTGTCGGCTGACCCGCGCCTGCTCAGGGCTGAGCGCTGGGTGCTGAACCTTGATGGAGTGACCCGGATCGAGCTGGCGTGCGCCTACGCCCTGCTGAGGGCTGCCACCGAGCACTCCGGGACCATCAGCGTGCGCGGAGCCCGGCACACCGTTCTGCGCACACTGCGGCAGGCCGGCGTGGACAAAGCAGCTGTGATCGAAAAGCAGCACAGCCGCCTGCCGCCCGCTCCGTAACCGGTACGGTCCCGGGGAACCCCGGCCCTCACTTCCCTGTCCCGCAGCACATCGGGAGGGGGCTTTTCGGCCCATGTGGGCCGACCGGCCCCTTCTGACCGGCCCGTACACCGTCGCCCAACACGGCGCGCAGAGAAAGCCCACTTCGACCCATCCCAGGCTCGGCGGGCCGTCCCCGGCAAGCCCTCCCCCACCCAGGTGGCCGGCACTCACTTCTGATCCGCAAGATCCTTTCAGCCGCCACCAGGTGATCTTTTCCAGCGCCGCCGGCAACGGTTCTCCCGTCGCGGCCGCCATCACCTCATCCGCATCGGGGCGAGTTTGGCATTGGCACGCTACGACACTGCCACCAGAAGCCCTCCGGCCAGTACGCGCCGCTCAGCTCAGCGAAAACCACACCGTCGCTCTCACGCTGCACCACACTCACATCCGATCAACGATCCAGCCCGTCAACAGGCCACGCACGTTCCTTCATGGCCTTCAGGAAACCGCTACGTCGCGGCTTTCTGAGCATCACGCGGGTTAGGCGAGGCCATCGGGGGTGGGCGGGGCGGAAGTGCCCTGCCGGCGTCACAGATGCGAAGGGTGGGATTCATTGCCCCGCCGACCGCCGAGGTCTGGCTGGTCCGGCCGAGGCCGGCTCCCAGCGAAGCGAGCACGTCCTTCGATATGGCGGCACAACCGGTCCAGGGAATTGATGGCGGCGCATGAGCCACACGGAGCCGCCCGCAGCGCTACCAAAAGAGCAGGCCGGCCGCTTTCGCCCACCTCTCGCGAGCCCGGCGGAACGCGGCCAGGTCACTGACCATGTCCACGCCCCAGCCCGTTCCATGCAGGGCACGCGATGACTGCGCCGATCAGTGAGCGAGGCGGTAGCCGGTGACGAGCTCCGCCTGGATAGCGAAGCCCTCTGGGCCCGCATGCTGGAGAAGCGTGATCATGTCCCACGGGCCGAAGTCCCGTCCCACGACAGCCCCATGGAGGCGGACCATGCGGCCGTCCTCGTGGTCAGGCGCGCCGACGACCCTGCGGCGGCAAGCGGAAGCCGAACATGGCCGCTGGCACCGGCCACCACCGCCCGACAGAGTGGTCGAAGGCGGGATCGGCACCGGACGGCACTCCGTCCAGATCCACGCCGCGGCTGTTCCATGGCGGGCAAGCAGCGCCGCCCCGTCGACCTGGCTGGGGCGCGGGCCTGCGGACGGGGCCTGCCCGGAGTAGTCAGCGGCTGGTGAGCATGCCGTCGCGCAGC
>NZ_JAMGBF010000096.1 GCF_023516615.1 Streptomyces panaciradicis
CTGGCGGAGACGGCCCCGGCGGGCCTGGCCGCGGCGGGCATCGAACCAGCCTCGATGCCAGCAGCAGCCCAGTGGGAGGCCGTCAATGCAGATCCGGCCGCGGACACGAAATCGGGCAAAAGCGGTGTTTCCGTCAAGCCAGCGCCTGCTGCGGCCAAAGCCAACTTTCCCGGCAAGGAGCGCTCCACGCTGGTCAGCCACATCGCAGCACCACAACTTCTGCAGGCTTCTCGCCCCGGATTAAAGGTTGAGCCGCAGCTGGCGCCTCACCCTCAGGCGCGCGTTCGCGCTCAGGAGGCCGGTCAGTCCCCCGGCCGATACGTCCACGGCTCGCCTGTCACGAGCCAGCACACGACATCCCGCGAGCCCCTTAGCGCGAAGACGCCCGCAGAACATCACGACCTCACCCGGGTCCGGCTGACCGCGGGCAGCAGCGAACAACCCCCTTCTCCCACACCGCCAACGACCCCAGGGCCCGACGCAGTTGGCCCCGCGCGCGCAACGCACGCTCACGCATACCATTCTGGCCCTACCACCGGCACCCGCCATGCCGACCCCACCGACCGGAACGCCACCGACGCACCTGACTGCGATCCACTCCGTCCTGAGCAGCGATGCGACCAACCCAGCGCTTTACAGCGCCCCTATCCTTGCCCAGCTACAGCGGCCACCCGGGAACAGCTCGGCCATGCCGGCCCGGCGCGCGCTGCCCCAGGTTGGGCGGACGCCACACAGTCCCGGCAGACGCCACAAACCAGCGGCCTCGTCCACCGGACGCAAGACCGCTCAGCCGACGGAAGCCTGACCCTTCCCGACCGCTACTACCTCGCCTGAATGGACTACCAAAACCATCGCGGGACCGAACCCACCGGTCAGGAACTCTCCGCCCACCTCGCCACGCAAGGCCTGCTCGGCCGCAACCATCAACCCATTAGCCCCGCCAATCTACGACGGCACTTCCTACGCTGGCGCATCTACAACCTCTGGTCCAACCAACGCGTACATACCCGAGTGCCCTCCCCCCCGACATCGCCCGTGAATGCGCCCGCCAGGACATCACCGCGCAATACAACAAGCCCATCAGCACCGCCTGCATCGCGGCGCCAAACGCCGACTTCGAACGACGCTGGCAAGCCATCGAAGCGGTTCACAGACAGGAGAGCGGCCTGAGGCGGGCCACAAACCATCTGCCGCTCTCTTCAGCGCGCCCGCACCCACGGCCTCACTCATCTGCCCAGCAAGGCCAGGTAACGAGAAGCCGTGTTCACCCGCAGGGCAGACCGGTCGACTCGACAGAGCTCACCCAAACCTTCACTGCCGTCCTCCACATGGCCTGTCTGTGCCGCATGCGCTTGCACAACCTCCGCAACACCACCGCCATCCTGCGCCTGCGACAGGGCGTCGGACTCGTCGTCATCACGGAACTCCTTGGCCACGCCCACATAGGCCTCACCGCCAATACTTACAACCGGCTCCGCCTTCAACTCGACGCCACCACACCCTCAGTACGGCGCTCGGCAGTCCTGCTGGCCACGGGTCGGCCCCGCGAACGACGGCACAAGTCACCATGCGGAGTCAGTGTCCACTGACGTTGCCGTCAACTACTTCTCGTGCAAAAGCCCCCTCAGGCTGCACCTGACGGGGCTTCAACTTTGCAAGGACTCCGCATACTTACTGCTCACCCAGCCAGTTCCTGCAGCGACGTTCGGATGACACAAATACACCGAACAAAAACCCGTTGCAGATTGACCCGAATTCAAGATTCAGGGCGGCGAAAAAACTGGGCGGACCTCAATCACTTCACCCCTTCATCCGGATACTTTTCTGCTTGAACTTTGATGGATTCACCGCTATACACTTCACCTGGATCGATACGGCGCCCAGTTGACACGAGGACAGACTCAGGGAGCATGGTCGTTTCGTCTTCGATGAGGACGGCGTAGGTCTTTTCGTCGATCCCTTGACTCTTACCCAGAATCACCCCGTTGGCGCCGGCAACTCCAAGCTCCACGGTGTGGCTGGTTTCGAGAACGGTGACGATTTCATCGAAATCGAGCTCTCTCATTTGTGGGTCACCTCCCCAAAGGGATCTACATTTACGTGGCGATTATCGCGAGAGAGCCAACCGATCTTCTCGCGCCCTTGACGCGACAGCTGAACATCCCACTCGAAAGGGTGCCCCTCGGTGCGTGATGGGCCCACTGTCCACTCATTACCGAATCGGTCAATATATCCACCGTTGCGCCCTCGAGGCAATGGATTCGCGGGATTATAGTTCTTCGGGGGCACATATCGAATGCGACCCTGATTTGGCAGACCGAATTCATCTCCCGGACCCGCTGCACGCATTCTCGATTTAACGCTCCAACAGGTGCTGTTGTGAACGAGTACCGGAGTCTCACCGACCAGCACATAGTACGTGTGCAGTTCGTCGACCGTGAGGTTGTACGTCCGCGCGTGCTTCGTGAAGGACCGGTTGCCTGTGACGATGACGGTGCTTCCGTCGTCCGTGCGCAGGGCCATGCCCGGTTTGAGGTCGCCCGCTGGTGTCCAGTCATGCTCGGACGGGGACCAGAAGGGGTGTTCGTGGGTGGCTGTGAGCTTCTCGATGCCGTTCTTTGTGGCGATGGAGAGTTCGTTGAAGTACTTGTCGCCTTCGGTGCGGATGAGGCGGGTCACCTTGCGGGACTTCGTCTTCCCGGTTTTGGGGTCGGTCGCTTTGACCCGGTCGCCGAGTTTCACGTCCTCGATGTTCTTGGTCGAGCCGTCTGCCATAAGGACGTCGGTGCCCGCGAGGAAGCACTTACACCCGCCCGGCAACTTTAGGGCGCCACCCTCCAAGCCCCCGGGGCCTTCGGAGCCTCCGGTCATTGCGATCATGGCGACCGCGCCCAAGGGGGCGATTTTCCCTCCGCATCCGCTCTCGTGCCCAAGGCGCATGCAGGCGAGGAACTTGAGGTGAGTCAGGATATTTTGTGCGACTTCTTCGTTTTCGGCGGGTTCATTCAGGCAGCTGGGTCCTGCCTCCTGGCACCAGTTCGCGGCTTCCTGCCAGAACTTCTGTGCGTACTTTTCCTTGTACTTCCAGCCTCGGTCGACGAAGACGCCTGGGTAGATCTCGTAGTGCGTCTTGATGAAGGAGGGCGAGTAGACGTTTCCGGCGTTGACCGCCGCGATGTAGTTCGCCGTGTACCTCGGCGGCCCTGATGAGGGAGCCTGGGTGGGAGTCCTGTTCTCGTGGTTGGGAGTCGCGCGAGTAGGGCAGTCGATGTCCGCGCACAGCCCGGTGGGGTCGCTGTTGCTGACCGGACTGTTGCTGCTGTACGCGTATCCGTTCATCTGGAGCGGGTCCGCGAGGTCGACTACCGGATCTGCCGAGAGGAAGTGTCCGGAGTTCTGGTCGTACTCGCGGGCTCCGATGTGCGTCAGGCCGGTGCTGGCGTCGTCAATGCCCACGCCGAGGTAGCTGCGTTTGTTGGGCCATGCCGTCGGCTTTGTGCCCCGCACCTCTCCGTACGGCTTGAAGGCTCGGCGTGTGACGGTCTGGCCGGAGGCTACGTCCACCGAGGTGTTCGCCGTGCCGAGGTGGTCGGCGAGCAGCACGCTCAGCTTGTGACCGGTTGTCGCGCCGCTGGCCGTGGTGCGCACTACGGTCGGGGCGCCGGCCTGGGTGTACGTGCGGGACGCCGTCGTGATCGTGCCTGAGGCGTTGGTCGTCAGTTCGGTATCGCCCAGGTACAGCGTCGAGCCGGAAGAGGAGTTCTCCAACAGCCGGTTGCCGCCGGCGTCGTACACGTACGTGGTCTTCTTGCCGTCGTCCGTGATGGAGTCGAGCTTGTTCTCCGGTGTCCAGACCAGCCGCTGGGTGGTGCTGGCCAGGTCGCGGACCGTGGTGTTGCCCGTGGCGTCGTAGGTGTAGGCACTGCCCTTGCCGGACGGGGTGGAGCTGATGCCCGTCATCGTGTGGGGCTGCGTCGTGGTCGCCGGGGTGGTGCCGCTCGCGGCGACCGTCTTGCCGTAGCCATAGCGGAAAGTGACGTTCTTCGTGGCGTCGGCAGTGTCGTGCTCGGTCATCGTCGAGCGGTTGCCGAGCCAGTCGAAGGTGTACGACTGGCGGTAGGCCGACCCGCTGGTGGAGACGGTGGAGGTGTTCGGGGCCCCTGCGGCGAGGGCCGCGGTCAGTGAGGAGTCAGGGGTCGAGGTGTCCGTCGCCTCGTCCGGGGCGTCGGCGACCGGGCCGGAGGAGGGGGCGTAGGTGGTGGTGTGGCCCCACGTTGTGCCGTTTGCCGCCTTGCAGCCGGTGCCCTTGCCGTCCGGTGTGATGTTCGAGGTCCAGGCATGGACCAGCTCGCCCATCACGTCGTAGGTGAAGCACTGGGTGTCCCAGGTGTCGCCCGTTGCCGAGCTGAGCTGGCGGGCGTTGGACGTGATCGTGCCGGACGTGTCGTAGGAGTAGTAGCTGTCGGTGATGCGGTGCGGTCCGTCGGTCTCCCGGTCGGCCACCGTGCGCTGCACGCGGCCGGTGTGCGGGTCGACGAAGTTGGTCGTCCAGACGCGGTAGGGCTGGGCGGCGGAGACGGTGCGCAGGACCTCGCCGTAGGGCGAGTATGTCGCGTCGGCCGCGTACCAGGTCTTACCCGAGGTCGACTCCGGCAGGCCGTCGGCGGTGTAGCGGGTGACGACCTTTTCCTGCGCAAGGCCACCGACGGCCGGCAGCGTCACCGTCTGGGGCTTGCCCGTCGGTGTATAGGTGTAGGAGTAGGCGTACGTGCCGGACAGTCCCGTGGTCATGGAGTTGGCCGGGATGACCGTCTCGCTGCCGGTGACGTGGTACTCGGAGTCGTAGCCGGTGACCTTGTTGATGTAGTCGCCGTTGTCCGTATGCCGTTTGGAGCTGCTCTGTTGACCGATGCCGCCGGGGGCGTCGTCGTAGGCGAACTCCTTGACAGGCGTGGCCGTCGCTGAGCCCTGGCGTACCGCGGTGATCCGTCCGAGCAGGTCGTAGTCGGTGAAGGTCTCCTGTCCGAGTGCGTCCTTGACATGGTTGGGACGGTCGGCGGAGTCGTACCAGGTGTTGGTGGAGCCCGTGTCGGGGTCGGTGGTGGACGTCACCCGGCCGCGGGCGTCGTAGCTGTAGGTCCAGGCGTTGCCGGCGGGGTCGGTGACCTTGCTGCGGTTGCCGCGGGCGTCGTAGTCGTAGGTGGTGGTGCGGCCGGTGGTGGCGCCGTCCTTGGAGAAGTGCTTGATCGACGTGACACGGCCGAGGGCGTCGACGTACGTGCGCGTCCTGGGGGCCGTCGAGCCTGGCGGGTCGATGGTCGTGCTGACGTCGTCGTAGAAGGTGAACTGTGCGTACTGGTAGCCGCCGTCGTTGTAGACGGAGGCTCGGGCCTCGCGCTCCAGGCCGTCGTAGCGGTACTGGGTCCAACTCGGGATCAGCGACTTGGATCGGGGCTGGAAGAGCTCCGCGCTCGGCTCACCCTTGGCGAGGTAGCCGCTGGTCTTGCGCGCGATCACACCGTGGTCGTTGTAGTCGGTGTCCACGACGATCCGGCCGGGGCCGTGCGCCTCGGTCTGCTTCTGCACCTCGCGCATCAGACCGTCGTAGAGGGTGATCTCCCGGGCGTAGGTGCCGTCGTCCTCGAGCGAGTCGACGATCGCGGCCGCCGGGCGGTTCTCGTCGGCGGAGGCGATCGCCGGCTGGTAGCTGATGACGACGTTCGGCGACTTGCCGCCCGAGGAGCGGGAGGGCGACCAGCCCTTGACCAGTCGGCCGAGGGCGTCGTACTCGCTGCGGGTGACACGGCCGTTGGGGTCGGTCACGGACAGCGGGAGGCTGCGGCCCGGGTCGAAGGTGGTCGTGGTGGCCTGCCCCAGGGCGTTGATCACCTTGGTTGAGGTGACCGGGCCACCCGTCTCCGGGGTGTACTGCGTCTCGGTGGGGCCCTCACCGGGCTTCGTCACCGTGCGGACCCGGCCGAGACCGTCGTAGGTCATGCCGGTGACGACGGAGTACGAGGTGCCGGTGCCGTCGGTTTCGGCGACCGAGGTGGCCAGCCCCTTCGTCGGCGTCGCGCCGTAGGAGAGATTGTCGTAGGTGGTGCGGATCGCCGACTTGAGCTTGGTCGCCGGATCGGCGTTGGCGTAGGCGGCGCAGGACGTGCCGGTGGTCCGCTGCTCCTTGGGCAGGCCGATCAGCCAGGCCGTGGTGTTGTGGACGTAGGAGGTGACGGTGCACGTCTGGTCGGAAAGGGTCTCTGAGGAGCCGCTCGGGGTGACGACGGCCGTCTCCACCTGGATGGGCAGGCCGTAGGTGTCGTCGACGTCGGTGAGGGTGCGCACGGCCCGCCAGCTTGTGCCGATGGTCTGGATCTCGTCCGTGCGCTTGGTGCCCGTGCGGTGGGCGAGGATCGGGTCGTCGGCGGTGCCGTCCTCGTTCTCGCGGGGGCGGGAGGCGGTCTGCTTGGACCAGGGGTAGTTGAGGGTCCGCTTGAGGATCGCGCCGCCGGAGTCGACGTAGGTGATGCTCTCCGCGGTCATGCCGGCGTACTGCGGTGCATCGTCGGCAACCAGCGTGTATTCCTTTTTGGAGTCCTTGACCTCGCCGCCGATGCCCTGGAAGTAGCGCGTGAGGGACATGGACTGGGCCTGGGGGACGCCCGGATCAGAGCTGGTCTTGCTGCCCTTGGTGATGCGGACCTCTCGGTATCCGCGCCAGTCGCTATAGGTGCGCAGTGCGGGGCGCGTGAATTCGTCGTCGCTCTTGGTCCACGCCGCATCTGAGTAGGTGTACTTGCTGAGGATCGGCTGGCCGTGTGAAGTGACCTTGTCGGTCTCGGTGACGGAGTCGACGACGTATTTGTTGAACCACGCCTTTGCCGGGGTCTTCTCGTCGCCGTCCGGTGACCAACGCACCGGGTAGCAGGTGCCGTTGTTCTTGCCCTGGTCCTCGGCCGGCTCGCTCGTGCAGCCGCCCGTGTACTCGACCTCGATGTCGCCGCCGTACTCGGTGGAGACCACGCCAATGCGGGGGCGAGTGAAACCGGGCCGCTGGTCGTTCTTGCCGCGTGGCACGAGATTGGGCAGCTGGCGGTCTTTCAGGCGGTCTTTCAGCGGCGAGGTGGAGCCCACCGTGTAGCGGCCGAAGCTGATGCCGTCGTCGGACTGTGGCGTGCCCTTGGTGTCACCGGGGCCGTAGCCGGTGCGGGTGATGGAGTTGAGCCACAGGCCGGGGGCGGTGTCGTACCAGTCTTCCGGGAAGGACTGGTGGAGTGTGTACGTGTCGACCGGTCCGAGGCCGGTCTGCCCGGGGCGGGCGGCCTTGGTCGTCACCGTGTCCAGGCGCAGCTGGGTCCAGAAGGACGGGAAGGGCGGGCACAGCTTGGAGGTGGACTTGCAGTTGAGGTTTCCGGGGGTGTCCCACCAGGGCCGGTAGGCGCCCGGGTCGTCGGTCTTGGCGAAGTTCGCCGCGTCGCAGGCCGAGGCCGACTTCAGACAGCGCTGTTTGGCGCCGAACTCGATCGTCGCGGACGGCTTGGTGAGGCTGTCCGGGCGCATGCCGTACTCGATCGATGCCGGGTAGGCGGAACGGTCGTACTGCTCGGGCGACTTGAACTTCTTGCGGACGGCGTAGTAGTTCGTCTCCTGCTTCCAGTTGACGATCATGGTGTTGCCGTGGAGGTCGACGACCTTGTCCAGGCCCCAGCGCCAGGCCTGCTGCTTGCCAGAGCCGCAGCGCGAGTCGGCGAAGGCGTCGGCGTGGCACGGTTCGCCAGGGTGGTTGCCGAAAACGGGGGTGGTGGAGACCGAGTCCGTCTTCGCGTGACCGCCGCCCACATCGTTGAGGCCGTAGTAATACTGCGTGCCGTCGGTGGTCGTGACGACCCAATACTCGCCGTTGTTGTCGTCGTTGGTGGCTCCGATGCGGTGCTCGACCCTGGTGCCGTCGTCCTGCTGCGGGCGGTAGAGCTCGGTGTCCTTGTCCGGGTCGCTGCCGGAGGCGGCGTCCCGGATGAGTTCGGTGGTCTTGCCGCCGAGCGACATCACCGCGTTGTACGACACCCAGCACAGGTCGGACGTCTTGTCCTTCTTGGCGGTGTTGTTGGGGGCGCCGGCCTTGAGCGTCTTGCGGTCGTCCTGGCAGGAGCGGTAGCGGCGCTCGATGTGACCGGGGTCGTAGTCCCAGCCCTCGCCGATCCAGGAGGCCTGGGGTGAGGAGACGGCGGTACGGCCGTCCACGGTCTGCGAACTGTAGTTGAAGGAGATCTTGGGAGCGGGTCCGGCCGGCGCGGCCGGCACGGTCAGCGGGTACGACCAGGTGAAGGCGCCCGAGGATCCTCCCGCCTCCCACTTGCCGTCCGAGGCAAGCGGCGTCGCCTTGAAGGAGCCACCGCCACCGTTGCCGGAGTCGACCGCGCCGACAACTGCCGTACTACTGCCCGTCACTGCCGCGGGCGTGACCGAACCGGACGTGCGGTAGGCCGCCTGAACGATGCCGGAGCCGGTGGAGGGCGAGGAGGGCGCCGAGGCGGGGGTGACCGTGTCGCCGCCGGCCGGGTCGACGGTGGCGGTGAGGGAGGCGGACGTGGTGTCGTTCGTCGTCTCGAGGTCCTCGTAGGTCTGGCATGCCTCGTCGTCCGGCGTCGTCAGGTAGCAGTCGGGGAACTGCACCAAGTGCAGGCGGGAGGCCCAGTCCGCTCCGTAGAGACTCTCGAATTTGGTGTAGTCGAGCTTGACGGAGACCGGGACCGCGCCAGTGGCGGGTGCCTGCACGACCATGACGGCGCCGTCGACGCCCTGAGCCATGGAGGAGGTGCGTTCGGGGATCGTGACCTGCCACGTGCCCGTGGGGGGTGGCTGGTCGGTGGCCTGGCCCAGGCTGACCGGCAAGGTGCCGACCGGCTTCAGGGCGGTCTGCTCGGCCGTGGTCGTCGCTGCGGTGGTTCGCGCCGAGGCCGTTGTGGTCGTGCTCGAGTCGAAGGTAACCGAACCGGCCAGGTTGGAAGGAGGAGTCGTCGTGCCGGACGGCGCGGTGAGCAGGTCCTGGGGGACGTCGGCCTTCAGCGACTTGAGGTCCCGGCTGAACGTCTTGCCCGAGACGGGCAGTTCGGACTCGAGGTGCTCCAGCGTCAGTGTCTCGCGCCCGGTCTCCTCTTTCGAAGGGTCCGGAGGGATGGCGAATGCCTGCGCGGGCAGCAGCCCCACCAGCAGCGCCGCCGTTACGGCGGGTGCCGCGGTACGCCCGAGGCGGCGCGCGCGGGCACGCGAAAGTCGACCGAACACGACGAGGCCCCCCGGACCACTTGAAGCGGGACCGGTGACGGGCCACGCGTGAAGACATGTCAGACGACGAAGATTCTGTGATCGATCTGTGAGGGAACACCAGGCTCACATGTCCCAGTGTGATCATAATCACCGTACGTAGCGGCCCGTTACGCAATGAAGTCGCCCGAACGCGGCAGAAGCGTTTACCAGGGAACAACCACCCCTTTAGCTTCCATTGGGTCGAACATAAAGCTTTCCTGCCGAACTCCGTTTCTCCCAGGGGGGATTCACCCGGTTTCCACCTCCTCGCCAGGCAGGGATCAGCTCTCGCGACCCGCCTCACGCACGGCCGTGAGGGGCACACCGCCGACGTCGACATCGCCCCTGGCACCCCATAAGCCCAATCCTCACAGGGTGACGACAGCTTCCCCATAGGTCATCATCTCCCTCGCCCGGCCGCGTCCTGCTACGCGCCGGCTCCACGGGGGAAGGGGAACTCGTTCGATGACGCGCAACCGGTCCGGCTGGCCCGGCCGCCGAGTTGGCACCGCGCTGCTCGCCACTGCGGTCGCCACCACTGGCATCGTCTACGCCGGGTTCCGTCTGGACCACGACACCGCTCGGGACGGCAGCGACCAGGCCCACCGCGCCAAGACCGTCACCGAGGCATCCGCCCTCGGCAAGGCGGCCAGGACCGGCAAGAACGTCGAGGTGACGGCCGCACGCACTTCACACTCGACCACGTGGGCCCGGCCCGACGGGCTGATGATGAAACAGCTCTTCTCCTCCCCGGTCCGCGCCAAGGTCGGCGGCGCGTGGAAGAAGATCGACCCCAGTCTGCACCGCACCGCGCAGGGCTTTGAGCCGAAGGCCACCAATACGCGGATGGTGTTCTCCGCGGGCACGAAGGAACATGCCGGACAGCGGGCCGCCCGATCGACGGTGCGACGCGCGTCCCTGGTGAAGCAGGCCACCGCGGCCGACGCCGGAACCGAGACGCCTCTGGTCACGCTGTACGTCGGCGGCAGCGCCGAGTACGAGATACAGCTCACCTGGCCCGGTACCATCCCGACCCCGATCATCGACGGCAACCGGGCGCTGTATCCGGAGATCTTCCCCGGCGGGGATCTCGTGCTGACCGCCGACGACGACGGGTTCGGTCAGCTCGTCGTCCTGAAAAACCGTCAGGCGGCCGCCGACCCGCACGTGCGACAGCTGGTCTACGGCCTGCACTCCGCCCACCTCACCTTCCGCCTCGATCCCGCGTCCGGGATCGTCAGCGCGGAGAACGCCGATGACGAAGAGGTCGCGGTGTCGACGACGCCGTTGATGTGGGACAGCAGCGGAACACCGGCCGTCACGGACGGCCAGGTGGGAGCCACCGCCCAGCCGACCGCCGCCGAGTCGGCCAATCCCACCGACACCGTCTCCGATGCGCCGTCCGCCTCGCCCAGCGCCACCGAGGAAGAACCTCCGGACTCCGACGAGCAGGGAGACACCGACGTCGAAGTGCTGCCGTCGGCCAGCGACAGCTCGGCTCCGGCCACCTCGGAATCACCCCTGCCCTCGGTGCCGGCCGAACCGACTCCCGCCCCCTCCCAGACCGGATCCGCGGCGACGTTGAGCCTGGCGTCCCTCGACGGCCCCTCCCCCGACTCGCGCGGCGACATCGTCGACACCGACCTGTCGACCGGCAGTTGGACGCTCACACCCGACCAGGACTTCCTCGACGATCCGGCGACCACCTACCCGGTCTTCATCGACCCCTCGGTCAAGAAGCACATCCAGAACTGGACCACGGCCTACGACCGCTTCCCCCACGCGACGTTCTACAACGGCAAGGGCTTCAACAAGGGCGGCACCCACGAAGCCCGCGTCGGCTTCGAATCCGACACCTGGGGCACCTCACGCTCCTTCTTCAACATCACCTTCGACAAGGATCTGAAGGGCACGCAGATCACCAAGGCGAAGCTGCGCATGCTGGAGACGTACGCGTGGTCGTGCCAGGACCGTTCGATGAGCGTCCACCTCACCGGGGAGATCGACTCCCACACCAACTGGAAGAACGCCCCGAAGCTGCACGACGGCAACAAGCTGGCCACCAAGAGCTTCGCCCACGGCTACCGGTCCGGCTGCCACGACGACTTCGAGACCTTCGACGTCAAAAAGGGCGCTCAAAAAGCCGCCGACAAGGGTCAGGACACGATCACCTTCGGGATGCGTGCCCGGGATGAGGACGCCCAGTACGCGTGGAAGAAGTTCCAGGCCGACGGTGACTTCGCCCCGGTCCTCGAACTGGTCTACAACCGCAAGCCGTCGATCGTCTCCAACTCCCTCGACCTCGGCCCGGACGGCAAGTGCACCACCACCAAGCCGTATGTCCGTATGGGCTCAGGCGACCTCACCTTCACCGCCAAGGGCACCGACAAGGACAAGAACCTCGACTACTTCGACTTCGACCTGTGGGAGACGGGCAAATTCGACTCCACCGGTGACCTGCTGAAGACGACCGGCAAGGTCTCCGCCGGCGCTGACACCGATACCGCCCTCAGAACGACGAAGGCATTTGCCACCAGCTCCCTCAAGAGCGGTGCCACCTACTCCTGGCGGGTCAGGGCGGTAGACGACGCAGGATCGACCTCCGCCTGGTCTCCCAAGACACCCTGTCGCTTCGTGCTCGACACCACCGCACCCCGCCCGCCCAAGGTGAGCTCCACCGACTTCCCGAACGCGGACGGCAGCGAGAACGGCTTCGGCAGCGGCTCGGAGGACGCCATCTGGTCCACCAAGAAGTTCGGCACGCCGGGATCCTTCACGGTGCGCGCGGTCAACAGCGACGTGAAGCGCTACGAGTACGGGTTCAATTCCGCCACCTACACCGGCAGCGTCGCCCGCACGCCCGGCACCTCCACCAGCATCAGCGCCAGCATCTCCAACGCGAAGCCGCCGACGGCCGGACCCAACGTGCTCTACGTCCGCGCCGTCGACAGCGCGGACAACGTCTCCGAACCCACCAAGTACTTCTTCTACGTCAGCCCGCGCGATGAGGCCGACAAGCCCGGTGACTTCACCGGCGACCAGCTTCCCGACCTCATGGCCGTCACCGAGGCCGGCAACCTCGCCCTCTACCCGTCCCAGGCGGACAAGGACGACTTGTCCAAGGGCACCGGCGATCTGGACTACTCCATGGCCGGCGCCTACCGCGCCAACCCCGACAAGGACCCCAACGGCGACGACCTGCCGCCCTACGTGGCCGCCGCGAACGGCCACTTCAAGGGCGCACTGATCACCCACAACGGTGACATCTACGGCGGCGACGGCCTGCAGGACCTCGTCGTCCGCGTCGAGGGCAGGCTCTGGGTCTACCCCGGAGACGGCTACGGAGCCGTCAACGTCGACCGGCGCCGAGAGATCCTCCTGCCCGAGAACGCCCCCAGCCCGTCCTCGCTCACACAGATCGTGGCCGCCGGCGACATCACCGGCGACGGCCGCACCGACTTCCTCGCCACCGCCAAGAACGCAACCGGCACCGACGACGAACTGTGGGTCCTCAACGGCTACCACGGCGCGACCATCGACCAGGCCATCCGCCTGTCCGCCTCCGCCTGGAAGGACCGCGACATCGTCCTCGCCCAGGACGTATCCGGTGACGGAGTCGCCGACCTGGTCTATCGCACCGACGTCACCGGGCGCCTGCTGCTGCGCAAGGGCATAGCGGCCACTGCAGGCGGTGTCGACGTCAACTCGCTGGCGTCGGCCGCCAACTCCTCCGGCGGGGTGGACCTCACCTACGGCGCTTCGGGCTGGTACAGCAGCGACAAGCCGTTCCTGTACGGCACGCCCGACGTCAACAAGGACGGCATCCCCGACATCTGGTCCGTACGTGCGGACGGCTCCGTCCGCTTCCACACCGGCGGCAAAACCTCCGTCACCGACACCGGCACCGAAGCGGTCGCCCCCAACGACTACTGGCAAAAGCGGATCACCATCGGCTGACTGATCCGAAGCAGGGCTGATCTGCCTGCTGCCCCAAGACACCGGTCCTGGGGCAGCAGGCGTTCGTCTGAGCCGTCCTGGTCGCTTGACCAGCGTTTGCTCCACGTTGCTGTCAGCCGCTCTGGCACAGCAGCGTCAGGAGTCCGTCGCCCGCCCGGACGAGTTGCGCCGCAAGGCCGACGACGAACATGCCAACCTCGGTCAGGACCTTGGTACGTTCGTCGGGTCCGTAGACGGTGAACCACCCGGCTGGAGCATCGAAGGAGCGCACCTCGCTGTTGGGGCCAGTGCCGATCAGGCGGGATGGCTCTCCGTCGGGACGCTTGTCAGCCGCAGCCGAGGTGATTTAAGGCCCCGTTCAGGCGGTCATGAGTGCCTGACCGTGGTCTTTGCGGTGCCGGACGCACGCGGTGGTGTGCAGTGGGAGCGGCAGGTGGAGATGGCTGCATCGCTGGACAGGCCGAGCAACTGGTCTGCCGCCTCGACCGGGACGCCGCGTCCCACCAACTGCCGCCGAAACCGGTCGTCGGGTGCGGTGGTCCTTGTGATGGGGCGGCACCTCCGAGGGGTGAGACCCCTTCCCGCGAAGACCGGGCAGGGGCATGGGATGGGTACTGGCAGGGACGGGCACGGCACGGGGCACGGGCATGCGGGGTGTGATCCGTCCGGCCCGCTCGGACTGGGGCGCGGTCGGTGTGGGCCCGTCGGTGCGGGGGGGGCCACGAGTACCGGTCGCCGGGGGCGCCCCGCAGCCGCCAACGGTCATCGCGGAGCCGGCGCATGAAGGCTCCGGCGCGCCGAAGCGCCGGAGGCCATCAGCCCGACCGGAGTCCGCCAGCCCGGCAGCCAGGCGGCCCAGCGGGATCCCTCAGCCCGCCGCTCGGCTTGGCTGTCGGGGCCGAGGCAGGCCGCGGGGGATGCGCAGGGCGACCAGGAAGCCGACCACCGCCAGCGCGCCCATGCCGAGGGCCGCGAGGGTCAGCGCCTGGCCGCGGGCGCGTGCGTTGATGCGGACGAGTTCGTCGGCCGCGGCGCCCCTGACGCCCTGGGCCGCGACCTTCGCGCGCATGGCGTCGTCAGTCGCGGCGCTGATCTGGACCTGATGCTCGACGGTGCGCGTGACGAGGTGCTTCTGACCGGGAGTCAGGACATCGCTGTCGTCGGTCCCGGCCTCGAACGCGAGGAGCAGCGCGGTGGTCATGAACGCGCCGGCCAGGGCGACTCCGAACGAGCTTCCGAGGTACGTGGCGGTGCGGGAAAGGCCCGTCACGTCGCTCACCTCCTCCGCGGGGGCGGCCGACTGGACGAGGTCGGTCGCGGTCGTGGCCATGCCCCGGCCGAGCCCGACGAGGAGGAGACCCGGCGCGAGGGCCAGGCCCACCGCCGACACATCCTGCCGGTGCGGGTCGAACATGAAGGCGATGGCCACGCAGCCTGCAGTCATGAAGAGGAACGCCCCCGTCTGGGCCGTGCGGTGGGTCATCCGCCCGCTTCCGATGAGCCTGGCGGCCGTCGAGGCCGCCACCGTCAGCGCCACCGGCACCGCGATCAGCGTGATGCCGCTCCGCAGTGCGTCGAAGCCCGCGGTGGTCTGCAGGAAGACCGGAACCAGGAAGAGCAGACCGCTGGGCACCAGGATCTGCATGACCAGGGTCAGGGTGCCGACCCGGATCGTGCGGTCGTGCAGCACCGAGAGCCGTACCAGCGGGTCCCTGCCGCGCCTGATCAGCCGGTGTTCCCAGCCGGCGAACACGGCCAGCACCATCAGCCCCGCGCCGGCGAGCAGCGGGACGGGGGACACCTGGCCGCGGCTCAGCACCGTGGTACCGAGGACCTCGAAGTCCTGGCGGTCCTCGAACAGGCCGTACCGTCCCGCCATCAGGGTCGCGACCACGAGCAGCCCGAATCCGACGGCGGACAGGACCGCTCCGAGGATGTCGAAGCGCTGTTCGAGGTGCTGCCGGGGCTGCTCGGCTCCGGCCGTCCGCCGCATGAGCAGCACCACGGCCAGCGTGATGACGGTCGACAGCAGGAACGACACACGCCAGCTCAGGTAGTTGGTGAGCAGGCCGCCCACCACCGGGCCGGCCCCCGAGGCGATGCCCGCGGTCATGCCCAGCGACGACAGGACCTTCGTGCGGGTGGCTCCACTGAACGTCTCGGTCAGCAGCGCCACCAGCGCCGGCAGCATCAGCGCCACACCGACTCCCTGGAGCACGGACCAGCCGAGCAGCATGAACGGCAGGGTCGGGCCGACGGTGGTGATCAGCGCGCCGAGGGCGAAGATCTCGCCGCCGACGACGAAGGTCCGCCGGTACCCGTGGCGGGCGCCGAGCTTGCTTCCGGTGATCAGGCACGCGGCGACTACCAGGGCGTACAGGGAGATTACCGACTGCACGCCGGTCAGCGACGTGTCCAGGTCCCGGACGAGCTGCGACAACGCCACGTTCATGGCGGTCGAGGTGTAGTTGATCAGGAAGTTCTCGGCGGAGAGAAGGACGAACAGTGTTCTGGCCGCCGGTGGCGCTCCGTCCCCGGGCTGTCTCCCGCCGCGCCCCGCTCTGTTTCGCCGTTCCACGGTCCGGTGTCGCCCTCCGATCGTTGTGCTGAGCAGGCGCTGCCTTCGGGGCCGGATTCCACCGCCGTCCCGCGTCCGGTCCAGGGTGCACGCCCCACCCCCCTCAGCCCCGCGGGACGCGCCATCGGGGGCTGGCCGGGTCGCCCCGCGGTGCGCACCGAGCGCCTGGCCCGGTTCTCCCCGGTTGCCCGGACGCCTCACCCGAACGGCTTAACCACGGGCGTCACACCCACCGGCCGAAGGACATCATCGGAAGGGACGTCGAGGGCCCGGCGGCACGATCCCGGCGCCGCCGGAACACGGCCCCGGCACGGTGCCGTCTCACGGTGCCGCGAGATGGAACCGTCCGTGGCCGGGCCGAGGGGCGTCAGGGGGAAGACCACGGGCCCGGAGTCCCCGGCGGGCGAGACACGCGATGGGTACTCGCCCCGCCCGTTCCCGGTCCGCCTCGCCCGCACATGGCCGGAGAGGCCGGAGAGGACAAGGACGAGTGCGATACACCACGTTGGGCAGAACGGGCCCCGAGGTCGGCGTCATCGGCCTCGGGTGCATGGGCATGAGCTCGGGGATGAGCTTCGGCTACGACCGCAGGACCTCGCGGGACGACGCGACGTCGATCGCGGTGATCCACCGGGCACTCGCGTCGGGCGCGACCCTGATCGACACCGCGGACGTGTACGGCCCCTACACCAACGAGGAGATGGTGGGCAGGGCGCTGGCGGGCGACCGCCGCGGGCAGGCGGTGCTGGCGACGAAGGTCGGCCTGGCCCTCACCGCCCCCGAGGGCGGCTCCGGCACCTCCCCCGGCGCCGTCCCGGACGGCCGCCCCGAGCACGTGCGGGCGTCGATCGATGCCAGCCTGCGCCGGCTCGGCACCGATCACGTGGACCTGTACCAGCTCCACCGGGTGGACCCGCGGGTGCCGCTGGAGGAGACCTGGGGCGCGATGGCCGAGGTCGTCGCGGCGGGCAAGGCGCGCTGCGTCGGCCTCTGCGAGGTGAGCGTGGAACAGGTCGAGCGGGCGCGGAGGGTGCACCCGGTGGCCTCGGTGCAGTCCGAGCTGTCGCTGTGGACGCGGGACCCGCTGACCGCGATGGTGCCGTACTGCGAGGAGCAGGGCATCGCGTTCCTGCCCTTCGCGCCACTCGGGCGGGGCTTCCTCGCAGGGCGGTTCTCGTCCTTCGACGACCTGCCGGAGGACGATCTGCGGCGCCGGCTGCCGCGTTTCCAGCGCGAGGCGTTGCGCGCCAACCTGGCCATCGTCGGCCGGGTGCGGGAGATCGCCGAGCGCGCGGGGGCGACCCTGGCGCAGGTGGCGCTGGCCTGGCTGCTGGAGCAGGGCCGGCACGTGGTGCCCATTCCCGGCACCAGGGCCCCGGAGCACCTGGCCGACAACGCCGGGGCGGCGGACATCAAGCTCAGCGCGGCCGACCTCGCCGACCTCGACGCGCTGCCGGCCCCGGAGGGCGGCCGCTACTGAGCCGTCACTCCGCCCGCTTCCCGGAAGGGCGTCGCCCATGCTGAGAGTAGGAACCTTCCTGCCACCCGCCGCCCGTGACCGGAGGGCGGTGCCGCACCCGGAGGTCGGCAGGATCCCGCCTGACGACCACGCGCTGTTCATGAAGCTGCTGCGGGACCTCACCGACGTCGAGTTCGTCCACGACCTTGACATCCGCCGGTCCTTCGTCCGCGACGGCACGGTGTACTGCGGCGAGGTCCGCCTCAACGACCTCGACCTCTACCTCTGGCACGCCGAGGTGGACCGCGACCCCGGCGGCTACGCCCTGGAGGCCCTGCGCACCCTCGCCCTGGACGTACCGGTCGTCCCCGACCCGGCGCGTTTCGCGACCGGCCTCGACAAGTACCGGGCCCACCTGCGGCTGTCCCGGGCCGGCCTGCCCGTGCCGGACACGGTCCTGCTCGACCGGCGCGACCCGGCCGCCGCCGCGCCCGTCGTCGCGCAGTGGGGGCGTGCCCTGCTGAAACCCCGGCGCGGATCCTTCGGGCAGGGAGTCCTGCTGATCGAGGACTTCGCCACCCTGCGCGACCTGGCGGACTACCTGCAGCACACGCTCGCGGCGGCCACGGAGAGCACCTTCCTCCTGGAGCGCTTCTACCCCAACGACCCCGCGGACTGGGTCGGGACGACCTTCGTCAACGGCACGCTGATGTACGGCTACCGCAAGCGCGGCCACCGCTTCACCCGCCTGTCCGCCGACGCCTCGAAGGTGTACGACCCCGAGGGGATCGGCGGCGACGTCGACGCCTGCGAGGTCCCGCCCGAGCACGCCCGGCTCGCCCTGCGTGCTCAGCGGGCGCTGGATCTTCCGCTGGTCGGCTTCGACCTGATCCTGTCCGGGGGGCGGCCCGTCATCGTGGACGAGAACACCTACCCCGGCCTCTACCCGGAGCTCTTCGCCGCGGCCGGGCGCTCCCTGAGCCAGGAACTCCTCGCGCTGGTCCGCGACGCGATCAGCGATCGTTGCGGCGGGCGCGGCGGGCCCACGGACGCCGAAACGGGCCGTTAGCGGCGGCCCGAACGGGCGCGCCGTACACGGCACTAGCAGGGCGCGGGACCGGCTCGGTGGCGGTCCCGCGCCGCCACGAGTTGCTTGTCGGGCCGGGCCACGATGACGGAGGAGTGAGGGGCCCGCGCGGCGAGCCGGTGGACCTCGCTTTCCAGGCGGCCGGTGGGCGCATGCGCGCCATAGCCGTTGGCGCGGACGTAGCGGGCGAAGATCTCCAGGCCGTCGAGGAAGGCGGCACCAGGCGGGGCGGTGTCGGCCATGGAGTGGGTCGCGGCTCGGCGAGGCCGGCGACCTCGACGACTTCGCCCGCAAGGCGCAGTTCGTCAACTACGAGAACGCCCGCGCCATGTTCGAGGCGTGGAACGCGCACCTGTGGGACAACGCGAGCGGGCTGATGCTGTGGATGTCCCACCCGGCCTGGCACAGCACGGTCTGGCAGACCTACGACTGCGATACCGCGAGGCCGCCGCCCTGCGCGCCCTGAACGCGGCGAAGCAGGTCGGGCTGACCGGCTCGGTCACCCCGGTGTCGCGCGCCGGTGACCGCCGGGAGCTGACGGCGTTGATCCGCAACCAGGGGTCGGCGGTGGCCGCCATGGTCAGGCTGTCACTGCTTCGGGAGCCGGGCTGCCGCCGGGTGCTGCCGACGCTGTACGGCGACAACTATCCGTGGCTGCTGGCGGGCGAGTCCCGGACCGTCCGGGTGTCGTGGCCGGCCACGGCCGACTCGGGCCGCCCGGTGCTGACGGCACAGGCGTACAACGGCCCGGTCACCGTGCTGCGCTCCTGAACCCCGGCTCCCAGGTTCCGGCCTCCCGCGCCGGGACCTGGGAGCGGCTCAGGGTGCGTCCGGCGTCCGTGGCGCCGGACGGGCTACCAGCCGACGGCGACCAGGAGCCACTGCGGGTCGGCGTGCGAGACGAACGAGGACTGGCCGGCCACGTCGTCGTAGGGGAAGCCGTAGGCGAGGTGGTTGATGGCGTTGTCGTGCCAGAACTCGGCGTAGTAGTTGGCCGGTGCCGCCTTGTAGAACTGGGCCGGGTCGGACTGCTGGGAGGCCGGCAGCGTGGCGACGTGACGGTTGAGTGCGGCGCACATGTCCGGGTTGCCCGCCAGGGAGGCGGCGCAGCCGAAGATGTCGGAGGTGGCCGCGTTCACGCCCACCGACTGGGCGTAGGAGGTGAAGTAGTTGGCGTTGGCGCCGCCCGCGCGGAAGCTCGGGTCGCTGCCGGGCGCGATGATCCGGTAGGGGGCCTGGGTCTGGGCGAGCACCTTGAACTCGTTCGGCACGGCGTCGGTGAAGCGCTGGAAGGTGGTGGCGCGGTCCTCGGCGAAGGTCTGCCGGTTCTCGCCTACCTCCACGTCGTAACCGTCCTTGCTGTGCAGGCGCATGGCCAGCTTCAGGCCGAAGGCGTCGACACGGGTGGTGTTGCCGTTGAAGACGTTGTTGCCGACCGTGAACTCGATGAAGTCGTAGTAGGGGCTGGTGGGCGAGCCGAGGTGGAAGTACATGCGGCCCGCGGAGTTGGCGGGCATGTCGAGGTAGGGCTGCTCGGCGATGGAGTGGGTCTGGCCGTTGAAGCTCCAGTACACCTGGCTGTCGGGGTACTTGCCGTTGGTGCGGTTGAGGATCTTCACCTCGACGGCGTTGCTCGCCGGGGGATGTCGCCGGTGCTGCCCCAGAAGTCGTCCGGCGGGGTGGTGCCGCCGGGGCCGTAGACCTGGAACTCCCACAGGGAGTAGCCGTACGGGGTGCCGCGCGCGGTGCCGTACATGCGGACGTAGCGGCCGCTGCCGGAGACGGTGATGTTCTGGGTGCCGCCGGTTGCGGTCGTGGTGGAGTAGACGGTGGTCCAGGTGGTGGCGTCGGTGGAGGTCTGGATCTGGAAGGCGGTCGCGTACGCGGCCTCCCAGGTGAGGGCGACGCGGCTGAGCTGCTGGACGGATCCGAGGTCGACCCGTATCCATTGCGGGTCGGAGAACGCCGAGGACCAGCGGGTGCCGGTGTTGCCGTCGACGGCGGCGCTCGCGGGGAAGGTGCCGTTCTCGGTCGAGGAGGCGGTGGCGGGCCTGCCCTGGGACAGCAGCTGGTCGGCGGCGTGGGCGGGTGCGGGGGCCAGGACCGCGCAGAGGGCGGCGATCAGGGCGATGACCGGACCGAGGGCCGCGCGGGAGCGTGCGGTGACGATCGGGGATCTGTGGGTGGGTGCGCTGACGGAACTCTGCATGCGAGATCTCCTCAGGCCGGTGCGGCGTGCGTGGGGGTGGAGCAACAGCAGATGTGAGAGCGCTCTCTCCGGGTTGTAGTCCCAGCCGTGCCCGCCGTCAACAACTGAAGCCGAAATCCCATGGATCGGGCCCTGCCCCTACACCCCTTGACGCATCCGGTACGGACCTATCCGTGCCCTCACGCCGACTCGCGCACCACGAGTTCGGGCTCGAAGACGACCGAGGTCGCCTCGGTGCGGGCGCCGAGGATGTGCTCGTCGAGCAGCCGCGCCATCTCCGCCGCCATCTCCTCCACCGGCTGGCGCACGGTGGTCAGTCGGGGTCGGCTGGTGACGGCGACGGTGGAGTCGTCGAAGCCGACGACCGCCACGTCCTCCGGAACCCGGCGGCCGCGCTCGCGCAGCACCTGGCACGCGCCCTGGGCCATCAGGTCGTTGGCCGCGAACACGCCGTCCGTGTCGGGATGGCGCTCAAGGAGCTCGGACATGGCCGCGACGCCGCTGTCGAGGGTGAACCCGCCCTCGGTGACCGGGACGTACGGGTGACCGTGCCGCGCGAGCGCGTCACGGAAACCGGCCAGGCGTTCCTGACTCGCGGGCACGTCGAGGGGGCCGCAGATCGTGGCGAGCCGGCGGCAGCCGCGCCCGAGCAGGTGCTCGGCGGCGAGGCGGCCTCCGTCCCGGTGCGCGAGGTCGACGTAACTGAGCGGCACCGGACGCGAGGGCCGGGCGAAGAGCACCGCGGGCAACCGGGCTTCGGCGAGCAGGGCGGGCAACGGGTCCTCGGCGTGGGTCGAGACCACCAGGGCGCCGTCGGCGCGCCCCTGCCGCAGATACGTCAGCACCTCGTCACGGGCGTCGTCGGACTCGGCGAACATCAGCACCGGGTGCAGGGAACGGGGGCGCAGGAAACCGACGACGCCCCCGACCACCCGGCCGAAGAAGGGGTCGGCGAACACCCGCGCGGCGAAGGCGTTCTGGCCGGCGTCCGTGGTGTCCCCCGCGCCGGACACCACCAGGGCGACGGTCTCGGCCCGCCGGGTCACGAGGGAGCGGGCTGCCCGGTTGGGCGCGTACCCCGTCCGTTCGATGGCCCGGCGGACCAGGTCCCGTATCTCCGGATCGACGTTGCGGATGCCGTTGACCACCCGCGACACGGTCGCCCGGGAGACTCCGGCCTCCCGGGCGACGTCCTCCAGCGTCGGGGCCCGTCTGCGCATGCAGGCACCCTAACGGACTCGCCGATCACGCTGTAGAGCGCTCTCCGAGGGTGGGGTCGGCCCGGCCGGCAATCAGCCGTAGACGCCGAACTCGTACAGCGAGTAGCCCCAACCGGTGCCCCGCGCGGTGCCGTTGACGCGGACAATAGCGGCCCGTCCCGGTGACGTCGACGTCGTCGATGCCGCCGTTGCCGTCGGACACGGTACGCACCGTCTGCCAGTTCTGTCCGTCGTCGGAGGTCTGGATGGTGTACGCCTTCGCGTAGGACGCCTCCCAGTACAGCTGGACGTGCCGGAAGGTGGTGCGGGTGCCCAGGTCGACCTGGAGCCACTGGGGGTCGCTCCAGTCACTGGCCCAGCGGGTGGCGGGATTTCCGTCGACCGCGTTGGCCGCGGTGCAGGGACAGTCGCCGTAACTCGCCTGGAAGGAGGAGGCGGTGGCCGGTCTTCCGCGCGCCAGGTTCGTACCGGACGGCACGGGTGGGACGACGCGGACCGAGCGGGTCTCGACGCCGACGTTGCCCCGGCCGTCGGTGGCCTTGACGTACATCTTCCAGACGCCGGGGCGGTCGGGTGCGGTCACCCTGAGCCGGCCGCCGCCGAGGTCGGTGAAGGGCAGCGAGGCCAGGTTCTTGCTCTGGTCGATGTACATGCTGTTGTCGAGAACCTCGTAGGAGACCGGGTCTCCGTCGGGGTCGGTGGCCCTGACGTCCAGGACGAGGTCGTGCCCGGCCTGCACCTTGCCCGCGTCGCCCTCCACGCTCAGGTCGGAGATGACCGGCGGGGTGTTGTCGTGCGTGGTGTCGCCGCCGTAGGCCCTCTTCACGGCGTAGTACGACAGGCGTTTCTGGCCCGCCGGCAGCAGGTTGAACCAGATGCCGCCGAAGTCGTACTCGGTGCCGTAGTGGAACATCGTGGCGCCGAGCGCGACGCCCTTGTGTCCGGTGACGCAACTCCAGGCGCGGGTGTAGCCGTCGGCCTTGGCCCGGTCGGTGGGTTCGAGCGGGACGCCGTCGGCGTCGTCGGGGACCTCCCACTCGCCTGCCGGACCGGTCTCGGTGACGATGTAGGGCTTGGTGTAACCCCCTTGCTCCCAGGCGGACTTGATGTCGCAGACCGCGTTGTAGGAGTTCACGGCGTACAGGTCGAGGTCCGGCGCGTTCCTCTTGTAGTACGGCCATGCCCCCACCCAGGCGTCGGTGGACGTGACAGGGTGGTCGGGGTCGACGGCGTGGATCTTCTTGGCGATGTCGTTGACGAGCGCGGTGTAGGCGTCGCGCTGTCTCTCCAACTCGTCGCCGCTGTAGCAGTTCTGCAGTCCGAGGACGGACTCGTTGCCGACGTCCCACATGAGCACGCCGGGGTTGTCCTTGTAGGTCCGGACCCACTGGGGGAACTCGTCGAGCATATGGTTCTTGTACGCGGTGTCGGTCACGTAGTTCACGCAGCCGCCGCTGCCGGGGCCGCCGCCGGGCTGCAGCCAGAAGCCGGCGACGACCTTGATGCCGTGGGCGGCGGCGGAGTCGAACAGCGGCTTGCTGGTGGCGTCGGTGCCCCAGGTGCGGATGGTGTTGACGCCCATGGACTGCAGATCCGGCATGTACCTCTCGGCGTCGGCGACACTCGGGCCCCAGGTCAGGCCCTTGATCTGGTACGGCCGTCCGTCCACCGTCAGCTGCCAGGCACCCTGGCCGCCGGTGACCTTGACGACGCTGCCGGCGGCCTGCGCCTGGGCGGCGGGCAGCGCGACCAGGAAGCCGGCGGCCAGGGCTCCGGCGGTGAGGGGTGCCGCGGCGCGGCGGGTTCTGGAGCGTGTGCGGGTTCGTGGGGTCATCGCTGCTGCTCCTCAGGGCAGTTCGTAGTGCTCGTCGAGGGTCGCGCCCGCCTCCGGGTGGGTCTCGTCGTAGCCGCGCGCGTCGCACTGCAGCCCGCCGACGACGCAGTGGTCGACCAGCGCCTTGAGCGTGGGGGCGTCCCAGGCGTTGAAGAAGTCGTAGTGGAAGGTGTGGCCCGCGCCGCTGGCCAGGCGCACCTTGGACATGTCGCCGTTGACGGGGAAGGCCATCTTGAACTCGATCATCGGAAGGGCGACCGGGTGGTCGGCCGGGCAGATGTTGTCGTTCGTGCCGGGCTTGACCACGGGGTAGGCCATGTGGCTCTTGTGGTCGGGGGTGTCGAGGTACCTGCCGTCCCAGCAACTGGGCGCCTGGAAGCGGATGTTGAGCTGCACGTCGGCCCGGTTCGGGCAGGTCGCGGGGAACTCGGTGTTGAAGTAGCTGTCACCGCACTCCCAGCCCTCGACGAAGCCGGGGTGGTGGCGGAACTCGTCGGCGCTCTGCATCGGGCTGCCGACGACGAACCGCAGGCCCTTGGGGAAGGGCCGGACGCTGGTGTAGTCGGTGACGCCCGCCTTGTAGTAGATGACCTGCGGCCCCACCGGGAGGATCCGCTGGTCGCCGTTGTAGAGGGTGGGCATCCAGTAGCCGGAGCGGTCGCCGGGAGCCTTGCAGGTGGTGCCGCCGGCCTCCAGTGAGGCCGTCGTGCTGTAGGCGTCGGTCGTGGTGTTGCCCAGGAAGGTGTGGTCGTGGGACGTGCCGGGCTGCTGCGGGTAGACGATCGGGTCGTCGGGCCGGGTGTGCGTGACCGAGCAGTTGGCCTGGAACTCGTGGAAGTAGCGGTGCGGCGGGTCCTGCGTGGACGGCGTCACACCGGTGACCGGCGGGTTCGCGGGGATGTAGCCGTCGCCGTCCGGGTCCTCCGGCGAGGTGGCGGCGGACGCCGCCATCGCGTGCCCGGAGTGGGTGGCAGCGAACGCCCTGGAGGCGGAGCTGTGCGGCGCGGGCGGGCCGGCGCTGACGGCCACGCCTCCCAAGCCGAGCGAGGTCAGCAGGAGCGCGCCGGTGATCAGGGTGACGGACAGGCCTTTCGATCTCCGTGACATGGAGACCTCCTCCTGTGCTGTGGGGGTCGGGGAGCGCCGGATCGGATATGGGAGAGCGCTCTCCCGCCGAGGAGTGTTGAGGGCATGTCATCAAGATGTCAAGGGACTCGACCGAAGTGAATCCGGAAAGATTTCAACTTCCGAAGGCTTGCCGAGGGTTGTGACTCATCAGTTAAATCAAGACGTGAACTAAGCGTCGGGGCGCAGCCCTTGACGCCTCGATCCGCCTGCCGTCGGCGGCCTCACCTGTTCCTTTCCCACCACACCCGCAGGGACCTCCATGAGACTCAGATCCCTGGGCGTCGTGCTCGCCGCCATGGCGGCGCTGCTCGCCCTACCCGTGCCCCACCCGGCCGCAGCGGCCGAACTCCCCCTGTCCCAGGGCAGAACGGCGACCTCCTCCTCCGACGAGAACGCCGGCACACCGGCCGCCTACGCCGTCGACGGCGACACCGGCACCCGCTGGTCGTCGGCCGCGACCGACACCCAGTGGCTGCAGGTCGACCTGGGCGCCACGGCCACGATCTCGAAGGTCGTCCTCAACTGGGAGGCGGCCTACGGCAAGGACTACAAGATCCAGGCGTCCGCCGACGGCAGCACCTGGACCGACCTGACCTCCGTCACCGGCGGCGACGGAGGCAGCGACAGCCTCGACGTCTCCGGACAGGGACGCTACGTCCGGATGTACGGCATCCACCGGGCCACCCAATGGGGCTACTCCCTGTGGGAGTTCCAGGTCTTCGGCACCTCCGGCACCGGCACGTCCTCCTGCGACACCGCCAACGCCGCGAAGGGCCGGCCCGCTTCGGCCTCGTCCACGGAGAACGCCGGTACGCCGGCCTCCGCCGCCTTCGACGGCGACAACGGCACCCGCTGGTCCAGCCAGGCCTCCGACCCGCAGTGGGTGCAGGTCGACCTGGGCTCCGTCAAGTCCCTGTGCAAGGTCGACCTGACCTGGGAGGCCGCCTACGCCAAGGAGTTCCAGATCCAGGCCTCCACGGACGGCCAGAGCTGGACCACGCTCAAGAGCGTCACCGGCGCGAGCGGAGGCACGGCCTCTTACGACGTCAGCGGCTCCGGACGGTACGTACGCGTCAACGGCACCGTCCGCGCCACGGGTTACGGCTACTCCCTGTGGGAGGTGGCCGTCCACACCGGAACCGGCGGCACCACTCCCCCGGTCCAGGGCGGCGGCGACCTCGGACCGAACGTCATCGTCGTCGACCCCAACACCCCCAATCTGCAGCAGAAGTTCGACGACGTCTTCGCCAAGCAGGAGTCGGCCCAGTTCGGCAGCGGCCGCTACCAGTTCCTGCTCAAGCCCGGCACCTACAACGGCATCAACGCCCAACTCGGCTTCTACACCTCCATCTCGGGGCTCGGCCTCAACCCCGACGACACCCAGATCAACGGTGACATCACCGTCGACGCCGGCTGGTTCAACGGCAACGCCACGCAGAACTTCTGGCGTTCGGCGGAGAACCTCGCCATCACCCCGTCCAACGGCACCGACCGCTGGGCCGTCGCGCAGGCGGTCCCCTTCCGCCGCATCCACGTCAAGGGCGGCCTCAACCTGGCCCCGAACGGCTACGGTTGGGCCTCCGGCGGCTACATCGCCGACTCCAAGATCGACGGCACCGTCGGGCCGTACTCCCAGCAGCAGTGGTACACCCGCGACAGCTCCGTCGGCGGCTGGACCAACGGCGTGTGGAACATGACGTTCACCGGCGTCCAGGGCGCCCCGGCGACCAACTTCGACTCGGGCCCGTACACCACCCTGGACACGACACCCGTCTCCCGCGAGAAGCCGTTCCTCTACCTCGACGGCAGCACCTACAAGGTGTTCGTGCCCGCCAAGCGCACCAACGCGCGCGGAGTGTCCTGGCCGGCGAACGCGGGCACCTCCCTCCCGCTGGACCAGTTCTACGTCGTCAAGCCGGGCGCCACCGCCGCCACCATCAACCAGGCGCTCGCTCAAGGCCTCAACCTGCTGTTCACGCCGGGTGTCTACCACCTCGACCAGACCATCGACGTCACCCGCGCCGACACCGTGGTCCTCGGACTGGGCCTGGCGACGCTCGTGCCGGACAACGGCATCGACGCCCTGCACGTGGCCGACGTCGACGGCGTGCGCCTCGCCGGCTTCCTCATCGACGCCGGCTCCGTCAACTCCGACACGCTGCTGCGGATCGGGCAGCCCGGTGCGAGCGCCGACCACTCGGCCGACCCGACCACCATGCAGGACGTGTTCGTCCGCATCGGCGGCGCCGGCCCCGGTCTCGCCACCAACTCCGTCGTCGTCAACAGCGACGACGTCGTCATCGACCACACCTGGCTGTGGCGCGCCGACCACGGCAGCGGCGTCGGCTGGGACACCAACCGCGCCGACTACGGCCTGCGCGTCAACGGCGACGACGTCCTCGCCACCGGGCTGTTCGTGGAGCACTTCAACAAGTACGACGTCCTGTGGAGCGGCGAACGCGGCCGCACCATCTTCTTCCAGAACGAGAAGGCCTACGACGCCCCGAACGCCGCCGCCATCACCCACGACGGCATCGTCGGCTACGCGGCCTACAAGGTCGCCGACACCGTGACCCAGCACGAGGCGTGGGGCCTGGGCAGCTACTGCAACTACACCGCCGATCCGTCGATCGTCCAGGCACACGGCTTCCAGGTCCCGGTCACCGCCGGGGTGAAGCTGCACGACGTGCTGGTGATCTCCCTCGGCGGCAAGGGCCAGTACGCGCACGTCGTCAACAACACCGGCTCCCCGACCTCGGGGACGGACACCGTGCCGTCCAAGCTGACGTCGTTCCCGTGACCGGCGGCCCGAACGGCACCTCGCACCGCTGACCGACTCCCGGCCCCCGACTTGCCGTCGGGGGCCGGGAGTTGCCACGGGCGCGGGTGCAGGGCAGAGTCACCACCCGTGGCCATCTGTTTCGAGCTCGTGGTGAACTTCGGCGACGACGCCGAGGCGGCGCAGGCCGCCGCCCGCATCGACCCCCATCCCTGGGCGCTGCGCGCGGGCACCCACCGCATCCCCCTCCACCGGCCGCTGCTGACGAAGGCGGGCTCCTACTTCGAACTCTCGATCCTGCCCGTGGCCGTCAGCTTGGGGTGCGGTCTGGACGGCAGCCTGCCCAGATTCCAGCTCACCGCGGCGGAGCTGACCGAACTGGGGCACCAACTCTACGAACTCCTCGCGCAGTTCCGCGGGTATGTCGCCGCCAAGGTCGGCTGGGACCCGGAACCACTCGTGGACACCGCCGAGCTCAGAAGCGAGTGGTCGGACGAACTGAACGACGGCAGCCTCCACGGGCTCGTGCTCTGCGAGAAGCTGCACGCCGAACTCGCCCCGAGCGCCGCCTACGAGACGTTCCGGCCCGGATACCGGTGGATTCCGTACCGCGGGGAGGAACCGAGCGACCTCACGGCCGACTGACTGCCCGCTGTCAACGTGCCGCCGACGGGCCCGTGCATCCGATCAGTCGGTGCTGCGCGGACCGGCGGCCGGCGTCGAAAGCGGGCATCCCGTCGGTCACCGGCGTCTCGACGGCACCGACTCAGCCCCGGCTGCCCTGCGCTTTCGGCTGAGCACCACGAAGAGCACAAGACCCGCGGCGGCCAGAACGAGTCCGGCGGCCAGGAAAGGGACAGGGGCGTACTCGTCCGTGCAGGACTGCCCGCCGGCCACGGCACGGCAGACGTTCCCCGGACCGTCCCGGTTGAGACAGGCGAGGAGGAAGAGCGGCACGGCCAAACCGGCCAACAGGCCGGCCACCGCGTTCCTCGGCCCCTTCCACAGCAGGAATCCCGCTGCCACCACGGCCAGCAGCACCAGCGGCACCCCCACCGTCAGAAGGGCGGCCAGCCCGACACCCGCGCACGCGCCCGACACCAGCCAGCCCGCGAACCAGCCCCAGCCGACCGGACCTCCCCGGTCCCCCGCGACGGCTTCCTGACGCACCATGCTGCCCATCCCCCCTGAGGCCGCGACATCCGACACCGAGCGGTCCACATCGTCTCCCAGCATCGCAGGTACCCGGCCACGGCGTCCGGCTGCGGCAACGGTCGCGGAGGTGGCGGTGATCGACTCACCGACCGGCGCCTGTCCGGCCACGGCGGACGAGGCGGGACCGTGCTGACCCAGGACGCTCACTGTGCGATGCTCGACACGTGACGTCACGGGAACAGCCGCCCAGGCGGGGGGCGTCGTCCGACTCCTCGGCCTTGGCGAAGGTGGTCGCGCGGCAGCGGGCCGAGATCGTCGATCTGCAGCGGGTCGCCGCGCTGATGCCGGTGCTGGAACGCGCCAAGGGCGCGGTGATGGTGCAGGAGGGCTGTTCCGCGCAGGAGGCGTACGAAACGCTCCTCGAGCGCAGTGCCGCGGAAGGCCGGACTCTCGTCGAGGAATGCTGGCTGACGCTCGGGGCCATCCGCCCGGCCCGCCGACGTCGCCGGCGCCGCCGCGAGACCGGCCGCGGCGGCTCGGTGTTCTCGTCCGATCAGTACCTGGTGCCGGCGGAGCCGCACCCGCCGGCTGCCGCCCCGGGCACCGACCGCGAGGCGACGGTGCTGCTGGGCAGGCTGGGACTGGGCCTGGCGAGCGTGCAGGACCGCCATGATCTCGCCCGCTGCCTGCTGGAGCACCTCTCCCACGGCGTCGAGGTCGGCGCCGTACTGATCTACGTCGGAACCGACGACGGCGTACGGCTGACGGGGCACGCGGGCATCGACGGCGTGGAGGCCGTCCGATGGCACCGGCTCACCGTCGGCGGCCGGCCCCCCGCCCGCGACCCGCTGCGCAGCCACCGGCCGCTGTGGTCGGAGGGCCCCGAGGCGCCCGAGGCGTACGCGGTGCCCGAGGAGACCCTCTCCCGATGGCCTTCCCGCGCCTGGCTGCCCGTGGACACGGGCGGCGAGGTCGACGAGGTCGTCACCGTGCTGCGCAGCACCGACCGGGCCTTCACACCCGCCGAGCGGGAGCTGCTGGTGAGCGCGGTGCAGCTGTGCGCCGGGCGGATGGCGACCCTCGATGCGGGCGTGCCCCGGCGCAAGCCGTCCGTGGAGAGCGTGCAGCAGATCTTCGACACCCTGCCGGGATCGGTGATCCTGCTCGCCCCGCTGTCCGCGCCCGACGGCACCGTGGAGGACTTCCGCATCGAGGCCGCGGCGCCCGACTCGGTGGACGTCGCCGGTCGCGCCGGCCGCCAGTTGATCGGACTGCGGGTGCTGGAGTGCTACCCGACGTTCGCCGGCACGCAGATGTGGAAGGGCTACCTGGACGTTCTGGCCACGGGCCGGCCGTTCGCCGGCGAGCCGTTCACCTACGAGGAGGTGGTGGCCGGCATCCCGCAGCACTCCGTCTTCTCCCTGCGGGTGGCCCGGCTCGGAGAGCACCTCGTCGTCTCCTGGATCCGGCACGACGTCGCGGCCCGGCAGGAGCAGCGCCTCGCCTCCCTGCAGCGCCTGGGCAACCTCGGCTGGGCCGACTGGAACCTCGTCACCGACACCATCAGCTGGTCACCGCATGTGTTCACGATCTTCGACCGGGACCAGAGCCTCGGCCCCATGCGGCTGGAGCAACTGCCCGAGTGCGTCCTGCCGGAGGACCTGCCCGAACTCACCGCGGCCGCCCAGCGGCTGCTGAGTGACGGCACCGCCATCGACCAGCCCTTCCGCATCACGACCCGCGCCGGAGTACGGCACCTGCGCATCGTCGCCGAAGCGATCGTCGACGCCGACGGCACACCGCTGGAGGTCCACGGCTTCTTCCAGGACCTCTCCGGCCAGCGCGACGCCGAACTCGCCCTGCTCAGCAGCGAGCGCGCCGTGTCCACCCAGCGCGGCCTGCTCCAGGCCGAGCGCAAGGTGGCCGCCCGCCTGCAGCAGGCCCTGCTGCCCCTGCCCACCGGTCCCGTCACGCTCGCCGGGCTGTGGACCAACGCCTTCTACCACCCCGCGGAACGGGGCATCAGCGTCGGCGGCGACTGGTACAGCGCCATCGAACTCCCTGACGGCGACGCGCTCTTCGTGATCGGCGACGTCATGGGGCACGGCATCAACGCCGTGGCGACCATGGCGCAACTGCGCTTCACGGCCAAGGGCATGATCATCACCGGGTCCAGTCTGACGGACGCGCTCACGCGGCTGAACGCCCTGCTGATGCACATCCACTCACCCGGC
This sequence comes from Streptomyces panaciradicis, assembly GCF_023516615.1. Classification (GTDB taxonomy): domain Bacteria; phylum Actinomycetota; class Actinomycetes; order Streptomycetales; family Streptomycetaceae; genus Streptomyces; species Streptomyces panaciradicis. The sequence continues at coordinate 30,944 of NZ_JAMGBF010000096.1, forward strand.
GAGCGCCACACCACCGCGACCATGATCGTGGCGCGCTACCACCCCGCCGACCGCACACTCACCTGGGCCCAGGCGGGACATCTGCCTCCCGTCCTGGTCCGCGACGGCAAGGCCCATGCCGTCGAACGCCCCACCGGCATCCTGCTGGGCGCCACCGCGGCCCCGCGGTTCACCGAAGCCACCCTCCGGCTGCGGGAGGGCGATCATCTGCTGCTGTTCACCGACGGACTGATCGAGCACCCCGGCCAGGACCTGTTGGCGGGCCTGGACGCCCTGGCCACCGCATCGGCGACCGCACTGACCACCCGCCCCGACAGCCTGAGCCGCCTGCACGCCGCCCTGGCCCGCCCCGACCACCGAGACGACGTCTGCGCCCTCCACATCAGCCTGCCGCCGGCCTCACCGGAGGGTTGATCACCGGCGCCGGTTCCGGTCCCAGCGACCTCAGGCGGACTGGCGCTGGGCTCGCCGCCGGACCAGTTCCTCCACCGCTGTGGGCAGCGTCGTCTCGAAGTCGATCAGCTTCGCCCAGGTCGGTGTGATGACGATGCGGACCATGCCGTCGTAGAGCGAGCGCACCTCCGCCTCCCACTCCACCCGCTGCTCGGGGGTCATCCGGTAGCTGCCGTTCATCTGCAGGTACTCCTCCGGGATGCCGTCGACGACGTCCAGTTCGGCACGGCCGCGCAGGAGCAGGATCTTGGGCGGGTGCTCCTCGGTGTCGATCGTCAGCGCGACCTGCGGGTTGCGGCGCAACGAGGGCAGCTTCGGCGCGTTCTTCGTGGTGCACAGAACGATCTGCGCGCCGTTCCAGGTGAACGCGATCGGGATGTTGCGGGGCGTGCCGTCCTTGGCGACGTACGCCAGCCGGGTCACGTCGCGAGCCAGCAGTTCCTGACCGGCCGGACGGCTCAGGATCTCGGTGATCTCCCGCTGCTCCATGGTCCACACTCCCGTGGTCGGTGCCTGCGAGCCGCCGTCCGGCCGCTCGCACCCCTGGGACGGAGCAGGCGGGACGTTCTCGACATCCACGGCGCCCATATAAGGGGGACTGTGCGCAGATTCGGTGTGGTGCACATGCATCGGTCAGGAGTTGAGAGACTGGCCGGCATGGACATCGCTCGCAGGAACAACGTCACCGTCACGGGCAACCCGCACGGGCGGACGGTCGTACTGGCCCACGGGTTCGGGTGCGACCAGAACATGTGGCGGTCGACGGTTCCCGCGCTGGCCCCGGAGTACCGGGTCGTGCTGTTCGACTACGTCGGATCGGGCCGTTCGGAGCTGTCCGCCTTCTCCCCGGACCGGTACGCCTCCTTGCAGGGCTACGCCCAGGACGTCATGGAGGTGTGTGACGCGCTCGACCTGCGTGATGCCGTGTTCGTCGGGCACTCGGTCAGTGCGATGATCGGCGTACTGGCCGCCGACATGGCTCCCGAGCGGATCGGCGCACTCGTGATGGTCGCCCCGTCCCCGCGCTACATCGACGACGACGGCTACCGAGGCGGGTTCAGTGCGCAGGACATCGAGGAATTGCTGGGATCGCTGGAGTCGAACTATCTCGGCTGGTCGGCGGCGATGGCTCCGGTGATCATGGGCAATCCGGAGCGCCCCGAGCTCGGCGCGGAGCTGGAGAACAGCTTCTGCGCCACGGACCCGGACATCGCGCGTGTCTTCGCCCGCACCACGTTCCTGTCCGACTCCCGGGACGATCTGAAGACGGTGCGGGTGCCCACACTGGTGCTGGAGAGCGCCCAGGACGCCATCGCCCCCCGTGAGGTCGGCGCCTTCGTCCACGCGGCGATCCCCGGCTCGACGCTGGTCACGCTCGACGCCATCGGGCACTGCCCGCACCTCTCGGCGCCCGAGGCCACCAACCAAGCGCTCCTGGAGTTTCTGGCGGCCCTGCGATGATGTGCCGCTCCGGACAGCAGCCGGACCAGCCCGATTCCTGCGACCACCAGCACTCCGGCGGCGAAGCGACGGCGACCGCGGCCTTCGCGGCACTGCTGGAGGACAGCGCCGAGGAACTGTACGAGTCCGCGCCCTGCGGCTATCTGTCCACGCTGATGGACGGCACCGTCGCGAAGATCAACGCGACGCTGCTGGACTGGCTCGGCCTGGCGCGCGAGGCGGTGGTGGGCCGGATGCGGTTCAGCGACCTGCTGACCGTGGGCGGCAGGCTCTACCACGAGACGCACTTCGCGCCGCTGCTGCAGATGCAGGGCTCGATCAACGGCATCGCCCTGGACCTCCGGCACGCCGACGGCGACCGGATACCGGTCCTCGCGTCCTCGGTGGTCAAGTACGGCAGCATGGGCAAGCCCCTGCTGATCCGCACCACCCTCTTCGACGCCAGGGACCGCCGCGCCTACGAGGAGGAGTTGCTGCGCCGCCGTGCGGTGGCCGAGGAGGCCCGCAGGCAGGCGGAGGCCGACCGCGCCCGGCTGCAGGACGCCCTCGCCGTGCTCCAGCGGTCGCTGCTGCCCGACACCCTCCCGGTCGTCCCGGGACTGGACACGGCCGCCTACTACCACACCGCCTCGCCCGACGAACTCGGCGGCGACTTCTACGACATCTTCCCCGTGGACGGCAAACGCTTCGCCTTCTTCCTGGGCGACGTGTGCGGCAAGGGCCCGCAGGCCGCCGCGCTCACCTCGCTGACCCGCTACACCCTGCGGGCCGCCGCCCTGCACGAGCCCGACCCCCGGTCCACCCTGACCACGCTCAACAAGGTGCTGCACGAGCGCTACGCCGCCGGCGGCGACCCGCGCTACTGCACCGCGATCTTCGGCATCCTCGAGATCGACGAGACCACGGACCAGGTCTTCGTGCAGCTGGCCTCCGGCGGCCATCCCCCCGTGCTGATCCTGCGCGCCGACGGCACCGCCGAGTACCTTCCGACCCCGGGCGGTCTCCTCATCGGCGTCCTTCCCGAGGCCCGCTTCACCGCGGCCACCACCACGCTCTCCCCCGGCGACACCCTCCTGCTCTACACCGACGGCCTGACCGAAGCCCGTACCGGCACGGACCGCTCCAGCCTCTACGGCGAGGACGCCCTGCTCGACTTCGGCACCCGGCACGCCGGAGCCCCCGCACACGACCTCGTCCAGGCCCTGACCGCGTTGCTCGACGGTTTCGGCGACGGACTGGACGACGACACCGCCCTGCTCGCCCTCGGCGTACCCGCGCGCCCCGCCGCCCGCCCGACGACAAGAAGCCGCCCATGACCCCGCTGAAGATCACCGTCCGAGACGCCTCCACCGGTCCCGTCTGGGAGATCAACGGGGCTCTCGACTACACCACCGCCCCGGAGCTGCGCGAACAGCTCACCACTCTCACGATCCGGCCGGGCCAGCGTCTCGTCCTGGACCTGGCCGGCATGGACTTCTGCGACTCCAGCGGCATCACGGCCCTCATCACCGCGCACAACCACGCCCAGGCCGCGCAGGCCGACCTCGCACTCGCCGCGGTCCCGGCGAACACGGTCCGCGTCCTGCGGATGGTCGGCCTCGACCAGGTCATCCCCCTCTATCCCGACACCGACGCCGCCACCCGCCCATGACCGGCGGATGACCGCCGATGCCCTGTGCCGCCGCGGGTTTCCGCGGCGGCACGGCGCTTTGATGGCGGCCCCTGAGCCCCGGGCTCCCGGTCGCCGCGCTGTCCGGTATTCGCCGTCCTCCGCGCCTTGATCGCATCGGGCACCTTTTCGCATGCCTTGAGTTCCGCGTCATGGGTACGCAGTCGTGGCGCAGCCTCATCGGGCGCGAGGAGAAGGGAGCGACATCGTGCCGGACCGCGTTCGACCTGTGCCGTCCGGGCGGTTCACTCCGCTGACACGCGCCCGGTGTGCGAGTCAGCGAGCCGTGAGACGTTGACAGCCCTAGGCCCGATGTCGGCGGATTCGGGCATGTTTCGCCCGTCGAGGCGCACCCGCCAGTCCTGAGTGATCCCCCCACGTGGTCGGCCACGGTGACCGTGGCCGGTGAAGAGCAGAGGAATCGGTACATCGATGAATCAGCCCAACCCCCTCAAGCGGGCAGCAGAGAAAGTCACCGAAGCCGTCCAGGGCGGTGACTCCGGACCGGAGGACGGCATCCCGGGGAAGCCGGGTGCCGAGTCCCCGTCGGTCGCCGAGCCGGCCGAGCCCCGCGAGCCGCTGCCGCCGAAGCCGGACCAGAGCGGCCCGGAGACCATGTCCCCGACGGGGCAGCCGACCGGTGACGCCCAGGCGCGCATGGCCCAGTCCGGGGCCTATCTGACCGACGCCCAGGGCACCCGGCTGTACGACACCGACCACTCCCTCAAGGCCGGGCCGCGCGGGCCGGTCCTGCTGCAGGACCACCACCTGCGCGAGAAGGTCATGCACTTCGACCACGAGCGCATCCCGGAGCGCGTGGTCCACGCCCGCGGCGCGGCCGCGCACGGCATCTTCCGCGGCTACGGCACTGCGGCCTCGGTGACGAAGGCGGCGTTCCTCGCCAAGGACGTGGAGACACCGGTCTTCGTACGGTTCTCCACGGTCCTGGGCTCGCGGGGCTCGGCCGACACCGTGCGGGACACGCGGGGTTTCGCGACCAAGTTCTACACCGACGAGGGCGTCTTCGACCTGGTCGGCAACAACATGCCCGTCTTCTTCATCCAGGACGCGATCAAGTTCCCGGACGTCATCCACGCGGGCAAGCCGCATCCGGACCGGGAGATCCCGCAGGCCCAGAGCGCGCACGACACCTTCTGGGACTTCGTCACCCTGCACACCGAGGCCACCCATCACACGCTGTGGAACATGTCCGACCGGGGCATCCCGCGGTCGTACCGGATGATGGAGGGCTTCGGCGTCCACACCTTCCGGCTGGTCGCGGCCGACGGCTCGACGACGCTGGTGAAGTTCCACTGGAAGCCGAAGCTGGGCGTGCACTCCCTGGTCTGGGAGGAGGCGCAGATCGCGGGCGGCGTCGATCCGGACTTCCACCGCCGCGACCTCGCCGACGCCATCGAGGCGGGCGCCTACCCGGAGTGGGAACTGGGCATCCAGACCTTCCCCGACACCCCGGAGCAGACCTTCGAGGGCATCGACCTGCTGGACCCGACGAACCTCGTACCGGAGGAGCTCGCCCCCGTGCAGCCGATCGGGCTGCTGACGCTCAACCGGAACCCGTCGAACTACTTCGCCGAGACCGAGCAGGTCGCCTTCCACGTCGGCCATCTCGTCCCGGGCATCGACATCACCGACGACCCGCTGCTCGCCGGGCGCCTGTTCTCCTACCTGGACACGCAGATCACCCGGCTGGGCGGCCCCAACTTCCCGCAGCTGCCCATCAACCGCCCGCACTCCCCCGTCAACGACATGCTGCGCGACGGCATGCACCAGACGGCGGTGCACCGGGGCGTGGCGCCGTACCGGCCCAACTCCCTCGACGGGGGCTGCCCGTTCACGGCGGGAGCGGACGCGGGCGCGTACATCGAGGCCCCGGTGCGCGTGCCGGAGGCGACGAAGGTGCGCGAGGCCCCCGAGTCGTTCGCCGACCACTTCAGCCAGCCCCGCCGGTTCTGGCTGAGCATGAGCCCGGTGGAGCGCGAGCACATCATCGCCGCGTACACCTTCGAACTCGGCAAGTGCTACGAGCAGGCCGTCAAGGAGCGTGCGCTCCAGGTCCTGGCCAACATCGACCCCGAGCTGTGCGAGGGCGTCGCGGAGGGCCTCGGCCTGCCGGCGCCGAAGGCGAGCCTGCCGCTGGTGGAGGTCGAGCCGAGCCCGGCGCTCTCCCAGGTGGGTCACACCTGGCCGGGGGACGGCCGCATCGTCGGCATCGTGACCGGTCCGGACGGGGATCTGGACGCCGTACAGGCCCTGCGCGAGGCGATCCTGGAGGCCGGCATGGTCCCGCTGGTCGTCGCGCCCAAGGGCGGCGTCCTGGGCTCGGGCGACGCGGCGGTGACGGTGCAGCGGACGTACGCCACCGCGCGGTCCGTCGAGTTCGACGCCCTGCTGGTGGCCGGACCGCCCGGAGTCGGCGGCGACGCGTTCGGCGCTCGCGACGTGAAGGCCCGGCCTTCGGGCGCGGCGGTCGCCGCGGCCGATCCCCGGGTCGGTGTGCTGCTGTCGGAGGCGTTCCGGCACGGCAAGGCGATCGGTGCCTGGGCCGGCGGCGAGAACGCCCTCGACGCGGCCGGCGTTCCCGGTGACGCGCCGGGTGTCGTGGTCGCCGGCAGCGGGAGGGCCGCGCTGGAGCAGGTGCGGGAGCTCATGGGCGCCCACCGGGTGTGGGAACGCTTCGTGGCCGCCTGACCGGTGTCCACCGGGGCCGGGCGGGATCGTGTTCCCGCGGCCGCCTCGCCCCGGTGGCCGCCGTGGCGGTGGGCCGGTTCAGGCCGTGTGCTGGTACGACGGGTAGGTGAGGTATCCCGCGTCGCCTCCCTGGTAGTAGGTGCTCTCGTCGACCGGTGCGACGGGGACGCCGGTGCGCAGGCGCTCCACCAGGTCGGGGTTGGCGATGAACGCGCGGCCGAAGCTGATGAGTTCGGCCCCCAGCTCCAGCCAGCGGTCGGCGTCGGTGCGCCCGGTCTGCTTCGGGCCCATGGGAAGCACCGGGTTGACGACGAGGGTGCCCGGCCAGACGCGGCGCAGGGCGAGCAGCACGTCGTCGTCCGCGGTGGCCTCCAAGTGGGCGTAGGCCAGGTCCAGTCGGGCGAGTTCGGTCAGCAGCGCGGTGTAGAGCGCGGGCACGTCGCTCTCCTCGACGCCCCAGAACGTGCCGCCCGGCGAGAGGCGGATGCCGGTCCGGGCCCCGCCGATGGCGTCGACGGTGGCGGACACGGCCTCGACGGCGAACCGGATCCGGTTGGTGACCGAACCTCCGTAGCGGTCCGTGCGCAGGTTGGCGTTGGAGGAGAGGAACTGCGAGATCAAGTAGCCGTTGGCGCCGTGCAGTTCCACGCCGTCGAAGCCCGCGTCGACGGCGCGCAGGGCCGCCTCGGCGTACGACCGGGCCTGCTCGGGCACCTCGGCGCTCTCCAGCGCGCGGGGTACCGGTGCGGGCTGGGGGCCGGTCGGGGTGAACACCTCACCGACGGCGGCGACGGCCGACGGTGCGACGGGCCGCGATCCGGTGGTGTCCCGGTGGGAGACGCGGCCGCTGTGCATGAGCTGGGCGAAGATCCGCCCGCCGTTGGTGTGCACGGCGGCGGTCACCGGGCGCCAGGCGGCGACCTGTTCATCGGTGTGCAGTCCCGGGGTGCCCGGACTCGACTGCCCGAGGAGGCTGGGCTGCACGCCCTCGGACACGATCAGCCCGGCCGTCGCCCGCTGGGCGTAGTAGGTCGCCATCGACGCCGTGGCCAGCCCGCCGGCGGCGGCACGGACGCGTGTCATCGGGGCCATCACCACGCGGTTGGGCAGCGTCAGGTCCCCGAGCCGGTAACTGTCGAAAAGGGTCGTCACTTCATGACTCCATCTGGTCCGCCGTGCCCGGATCTCGGGCACGACGGTTACGCTAAAACCTCACATGGATGTCAGGGGCAAGGCCGTGTGGCTCAGGTCACAGCCGGGGAGGTCGACAGTGCGCATCGGCGAACTCGCGTCACGGACGGGAGTCAGCATCCGCTCCCTTCGCTACTACGAGGAACAGGGCCTGCTCAGCAGCTCGCGCAGTGCCAGCGGTCAACGGCACTACACCGAGGAGGAGGTCGACAGGGTCGCGTTCATCCAGCGGCTGTACGCGGCCGGCCTGTCCAGCCGCACCATCGCCGAACTGCTGCCGTGCGTCGACACACCGAGCGAGGAGCACTCCGACGCCGCCCTGGAGCGGATGGCCGAGGAACGCGACCGGCTCTGCGCGCACATCACCGACCTCATCCGCACCCGCGACGCGCTCGACGAGTTGATGACCAGGGCCCGCCGGCACCGCGAGACGCTGCACACGGTCATGGCCGAGTGACCGCCCCCTCCCGCCGCTAGGCCGCCGGACGGGGTACCCAGACGGCGGCGTGGAACGGGCCGTTGGCCGTGACCGGGTCGGCGGGCGGGAGTGCCGCGCTGCCCGCCACGACGCCGCGGCCGTTGATCTGCGCCGCCGAGGAGTTGAGGCCGCCGAGGGAGTCCAGGTAGGTGAAGTCGCCGTTGTCGACGCGGGCGACGAAGGCGAACGAGTTGGGCGCGAAGTTGTCGCCGACGACGACGTTCCGGGCGATCTGCCGGACCTCGGTGACACCGCGCCCGGACCCGATCGTCGTGATCTCGTGCGTCGCGAGGTCGTAGGCGCCGGCGAGCAGGCCGTCACCGCCGACGACCGTGGTTCCGCTGACCAGCTGGGCGGTGAGGAGCCGCGGTCCCAGGTCCGTGCGGATGCCGGTGCGGAGGTCGTAGGCGTACCCGGCCAGGGAGCCGGCGGCCGTTCGGGACTGGCCCACCACGATCGAGCCGCTGATGTCGTTGGCGGTGCTGGTACTTCCGCCGAGGGTGCCGAGATCGGTCGTCGTCCGGGTGCGCAGGTCGTAGGCGAAGCCGTGCGTCGTGGACGCGGGCGTGTCCGGCAGGGTGGAAGTGCCCACGACGAGCGGGCCGTCGACGGCCGCCGCGCTGCTGCGGCCCGACGGCCCGGCGAGGCTGCCGAGGTCGGTCATGGTCCGGGTGCGCACGCTGTACGCGAACGCGTGGCCGACCGTGTCGCCGGGCAGCGACGACGTCCCCACCACGGTGTCGCCGTCGAGTCCGGTGATGTCGGTGCGGCTTCCGCCGAGGGTTCCGACGTCCACCATGCGGCGGGTGCGGAGGTCGTAGACGAATCCGTGAGCGGGTCCGTTCGGTGAGAGGTCCGACCGGCCGACGACGAGATTCCCCTCCACGCCGGTGGCCCGGCTGGAGCCCCCCAAGGTGCCCAGGGCGGTCATGGCGTGCCTGCGCAGGTCGTACGCGAAGGCGTGTTCGGCGGCATCGCCGCTGGTCAGTGAGGCCCCGACGACTGTTCTGCCGTCGATCGCGGTCGCCTGGCTGCGGGTGCCGCCCAGCGTGCCCAGATCGTGCACGGCGTACCGCACGGACCCCGCCGCGGGCCCGGCCGGCGACGAGCCGGCCCCGTACGCCGGGCCGGCCCCGACCGCGAGCAGCCCCGCAGCCGCCAGAGCCCCCACACGTACACGTCTGCGCATGATTCCCCCCTGGGACGATCCGTCGCCGTGCACGGCCTTCACTTCTACAGCAGTTCCGAACACCCAAACAGCGCCCGATCGGCCACGGTGGGGCACCGCCTTGCCCCCTCGGGAAGGCGGGCTCAACAATCCCTGAAATCGGTCGGGTTAAGACCGCCGATGCGGGGCAACAGCGTGATGAGTGAACCGGTCACCGCCCCCGCAAGGGCCGACGGAGCCGGATCACCACCTGCGAGGTCGCGGCACCCCCCCCCGCCGCAGAACCTCGCCGCGGCGGTCCTTGCGGCATACGGCACGAGAGGCTCCCCCACCTCGACTCCTCCGCAAGGGCCGCCGCTCTCACGACAGCCGGACCCCGACGCCTCCGCTCGGCGCGTCGCGCGTTCTTCCCCGGTGACTGTCGGTCATGCGTGATCGCGCATTCGAGAGACAAACCGCACATCCCCCACAGAAATCCGCCGCCGCGGGGTAACCGATAGCGAAGAGAGGCAACAGGGCCGACTGTTGCCGTTTGACAATAATGGCGGTGAGGCAACAAAGTGACGGTGGCGGAAGTACGCGGGGAAGGACCTGGAATGCTCCGGTGGACGGAGACCACTCCGTGTGCTGGTCACCCTCGTCGCACGGTGGCGAAGACACCTGGAGCGCGAGGAGTGGCTCAGGCGATCGCTCAGGCGGTCTGGCTGCGCGGCTCGGACGTGCCCTCGTGTATCTGTGCCGCCGCGGCATCGCAGAAGGCCTCCAGCCCCTCCAGCAGGGCGATCCGCTTCGCGACGGGCATATCCGCGAGGACCGACCGCAGCTCCCGCTCCCTGCGGGTACGCAGGTCGGCGAGGTACGCGCGCCCCCGGCCGCTCAGGTGCAACCGCACCTCCCGCCGGTCCTCCGCGCTCACCACACGCTCGACGAGCCCGGCGGCCACGAGCCGGTCGCACAGCCGGCTGGTGGACGGCGGGGTCGAGGCCAGGGACTCGGCGAGCGAGCGCAGGTTGATGCCGTCATGGTGCTCAAGGATGTGCAGCACGCGCAGCTGGGACGCGGAGGTGGGCGCGGTCGAGGCCCGGCCCCACACCACTTCCAGCAGCTCGGCGGCCGTGGTGGTCACGCGGGCCACCTCGTCGGGCTCGGTGCGGCGGCGGAAGGCAGTCACGATCACACTCTCGCAGGCACTGGGGTGCCTGCCAGCGTACTAGGCCCGACCGCGGGCCACAGCTCACCAGGGCGATCGACGCGGCTCCACGGGGAGTCCGGCGCAGCGACGCCCGGGGAAAGACAGGTGCATTTTCCATCATGAAGAGATTCGTGGCCGTTGAGCGCGCCCTGCGCACAGCGGCTCCCCACGCGCTCCTGGACGCCGTCCGCTCCGTACTGGTCGAGCAGTACGGCGCCCACGACGTCGAGTTGTTCATGGCCGACTACAGCCTGACCGTGCTGCAGCCGGTGTCGGTGCTGCCTCACACCCTGGAACCGGTGTCCGTGCACAGCAGCCCGGCCGGCCGGGCCTTCGGCTCGCAGACGCCCTACCGCAAGCAGCTGCGCGACGGGCTGGTGCGTCTGCACCTGCCGGTCAGCGTCCGCGGCGACCGCCTCGGCGTGCTGTCGGTCACCTTGCCCGAAGGCGATGCCACGCCCGAGTGGGAGGCCGAGCTGGCCGAGGTCGCCAACGTGCTGGGCTACCAGGTGATCGTCGCCGAGCGCGACACCGACGTGTACCTCCAGGCCCGGCGCAAGGACCGGCTCACCCTGGCCGCCGAGATGCAGTGGCAGCTCCTGCCCGGCCGCTCCTGCTCGCGGCCCGAGTACGACCTCGGCGCCCAGCTGGAGCCCGCCTACGCGATCTTCGGTGACAACTTCGACTGGTCCAGCACCGTCGACCACCTGATGCTGTACGTCACCAACGGGATGGGCGAGGGCATAGAGGCGTCCCTGCTGACGAACCTGGCCATCAACGCCCTGCGCAACGCGCGGCGGGCCGGTCTGTCCCTCGCCGACCAGGCGGCCCTGGCCGACCAGGCGGTCTACGCCCACTACCAGGGGCGCTGCTACCTGTCCGTCCTGATGTTCGACTTCGATCTGGTCAGCGGCCGCGCACGCGTCGTGGACGCGGGCTCTCCCCAGCTGCTGAGGCTGCGCGCCGGCACGGTGGAGCCTGTGAACTTCGACGCGCAGCTGCCGCTGGGCATGTTCGAGGAGACCGACTACGTGGCCCAGGACTTCGACGTCGAGCCCGGCGACCGCCTGGTGTTCGTCAGCGACGGGGTCCACGCCGTCGCCGATCCCAAGGGCGAGCCCTATGGAGAGGCCGCCCTGGCGCGGGCCATCCAGGCCACCCGGCTGCTGCCCGCCGCCGAGGTGCCGCGCGCCATCCTGCGCGAGCTGACCGGCCACCGCGGGGAGGCGATGGCGAAGGACGACGCACTGGTCGTGTGCCTGGACTGGCGCGGCCGGGCGCCGGAGCGGTGAGCGCGGAGCCTGTCGACGGGCGGCGGGCGGTTGTTGGTCCGCGGCACCCCCTCGCGCTAATGTTTGCCATGCGGCAATAATTGCCAGATGGCCTGCCGACCGGCGGACCGCGGCGCCCGGCAGCAGGGAGACGATGCAGGTGGCGGAGCACGACACGGCCTCCGAGGCGGCCAAGGAACTGGGCGCCTTCCTGGAACGGCGCCGTGAACAGATCGCCCAGCGCTGGGCCGACGCCACCCTGTTCCGCACGGTCTTCACCATCTCCCGGGACGAGGCGGTCGAAGCGTGCAAGGCCGTGGTGGACGCCCTCGCCGACGTGGCCCGCTCCGGACGGCTGGAGGACGTCGCGGCCCCCGGCTTCGACACCGTACGGGACCAGCTCGGCCGGATGGCCGGCTCCCGCGCCCAGGCCGGCTTCGACCCGGCACACATCGACGGCGAGGTCGTCGGCCTGCGCGAGCCGGTGGCCGCCCTGCTGCGCGCCGAGTTCGCGGAGGCGGCGGACCCGGACGCTCATGGCCCCACGCTCGCCCTGGCGGTCCTCATGGGAACGCTCCGCCTGGTGGTGATGAACACGACCGTGCACGCGGGCCAGGAGCTGATCTCCCGCCAGCGCCGGCAGATGCTGGAGGTGGCGACACCCGTCATCAGCCTGTGGCAGGGCATCGTCGCCGTTCCGCTGATCGGCACCCTGGACAGCGCCCGCAGCCAGGTCGTGATGGAGACCCTGCTGGACGCGATCGTCGACCAGCGGGCCGCCCACGTGATCCTCGACATCACGGGCGTGCCGACGGTCGACTCGCTCGTGGCCCAGCACCTGATGAAGACGGCCGCCGCGGCACGGCTGATGGGCGCGGAGTGCATCATCTCCGGAATCCGCCCCGCCATCGCGCAGACCATCGTCCAGCTCGGCATCGACCTCGGGTCGATCCTCACGCGGGCCACGCTCGCCGACGCTCTGGCGCACGCCCTCGGCCGGCAGGACATCGCCGTCCCGCCCCGACCGGTCGCCGTGGGAGCGAGCCCGCGGTGACCGGCTTCTCCGCCGCCCGGCCCGCGCCGGTGCCCGTACTGACGCTGGGGGACATCCTGCTGGTCACCCTGCAGGGGGACCTGCACGACGGGGCGGCCGAGCAGCTCCAGCACGACATCACGCACCGCATCGCCGCCGGCCCCGGGCCGGTGGGCGGCGTCGTGATCGACGTCTCCGGAGTGGACATCGTCGACTCCTTCCTCGGCCGCGTCCTGGCCGAGATCGCCGCGAACGCACGCCTGCTGGCCGCACGGACCGTCCTGGCCGGACTGCGCCCCGCCGTGGCCATCACCCTGGTCGAGCTGGGCCTGACCCTTCCCGGTCTGGTCACCGCCCTGAACGTCGACGACGCCCTGGCCCGGCTGGGCCGCACGCCCAGCGCCGCCCCGCCCTCTCACCCGGAAGAGGGTGCGTGATGCATGCCCGAACCGCTTCGACCTCCCGCCTGCCCATCACCTCGGACTCCGACCTGGCCTGGGTGCGCCAGCACGTGCGCCAGGCCGCAGCCGAGGTCGGCTTCAACCTCGTCCAGCAGACGAAGCTGGTGACCGCCACCAGCGAACTCGCCCGCAACACCCTCGTCCACGGGGGCGGCGGCCACATGGAGGCCACCGTGCTCAGGGAAGGGGTGACGCGCGGAATCCGCCTGTCGTTCATCGACGGCGGCCCCGGCATCGCCGACCCCGAACTCGCCATGACCGACGGATACAGCACAGGCGGCGGGCTGGGCATGGGCCTCAGCGGCGCCAAGCGGCTGGTGGCCGAGTTCACCCTCGAAAGCCGTCCCGGGCAGGGCACCACCGTCACCGTCACCGACTGGGTCTCCGGCGTGCCCTCCCCCCGGACGGGTGCGCCATGAGCAGGGTGTGGGACATCCCGGTCGAGGACAGCACCAGGATCCGGGACGTACGCGTCGCCGCCGAAGCCGCCTGCGCCCACGCGGCACTGGACCCGCACGCCACCGCGGTGACCGCGCTGGTGGCCACCGAGCTGGCCAGCAATCTGGTCAAACACGCCGCCGGCGGCCGCATCGTCGTCAACCTCACCGATCCCTCGGACACCCTCGCACCCGACGGCACCGGTGTGCAGATCACCTCGCTCGATCACGGGCCGGGCATCGAGAACGTCGAGGCCGCGCTGCGTGACGGCCACACCACCACCTCCTCGCTCGGCGCGGGTCTGGGCACCTGTCTGCGCATCGCCCACGCCTTCGACCTGCACAGCCGCCCGGGGCAGGGCACCGTCGCGGTGGCGCGGATCGGCCGGGCGCCGGCGCCGCGCAGCGCTCACGCCGAGCCGCTCCCACCTCGTACGGGCGTCCGCGCCGGCGGGATCACCACCGCCCTGGCCCATGCCGAGCACTCCGGCGACGCCTTCAGCCGGGTGCGCTCCGGCCCGCGCGTCACCCTGCTGCTCTGCGACGGACTCGGCCACGGGCCCAAGGCCGCCGAGGCGTCCACCGCCGCCGTCGAGGCCCTGCGCCGGTGCGCGGACCGGCCGCCCGCCGACATCCTGCGGCATCTGCACACCGCGCTGCGTGCCACCCGGGGCGCGGCGGTCGGCGTCGCCCAACTGGACGAGGAAACCTGCCGGTTGTCGTTCGCGGGCGTCGGCAACATCGGCGCCCGGCTGCGCACCGAGGACACCTGGCAGTCCTTGCTCTCCCACCCCGGCATCGTCGGCGCGCACTTCCCCGCCACCGTGCCCGTGCACGAGAGCGACTGGCGGCCGGACAGCCTGCTCGTCCTGCACAGCGACGGACTGCCCAGCCGCTGGGTGCCCCCGGCAGACCCCCGCCTGGGCGACCACGACCCGGCCGTGGTGGCCGCGGTCGTCCTCCGGGACGCGGGGAGCGCCGCCCGCCCCCTGCGCGACGACACCTGCGTGGCCGTACTGGCTCCACGACCGCGCGAGAGACGCCCATGACCGACACCACGCACGTCCGGGAGATCGCGTCGGCCGCCGACGCGGCCCGGGCCCGCGCGGAGGCCGACCGGATCGCCACCGACGGCGGAGCACCGCCGCTGGAGCGCGCCCGCTTCCTCACCGCGCTGACGGCACGGCTCAGCCACAGCCTCGGCCCGGGCGGGCAGTGGCGACTGCTGCTCCGCGTCGAGCGGGAACCCGGTGGGGAAGGCGCGCTCCTGTGCGCGTCGCTGACCTCGGCCGGCTCGTGCGCACCGGACCCCGCCGAGACGCACACCCTCACCTGCCCGCTTCCCCGTCCACCTGCCCGTGCCGGCCGGCGCGCCGCCCTGCCGCTGCCGGAGGCGCTGCTGCGCGCGGACGAGGACACCGCGGCCGTACTGAGCCTGCTGGACGCCCAGCAGACCCTCGTTCAGCTGCACGGCGAGGAACTGCACCAGACCAACCAGGGCGTTCTGGCACTGCACTCCGACCTGGAGGCCGCAGCCCGCACCCAGCGCGAACTGCTCGAAGCCGAGCAGCGCGCACGCGCCGAGGCGGAGCGGGCCCGGCGTCTGCTGACCTTCCTCGGTGACGCCAGCGCCGCCATCGCCTCCTCCCTCAGCCACACGGCCATCCTGCGCCGCCTGTCCGACCTCCTCGTGCCGGACTACGCCGACCATCTGGACGTCTGGCTCTTCGACGAGGAGAAGGACGCGTACGAGGGGTACGACGAGCACGCGCGCCCGGTGCGGGAGCACTCCGCGGCCGCGGTGGCCGCCGCCCGCACCGGCCGTCCCCAGCACGCCGCGGACCGCCCCGCGGCACTGCCCGGCGTGGACGACCTCCCGCCGTCCGCCCTGTCACCTCGGCGCCCGCTGCTGGCCGTCCCCCTCACGGCACACCGCCTGCTGGGGGTCCTCACCCTCACCGCGCCGGCATCCGGATTCGACGCGGACACCTGCGTGATGCTGCTCGAACTCGCCCGCCGCGTCGGCGTCGCCCTCGACCACGCCCACCACTACGAGCGCTACCGCGACACCGCCGAGGCACTCCAGCGCGCCCAGCTCACCGACCTGCCCGCCCATCCCGGGCTGGTGGCGGCCGCCCGCTACCTGCCGGCCACCTGGGGCATGAACATCGGCGGCGACTGGTACGACGCCTTCCTCCAGCCCGACGGCAGTCTGCTGGCCGTCATAGGGGACGTGACCGGCCACGGCCTGCGCGCCGCCGTCGTCATGGGCCAACTGCGCACCGCCCTGCGCGCCTACGCCGTCGAGAACGCCACTCCCGGCGAGATCCTCACGCGTCTGCACCACATGCTCCGCCACCTGCAGCCGGAGCTGTACGCCACCGCGATGATCGCCCGCTTCCGGCCGGGCGATCCGCGGGTGCTCTGGGCGTCGGCCGGCCACCCGCCCGCCGTCGTGCGCGACGTCGACGGCGCCGTGCGCGTCCTGGACCACAAACCCGGCGTGATGCTCGGCATCCCCCTGCCCGGCGTGTACCCGGACCACCGGGCCGAACTGCCCGCCGGTTCCTCCCTGGTGCTGTACACCGACGGCCTGGTCGAACGGCGGGGCGAGGGCATCGACGCCGGTATCGGCCGACTGTGCCGCGCCCTGGAGGCGGTGAGCACCTCCGAGCTTGAGCAGGACCCGGACGCCGCGGCAGACGCCCTGCTCAAGCCGCTCCTGCACGACTCCGAACGCGCCGACGACGTCTGCCTGCTGCTGTGCCACACCGTGCGGCCCACCGTGCCGACCCGGCACGCCGAGGCGGACAGGTCCCCCGTCCATCACGAACCCCCTGGGAACCGGTCCTGTCGCGGTAGCGTGGAGGACACCAGGCGAGAGGGTGAATGCCGTGACCGCATCTGACCAGCTGCCCTCGGCAGAGGCCCTGCTGCGGGCCGCTCCGCCTCACGCGCTGGTCGCCACCGCCCGCCGGCTGCTCGCCGAGCGGGTGGGCGCCCAGGAGGTGACGCTGCTGCTGGCCGACTACGGACTGACCGTCCTGCAGCCGGTCACCCACCTGCCGCACACCGACGCGCCCGTCCCGGCCGACGAGGGGCCCGCGGGCAGCGCCTTCGTCAACCAGAAGCCGGTCGTCGAAGTGCTGGACGAGCCGTCCGGCCAGGTGGTGCATCTGCCCATCACCGTGCGCGGCGACCGCATGGGCGTGCTCTCCGTACGGCTGCCCGCGCGCACCGTCGCCCCGGAAACCGTGCTCCAGCTCGGCGACTTCGCCACGGCACTGGGCCACGAGGTCACCACCGCCGGCCGCGACACCGACCTCTACCTCCAGGCCCGTCGCACCCGGCGCCTCACCCTCGCCGCCGAGATGCAGTGGCAGCTCCTGCCCGGCCGGGGCTGTTCCCGCCCGGAGTACGTCATCGGCGCGCACCTCGAACCCGCCTACGCGATCGGCGGCGACAACTTCGACTGGTCGACCAGCGCCGACCACCTCACCCTCACCGTCACCGACGGCATGGGTCAGGGCATAGACGCCTCCTTGCTCACCAGTCTCACCGTCAGCGCCCTGCGCAACGCCCGGCGCGCCGGCATCGGCCTCGCCGACCAGGCGGCCCTGGCCGACCAGGCCGTCTTCGCCCAGTACGGCGGCAAGGCCTACGCCTCCACGCTGTTGCTGCACTTCGACCTGGACACCGGCACCGTGCACGCCGTGGACGCCGGCTCGCCGCAGCTGTTCCGCCAGCGCGGCGGGCACACCGAGCGCGTCGAACTCGACGCCCAGCTGCCGCTCGGCATGTTCGAGGAGACCCTCTACGAGGAGCAGACCTTCCACGTCGAGCCCGGCGACCGTCTCATCGCCGTCAGCAGCGGCGTGCACGACACCCGCTCCGCGGCCGGCGACCTCTTCGGCGAACGGGTGCTGCGCCAGGTCCTGGGCGCCACCCGCAGCGCGGAGCCGCACGAGGCGTCACGCGCGGTCGTCGCCGGACTGATCGAGCACTACGGCAGCCGGGAACTGCTCTCCGACGCCGCCGTGGTCTGCCTCGACTGGAACGGCCGCCGCTGAGCCCCGCCCGTCACAGGCCGGGGCCGCCGGCCTCCTTGTCGACACTCTTCTGAGCAATCCGAAACGCGCGCAGCCCCGCGCTCAACGCGGTCCGCTCGCCGGGCGTCATGGCCGCGAGGGCCGCGGTGAGCGCCTGCGCCCTGCGCTCGGCCACCTCGCTCAGCACCTGCCGGCCACGCGCCGTGAGGACCAGCTGCACCTCGCGCCGCTTGAGCGGGTGCAGCAGGCGCTCCAGCAGACCGGCGGCCTCCAGCCGGTCGCACAGCCGGCTGGCGGTCGGCAGTCCTATGTCCATGCCCTCGGCCAACGCCGTGAGATTGAGCCCCGGCTCCGCCTCCAGGATCCGCAGGGCCCGCAACTGGTGCGGGGAGAGCCTGAGGCTGGCTCCCTGAGCGGCCACCGACCACAGATGCGCCAGACCGTCCACGGCATCGGCGATCTCCAGAGCAACCGACAGGGGTTCGGTCCCCCGTCCGCTCGTCTGGTCGTCCCCCGAGCCACTGAGACGAGTCACTCGCACATCACTTTCAGTAATTTCCTGGTTATACGGATACCATCCTCATTCAAACGCGGTACCCGAAGAACCGTCGAACAAGCACATCCCGGGCGGTGCCACTCCACCGGACCATCCCATTCGCACACGGCCTCCATACCGCCTCCCTCACCGCCCGGTGTCGAGCCGCGTGAACCGCTCCGGATTCAACCGGAGCGAATGCGTCCGCACGCAGTGCGAGCGCCGGGCGCCGCCCGCACGCGACGGGTGGCGAGCGCGCTTGCCGGGCGCGCCCGGCAGCCTTCGGGCGGCGCCCTCGAATCGATTCTTCGAACGTCCACCCACCTCGGCACACAGGGGCACGGCGCGCCGCGATGCGAGGGAGCGCACAACCCCGGGCGGCCGGAGTTTGCACATTATCCGACCTTTGCTCGGGCTCTTGCCGGACCCCGGTCCGCCCCAGCCAACTGGTGCCACGGCCGCTTCCCGGCCGGGCTCCCGACGGGCCTGGCCGCAGGAAAGGGATGTGGTCGGGACATCCGCATCTGAGGAGTAGTCATGAAGAAGGCCTACGAGGCTCCGACGCTCGTCCGGCTCGGCACCTTCCGCAAGGAGACCGGGCTCCTCGGGGGATCCGGCAACGACCGGCTGATCCTGAGCAAGAACTGACGGCCGACGGTCCTTGACCCGACGTCATGACTGAACTGCACGAAAGTGCGGGGATGGGCCCCGGCGACGCGCACTTCACGGTCCTTCCGGACCGTGCGGACGCGGCCGCCGTGGCCCGCTCCCTCGCCCGCCACGAAAGCCGTACGCTGGCGCACGCCTCGGGCCGGCCCTGGCTCGTCGGTCACTGGCACGACGACGAGATCCTCACGGCCCAGACCGGCGGCGCCTGCGTCGCCGTGATCGGCTGCTGCCCGATCGAGGCGGGCGAACTGAGGCGCCGTACCGCACGGTTGCGTGATCTCGCCGAACTCGGACCACTGGCCCGTTCCCTGCCGGGCAGCTTCCATCTCGTGGCCGCCCTCGACGGCCGGACCTGGGTGCAGGGCACGGCCTCCGGACTGCGGCTGGTCTTCCACGCGGAGATCGACGGGGTACGGGTGGCCGCGAGCCGGGCCGACACGCTCGCCGACGCCCTGGGACTCGCCCCCGACGTGGAGGAACTGGCCGTCAGGCTGCTGTGGCCGGCGCCCTACCCGCTGTTCGAGAGGTCGATGTGGCGTGGGATCACCGCCGTACCCCCGGAGGACGCGCTGGTCGTCGGCACGGACGGACGCACCGTGCGGAACACCAGGTGGTGGACACCGCCGGAACCGGTCCGGCCGCTCGAAGAGGCCGCGCCACTGATCCGCGAGGCACTGGAGGAGGCCGTCGCGGCACGGACCCGCCAGGGCGGAGTGGTCAGCAGCGACCTGTCCGGCGGCCTGGACTCGACCTCCGTCTGCTTCCTGGCCGACCGCTCCCCCGCCCGTGTGGTGGCGGGCACCTGGCCGGGACGCGATCCCGCGGACACCGACCTGGAGTGGGCCCAGCGGGCGATCAAACACCTCCCGGACGTCGAGCACGTTGTGTGGGACGCCGATGCCTCCCCACTGGTCTACGACGACCTGCTGGGCATCGACGACCTGCTCGACGAACCCACGATCGGCGTCATGGACCGCTCCCGCGTCCTGCACCACCTGCCCGACCTGGCCGCACGCGGCAGCCGGCTGCACCTGACCGGCATCGGCGGCGACCACGTGGCATGGTGCTCCGAGGCCTACTACCACCGGCTGCTGCGCACCAGCCCGCTGTTCGCCCTGCGCCAGCTGCGGGGGTTCCGCGCGCTGTGGCAGTGGCCGCTCGGCGGCACGGTCCGCGCTCTCGCCGACTCACGACCGTACGGCGCATGGCTCGCCGACGCCGCCCACCGGCTGCGCGAACCCTCGCCCCCATCCGTCGCGACGGCTCTCGGCTGGGGCATGGCGCCTCGCCTGTTCGACTGGGTGACTCCGCAGGCCGAACGCATGGCCCGCCGGGCATTGCTCGATGCCGCGAGCACCGCAGCGCCGCTGCACCCGGACCGCGGACTGCACACGGACCTCGAACAGATCCGCTCGTGCACCCGCGTCATCCGCCAGTGGGACCGGATGGCCGCGCGCGCCGGCCTGCCGATGGCCTCCCCCTTCCTCGACGACCGCGTCATCGAGGCATGTCTCGCCGTGCGTCCGGCCGAACGCGTCTCGCCCTGGCGCTACAAGCCTGTTCTGGGCGCGGCCATGCGCGGGATCGTTCCCGAGGAGTGCCTGCGGCGCAGCAACAAGGCGACGGCCTCCATGGACGCCGCCAACGGGCTGCGCGACCACCGGGCCGATCTGCTGGCCCTGTGGGAGGGCTCGCGGCTTGAGGAGCTGGGTCTGGTGGACGGCGCCGCGCTGCGGCGGCTCGCCCTGCGGCCCGCCTCCCGCGGGCTTTCCCAGGCCTTCCTGTACTCCACCATCGCCGCCGAGGTGTGGCTGCGGGGACTCGCCCGCGACCCCCTCCCCCGACCCTGAGCCCGTCGACCGCCAGTCATGTCGGACACGTCAGAAAGGCCTTCGTATGCCCCTGCGGTTCAGCGACACCGTCTCCACTGCCGAGACCGACTACGGAACCGTACTGCTGGACGAACGGGCCGGTGCCTACTGGGAGTTGAACCCCACCGCCACCCTGGTGGTACGGACGCTGCTGGACGGGGGCGAGGACACGGACGCGGCCGCGGCCCTGACCAGGGAGTTCGACATCGACCGGGCGCAGGCCCTGCGGGACGTCGAAGCACTCGTACAGGACCTGCGCAACTCGGGGCTGGCGTCATGACGACGCCCAGCGCGCTCGAACGACCCGGTGCCGTCCCGCTCTCCCGGCGCGTGGCCGCTCGCCTCGTCCTGCTGCCCGCGGTCGTCCTCGCCCTGCTGCCGCCCCGCCGGATCCGCGCCGTCCTCGGCATCCTGCGTCGCGGTGCTGCGCCCGCCACCACCGCCCGCGCCCAGGAGGCGCGCGACGCCATGTGCGCCGCCAGCCTGCGCTGCGCGGGCCCGAAGGGGTGCCTGCCGCGCTCCCTGGGGGCCGCCCTGCTGTGCCGGCTCGGCGGCACGTGGCCGACGTGGTGCACCGGCGTGCGCGTCGTCCCGCCCTTCACCGCGCACGCCTGGATCGAGGCGGAAGGACATCCCGTGGGAGAGGGGGTGCCGGAGGGGTACTTCGCCCGGCTGGTGACCGTGGGCCCGGTGGCCCGCTCGACGGACCGATGACCGGCGCGCCGCCCCGGGCCGCCGGCGACGCGAACGGCGTCGACAGGTCCACCCGGGCGGCGGTGGCCACGATGTACCGGCTGACCGCCGGACACCGCGGCGCCGTCGCCGTTGCCACCGTGCTCACACTCGTGGGCTCCGGACTGGGCCTGGCCCAACCCCTCGTCGCCAGGCAGGTCGTGGACGCGACGGGCCGGGGCCAGGTGATCTGGCCGTCGCTGGTGCTCCTCGGCGCGCTGTTCCTCGTCGAGGCGGCGGCCGGGGCCGGAGGGCGCTTCCTGCTGGAGCGGATGGGCGAGGGAGTCGTACGGCAGGTGCGCCACGATCTGGTCGGGCGGCTGCTGCGGCTGGAGATGAGTATCCACGACCGGCACCGCGACGGGGATCTCGTCTCCCGGGTCACGGCCGACACCACCCTGCTCCGCGAGGTCGTCTCCCAGGCCCTGGTGGACCTGGTGACGGGAAGCCTCGTCGCGGCCGGGGCGATCGTCCTCATGGCGTGGCTCGACCTCCTGCTGCTGCTTCTGGTCGCCGCCACGGTGGCCGCGGCCGCCGTGATCGTCGCCTCGCTGCTCGCGGGGATCAGAAGCGCGTCCGAGCACATGCAGAACTCGGTCGGCGCAGTCGCCGCCGATCTGGAACGCGCCCTCGGCTGCCTGCCGATGGTCCGCGTGCACCGCGCCGAGGAACGCGAGGCGGCCGGCATCGGCGCCCGCGTCGACGCCGCGTACGGCGCCGGGGTCCGCACGGCGAAACTCGCCTCCGTCATGAGTTCCGCCGTCGAACTCGCCGTCCAGGGCTCCTTCCTCGTCGTCCTGGTCGTCGGCGGCCTGCGGGTGAGCGGCCACTCCGGTTCCCTCGGCGACCTCGTCGCCTTCCTGCTGTACGCCTCCTACCTCGTCCTGCCGCTGTCCTCCGTCTTCCACGCCGTCGGCCTCGTGCAGCGCGGGATGGGCGCCTACCAGCGCATCGACGAGGTGCTCCGGCTGCCGGTCGAGCCGACCGGCCTCCCCGCACCCGGCCGCCGGCCGGCCGGGCCGCCCGTCGCGGGCGAGCAACCCGCCCTCGCCCTGCACGACGTCCGCTTCGCCTACGACCCCCGGCGGCCGGTCCTGCGGGGCGTCACCTTCACCGTCCCGCACCGGCGGTTCGTGGCACTGGTCGGCCCGTCCGGCGCCGGCAAGAGCACCGTGTTCGCCCTGGTCGCGAGGTTCTACGAACCGAACGCGGGCGCCGTGCTGTTCGACGGGCGGCCCGCCGCCGAACTGACGCGAGCGGCATGCCGCGGGCGCATCGCCGTCGTCGACCAGAACTCCCACGTCGTCCACGGCACCCTGCGGGACAACATCGCCTACGCCGTGCCCGACGCCCCGGAGGCGGAGATTCGGCGCGTGGTCGAACTGGCCCGGCTGGAGGAGGTCGTCGACCGGCTTCCCGGCGGCCTTTCCGCCGTCGTCGGCGAGCGCGGCAGCACGCTCTCCGGTGGTGAACGCCAGCGCGTCGCCCTCGCCCGTGCCCTGCTGGTCCGGCCGTCGCTGCTCCTGCTGGACGAGCCGACCTCCCACCTCGACTCGATCAACGAATCGGCGCTCACGACGGTCATGAAGGACGTCGCCCAGGAGTGCGCTCTGCTGGTCGTCGCCCACCGCCTGTCCACCGTGCAGCACGCGGACCGGATCGTGGTGATGCGGGAGGGCCGGACCGTCGCCGCCGGGCGCCACGAGGAGTTGCTCACCCGCAGCGCCCTCTACGGCGAACTGGCGGCGAGCCAGATGCTGCGGCCGGGCGGTCGTTGAGAGGCGGAGGGCCGCGGCACGGTGTCGGCGTAGCGCTCCTTGCGCGGGGTGATGCGCCGAGGTCCGGGTGTGGGGGCGACCCACACCCGGACCGATGCGCCTCCTGTGCCGGGAGGCGCGGAGGGAACGGGCCCGTCAGTGGCTCGGCACCGTCGCCTGGCGGGTGGACGGGGCAGCCTCGGGCCGGCCGTCGGTGCCGAGCGCCTGCAGGATCTCCTCGACGCTGTGCTTGGCATCGCCGAAGAGCATGCTGCTGTTCTCGCGGAAGAACAGCGGGTTCTGCACGCCCGCGTAGCCGGACGCCATGGACCGCTTGAAGACGACGACCTGCTCCGCCTCCCAGACCCGCAGCACCGGCATGCCCGCGATCGGGCTGCTCGGGTCGTCGGTCGCGGCCGGGTTGACGGTGTCGTTGGCACCGATCACCAGGACGACCGAGGTGTCGGCGAAGTCGTCGTTGATCTCGTCCATCTCCAGCACGATGTCGTAGGGCACCTTCGCCTCGGCGAGCAGCACGTTCATGTGTCCGGGCAGCCGCCCGGCGACCGGATGGACGCCGAAGCGGACCTCGACGCCCCGCTCGCGCAGACGCCGCGTCAGCTCGGCGACAGGGTGCTGGGCCTGGGCGACGGCCATGCCGTAGCCGGGCGTGATGATCACCGAGCGGGCCTGGGCCAGCATCTCGGCCGCCTCCGCGGCCCGCACCTCGCGGTGCTCGCCGTGCTCCTCCTCGCCGCCGGACGGGGCCTCGATGCCGAAGCCGCCCGCGATGACGGAGAGGAAGGACCGGTTCATCGCCTTGCACATGATGTAGGACAGGTAGGCGCCGGAGGAGCCCACCAGCGCGCCGGTGACGATCAGCAGGTTGTTGTCGAGCAGGAAGCCGGCCGCGGCCGCCGCCCAGCCGGAGTAGCTGTTCAGCATGGAGACGACGACCGGCATGTCGCCGCCGCCGATCGAGGCGACCAGGTGCCAGCCGAGGGCCAGCGCCAGCGCGGTCACCGCGATCATCAGGGGCAGGTTCGGGCTGACGGTGAACCAGGCGGTCAGCGCGACGAACGCCACGAGCGCGCCGATGTTGAGCGCGTTCTTGCCCGGCAGCGTCAGGGGACGGGACTTGATGCGCGCCGAGAGCTTCAGGAAGGCGACGATCGAGCCGGTGAAGGTGACCGCGCCGATGAAGATGCCGATGAACACCTCGGCGTGGTGGATGCCCAGCAGGTCGGCGCCGATCTCGGTCTGCGCCGATCCGTGGGACTCCACCTCCAGGTAGCTGTTCCAGCCCACCAGCACCGCGGCGAGGCCGACGAAGCTGTGCAGGACGGCGATCAGTTCGGGCATCTGCGTCATCTCGACGCGGCGGGCCCGCCACAGACCCATGGCCGCGCCGAGCGCCATCGCCAGCACGATCAGTGCGACCGCTCCGGCGGTGATGCTCTGCGCCGCGACGACCACGGTGGCGACCAGGACGAGGGCCATGCCGGCGATGCCGTAGACGACGCCGGCGCGGGAGGTGCGGTGCTGGGAGAGGCCGGCCAGGCTCAGGATGAAGAGCAGGGCGGCGACCAGGTCGGCCGCGTGGGAGGCCGTCAGGGAGGTCATCTCGGCTCAGCCTTTCGAGAACATGGACAGCATGCGGCGGGTGACGGCGAAGCCTCCGAAGATGTTGACGCTCGTCAGCAGGATCGCCACGAAGGACAGCGTGGTGACGATCCGGCTCTCGTGGCCGATCTGCAGCAGGGCGCCGATCACGACGATTCCCGAGATCGCGTTGGTCACCGACATCAGCGGGGTGTGCAGCGCGTGGTGCACCTTGCCGATGACGTAGTAGCCGATCACCACAGCCAGCGCGAACACCGTGAAGTTCCCGGCGAGTTGAGCGGGCGCGAAGGCCACCAGCAGGAACATCGCGAGCATGCCGAGCCCGATCAGGCCGAAGCGCCAGGCGGGCGTCATCCTGGACTGCTTGGGTTCCGGCGCCGCGGGGGCGGGTGCGGGCTGCGCGGCGGGCGCGGCCGAGACCGCGACGGGCGGCGGCGGCCAGGTGACGTCACCGTCGCGTACGACGGTCACGGCCCGCTGCACGACGTCGTCGAAGTCGATCGTCAGCTGCCCGTCCTTGTCGGGGGTGAGCAGCTTCAGCAGGTTCACCAGGTTGGTGCCGAACAACTGGGAGGCCTGGGCGGGGAGTCGGGAGGCGAGGTCGGTGTAGCCGATGATGGTGACGCCGTTGTCGGTGACCACCGTCCGCCCGGCCACGGTGCCTTCGACGTTTCCGCCCATCGCGGCGGCCATGTCGACGATGACGCTGCCCGGCTTCATCACGGCCACGTCCTCGGCCGTCAGCAGGCGGGGCGCCGGCCGGCCCGGGATCAGGGCCGTGGTGATGACGATGTCCACGTCCCCGGCCTGCTCGTGGTAGAGCGCGGCGGCGGCGCGGTCGTAGTCGGCGGTGGTCGCCTTGGCGTAGCCGTCGGTGCTCGCCTCCTGGGCGACCTCCACCGGCAGGTATTCGCCGCCCAGCGACTTCACCTGGTCGGCGACCTCCGGGCGCGGGTCGGTGGCGCGGACGACGGCGCCGAGGCTGGACGCGGCGCCGATCGCCGCGAGCCCGGCCACGCCCGCGCCGGCCACCAGCACCTTGGCGGGCGGCACTTTGCCCGCCGCGGTGACCTGGCCGGTGAAGAACCGTCCGAATACGTGCGCCGCCTCGATGACCGCGCGGTACCCGGCGATGTTCGCCATCGACGACAGCACGTCCATCGACTGGGCCCGCGAGATGCGCGGCACCGCGTCCAGCGCCAGGGCCGTCACGCCGGCCTCCGCGAGTGCCTGGAGGAGTTCGGGCCGCTGCGCAGGGCTCAGCAGGGCGACCACGGTCGCGCCCCTGCGCAACCGGTGGGTCTCCGCGTCCGAGGGGGCGTTCACCTTCAGGACGACGTCCGCGTCCCAGGCCTCGCCGATGCCCGCGCCGGCGTCGGCGTAGGCCTGGTCGTCGAAGCCGGAGGCCTCGCCGGCTCCGGACTCGACGACGACCTCGTAGCCGAGGCCCAGCAGCAGTCGTACCGTCGCCGGGGTCGCCGCGACCCGCGTCTCCCCGGAGACGGACTCGGCCACGACGCCGACGCGGCGCGGGGGATGGTGTGAGCGTTCTTGAGCAGACATGTCCTGTATCTCTCGTCAAAGGAGGGTGCGAAAGGGAGATCTGCGCTCGGGGGGTTACGTCGTCCTGCCCCGTGATCGCTGGAACCTAACCCGTCCGGCGAGCACCGGCCAACGTCAACAGACGGTGACTTGCTTCACCTTGCGCTCTCGGGAGAAAGAGATAGGACAACCGCAGAGCCGTCGTCCGACACCCCTGTGACCACTGACACACCCCCCTCATACCTACTGGTCGGTATGCTGCCCCGAGCCGCACACGACAGGAGGCGCGATGTCCGCGACCAACCGCCAGATCCGCTTGGCCGCCCGCCCGACGGGTGATGTGAAAGCCGAGGACTGGGAGCACCGTTCCGCGCCCGTCGAAGAGCCCGGCCCCGGCCGCTTCGCGGGCCGCACGCGCTTCATCTCCCTGGACCCGGCGATGCGGGGCTGGCTGGACGACCGCCCCTCCTACCTGCCGCCCGTCGGCATCGGCGAGGTGATGCGCGCCGGGTCGGTCATCGAGGTCACCGCCTCGAACCACCCCGACTTCCAGCCGGGCGACCACGTCGTGGGCACCTTCGGCGTGCAGGAGTACGTCGTCTCCGACGGCAAGGGTGTCCTGCGGATCGACACCTCCCTCGCCCCGCCCTCCACCTACCTCGGCGCCCTGGGCATGCCCGGCATGACCGCCTACTTCGGCCTGCTGGACGTCGGGGCCCTGAAGGACGGCGAGACCGTCGTGGTGTCCGGAGCGGCCGGAGCCGTCGGCACCATGGCCGGTCAGATCGCCAAGGCCAAGGGCTGCCGGGTCATCGGCATCGCCGGCGGCCCGCAGAAGTGCGCCCTGCTCGTCGACGAGCTCGGATTCGACGCCGCGATCGACTACCGCGCCGAAGACGTCAGGAAGGCGCTGCGGCAGCACGCTCCCGACGGCATCGACGTCTACTTCGACAACGTGGGCGGAGGCATCCTCGACGCCGCCCTGGCGCGGCTGGCGATGCACGGACGCGTCGTGATCTGCGGAGCGATCAGCCAGTACAACAACAGCACCCCGGTCGAGGGACCCTCCAACTACCTTTCGCTGCTGGTGCGTCGGGCCCGCATGGAGGGCTTCGTCGTCTTCGACTACGCCAAGCGCTTCCCGCAGGCGGCGCAGGACATCTCCGCCTGGATCGGCACCGGCCGCGTCAAGGTCAAGGAGCACGTGGTCAAGGGGACCGTGGACGACTTCCCCGAGGTCCTGCAGATGCTGTTCCGAGGGGAGAACGTCGGCAAGCTCGTCCTGGAGCTGGCCTGACGGGCCCCAATGGCTGAGCACCGCCGGGTGCCCGCCCTGCCGAGCGCGGCGGGGCGGGCACCCGGCCCCGTCACATCGGGCGGTGGGCATACGTACCATAGGTACGGAATGCGATCCTGAGGCGAGGGAAAGCACGTATGACATTCCCCTCCGACGCCGACGCCCTGTTCGGCCTCGACGCCCTCGGTGGTCCGGCGGCACCGGACAGGCCCGCGATCGGGACCCCTTTCCACGCGTCCTCCGCCGCCCGGCATCTGCTGCCGGTGCGCACCGTCTACGCCGAGCCCGCGGCCGCCGCGTCGCCCCGCGGGCGCGAGGTCCTCGCGCGTTTCCCCGCCGCGGAGGTCGTCGAGGTCGCTTCGCACTGGCGCATCCCGGGACTGCACGGCAACGAGGACAACGTCGAGCGGTGGGTCCGCGTCAAGGGCGAGACGCTGGTCCTGGGCGAGCGCAAGACCCTGACGACCCGGCCCAACGGGCGCTCCGCCGACTTCGTCGCTCCCGGCCCCTCCAACGGTTGCGCCATGGCCTGCGCCTACTGCTACGTGCCACGCCGCAAGGGATACGCCAACCCGATCACCGTCTTCACCAACATCGGCGGGATCATCACCCATCTGGGACGGCACATCGCGCGCCAGGGCCGCAAGAGGGAACCCGACCAGTGCGACGAGACGGCCTGGGTCTACGACATCGGCGAGAACGGCGACTGCTCGGTGGACGCGCTGATCTGCGACAACACCGCGGACCTGGTCGCCGCCTTCCGCCAGTGGCCGACGGCCAAGGCGTCCTTCGCCACCAAGTTCGTCAACCCCGACCTGCTGGCGCTCGACCCCCGCGGCCGCACCCGGATCCGCTTCTCGCTCATGCCCGCCGCCGACTCCCGGCTGCTGGATCTGCGCACCTCGCCGATGGCCGACCGCATCGAAGCCGCGGCCGACTTCCTGGACGCCGGGTACGAGGTGCACTTCAACCTCTCCCCCGTCGTCCTGCGGCCCGGGTGGCGCAGCGACTGGAGCGAGCTCCTTCGGCACCTCGACGACGTCCTGCCCCACCGGGTCAAGCAGCAGGCCGCGGCCGAGGTGATCATGCTGACCCACAACCAGGAACTGCACCAGGTCAACCTCGGCTGGCACCCCCGCGCCGAGGACGTCCTGTGGCAGCCCGACATTCAGCAGGAGAAACGCTCGCAGAACGGCGCCCACAACGTCCGCTACCGCAACCACGTCAAGGCGGACGCCCTTGGGGCCCTGCGGGGACTCATCGCCGCCCACGCCCCCTGGTTGCGCGTGCGCTACGCCTTCTGACGTCGGTCAGGGTGCCGGGAAGGCGAGGCGTACGTCGTAGCGGGCCTCGGCGCGGCGGAGGGCCGGCACCAGGGTGCCGCGCAGGGTGCGGATCTCGCGGGTGTGCGCTGCGAGGAACCGAGCCCGGAGCCGTTCCCGCGCGGGTTCTCGCACGGCTTCGACGGGACGCATGCAGGTGGCGTACGCACGGCCGAGCGTGCGGCTCTCGCGGGGCAGGTCGGCGGGGGCGGCGGTCTGCATGCGGGCGTCGGCGAGGGCGAAGAAGCCGTTCTCGTCGCGGACCCGGATGCCGTGCCCGACGAGACAGCGCGGCAGCGTACGCAGCGCCTCGACGGTGGCGGAGTCGTGGCGCAGGGAGACGAGTTCGGCGAACCAGCGTTGCTGGAGCGGGGCGTACAGGTCCCGCAGGGCGTCTGCCGCGGCCTTCCCCTCGGCACCGCACGCGCGCAGCACGGCGGGGCCGGCGGGCCGGGTCGCGGACGCGTCCGGCGCCGGGGCGGGCACGGCGGCGCTCTCGCTGGTGCCGTGGCGGGCGATGAAGTCCAGGTCGGGGATCTCGAAGAACCGTATGAACGCGAGCGGAACCCGCTGGGGCACGGCGGCACCGCGCCGGGCAGCGCACGAGGCCGTGGCGGCCCGCGACACCTGCTGCACGAAGACGTCCAGCCCCTGGGTCCAGCGCGTCTCGGCGCCGGTCGCCGGCAGGACCATGCGGACGGGGTCGGCGGGCGGGGTGCGGCCGAGGTGGGCCGGGGTGACGGACCGCGCCGGACCGTCGGCCCCGGCCACGTCGGCCGAGTGCCGGGCGGGGCCGGCCGAGCAGGCGGTGAGCAGGACCGCAGCGACGGCGACCGCCGCGCGGATCGCGAGTCGCAGCCGGTGCGTCGGGCAGGCCATCCGGAACTGTCCTCTCTTCGGTGGGCGGGGGTGCCGTCGGCGCGTGCCCCGGCACCCCCGCGTGGCGACGGCGTGCTCAGTGGGTGATGTGGACCGTGTCGCCGCCGTCGTAGTAACTGGCCACCGTGAACGGGGTGTTGTCACGGACGTCGGTGCACAGCCAGTACGTGGAGTCGTTGACGCTGTGGCTGCCGTCGGAAGCCCAGACGTAGCCCTTGTTGCACGTGTTCCAGGCGCCGCTGGAGTTGCGGAGCCGGCCGGCGTAACGGTCGCCGAGAGTGGACGTCGAGTCGTCGGAGTAGGTGAGGTTGAGGTCGCCGCAGCTGCTGGTGGACGACTTGTAGCGGATCGTGCCGACGCCTTCGTAGGCACCCGTGGTCAGCGTCGAGGTCACGCAGGCCTGCGGTGCGGCCGACGCGGCGGGCGCGAAGGCCACGTAGGTCCCCGCGGAGGCGAGGGCGAGCGCGGCCGCGACGATGGCTCGTTTCATGGATCCCCCATCTGTGGTTGCCCGGGCGGAAAGGTCGGTCCGCCCGGCGGAAAGCCGTTCCTTGGCGGTACGCGGCACACGCTCGCAGAGGCGTGCGGAGCCCGGCCATCACCTTCGAAGGGGGTCGAAAGTCCTTGGCAGGACCGTGGAGGCCGCTACTCCGCCGCTACCGGTGGGGCTGCTGTGGTGCCCGGGAAGGGGCTGGGCGGCCGGGTACGGGCGCCGCGTCACGGGCCTCTGGCCGGAATCCGGGACGGAGCAGCGCGGCGCCGAGGGGGGTGAGCGTGTGCAGCACGGTGTTGCGGTAGCGCCGGCTGGTCGTCAGACCCGCGTCGCGCAGCACGGACGTGTGATGGGTGACGGTGGCGGGCGACACGCCCAGGGAGCGGGCCAGTTCGGAGGTGGTCGCGCCCAGCGCGAGCGCGCGCAGGGTGGCGGCGCGGGTCTTTCCCAGCAGTGCGACCAGGGAGGTGCCGGGCGGGCCCTCGGACTTCGGTGACCGGGAGCGGTGCAGGGGGTAGACCAGCACCGGGGGCAGGCTGTCGTCGGCCAGGGCGATGGGCATCTGCCAGCAGAAGTAGGAGGGGATCAGGCGCAGGCCGCGGCCGCGGAGGTGGACGTCGCGGTCTTCGACGTAGTCGATGCGCAACACCGGCGGGTCCCAGCGCACGGAGGGCGTCAGACCGGCCAGCAGTCCGTCGATTCCGGCGTCGAGGGTCTGGCGGGCCCGCAGGGCGTGCTCACCGGCGAGCCGGGCGCAGATGCGGTCGTGGTGCGGTGCGATGACGGCGTCGTGGTACGCGCCGAGCAGTTTCACGAACTCCTCGCGGGTATGGCGTTCGGGCAGTCTTTCGGCCCAGCCGGGGGCGCCGTTGACCTCGTCGAGCCGCCGTACCTCCTGCGCGACCCGGGCGGGCGGGGCGCCACGGATCGCCTCCAGACCCCGCTCCAGTCCCTCCGAGGACTCCAGCGGGGTCAGGAAGTCGGGAAAGTAGCGGGCTCTGGGCACGACGGGGATGAGCAGTCTGCGGACGGCGGCGTCGAGTCCTCTGCCGACGAGGGCCTCGCGTGCGCTGCGGTACCAGTCCGCGTACGCCCAACGTCCGCGCGTCGTCTGGAAGCGGTGCAGGCTGCCGACGATCTCCCAGAGGGGGTCGGGAGCCCTCGTCAACCGGATGCGCGCGAAGTCCTCGGGGGCGAAGTGAATGCGCAGCATGAGCCTGTCCCTCTCACCCGTCGGCCGTCACCCTCCTCACCGAAGCAGCCTCGCGACGCCGGCCACAGAAGACAACGCGCCTATTCGGACGCCGCCCGCCGTCACAGGCGGTGTCGGCGCCGGGTCCTCTCGTGCGGGTGATTTCCCGCGCGAAGCTTCGAAAGTTTCGGCTGTCAAGCCGAATCATGCGAGAGGTATTGACGCGGCCGAGCAGGCTCCTATCATCCAGTTTGCTCGATGAGTCGACCCATGTTCGACAGTACGAACACAGCGCCTCGCGCCGACCGCCCCACCTCCGGCACCGACACTGGATCACACAGGAGTGCTGCACCCATGGACCTGTCATGTCCTCATCAGCCGATGCCGCGTCGCCGGGCACTGGCCCTCACCACCGGCCTGGTCACCGGCATGGCCCTTCCGCTCGCCGGCGCCTCCCCCGCCCCCGCCTCCACCTCGGCGAGCGCCGCCGCGTCGTACACGAACCCGGTGATATGGCAGGACTTCGCGGACATCGACGTCATCCGCGTCGGCGGCACCTACTACGCCTCGGCCTCGACGATGCACTACTCGCCGGGCGCGCCCGTCCTGCGCTCGTACGACCTGGTGAACTGGGAGATCGCCGGTCACTCGGTGCCCAGACTGGACTTCGGCGCCAAGTACGACCTGAACGGCGCCCGGGGCTATGTGCGGGGCGTCTGGGCGTCGTCACTGGCCCACCGCCCGAGCAACAGGACGTTCTACTGGCTCGGCCAGATCGACTTCGCCAAGACCTACCTCTACACCGCCACCGCCGTCGAGGGACCCTGGAACCGCCTGACCACGATCAGCACCCCGTACTACGACGCGGGACTGCTCGTCGACAGCGACGACTCCCTGTACGTGGCGTACGGCAACACCACCATCAGCGTGGCCCAGTTGTCGCCCGACGGCCGCAACCAGGTCCGCACGCAACAGGTGTTCACCGCGCCGTCCAGCGTCGGCACCCTCGAGGGCTCCCGCTTCTACAAGATCAACGGGCAGTACTACATCTTCGTGACCCGCCCCGCCAACGGCCAGTACATCCTGAAGTCGTCGAGCGGCCCCTTCGGCCCGTACACGATGCGGCAGGTCCTCCTGGACCTGCGAGGGCCGATCCCCGGCGGCGGCGTGCCGCACCAGGGCGGGCTCGTGCAGACCCAGGGCGGCGCCTGGTACTACATGGCCTTCGTGGACGCCTATCCCGGCGGCCGGATGCCCGTCCTCGCGCCCATCACCTGGACCGCCGACGGCTGGCCCCAGGTCCAACTGGCCGACGGCGCCTGGGGAACCTCGTACCCCGCGCCTGCCGTGCCCGCCCCGCCCCGCCCGGTCACCCCCATGACCGGCGTGGACACCTTCGACGGCACGGCCCTGGGGCCGGCCTGGGAATGGAACCACAACCCGGACGACACCAAGTGGTCCGTGGGCAACGGCCTGACCCTGCGCACCGCGACCGTCACCAACGACCTGTACTGGGCGCGCAACACGCTCACGCACCGCATCCAGGGGCCCACCTCCACCGCCACGGTCCAGATCGACCACTCGGCGATGCGGGACGGCGACCGGGCCGGGCTCGCGCTGCTGCGCGACTCCTCCGCGTGGATCGGCCTCAAGCGCGACGGCGGGGTGACCCGGCTGGCGATGACCGGCGGGCTGACCATGGACGGCAACTGGAACACCACCGGCACCGGCACCGAACTCGCGAGCACCGCCCTGTCAGCAGACCGCGTCTGGCTGCGGGCGACCGCCGACATCCGCCCCGGCTCGGCCCGCCCCGGAACCTTCTCCTACAGCACCGACGGCAGCACCTTCACCCGGCTCGGGCCCGCGTTCTCCATGGGCAACGACTGGCGCTTCTTCATGGGTTACCGATTCGCCCTCTTCAACCACGCCACGCAGACGCTCGGCGGCGCGGTCCGCATCCTGCGGTTCGAGCTGTCGACGCCCTGATCCCGTCCGATCCGACGCACCACGCAACCCCCCACCCGACCGTACGAGGAGAGACATGAACCCGCTGAAACGGCTCGGCCGTCGCCGCGCCTCGGTGTTGTCCGTGCTGGCCCTGGCCGCCGTGGTCACGCCGGGCGCAGCGAGCGCCGCCCCCGACGCCCCCGACGCCCTTCGGGCCTCCACGCTCGGCGCCCAAGCCGCCCAGTCCGGACGCTACTTCGGCACGGCCGTGGCCGCCGGAAGGCTGGGTGACTCGACGTACTCCGGCATCCTGGACCGCGAGTTCAACATGATCACGCCCGAGAACGAGATGAAGTGGGACACCACCGAACGCTCCCGCGGCAGCTTCAACTTCGGGCCCGCCGACCAGATCGTCAGCCACGCCGCCGCGCACGGCCAGCGGATGCGCGGCCACACCCTGGTCTGGCACTCCCAACTGCCCGGCTGGGTCAGCTCCATCACCGACGCGAACACCCTGCGCAGCGTGATGAACAACCACATCACCACCGAGATGAACCACTTCAAGGGCAGGATCTACGCCTGGGACGTGGTCAACGAGGCCTTCGCCGACGGCGGCAGCGGCCAGCACCGCTCCTCGGTCTTCCAGAACGTGCTCGGCAACGGCTTCATCGAGGAAGCCTTCCGCACCGCGCGGAACGCCGACCCCGCCGCCAAGCTCTGCTACAACGACTACAACATCGAGAACTGGTCCGACGCCAAGACCCAGGGCGTCTACCGCATGGTCCGCGACTTCAAGTCCCGCGGCGTGCCCATCGACTGCGTGGGCTTCCAGTCCCACTTCGGCACCGGCGGACCGCCCGCCTCCTTCCAGACCACCCTGTCCAACTTCGCCGCCCTCGGCGTCGACGTCCAGATCACCGAACTCGACATCGCCCAGGCCTCACCCACCGCCTACACCAACACCGTCAGGGCCTGCATGAACACGGCCCGCTGCACCGGCATCACCGTTTGGGGCATCCGCGACAGCGACTCCTGGCGCAGCGGCGACAACCCCCTCCTGTTCGCCTCCAACGGCAGCAAGAAGCCCGCCTACAACGCCGCACTGACCGCGCTGGGCGGCACACCGGCGGCCGCCGCCCGCACCTCCGGCTGAGGTCGACAGCCTGCCGAGCCGGGGCCGCCCTCCGTGCGGGACGGCGGTCCCGGCAGGCAGCACGACATCCGCTCGATCCGGGAGCGAACATTCGGGAACAATTCGCCATGGTTCGCCACCCCTTCCGCCAGGTGCATATCTCTACCAGCATGAATGTGCCGGGCCTGGCCCCGCCCCGGCGGCGTGCAGGAGTTCGCCCGCGTGCGCGGGCACAGCAACCCGGAGGACAACCATGCGGATCGCCATGCGGCAGGCCACGGAGTGGCTCGCGGCCGCTGCGACAGATCCACGCGAGTGCAAGCGCCAGTGGCACGGCGAGCTGGGCATCGCGGTTCTGGCCTGCGGCCGGTTCTGGGACGTGCTGAGCGTGCCGGAGGAACTGGCCATGCCGGCGCTGGACGCTCTGCTGGGCATCCCGCAGCCACCGGGCCCGGCACTGGAGGACGCCTGCGCCCGCCGGGTGGCCTTCTTCCTGCCGCCCGACCCGGCGGGCCGCTGGATCGGTTCGGGCATCCGCTATTCGGGCAAGGGCGCCTGGATCGCGGTGCCCGCGCCGAACCGCACCGTCGGGCGTCTGCGCTGGCTGGTCCCGCCCAACGGCACCGGCGCGCTCTTCGTGCCGGCCGCGGTGGAACTGGCCCTGCAACTGGCCCTCGGACGGCTCTCCGCGCAAGCCCGCACGAGACGCAGATGCCCCACGTGCGGAGCGCCGGCGGCCGAGGGCCGGCTCCCCTCCGACCCGGCCGTCGCACGCCGACAGGCCCCGACGCGGGACGGGGCAGCGCCCTGACCGCGTGGCCGTCCGCCGGGGTCAGCGTGCCGGCAGCTTGTCGGTACGATGCCTGGCGGGCAGCTCGGCGGCGCGTTCCCAGCGGCCCGCCTGCGGCGGCCCGGGGAACTGCGCCGTGACCGTGGGACTGATGGCCGTGAGCAGCATCCACTGGGGGTCCCGGACCCCCGGGACCATGCGGCCGCGAGCCCGCCACTCCCTGAGCAGAGCGGCGTAGATGGGCGGATCCTCCTGCGGCGCCGCGGTGTCTGTGCCGTAGGACGTCTGCTCTTCCTCGGCCTGTGGGGCGAGGGCTCCGGTGGTGACGGTGCGGTCCATGTTGAGGCAACGCGCCTGCGCGCGAAGTGGTGCGTCTTCGTTCGGGTATGGCCCCATCGGATGAGTGGTCGTCCCTCGTCAGGGGCCATGTACTTGTAGGACGAGCTCATTGTCGGCGGTGCTCGGCCCTATCCGGTCGTGTGCCACCGCTGGTTCGCGCCGCCCGTGCAGCTCCACACCTGGATCTTCGTCCCGTTCGCGGTCGCCTGGCCACTGGCGTCCAGGCACAGGCCCGACCCGGCGGCCGTGATCGTGCCGTCGGGGTTGACGTTCCACTGCTGGTCCGCCTGACCGCCGCAGTCCCAGATCGCGGCGGGGGTGCCGCTGCCCGGGGACTGGCCAACGCCCAGGCACTTGGTGCCGTAGACGACGAGCTGTTTCCCGCTCGTGTAGGTCCAGCGCTGGTTGGAGCCTCCGTTGCAGTCCCACAGTTGGGCCTGCGTGCCGTTGGCCGTCGTGGAGTTGTTGATGTCGAGGCAGCGTCCCGACTGGTCGCCGACGATCTCCTGGTTGCCGGCGGGCGGCGGCGGCTGGTTGGAGCCGAACTGGGTGAGGAACTGCCACACCGCCGCCGACGTCCAGGTGCGCCAGCCGTCACCGGTGGAACCGTCGATGGGGCCCGGGTCATGGCCCGCTCCGTCGAACGCCGCCCAGACGACGGGGTATCCCGGCTTGCATCCCGAGTAGGCGGTGATGATGTGGGTCAGGCTCCCGTTGGCCGGCTCGGGCGGGTTCTGCGGGGTGCAGCCGTTCGCGCGGACGAAGGTGTCGCGCAGTTGCCGTCCCGAGGAGATGGGCAGCACGTTGTCCCGGATGCCGTGCAGGCCCATGTAGGCGATGGGCTGGTTGCCGCCGTTGCAGCCGCTGAGGTTCGCGCCGGAGTAGACGGCCACCGCGCGGAAGACCGTCGCCCGGGAGCAGGCGAGGGCGTAGGACATGGCACCGCCGTAACTGAAGCCGGCGGCGAACAACTGGGTGGTGTCCACGCACAGTCCGGCCTCGATCTGGCTGACCATGGCGTCGACGAAGGCGATGTCCTGGCCGCCGGAGTTGGCCCAGCCGTTGCCGATGCCCTGCGGGGCGACGAAGATCGTGCTGTTGCCGGCACTGTCGGCCAGGCGGCGCAGGCCGTAGTAGGACCAGTTGTATCCGTCGGTGCCGCCCGAGTCGACGTCGCCCGCCGTGCCGCCTCGCCAGTGGAAGCCGAAGATCAGCCGGTAGGGGTGGTTGCTGTCGTAGCCGGCGGGGACGCGCAGGATGTAACTGCGTGTCTGGCCGCCGCTCTGCAGGGTGTGGGTACCGCTCGTCAGGGCCGGGGCCTTGCCGCAGCCGGCGGTCGCCGAGGCGGCGGCGGTGCTCCTGGCCGGCGCGCCCGCCCCGAGGCCGCTGCCGAACGAGGTGCCAGGGGCCGAGAGGATCAGCAGTACCGCGGCCACGACGGCCGTGAACAATCGTTTGCGTTTCATGCACTCCTACTTCCGTGGTCGGGGGATGAGCAGGGAGCGTCGGTCGGCGGCCGGTTCACGCGCCGGTGATGGTCCATGCGTTGTTGGTGCTGGAGTTCGGCGTCCACAGCACCGCGGTCGAGCCCACGGTGGTGCTGCCGCCGCCGTCGAGGGCGGTGCCGGTGCCGCGGTTGATGATCTGGTAGCGGTTGTCGCCGAGGCTGCTGAGCGACCACTGCTGGTTGTTGCCGCCGTTCCAGGCCTCCTGCCGGGCGGGAGCTCCGTTGGCGGAGTTGCCCCAGCTGTCGGCCGCCATGCCGTTGGTGCGGTTCATGATCCGGTAGTAGCCGTTGCCGAGGTCGATCAGCTGCCACTGCAGGTTGGCGCTGCCGTCGTAGTTCCACTGCTTGAGGTTGGAGCCGGAGGCGACGCTCCCACCGCTGTCGAGGGCCAGCCCGCTGGTGCCGTTGGTGATCTTCACCCAGGTCGTGGAGCCGCCGGGTGCGCCGAGGACGGGGATCTCGCCGGAGAAGGTGAGCTTGACGGTGTACGCCAGCGCGCTGAACGGCGGATTCGACGAGGGCATGGTCAGGTGCAGTCCGGCGGCGTCCTGGGTGGGGGCGGGCAGGTCGACGTAGGTGCCGGCGGTGTTGCCCAGCAGCTGGGCGCGGGTCAGGCTGCTGAGGTTGATCTGGTTGCTGTTCAGCGTGGTGATGGTCATGGTCCCGCCCTGCCAGCCCAGTGCGGTGGCGTAGAGGACCTTGTTGTCCTGGCTGCGGGTGAACCGGACGTCCTGTGGTTTGCCGGCCACCGGCCCGCTGAAGGAGCCTCCGCCCATCTTGGTGGGGCCCTCGCCGTAACCGGACCAGGAGCGGGTGCCGTAGACCGCCTCTCCGAAGCGGCCGAGCCAGTCCCCCATGCCGAGCAGGATCGACTGCTGGCCGGAGGGGATGGTGCCGTCGGCCGTCGGGGCGATGTTGAGCAGCATGGTGCCGCCCTTGCTGACCCGGTCGATCAGGGAGTGCAGCAGGGCCTGCGTGGTGTAGTAGCCGATGCCGACGGTGTAGCACCAGCTGGAGGAGGAGATGCTGTCGTCGGTCAGCCAGTAGGGGGTGAGCAGTCCCGCCGGGCCGCCGCGCTCGAAGTCGTAGACCTCGCCCTTGTTGTCGAGTCCGTCCTTGTACGTCGCGACGACGTCCTTGTTCCAGGCGACCGCCTGGTTGTAGTAGTGGGCCAGGAACTGCAGCCGGTAGGACTCCTGCACCAGGTTCAGGTCGAAGTCCTGCCAGAGCAGGTCGGGTTGGTAGCCGTCGATGACCTCGACCAGCTTGTCGTACCAGAGCTTGTTCTCCGCCGCCGAGCCCTGCTGTCCGTAGAGGATGCGCAGGGTGGGGTCCGACTGGGCCGGCACGTGGTCGTAGAAGCCGTTGAAGTGGTAGGCGTGGTGCAGGGAGACCATGAACTTCAGGCCCTGCCCGCGGATGGCCTGCGCGTGCTGGGCGACGAGGTCGAGTCGGGGGCCGTGCTGGACGGAGTTCCACGGGTTGGCGCGGCTGTTCCACATGGAGAATCCGTCGTGGTGCTCGGCGACCGGCCCGGCGAATCCGGCGCCCGCCGCCCGGAACAGCCGGGCCCAGGCGTCCGGGTCCCAACTGCCGCCCTGGGAAGCCAGCTTGGGGGCGAACTGCACGAAGTTGCCGGCCTTGTCGCGGGCGCCGTCGATGAAGTTGCGGTATGGCCAGACCGAGGGATCGCCGTAGGTGGCGATGTGGTGCTTGTTCTCGTTCGAGCCGCCGATGTACATGTTGCGCGGATACCACTCGTTGCCGAAGGCGGGGACGCTGAAGACGCCCCAGTGGTAGTAGATGCCGAACTTGGCGTCCTTGAACCAGGTTGCGGCCGGGGGGTGTTGGTCCAGGGAGGACCAGCTCGGCGTGTAGCTCGCGGGGCCGTCGGTCGCGGCGGCCTCGGGGGCGAACCGCAGCAGGCCGAGGGCGGTGGCGGCGCCGGTGACCGCCAGCAGCCGGCGCCGGCTGATCGGGTGGGGGGTGGAAGTCATGCGGAGCCTCTCGACGTCAGGGACGGGTGGGGGTCAGTCGCGCGTCCACTTCTGGTTGCCGGCGCCGTTGCAGGTCCACAGCTCCAGCAGGGTGCCGTTGGCCGTTCCCGCGCCGGTGGCGTCCAGGCACAGTCCGGACTGGGCGCCGGTGATCGTGCCGTCGGCGCCGAGCGTCCACTTCTGCTGGGCACCGCCGGTGCAGGGGGCGATGTCGACCTTGGTGCCGGGGCTGGTGCCGCTACCCGCGGCGTCCAGGCAGGCGCTGCCGTAGACCCGCAGCTCACCGGCCGAGGTGCTGGTCCACTGCTGGTTGGCGCCGCCGTTGCAGTCCCACAGCTCCACCTGGGTGCCGGGCGTCTGCGACTGGTTGGGCACGTCCACGCACCGGCCGGAGGCGACCCCGACGACGGCCCCGGTCGTACCGCCGCCGCCTCCGCCGCTTCCGGGGGTCAGGGACAGGTTGTCGAACTGCGCGGTCTCGCCCTGACCGGTCGCGTAGCCGACCTGTCCGGCGGCCCAGGTGCGGTCGGTGGCGGAGCCGACGGTGGAACCGTCGATGACGGCGGTGACGGTGGTGCCCGAGAAGGTCAGGGCGAGGGTGTGCCATCGGCCGGTGCCCAGCGCGGTGGTCGTGCCGTGGGCGAGGGTGGAGACGCTGCCGTCGGTGCGGGAGTTCAGGATCCACCAGGCGCCGGTGTCGCTGACCCGCAGGTGGTAGGCGTTCAGTCCGCCGGTGCTGCTGTAGTCCTGTCCGCCCGCGCGGCCCAGCAGCTCGGCGTATCCCGGTTGTTCGAGCAGTACGTCGGAGGAGACGGTGTAGTTGCCCCAGCCGACGTCGCCGAGGAGGGCGTGCGGGTCGGACAGCGCGTCCCAGGTGATCGGTTTCTGCGGGCTCATCTGGCGCACGCACCTGCCGGCGCGGCCGCCGCCGCAGCCCGCCACCTCGAAGGCGCCCTGCCAGTCCATGAGGTACTTCGCCTCACCGCCGGTGGTGTAGCCGTCGAAGGAGTCGCTGTACGGCAGGCTCATCGCGCCCTGGGCGGGAGCGGTGGCGGTGCCCTTGCCCTGGCCGGTCGTCGTGGTCAGGGTGTAGACGTGGTGGGGCTGTACGGTCAGGCTGAAGCCGCCGCCGGACGGGGTGAGGTCCGCGGTGTGCACGAACCAGTCGGCGGAGTTGCCGGAGTTGACGTCGGTCGACCACACATGGACGGTGCCGGTGGACAGCCCTCCGGTGACGCCGAAGTTCAGCGTCTGGGCGCTGCCCGCGTCCATCGTCTCGATGACCGTGGAGTAGTCGGAGTTGTTCGTGGACTTCAGCGAGACGTAGCTGCCGTTGTTGCGGTTGCCGCCGATGTAGCCGCTCGCGGAGTCGAGGTAGTGCCAGCCCGGGGCGGTGAACTGGCTGGTGTGCGCCATGACCCAGGTGTTCTTGCCGATCGCGTAGTGCCCCGACCACGGCTGCGAGGCCAGGGCGAGGCCCATGGTGGGATACGGCAGGTTCGGGGTGATCGCCGCGACGACCGGCCAGTTGAGGTAGGCGGTCATCCGGCCGTCGATGTATCCGCGGTTGATGCCGCGGGCCATGGCCGTCGCTCCGCCGTTGTAGTCGTCCGATCCGTTCTCGCTCGCCCACAGTTGCTTTCCGGAGGACGTGGCGGCGGCGGGCACCGAGCAGTTGGACTGGGAGGAGCGGTAGCCGCAGGGGTAGTGGGTGCCGATGACGCTCACCGCGGAGGCGAACGCGCGGTTGGAGTTCACGTCGTTGGCCACGGCCCAGTCCGAGTCGGCAGCGACGATCTTGACGCCGCCGTAGCCGTTGGAGTCGAGGGCGCTGCGCAGCTGCTCGTACCAGGAGACGTTGTAGCCGCGCTCGTTCCAGCCGCCGAGGTAGTCGATGCCCAGCCCGTGCCGCTTGGCACAACCCAGCCACGAGATGAGGTAGTCGACCATGTCGGTGGACCAGAAGTTCCCGCCGCCGATCCATCCCGGGGCGCCCCAGGCGAGCCCGTACAGCTTGATGTTCGGATTGCGGGCCTTGGCCTGCTCCATCAGCCACCATTCGTAGCCCCGGTCGCAGTTCAGGTCGGAGCGCGTGTGCTGGTGGCTCGGCTCGGCCCCGGAGGTGGAGTTGGTGTCGCCGCCGATCTCGGCCTTGAGGAGTTGCAGGGAGGCGCCGTAGCCGGGCTTGAAGAGGTAGTCGAGGATCTGCCCGCGCTGGGGCTCGGGATAGTCGATCAGGAGCCTGCTGTTGCCGCCTCCGCCGCTGATCGCGCCGACGCCGTCGAAGGTCCGGCCCGAGGAGGTGCCGTCGACGGTGATGGAGGTGGCGGCCTGTGCGGGGGCCGCGGTCGTGCCCACGAGGCCGCCTGCGGCCAGTACGAGGCCGGTGAGCAGGACCGTCGAGGCGCGCAGGCGCCGCAGCAGCCGTCTGAGTGCTGACACGGTGGGGGTCCTTTCGCAGGTGGGGTCCGCGTTCGGATGCGCTGTCAGCGGACGCTGAAGTCCTGGTTGGTGCCGGGGGCGTTCTTGCACGGCCACTGGTCCAGTTGCTGTCCCGCATTGCTTCCGGCGCCGTAGACGTCCAGGCACAGGCCGCTGTTGCGGTTCTGGAAGGCGTACGAGCCGTCCGACTGCCGTACGGGCAGCCAGAGGGCGTTGGCCGCGGTGCCGGGGGCCTGCTGGACGATGTCCGGGACGCCGGCCGCCGTGGAGCTCGCGGCGACCGCCACGTCCTGGCCGGAGTTCTGGGCGCGCAGTTCGCCGTAGCCGCCCGAGGCCGGCACGAACCGGAACCGCTGGTTGCCCTGCCCGTTGCAGGTCCACTGGTCGATCACCGCGCCCGCGCTGCCGGAGTCGCCGTACACGTCCAGGCACAACCCGTTGCCGCTCACGACGAGTTGGCGGTAGCCGTCCGGGAAGCTGCCGCCGCTGGAGGACGCCGGTGTCACGTACACCGCGAACGCGTCGTGCGCGGCCTGGAAGGTGAGCGGCAAGGTGATCGAGCCGCCGGTGGCGCTCACGTCCTGGTCGTACACGGTCTGCGGCGCGCCGAGCGGTGCCTGGTCCGGGATGCGGTGCACGGTGACGTGCACGCTGCCCGCCTGCGAGAGCCAGGGGACGGACGACAGGCCGTCGAAGGTCATGGACGCGGCGCCGGTGTATCCGTCGGAGTCGCCGACGACGGCGACCGCGCGCTCGGCCGCGGGGTCCTCGGCGGCCGAGACGGCCGTGGAGCCGACCTGGCCGGAGGTGTCGACGAGGGTGCCGGTCATGTCGGCGTAGTCGCGCAGCGCCCACCAGTTGCCGGTCGGCTGCCAACTGCCCCCGCTCTGGGTGAGGACACCCGTCAGGTTCGGGGTCACGCAGCACACCCAGTTGCCGCGCATCGCGTTGGTGTAGCGGGACTGCGCGAACCGGGCGAGGTACCAGGCCGTCACCCCGGCGCTCTGCCGGTCGGCCGGCTGGTACTCGTTGGAGGACAACGGCAACCGGCCGATCCCCGCCGAGGCCAGGGCGTCGTCGAGGCTCTGCGCGACGGTGACGGGGTCGTCGACGTCGCCCTCGTTGTGGTTGGTGATCATGTCGGGCACGGTTCCGGCGGCCTTCACGTGCGCGAGCCAGGTCCGCCACTCCCCCGGGTTGCGCTGCGGGGTGAAGGCGAGGGAGGGTCCCACGATCTGCGCGCCGGGGGCGATCCGCCGGATCTCCCGGTAGGCGCTGTCCCACATCTGGAAGTACTGGGCGCTGTTCACCCCCCGGGTCCAGAAGACGGAGATGTCCGGCTCGTTCCAGATGTCGTAGGCGAACGTCAGCCCTGAGGTCTGCAGGGCGCCCACCGTGGAGTCGATGAAGGAGATCCAGTTGGAGCAGTCGCCGTTGTCGCACGGGTACCTGGTGTTCGACGGCTGGCCGCCGTTGGCGCCGTAGATGTCGCTGACGAGCACCTGGTACTGCGCGTGGTACGGCGGGCGGGTGAGCCGTTTCGCCTGCGCGACGATGGAGTCGACGTCGGCGCGGGTGGCCGGGCCGTTCTGGTAGCCGTCCTTGATCCAGCCGCCGGAGAACCAGCCGCCGCCGCGGAAGGCGTTGACTCCCAGCGGCTGCAGGAACCGGTCCTCGGGCCGGCTGCCGTCCTCGCTGATGCCGTAGAGGAATCCCTCCCCGACGCCTGTCGCCGGTCCTCGCGTCGACGCCAGGTGCACGCTCAGCGACTTGGCCGCGGCGGCCTGGCTCGGCGCCGTCGACAGCAGGGCCCACACCAGCGCCAGGACGATGCCGGCCACCAGTGCCGGACGCCGGGAATTCCGGTGCCGGGATGCACGGCCGAGGCCGGGTCGCGCTCGCGTCCTCATGTGATCCTCCTGTGGTCGGCGCCGGCACGGCGCGGCGGCTCACCGGGGCGGCGTCGGGATGCCGCCCCG
The DNA here is from genome assembly GCF_023516615.1 of Streptomyces panaciradicis. GTDB lineage: Bacteria > Actinomycetota > Actinomycetes > Streptomycetales > Streptomycetaceae > Streptomyces > Streptomyces panaciradicis. The sequence goes on from NZ_JAMGBF010000096.1 coordinate 74,564, forward strand.
GAGTCGAGCGGGGTGTCTCACGGGGTCAGTTCAGCGTCCACCGCTGGTTGGACTGGCCGTTGCAGGTCCACAGCTGTACGGGGGTGCCGTTGGCGGTGGCGGCGCCGGTGACGTCCAGGCACAGTCCGGACGGGTCGCTGGTGAGGGTGCCGTCGGTGTGGAGCGTCCACTGCTGGTTGGACTGGCCGTTGCAGGTCCAGGTGATGACCTTGGTGCCGGGGCTGGTGCCCTGTCCCGAGGCGTCCAGGCACAGGGGGTTGCCGCCGACCGAGACCGTCAGCTCGCGGGAGGAGCCCTGGGACCAGGTCTGGTTCGCCGCGCCGGTGCAGTCGCGGATCTGCGTCTGCGTGCCCGGTGTCGTGGAACCGCCCGGCACCTCCAGGCACTTGCCCGCGCCCACCGCACGCAGCGCACCCGTCGTGCCGCCCCCACCGCCTCCGGTCCCGTAGCCGGCCGCGGTGATACTGGCCTGGA
>NZ_JAMGBF010000097.1 GCF_023516615.1 Streptomyces panaciradicis
ACGCAGCGCACCCGTCGTGCCGCCCCCACCGCCTCCGGTCCCGTAGCCGGCCGCGGTGATACTGGCCTGGACGGCGTTCTCGGTGGCGTCGGAGGGGTAGCCCGCCGTCATCGCCCCCTCGAAGAACTCGCCCTGTCCTGAGGGGCTGTTGTCGCCGCCGGTGCCGAGCAGGACCGAACTGTCGACCTTCATCGGCGAGTAGCCGTTGGGCAGGGGCCCGGAGAAGGTGGTGGTCAGGCCGCCGCTCGCGCCGTTGCCGTATTTGAGGGTGAAGTTGGTGGTGCCGTTGTTCTTCAGCCACGCGCTGACGAACGGATAGTGCACGCCCTGGTTGTTCGGGTCCTTGTTGGAGCCGGTGTTGGTGTGGAACATGCCGTTCTCCAGGTCGGCCTCGACCCACGGGCCGCTGCCCGTGCAGCCACCGAACCAGCAGGCATTGCCCCAGTAGATGGCGTTCATGGTGGCGTTGCCGGTGTCGGTGTGGGAGTTCTCGCCGCTGCCGTAGTCGAAGCAGCACCACTGGTTGGTGTAGTTCGACGAGGTCACCATGTAGATGCCTTCGGGCTGGGCGCCGGTGGCCACGCCGCTCGCGTGGTCCAGGCGGTAGCCGACACCGGGGGTGACCTTGACGCCGAACACCTGGTGGCCGGCCGCGGTAACCGGCAGGGCCATGGCGTCCGCGCCCACGTCGGAGCCGTTGGGGCCGGGCCCCTTCCAGTAGCCGCCCCAGGAGATCGGCAGGTCGTTGTGCCGGGTGGTCTGGTCGTAGATCTTCGTGATCGTGCACGACGTGCCCGCGCAGAACGACACCTGGGAGGCTGCGTCGGCGTATCCGCCCGCGGCGAGCACCCCGATGTCGCGGTAGGCGTGGTCGGAGGACCGCTGGATCTGGTACAGCGGCCCGTTGTACGCCGTGAACAGCGCCCTGGTCGTGGAGTGGGCGGTCACGCACGGCGTACCGCCCGCGGCGTAGAGGTCGCACGGGAGCGACGCGGCCGCGGCGGACGCCGAGGTGTGGACGGCGGTGCTGGTGCCGGGTCCCGGCGACCTGGCGAACGCCGGTGTTCCCAGCGCTGCCAGGGCCATCGCCAGGGCGATCAGGAACACGGCCGGGAATCGCCCGCGTCGGCGGTCGAGTGCCGATCCGGACATGGGAACCTCCTCTGGGGCAGTGGTGAGGAGCAGGGGAAGGTCAGCCGAGCGTCCAGCGCTGGCCGCCGCTGCCGTCGCAGGTCTGCAGCTCGGCGAGGGCCCCGTCGGCCGTGGCCCCTCCCGCGACGCCCAGGCACAGGCCGGACTGACGGCCGGTGACCGTGCCGTCGGAGTTCAGCGACCACTGCTGGTTGCTCTGGCCGTTGCACTGCCAGATCTCCACCTTCGTCCCGGGCGCGGTCCGGTTGTCGTAGGCGTCCAGGCACATCTGACCGCTGCCGGAGTAGACACTGAGCTGGTCGGAGGCGGTGTGCGTCCAGGTCTGGTTCGCACCGCCGTTGCAGCTCCAGATCTCCACCTGGGTGCCCGCGGTCGTGGTCGCGTTCGGTACGTCCAGGCACTTGCCCGACCCGACGGCGTGCAGCGGGCCGGTCACACCGGTGGTGCCGCCGCTGGTGCCGCCCGCGACCCGGTACATGACCGTGCCGTGGGCGGGCACCGAGGCGCTGATGGTGCCGGAGGTCGTCGAGGTCGCGCCCGACCACAGGTCGGTCAGGGTGTAGGCGGACGCCCCGGTCTTGCCGATCGCGGACGCGGTGGTGGTGATGGTCGCCGTGGAGCCGGTCTCGTTGAACAGCGCCACCGAGACGTCACCGTTGGCCAGCGGCTTGGCCAGCACGTCCAGGCCGCCGGAGGAGGAGACCATGGTGCCCTGCTTGCCGAGGGGGTCCTGGTCGACCGCGATCACCCGGGAGTTGGTCAGCACGGACAGGGTGGCCGAACTGGCCTGGGGGATGTTGGTGCCCGCGATGAGCGGCGCGGCCATCTCCGCCCAGAGACTGAACTCGCTGCGGTTCTCGGTGGCCGTCATCGAGCCGTTGCCGATCTCCAGCATGTCCGGGTCGTTCCAGTGGCCGGGACCGGCGTAGGAGGCGAGCCCGACGTTGCTGTGGAAGATCGACAGCATGCTGGAGTAGGTGGGGCTGATGTCCCCTGTCGTGCGCCAGCTGTTGCCCACGCTCGCACCCCAGGTCCACACGTTCTCCTGGCCCCAGTTGCACAGGCTGTACAGGATCGGCCGGCCGGTCGCGGCGAGGGCGTCCCGCATCGTGGTGTACCGGGTCCGCGCGGAGACGCCGGTGTTGTTGCAGTTGTCGTACTTCAGGTAGTCCACGCCCCACGACGCGAACGACTGGGCGTCCGTGGTCTCGTGCCCCAGGCTGCCCGGGTACCCCGCGCAGGTCGCGGTGCCGGCGTCCTCGTAGATGCCGAGCTTGAGCCCCAGTGAGTGGACGTAGTCGGCGGTGCCCTTGATGCCGTCGGGGAACTTCGCCGGGTCCGGCACCAGGTGCCCGCCGGAGTCCCGGTTGTGGGTCATCCAGCAGTCGTCGATGTTGACGTACGTGTAGCCCGCCGCCTGCATGCCGTTGGTGTGCATCGCCTGGGCGGTGGACTTGATCAGCGACTCGGAGACGTTGCAGCCGTAGGCGTTCCAGTCGTTGAAGCCCATCTGCGGGGTCGGCGCGAGTCCGTTGCCGAGCGCGGCGGCGGGCCGCGCCGTGCCGAGGGAGAGGAGCGGTACGGCGAAGGCGAGCAGCGCCGTCGAGAACAGCAGCGCCAGGGTTCTGCGCAGGGACGGCAGCGGGGGCAGGGGCCGTGTCGTGCTCGTGGGCATAAGTCATCCACTCCTGGGCCGAGTCGGAAGCTGCATGGGTCAGCGGTAACCCGCGGCGGTGATGTTCGCCTGCACCGCGCTGTCGGTTGCGTCGGAGGGGTAGCCGGCGACCACGGCGCCCTCGTAGAAGGTGCCGGCGCTCAGGTTCGCGCCGCCGCCCGGCTTGCAGCAGTCGCCGCCGCTGCCCAGGACGATGGCGCCCTGTTTCTTCATGGGGCTGTATCCGGCGGGCAGTCCGCCGTCCCACAAGGTGGTCAGGCTCCCCGACTGGGCGTTGCCGCCCTTGAGGGCGAACCTCGACGTGCCGTTGTTCTTCAGCATCGCGGTGACGAACTTGCTGGTGAACGCACGCTGGTTGGGGTTCCAGGACTGGCTGCCGCCCGGGTACAGCCCCCATTCGAGGTCGGCCTGCACCCAGGGGCCGCTGCCGGAGCAGCCGCCGAACCAGCACTCGGTGCCGAAGTTGATCGCGTCCATCGCCCCGGCGGCGTCGGCCTTCCTGGTGGTCTCGCTGTTGCCGTAGTCGAAGCAGCAGCCGCCGTTGACGTGGGTGCCGCTGGTCACCATGTACGCCCCCTCGGGTGCGGCACCGGTGGGCACGCCCGTGAGATGACCGTCCCGCCAGTAGCTGTTGCCGGGGTTGATGTACAGCGAGTACGCCTTGGTGCCTCCGGCGGTCAGCGACTCCGAGGTCGCCTTCGCGGGACTGCTCTGGCTGGACCCCGGGACCTGTGCGGAGCCCTGGTACCAGAGGTCGTTGCCGTGTCCGGACTGGTCGCGGACGGCGGTGATCACGCATGAGGTGCCCGCGCAGAACGCGTCCTGTGCCGCCGCGTCGGCGAACCCGCCGGGCGCCAGTACCCCGATGTCCTTGACCGCGTTGTCCGAGGCGCGCCGGACCTGGTACAGGGAGCCGCTGTAGGTCCCGTAGAGCGCCCGCACGGTGCTGTGCGCGGCCACGCACGGCGTGCCGCCGGCGGCGTAGAGGTCGCACGGTCCGGAACCGGACTGCGGGGGCGGCGTCGTCGCCGTGGACCACTTCTGGTTGCTCTGGCCGTTGCAGGTCCACAGCACGACCGGGGTGCCGTCGGCCGTGGCCGCCCCGCTGACGTCGAGGCAGAACCCGGACGAGGCTGCGGTGACGGACCCGTCGCCGTTCTCCCGCCAGACCTGGCCGGCCCGTCCGTCGCACGGGCGGATGACCGCCGGAGCGCCGGGCGCCGTCCGGTTGTCGGAGGCGTCCACGCACCGGGTGCTGTTCATGGTCCTCAGCTCACCCGTCGCCGTGAGCTCGAACGCCTGGTTGGCCTGGCCGTTGCAGGTCCAGATCTGCATTGCGGTGCCCGATGTGTCGACGTTGCCCTTGACGTCCAGGCAGCGGCCCGAGGCGGAACTCACCAGGGGCGTCGCGGACGCGGGCGCCGACCATGTCGGCGCCGTCGCCAGCACCATGGCCAGCAGTGCCAGCGCGCAGACGGCCGCGGCCGCCGGTAAGCGTGCGGCACGGGCCGCGGGGAGACAGGGTGGAGCGGATGAAGGCTGCATTCCGTGTCCTCGAGAGGCGGGGGAAGGGGACGGAGAGTGCTGTGCCTGTCCGGGGGTGCGGATGGGGCGTCTGCAGCTGGCGTCAGCGGGCCCGAGAGCGCCCACAGGAGACACTCAGACATCCCATGACGCATAGTGATCCCACAGGCCCGTGGCCATGTCAATAGGCTTCTCACAGTAATGGAGAGCTCGATACATCCCATGTCTGGCCCCGAGTTGAGGCGGTTCGAGGACATGCCGAAACCGCGTCCGGCGACGGCCGCCGTGCCGGACGCGGGTGCTCGCGGGCCCGGTCACCTCACATGGGGCCGCCGTGCTGGTGGGCACCGCCGCCGGCGTCCCGGACCGGCATCCGCGTGACGTTGCCCGCCGGCCCGCCGCTGTCGGCCGTCGCCGCGCCGCGTGGGCCGGAGGACGCGTGCGCGGCCGGGTTCGCGGGGCCGGCCAGCGCCAGGACCGCACCGGCCGTCAGACCGGCGACCAGGGCCAGGACCTTGCGCAGCCGGGCCTCTTCGTCGAGCCAGGGCATGAGGGATCGGTCTCCTTGTGCGTGTGGGGGGTACGGCACCGGCGGCGCGTCGGTGCCGCCGTCGAGCGGGGTCACGCGGCCGAGGTGACCGGCAGCGCCGTCCACTGCTGGTTGGCGCCGCCGTTGCAGTCCCACAGGACCAGCTGCGTGCCGTCGGCGGCGGACGATTCGGGATCGTCGAGACAGCGGCCGGAGGCGGGATTGCGGTAACCGCCGCCGTAGGACTGCCACTGCTGGTTGCCGCCCGCGTTGCAGTCCCAGATCTCGATCTTCGTGCCGTTGACGGTGCCGCGGCCGGTGGCGTCGAGGCATTTGCCGAGCGCCCGCAGGGTGCCGTCGGAATGGGCGGACCATTGCTGCGCGGTGGAGCCGTTGCACGTCGCGATGTCGACGGCCGTCCCGTTGGCGCTGTTGCCGCCGCTCACGTCCAGGCACTTCCCCGCGATCCCGGAGCGCACCTGTCCGTCCGCCGAAGCCGGCGGGTTGATCCAGCCGGCCGCGTCCGCGGCCTGCACCCCCGCGTTGAAGGCGTCCGCCATCTTGCGGAAGCCGTTGTCGTTGGGGTGCAGGGCGTCCGAGAGGTCCGCGCCGGTCAGGGCGCTCATGTCCACCAGCCGTACATGCTTGCCGGCCGCCTGCTCGGCCTGGACGATCCCGGGCAGCTTGGCGTTGAAAGCCGGCCGGTTGGCCTCCTCGGTGCCGCTGGTGGAGACGATCACGGTGCCGACGAGGACGGTCGCGTCGGGGGCGTCGCGTGTGATCTGGTCGATCAGGGCACGCAGCCGGTCGGGAGCGGTCGGGATCTGATAGTTGCCGTTCAGATCGTTGGTGCCGATCTCCAGGGTGACCACGTTGGGGCGGTACCGGGCCAGCACGGAGTCCGCGATGCCGGCGATCTGGTCGATCCGCCAGCCGGAGTGGCCTTCGTTGTCCGGGTCGGACATGGTGCCGTTGCGGCCCGAGCCGACGAAGTCCACGGCATGCCCCTCGGCCGTCAGCCGGCTCCCCAGGAAGCTCCGGTAGCTGTTGCCCGACGGGCTGCCGACGCCCCAGGTGATCGAGTCGCCCAGCGGCATCAGCCGCAGGGCGGCGGGCGCGGCGGCGGTACGCGGCGCGGAGTCCGGCGGCCCGGAGCCCGCGCCGGCCGCCGCGGGTGA
>NZ_JAMGBF010000098.1 GCF_023516615.1 Streptomyces panaciradicis
CCGCCGCAACCGCGCACTCGCGGCCGCCGAGGGCGCGACGGAGCGAGCCGACTCGGTCTCCGTGCGATAGCACTGCCTGATCGGCTCCGTAATGTTCGCCTGCTGAGCCGAATGTTTCGACCGGTCGAGAGGTGACGGGCGGGGTTCGCCGCCCGAACCATACCGGGCCTGAGTCCCCCGCTGCCGCCGCTGTGCGACGTCGCGCGCAGATTCACCGCGTACAAGGGGTTGCCACCGTTTGGGAGCTGTCTCTAGGGTGCGGCAACAGCGAAGCTTTCTGGATCATCTCCGAAACTTTCGGTCCTAGTGGACGGTCGTGGACGCGCCGTCCCTACCCCAAGGAGCACACAATGGGCGACCGGGCACTGTCCCGCCGCGGGTTCCTGGCGGCCTCCGCCGCGGCCGGTCTGGGCATGACGGCTCTGAGCGCATGCGGCGGCGACTCGGACGGAGGGTCGGCCGACGGGAAGACCACCATCGAGTGGTGGAACATCTCCACCACCGAGCCCACCAAGACGGTCTGGGCGGGTCTGGCCAAGAAGTTCGAGGCGCAGAACCCCAAGGTCAAGGTGAAGATCGTCCAGATGGAGAACGACGCCTACAAGTCGAAGATGACGGCGCTGACCGCCTCCGGGAAGCTCCCGGACATCTTCCACACCTGGGGCGGCGGTGTGCTCCAGCAGCAGGTGGACGCCGGGCTCGTAGAGGACCTCACCGACCGGACCAAGCCGTGGGCCGACGGCATGCTGTCCGTCGCGAAGCAGGCGTACATCCTGGACAACAAGACGTACGGCATACCGTTCGACATCGGCATGATCGGCTTCTGGTACAACAAGGCGCTCTTCAAGCAGGCCGGCATCGCCGCCCCGCCCACCACCTGGAGCGGCTTCCTCGACGCCGTCAAGAAGCTCAAGGCGAAGAACATCACGCCCATCGCCCTGGCCGGCAAGGAGAAGTGGCCCGGCATGTACTACTGGGCCTACCTCGCGATGCGCACGGCCGGCATCGACGCGCTGAAGAAGGCCAACGACGACAAGGACTTCACCGCGCCCGGACTCGTCCAGGCCGGCCGGCACCTCCAGGACCTGGTCAAACTCCAGCCGTTCCAGAAGGGGTTCCTCGGCGCCGCGTACTCCACGCCCACCGGCCAGGCGGCCACCATGGGCAACGGCAAGGCGGCCATGGAACTCATGGGCCAGTGGGCCCCGGTCGTCGAGGCCGACTCCGGCAAGGGCCTCGGCTCGAACCTCGGCTTCTTCCCCTTCCCCGCGGTCGAGGGCGGAAAGGGCGCCATCACCGAGGTCTTCGGCGGTGGCGGCGGACACGCCCTGCGCAAGGGCGCCCCGCAGGCGGCCGTCGACTTCCTGAAGTTCTTCGCCTCCGAGGCCACCGACCTGGTGCTGGTGAAGAAGACCAACACCCTCCCCGTCGTCCCCGGCGCCGAGAAGGGTCTCTCCGACCCCAACACCAAGGCCGTACAAGCCCAGTTGAAGGCGGCCACCGGCTTCCAGCTCTACCTCGACCAGGCCTACGCCCCCGCCGTCGGCCAGGAGGTCAACGACAGCGTCGCGGCACTGATATCCGGCTCCAAGTCGCCCGAGCAGGTCACGCAGTCGATCTCCAAGACCGCGAAGGAAGAGCAGTAACCGGCGATGACCTCCACTTTCCTTCCGGACAAGCGGACGGGGCCGGGCGTCGCCCTCCCCTCCCCGGCGGCGACGCCGGGGCGGGGGCGGGCGCGCCGGCGCCTGGTGAACTGGCTCACCGCGGTCGGCTTCCAGGTGCCCGCGCTGGTGCTGTTCATCGGGCTGGTCCTGCTGCCCATGCTGTTCGCGCTGTACGCCGCGTTCTTCCGCTGGGGCGGCTTCGGCATGCCCTCCGACTACATCGGCGGCGACAACTTCACCCGCCTCTTCCAGGACGACGTCTTCCTCGGCGACCTGTGGCGCTGCGCCCTCCTGGTCGGGCTCTCGCTGCTGCTGCAACTGCCGTTCGCGCTGGCCATGGCCGTGGCACTCAACCAGCGGCTGCGCGGCCGGGCCGTCTACCGCATGCTCTTCTTCGCGCCCTACGTCCTGTCGGAGGCCATCACCGGCGTGCTGTTCAGCATGGTCTTCGCCCCGGACGACGGGCTCGCCGACCATGTCCTGGGCGCCATCGGCCTGGACGGCGTGGGCGGCGAGTGGTTCGCCGACCCCTCCTACGTCATGGCGACCCTCTTCCTCGTCATGACCTGGAAGTACTTCGGCTTCCACATGATGCTGCTGCTCGCCGGACTCCAGTCGATCCCGGCCGAGTTGACGGAAGCGGCGCTGATCGACGGCGCCAACCCCTGGCAGCGCTTCCGCAACGTCACCCTGCCGCTGCTCGCGCCCACGATCCGCATCAGCATCTTCCTGTCCGTCATCGGGTCCATCCAGCTCTTCGACCTGGTCTGGGTGATCACCCAGGGCGGCCCCGACCATCACTCCGAGACGATGGCCGTGACCATGTTCCAGTACGGCTTCAAGCGCTACCAGGTCGGCTACGCCAGCGCGATCAGCGTGGTCATGTTCGGCATCTGCCTCGTCTTCGCCCTCGCCTACCAGCGGTTCGTGCTCCGGCGCGACCTCGAGGGCGCCACCACGAACATGAGGGGAGACGGCAGGTGAAGACACTGCGCCAACTGCCGCTGCACGTGGTTCTCGTCGTGGTCGGCTCGGTGATCGTCGTACCGCTGCTGTACGCCGCGCTGTCCGGCTTCAAGTCCACCGACGAGCTCTCCCGCAACCCCTTCGGGCTGCCCGAGCGCTGGCTGACCGGCAACTACACCGACATCCTCGGCTCCGGCGACTTCTGGCGGCTGCTGGGCAACAGCACGCTCGTGGCGGTCGCGACCTGCGTGCTCGTGGTCGCGGTGTCCGCGCTCGCAGCGTTCTCCTTCGCCCGGTTCGCCTTCCGCGGCCGGGAGCTGATGTTCACCTTCTTCACGATGGGGCTGATGTTCCCGCCCGCGGTGGCCGCCCTGCCCCTGTTCCTGCTGCTGCGCTCGCTCGGTCTGCTGGACAACCCGCTCGGCGTGATCCTGCCGCAGGCCGCCTTCGGCCTGCCGATGACGATCATCATCCTGCGGGGCTTCTTCCGGCAGATCCCCGGCGAGCTGGAGGAGGCGGCCACGCTCGACGGCTGCAGCGCCTTCGGCTTCTTCTGGCGGGTGCTGCTGCCGATGGCCCGGCCCGCGCTCGGCACGGTCTCCGTGCTCGCGGTGGTCACCAGCTGGAACAACTACATGCTGCCGCTGCTGGTCTTCACCGACTCCAAGTGGTGGACGCTGCCGCTCGGCGTGGCGCAGTTCCAGGGCCAGTACTCGGCGGAGTACGCCCGTGTCTTCGCCTACCTCGTCCTGGCGATGGTCCCCGCCCTCGCCCTCTACTCGGTCGCCGAGCGCCAGCTCGTCGGCGGCCTCACCGCCGGCGCGACGAAGGGATGACGCGCGCCGCCGGACGTACGGCCCCACACCCCACCCCGTGAGGAGTCGCACCATGCCCACGACCCGTCTCAGACTCGTCGGCGCCCTCGCCGCCGTCCTGGTCGCCGCCGGTGTCACCACCGGCACCCCCGCCCAGGCGCACCCGCGGCCCGCCACCCTGGCCGAGCTCGCCCACCGCCACGGCCGCTACTTCGGCAGCGCGACCGACAACCCCGAACTCACCGACACCGCCTACACCTCCGTGCTGGGCAGCGAGTTCGACATGATCACGCCCGGCAACGGCATGAAGTGGTACGCCACCGAGCCCCAGCAGGGCGTCTTCGACTGGACCAACGGCGACGAGATCGTCGACCTCGCGCGCGCCGACCACCAGCGGGTGCGCGCCCACACCCTGGTCTGGCACAGCCAGCTGCCGGACTGGCTCACCGGCCGCGACTGGACGGCGGCCGAGCTCAGGGCCGTACTGAAGAAGCACATCCAGACCGAGGTGCGGCACTACCGCGGCAAGGTCTACTCCTGGGACGTGGTCAACGAGGCGTTCAACGAGGACGGCACCTACCGCGACACCCTCTGGTACCGCACGCTCGGCCCCGGTTACATCGCCGACGCCCTGCGCTGGGCCCACCAGGCCGACCCGCACGCGAAGTTGTACCTCAACGACTACAACATCGAGGCCGTCGGCCCGAAGAGCGACGCCTACTACCGGCTCGCCCAGGAGCTGAAGGCACAGCGCGTCCCGCTCGACGGCATCGGCCTGCAGGCCCATCTGGCCCTGCAGTACGGCTACCCGACCACCCTGGAGGACAACCTGCGCCGCTTCTCCCGGCTCGGGCTCGACACCGCGCTCACCGAGGTCGACGTCCGCATGATCCTGCCGGCGACCGACGAGAAGCTGGCCCAGCAGGCCGACTGGTACCGCGACCTGACGGCGGCCTGCCTCGCGGTGCGGCGATGCGTGGGGATCACGGTGTGGGACTACACCGACAAGTACTCCTGGATCCCGGCGTTCTTCCCCGGGGAGGGCGCCGCGCTGCCGTACGACGAGCAACTGCGGCCCAAGCCGGCGTACTTCGCGATCCGGCAGGCGCTGGGCGGCGCGTAGCGCCTGCGAGAGGGGTTTCCCGAACGCCCCGGCGGTGCCTTGGGGAGCACCGCCGGGGTCTCGGCACCCCCGGTCAGTCAGGGTGCCGGGGGTGCCGTGCTGGACCGCACGACCAGTTCGGTGCCGAGTTCGACGCGGGGGGAGTCCGGCTGCTCGCCGCGGGCCAGGCGCAGGACCGTGCGGACCGCCAACTTGCCCATGTCGGCGAGCGGTTGCCGGACCGTGGTGAGGGGCGGCGCCGACCAGCGGACCTCCGGAAGGTCGTCGAAGCCGACCACGCTCAGGTCCTCCGGCACCCGCAGACCCCGCCGGCGCAGTGCCTCGATCGCGCCCAGGGCCATCTGGTCGCTGGCGGCGAAGAGCGCGGTCGGGGGTTCCGGCAGGGCGAGCAGGGCGTTGCAGCCGGTGAAACCGGACTCGGGGTGGAAGTCACCGGGGACGACGAGGGAGCCGTCGGGGGCGATGCCGGCGCCTTCCAGGGCGGCGCGATAGCCGTCCAGGCGGGCGCGGGAGCACAGCAGCCGCGGCGGGCCGGCGATCAGGCCGATCCGGCGGTGGCCGAGGGAGAGCAGGTGCTCGGTGGCCGCCAGGCCGCCCGACCAGTTGGCGGCGCCGATCGTCGGGACGTCCAGGGCGGGGGAGCCCGCCGGGTCGACGACCACCAGGGGGACGCCCAGGGCGCGCAACTCCTCGTGCAGCAGCGGTTCCAGTGCCGAGGTGACCAGGATGACGCCGTCCGAGGCGCGGGCCCGGAGGTTGCGCATCCACTCCCGCGCGTCGCCGGAGCGCCCGTGGATCGCCGACACCACCGTGCCGATCCCCGCGGCGTGGGCCACCTCCTCCACTCCGCGCAGGATCTCCACCGCCCAGGGGCTGTCGAGGTCGTTGAAGACCAGGTCGAGCAGTGCGGCGCCGCTCCCCGAGGCGTGGGCGCGCTTGCGGTAACCGTGCCGGAGGAGCAGGTCCTCCACCCGTGCCCGGGTGCGCGGCGAGACGTCGGAGCGGCCGTTGACCACCCGGGAGACGGTCGGCACCGATACCCCTGCCTGCCGGGCGATCTCCGTGATCGTGACCTTCCCCCGGCTCGCGGGCACCCCCTCGGCACCGGCCTCGTCTGCTGCCAATTCCCCCACCTCCGTGGACACGTGCCGCGAGACGTCCAGAAGTCTTCCGGAAGAGGCTCGCCCGTGGGAAGGGTGATCAACACCGGGTCCGCCCGCGGGACCGCCCCCATGACCCTCGCAGTTCCGGGTCGCTACGGGGAGTGATCGGTGCCGGACGTGCGTCGGGGCCGGCCCGCGGCATGTCTCCGCGACCGGCCCCTCGAATGCGCCGGGCGGCCGGCCGAGGCCCGCCCGGGTGCCGCCTCAGGCGGCCGTCATCACCTGGCTGGCGCCCAGCGGGCGGTGCGGGGCGATGATCTGGCCGTCGGGCAGCAGCTCACCGGTGTCCTCGAAGAGCAGGACGCCGTTGCACAGCAGGCTCCATCCCTGCTCCGGGTGGTGCGCCACGAGTCGGGCGGATTCCCGGTCGGCGGAGTCTGCTGTTGGGCACGGCGGCTGATGCTGGCACATTGGTGGGATCTTTCGCTCTGTCGTGATGTCGGAGATGGCTGTCGAGTCTGTGCTGCGGCGTGACGCGTTGTCCATGGCCGCCCCCCGTTGGTTTAAGTCGGTCCCGTCCAGTGTTGCCCCACGGAGGTGAATCCGCAGGCATTTCGGCGCACCACTTCTTCACAGGTTGATGACGCGTCGCCCGCCCGGACGGTTCAGCCCAACCGCACTGTCCCTTCGGGTGGTTCGCACTGGCCGGATGGGGCTAGTCCATACAGGTCGAGCACGTTTTCCGGCTCGTACGAGCAGTTTTTCGCTCGTACGAGCGCATTCGATTCCGGGTGAAGCGCCGCGGAAAACGCCGAGCCCCGCCGTCGGTGAATCGACGGCGGGGCTCGAGGTGTTTCGTCAGGCGATCTGGCCGAGCAGGGGAGCCGGAGTCACCCGATGGGTCAGCACCGGGAGCAGCTCGGCGACGCGGTGCGGGCGGTGCGCCGCGATGCCGGGCGGGGCCGGGGCCAGCGGCACGAGCAGGTCCGTGGCCACCGGGTGGCCGGCCGCCCCGTCCGCCGCGCAGTCGCCGTGCAGCCAGAGGGTGAGCATGTACAGGCTCGGCACCGACAGCAGGCGCGCCTGGTAGGGCTGTTTCATCGTCTCGGCCTGGCGCAGCGCCCGCTCGGTGGAGGCGATGTAGGGGCCCTCGAAGAAGTGCGAGAAGGCCCAGCCGTCCGGGGTCAGCATGGTCTCGGCCGCGGCCACCGCGCGGTCGCCGCACCGGATCAGGAACCGCCAGCCGGCCAGCCGGCTGGCGGAGGCGCCCTCGGGGGTGAGCTCGTCCAGGACGTGCACGGGAAGTGGCAGTTCCGGTGTGGCGGGTCCCTGGGAGCGCAGCAGGGAGGGTGTTCGGGCCTCGCGAACCGCGGTGGGCGAGCCGAGCGCGGTCAGGACGGTACGAAGTGCGGGCGCGGGAGCCGGGGGGACATGCAACGGCATGGTGGGTCGCCTCTCATTCGACAGGCACGGTGGCGCGAGGGCGGGGGGCGGACGGCGCTGTCTGCTCACGAGGCGAGAGAGACGGGGCGGAATCCGGGTACGCGGGATGTGGATGAGACCTGTCGCGCGTCGCCTGACGGCAGGTCTCGAAGACCGGGGGCGCCGACCCTCTGCCTGTTCGCGGAGTTTATACGACATGTGTTCAGACGGTGTTTCGTCTAGCCGATTCCGGAGTACCCGGCAAGGGCCAATCCGGTCGGCGAGACGCGGGAATCACCCCGATTTCGCTCGGCTCGGAGGCGGTGACCTCGGAAAATGCCGGGGGCGCGGTCGGCCAATTCTCGTCGGCGTTTTTCACGAGTTCGTCGCGTACATGAAACTGCGTCGTGCCGCATGCCCGGTGAATGTGCCCGCGGTCACATGTGACCAGAGTAGCGCGCGACCCGCCCACGCGGGGACGTTACCGATCGCCGACGCTGGGCATTATCCCACGTGACCCGACACCGGCGGCCGGGATCCAAGACGCCGCCCGATCGAGGAGGGACGCTCCGATGGGGGAGAAGGTCGTGGCAGGTCGATTCGATCTGTCCGATCGGCAGCTCTACCGCGACAAGCTCCGCAGGTGCCTGACGGGGCTGGAGCGGCTCCTGGCCGAGAAGCGCTTCGACCGCCCCAGGAACCTGATGGGGCTGGAGATCGAATTGAATCTCGCCGGTGCCGACGGCATGCCGAAAATGCTCAATGCGCAGGTCCTGGAACGGATCGCGAGCCGAGATTTCCAAACAGAACTCGCCATGTTCAATCTGGAAGTGAACATAGCCCCACACCGCTTGCAGGGGCGGGTATTCGACCGGCTCGGAGAGGAACTCAGGACCTCTCTGGCATATGCCGACCGAAAAGCCGGAGAGGTCGATGCGGGAATCGTGATGATCGGCATTCTGCCGACGCTCGACCGGGACGACCTGGTCTCCTCGAACCTTTCCGCGGTCGACCGCTACGCGCTGCTCAACGATCAGATCGTCGCCGCCCGCGGCGAGGACTTCGTGCTCGACATCGACGGCGTGGAGCGCCTGACCTGTACCTCGAAGTCGATAGCGCCGGAAGCGGCCTGCACCTCCGTGCAACTGCACCTGCAGGTCACCCCGGACCGCTTCGCCGACGTGTGGAACGCCGCCCAGGCGGTCGCCGCCGCCCAGATAGCCGTGGGCGCCAACTCGCCCTTCCTGTTCGGCCGCGAGCTGTGGCGCGAGTCCCGGCCCCCGCTGTTCCAGCAGTCCACCGACACCCGGCCGCCCGAGCTCCAGGCCCAGGGGGTGCGCCCGCGCACCTGGTTCGGGGAGCGCTGGATCACCTCCGCCCACGACCTCTTCGACGAGAACCTGCGCTACTTCCCGGCGCTGCTGCCCCTCTGCGACGAGGAGGACCCCCTGGAGGTCCTCGACGCGGGCGGCGTGCCGAACCTGCACGAACTCGTCCTGCACAACGGCACGATCTACCGCTGGAACCGCCCGGTCTACGGCATCGCCGACGGCGTGCCCCACCTGCGCGTCGAGAACCGCGTCCTGCCCGCCGGCCCCAGCATCATCGACGTCATCGCCAACGCGGCCTTCTACTACGGCCTCGTCCGCGCCCTCGCCGAGGAGCCCCGCCCCGTGTGGACCCGGCTGCCCTTCGAGGCCGCGGCTGCCAACTTCGACGCCGCCTGCAAGCACGGCATCGACGCGCGCTTCCAGTGGCCGCGCCGCGGGCGCTACGGCGGCACGGCGGAGGTCGACGCGGTCAGCCTGGTCCGCGACGAGCTGCTGCCGCTCGCCGAGGCCGGTCTGGACGCGTGGGGCATCGAACCCGCCGACCGCGATCTCTACCTCGGCGTCATCGAGGAACGCTGCCGGCGCCGGGTCAACGGCGCGTCCTGGCAGGCGGCCACCTTCCACCGGGCCCTGGAGACGGGCATGTCCCGGGACGCGGCGCTGGCGGCCACCACCCGCCGCTACAGCGAGCTGATGCACATGGGCGATCCGGTGCACACCTGGCCGGTGGGCATGCCGGAGCCGGTGCCGCTGGGGTGAGCGGGGGCGGGTCCGGGAGTCAGCTCGTGCTGCCGCCCTGGGCGCCCGCCGCCACGATCGCCTTCAGCATCACCGACTGGATCTGTGAGGGGTTGTTCACCGACTGGCCCGAGCCGCCGGTCGCGGCGGCGATCTCCGCGGCCTCCTCCTTGTCGGCGTCGGGTCCGACGGCGATCATGATCAGCGGCACCGGGCGCTCGGGGTCCGCGAGCTTCCGCAGCTCGCTGATCAGTTCGGCGCGGGAGATGCTGCCGGGGTCCTGGTTGACGCCGTCGGTGAGGACGACGAGCGCGTTGAACTTCCCCTTGGCGTACGACGACGTGGCCGCCCGGTAGGCGGCGAGCGTGGTGTCGTACAGACCGGTCGCCCCGTTCGCGACCGGCTTCAGCGCGCCGAAGGCGGCCGAGAGCCGCTCCCGCTGGGTGCGGCCGCCGCTGCGGTCGCCGAGCCGCTCGGTCGGCACCAGGACCCGGTAGTCCTTGCCGCCGTCCAGCTTGGTGGAGAACTCCCACAGGCCGATCTCGTCCTCCTGCGTGAAGGTGGCCAGCGCCTGCAGCAGCGACGCCTTCGTCACCTCCATGCGGGACTGCCCGCCCGTGCCCGGCACCGGCTCGGACATCGAGGAGGAGGCGTCCACGACCGTGGTCAGCCGGGCGCTCTGCACCGTGATCGTCCAGGTGCCGAGGGCCTTCTGCAACGCCTCGTCCGAAGCGGGCTGGACGGCGGGCTCCGCGTACGGCTGCGGGCTGCTGCCGCCCGCCTCGGCGACCACCGCCTCCGGCGCCTCCTCGTCGGAGGTGCGGAAGCCGTACTTCTGCAGCAGCCGCAGCTGGGCCGGCTGGCGCAGATAGTTCATGAACCGCAGCGCGGCCCGGCTCTGGTCGGTCGTGAGCTGCCCGACCATCGCGTAGGGGTGGTCCAGCTGCGGCGAGCCGTCCTTGGGATAGAACATGTCCAGGCCGTCGCCGCCGTCCGCCGACGTGTTGTACGCGTACGCCGCCTGTTCGCTGAGGATCAGCGCCTGGTTGCGTACGGGGTTGCCCTGCTCGGTACCCGAGGCGTTCCTGGGCAGGGTGTCCAGGACCTGGCCGTCGCTGTCCGAGGTGCGCTGCGACAGCGTCTTCATCATCGCCGCGGCCTGGGTGTCCCCGCCCTTGAGGCCGGCCGCCGCGGTGGTCAGCCGGGTCAGCGCGAGCAGGCCGGTGGCACTGCGCGAGGGGTCGGCCGCGCCCAGCCGGAGCGCGTCGTCCCGCAGGGTCGCGCCGGCCAGCTCGATCCAGCTGTACGTCTTCTTCGGCCAGCCCATCGCCTTGGCTGCCTCGGGCACCATGGCCACGCCGACGGGCGTGGAGGCCACCGCGCCCGCCGGGGTCACCTCGGTCGCGGTGCCGTCGTTCGTGATCCGGTCGACCCACAGATCGGAGTCCGCCACCCACACCTGGACGTCGCTCCTCCGGCCCGCGGCGAGGGTGTCCGCCACCTTGTAGGAGTCGCGGGCGGTCACCGAGACCGTGACACAGCGCCCGTCGGAGGTGACGTTCTCGTGCCGGGCCCGCTCGGCCGCGGCCGTCAGGGCGGGGGCGATGTCCGGGGAGGCGGCCAGCCTCAGCCGCACGGCGTCGTCCTGGCAGGACGATCCGAAGGAGAGCAGCCCGCTCCGCACGGCGACAGCCGTGCCCCCGGCCACCGTCAGGACCAGCACCGTGGCGACGGCCGTCGTACGGCGGCGTGCGCGGGGGCGGGGGTCGCTGGCGCCCGCCCCATAATGATCGGGCAAGCTGTGACGTCCCATGACGGTGGTGCCCCTCCCTGTCGAACCTCGTGCCGGCAAGCGGCCGTACGGCATGCGGAGGGGAGGTACGCCCCGTACGGCGTCCGTCCCCCCTGACGGCCAAGCGCACGATCTTCGTAAGTTCTTTCGAGACCCTAGCGGGGCGGGGATGGGGATGAGGCGGGATTACTGAATTGGAGTCAGGTGTGCAGGCGGAGACGGGTGCGGTGGCCGATTCTGTTCCTCCCGAGCGGCTCTCGCGGCGGATCCTCCGTGACGAGACGCTGCTCGTGCTGGCGCTTTCGCTCGGTGCGAGCGGAGTGTCCGCCCTGATCAGCTTTGTCGGGTCGGTCACGAAACCGGGAGGGCTCAAGGACCAGGCGGCGACCCTCAACGCCTCCGCCGCGCCGGGCCGGCCCTGGCTGGATCTCGCCTGGCAGCTGTTCGGGATCGCGACCGCCCTGGTGCCCGTCGCGCTCGTCGCGCACCTGCTGCTGCGCGAGGGCGGGAGCCTGCGCACCCTCGGCTTCGACCGCACCCGGCCCTGGCCCGACCTCGGCCGCGGCGCCGCCGTCGCCGCTGTGATCGGCAGCACCGGAATCGCCTTCTACCTGGCCGCGCGGGGCTTCGGCGCCAATCTCACGGTGGTCCCCGAGGCCCTGCCCGACGTGTGGTGGAAGTACCCGGTGCTGATCCTCTCGGCGATCCAGAACGCGATCCTCGAAGAGGTCATCGTCGTCGGCTATCTGCTGCGCCGGCTCGGGCAGCTGGGCTGGACCCCGGGGACCGCGCTGGTGGCCAGTTCCGTACTGCGCGGCAGCTACCACCTCTACCAGGGCATCGGCGGCTTCGTCGGCAACATGGTGATGGGCGTGGTCTTCGTCTGGCTGTACCGCCGCTGGGGGCGCGTGGGGCCGCTGGTGGCGGCGCATTCCCTCCTCGACATCGGGGCGTTCGTCGGGTACGCGCTGCTCGCGGGGAAGGTGGGCTGGCTGCCGACGGCGTAGTTGCCAGGGTCCTTCCGGTGGATCTCCGCGGCGTCGCGATGCCCGGCGCTAGGCCAGCAGCTCGCCGTCGATCACCGTCACCGCGTGTCCGCTGAGCAGAGTGCGGTCGCCGCGCAGCTCGGTGCGGACCCGGCCGGAGCGCGGTGAGGCCTGCAGCCCGGTCAGGATCGTGCCGCCCAGGCGCTGCGACCAGAACGGGGCGAGCGCGGTGTGGGCGCTGCCGGTGACCGGGTCCTCGTCGATGCCCACGTTCGGGAAGAAGCAGCGGGAGACGAAGTCGTAGCCCTGGGCGGAGTCCGCGGCGCGGGCGGTGGCGATGATGCCGCGCTGCGAGTAGGCGCCGAGCGCCCTGAGGTCGGGGGAGAGGGCCCGGACCGTCTTCTCGTCGGCGAGTTCCACCAGCAGGTCGCCGACGTTCGGCCCGGTGTCGAAGGTGCTGCGCGGCTCGGCGCCCAGCGCCTCGGCGACCCCGGCCGGCGCCTCGACCGCGGTGAGCGGCGCGGTCGGGAAGTCCAGGGTGATCGAGCCGTCCTCGCGGGGCGTGGCCACCAGGACGCCGCTGCGGGTGGCGAAGCGCACCGCGCCCTCGTGGGCGCCGGTGGTGTGCAGCACGTGGGCGGTGGCGAGCGTGGCGTGGCCGCACATGGCCACCTCGGCGGCGGGCGTGAACCAGCGCAGTGCCCAGTCCGCCTCCCCGCCCCCGGGCAGCCGGTGCGCGAACGCCGTCTCGGCGTGGTTCACCTCCAGCGCGATCTTCTGCAGCCGGTCGTCGTCGGGGAAGGAGTCGAGGAGCAGCACGCCCGCCGGGTTGCCGGCGAAGGCGCGGTCGGTGAAGGCGTCGACGATTCGGATTCGCATGGTCCGACGCTAGGACGACGTGGCCTGGGGCACCAAGTCCAATTCGCGGACGGTGGACCGATTTTCCGAGCGTGCACCGCAAAGAACCGGTCGTCGGCTGACACCCTGTACAGACAGGCGTTGACAGTTCAGCCCCGCCCAGGAGGCCGTCATGTCCCAGCCGTCCGTGCTTGCCGCCCTTCTCGCCGGGCTGCGCAGCGGCGCCGTCGAGGTCGTCGACCTCACCTCGCCGCTCTCCTCGACCACTCCGGTGATCCAGCTGCCGCCCCCCTTCGGCCAGACCCAGACCTTCGAACTGGAGGAGATCAGCCGCTACGACGACCGAGGGCCCGCCTGGTACTGGAACAACTTCCGCAGCGGTGAGCACACCGGCACCCACTTCGACGCCCCCGTCCACTGGGTCACCGGCAAGGACCTCGCCGACGTGGCCTCCGTGCCCGCGAGCCGCCTGATCGCGCCGGCCGCCGTGCTCGACTTCTCCGAACAGGCCGCCGAGGACCCCGACTTCCTCGTCGAGGTGGACCACATCAAGGCCTGGGAGGCCGCCAACGGGCCACTTCCGGAAGGTGGTTGGCTGTTCGTCCGGACCGGCTGGGACGCCCGCTCGCACTCCCAGGAGGAGTTCCTCAACGCCGACGACGGCGGCCCGCACACCCCCGGCCTGTCGCCGGAGTGCGCGCGCTGGGTCGCCGAGGAGTCCCCGGTGATCGGCCTCGGCACGGAGACCGTGGGAACGGACGCGGGCCGCGCCCACTCCTTCGACCCGCCGTTCCCCTGCCACTCCCATCTGCTGGGCGCCGGCAAGTACGGCCTGACCCAGTTGCAGAACCTCGCCGCGCTGCCCGCGACCGGCGCCCTCGTCGTCGCCGGGCCCCTGCCCATCGTGTCCGGTTCCGGCGCCCCCGCCCGGGTGCTCGCCCTGGTGGAGCGGTCGTGAAGGTCGCCGAAGCCGTCGGACGGGCGCTCGTCGCGGCCGGGGTCGACCACGTCTTCGGGGTGGTCGGCTCGGGCAACTTCCACCTCACCAACGCCATGGTGGCCGCGGGCGCCCGGTTCGTCGCCGCCCGGCACGAGGGCGGCGCGGCGACCATGGCCGACGCCTACGCCCGCACGAGCGGCACCCTCACCGCGCTCAGCGTCCACCAGGGCCCCGGCCTGACCAACGCCCTGACCGGCATCACCGAGGCCGCCAAGAGCCGTACGCCGCTGCTGGTGCTGGCCGCGGAGGCGACCGCCCAGCGTTCCAACTTCCGGGTCGAGCAGGCCGTGCTGGCCCATTCCGTCGGCGCCGTCACCGCCCGTGTGACCACCGCCCACGACGCGGTCGACCAGGCCGCGGCGGCCCTGCGCAGGGCCCGGCACGAGCGCCGTACCGTGCTGCTCAACCTTCCGCTGGAGGTGCAGGCCCTGGACGTCCCCGAGGGCGTCCCGCTCGGCGCCCCGCCGCCTGCGGGGCCGGAGCCGGTGGAGCCGTCGCGACGGGCGGTGACCGATCTCGTACGGGCCCTGGAACGCGCCCGGCGCCCGGTCTTCGTGGCCGGCCGCGGCGCCCGCACCCCCGCCGCCCGGGACGCCCTGACGGCGCTCGCCGAGCGCTACGGCGCCCTGCTGGCGACCTCGGCGGTGGCGCGTGGCCTCTTCCACGGCAGCCCCTGGTCACTGGACGTCTCCGGCGGCTTCGCCTCGCCACTGGCCACCGAACTGATCCAGGGCGCCGACCTGATCGTGGGCTGGGGCTGCGCGCTGAACATGTGGACCATGCGGCACGGCACCCTCATCGGTCCCGGCGCGGCCGTCGTCCAGGTCGACGACGACCCGGAGGCACTCGGCGCGCACCGGGAGGTGGACCTCGGCGTCGTGGGCGACGTGGCCCGCACGGCCCGGCGCGCCCTGGCGGCCGCCGATGAGGGCCGCGAGGGCTACCGGACGGCGGGCGTCGCCACCGCGCTCGCCGAGCGGGCGCGCTGGCGGGACGTGCCCTACGAGGACGAGGGCAGCCGCGAGCGGATCGACCCGCGGACGCTGAGCATCGCGCTCGACGAGATCCTGCCCGCCGAGCGGGTCGTCGGCGTGGACTCGGGCAACTTCATGGGCTACCCGAGCGCGTACCTCTCCGTCCCGGACGAGAACGGCTTCTGTTTCACGCAGGCCTTCCAGTCCATCGGCCTGGGCCTCGCGACCACGATCGGCGCGGCGCTCGCCCGGCCGGACCGGCTTCCCGTGGCCGCCCTGGGGGACGGCGGTGCGCTGATGAGCGCCGTGGAGCTGGACACCGTGCGCCGGCTCGGGCTGCCGATCGTGGTGGTCGTCTACAACGACGAGGCCTACGGCGCCGAGGTGCACCACTTCGGCCCGGACGGCTTCCCGCTGGACACGGTCACCTTCCCGGAGACCGACATCGCCGCCGTGGCGCGCGGCTACGGCTTCGAGGCGGTGACCGTGCGCACCCCCGCCGACCTGAAGGCGGTGGCGGACTGGGTCGCCGGCCCCCGCGCCGCACCCCTGCTCGTCGACGCGAAGGTCACCCGCGACCACGGGGCCTGGTGGCTGGAGGAGGCGTTCCGGGGCCACTGACGCCCGCAACGCGTCGAGGGGGAGGAGAGGACCACGACATCACGGTGGCCCGAGGGCCCCGCCGCCGATCCGGAAGCGGCGCGGGAACGGTACGACTCCGACCTGCGGGCGGCGCGCAGGACGCTGCGCGAACTGCTCCGGGCCGACCTGCCCAGCGCGCATCTCGGCCTGGGCACTGTCGTCGTGGCCAGCGTGCTCGTGGGCCTGTTCGCGGGGCCGGCCGCCGGAGCCCTGGTGGCCGGAGCCTTCGCCCTGCTGTTCCTCGCCGCGCTCGGCGGCATGTTCCTGCGCGGCCTGCGGGGAGCGGAGGCGGGACGCAGGGCTTATCTCTTCACCTTCGGCTGGGCGAACTGGCTCTAGGGGCCCTGGGCAGGGCCTTTCTCCGGGTCTTGTCAACCGAACAGTTCCGATATATCGTTGACGCATCGCGACAGATCAACGATGGAATGGAGTGATGGCGATGCGTTCCCACGGATTCGAACGTGGACACGGTGGACGGGGCTCTCGTGGCCGAGGCGGTCCGGAGGGCCGGCGCGGTGCCTTCGGCCCCTTCGGGCCGGGTGGCCCCGGCGGCCCGGGTGGTCCGGGCTTCGGTTTCGGCGGCCCCGGCTTCGGCCCGGGCCCCTGGGGGCCGCGAGGGCGCGGCGGACCGAGGGGGAGGGCGCGGCGCGGCGACGTACGGGCATCGATCCTCGCCCTGCTCGGGGACCGGCCGATGCACGGCTACGAGATGATCCAGGAGATCGCCGAGCGCAGTGGCGGGGCGTGGAAGCCCAGTCCCGGCTCGGTGTACCCCACCCTCCAGCTGCTGGAGGACGAGGGGCTGATCACCAGCGCGAGCGAGGGCGGCAAGAAGCTCTTCTCGCTCACCGATTCCGGCCGCGCAGCGGCCGACGAGGGCCCGGACGCGCCCTGGGAGGAAGCCTCCCGCGGCATCGACTTCGAGGCGCTCGGCGAGATCCGCCAGGCCGGCTTCGGCCTGATGGAGGCCTTCGGCCAGGTCTGGAAGACCGGCAGCAAGGAGCAGCGCGAGAAGGCGGTGGCCGTCATCAACGAGGCCCGCAAGAAGCTGTACCTGATCCTCGCCGACGAGGACTGAGGGTCGTGCGGCGACGAGGCGCCCCGTGGAACACTCCGCGGGGCGCCTTCCCGTGTCCGCGGCGGTCAGGACACCAGCCCGGCGAGCTTGCGCAGCGACTCGTTGAGGGCGGCCGTGCCCGAGTCCTTCAGCCTGCCCGCCATCAGCGTGACCGCGGCGCCGGTGAACTCGCCGTCAATACGGACCTTCGTGGCGTCGCCGTAGGGGGTCAGGGTGTAGCGCGTGGCCACGGTCACCGCCATCGGGCCCTTGCCCCTGATGGCGAGGACCCGGGCAGGCTCCAGCTCCGTGACGGTCCACTCGACCTCGGCCGGGAAGCCCATCAGCTTCATGTTCTCCTGGAAGGTCGCGCCCACTTCGAGGGAGGCCGGGCCGCCCTGCGGAAAGCTCGTGTGGGTGGCGTTCCACTCGCCGTAGGCGGGCCAGTCGGTGAGCTGTGCCCAGACCTTCTCGGCCGGCGCCTCGATCCGTGACTCCGCGCTGATTTCGGGCATGCGACCACCTCTTCGTGTCGGGCTGTGGTGTCGCGGAAAGTAACCGCAGAGGTCGCAACATTCAATACTGATGAACCGTCAGGAATTGTGGAGGGCGCCCGTCCCCGGAGGCCGGCCCACCCGCTCGATCACCGCCGCGTCGAACACGTCGCACGCGCGCGGGAAGGCGCTCTCGTCGTGGCAGTGCCAGGCGTCCCAGAACAGGTCGGCGGGCAGTGCGTCGTCCGGGGCGTACACCCGGTACACGTACTGCTTGCCGTCGACGGCCGGCAGGGCGACCAGCCAGCTCCCGCGCTCCATGCACCTGTTGGACGTGAGAGGGGGCATTCCGGTTGCGTGCCGGGCGCGCGGCGAGAACCGGCACGCCCCTCGGGGCATCTCGGCCTGATCTCATCCGTAAGGAGGAGATTCCGGCGCCCCGGGTCCACTCTGTGTGGGACGCCGAAATGCTTCCCGTCGGGGATGACCGGAGGCGGAGAGGCTGATGGGGTGAGGGGTGTGCAACCCCGTATACCCCGGCAGCAGGTCGGCGAGCAGCCCGCCGGACCGCGCCCGGACGACGACGCCCGTCTCAGCGCCGTGCTGGCGGCGGTCGTCACCGGTGCCCGCCGCCGGGCGCTGCGCGACGGGGACCGGCAGATCGACACGGCCCATCTGCTGCACTCGCTGCTCGAACACGACCCCCAGGCGCGCGCCGTCTTCGGCGAGGGGCCCGGCCTCGCCCGGCTGCTCGGGTACCTGGTGCAGCGCAGCATCGGCTACGGACTGCGCTGGCAGGGCTCGGTCGAGGACTCCGGGGCCGTGCCCGTGGTGACGGCGGCGGACGGGATGTCACCGCTGGCCGCGGGCGCCATGGAGTACGCCCGCGAGCGCGCCGCCGCCCGGGGTGACGGCGCCGCGCTGGGCACCGACCTGCTGGCCGCGCTCGTCGTCGACCGGCAGGCCCGGGCCGTGGAGGTCCTGGACCGCGCCGGGATCGACAGCGACCAGATCCTCGCCCGCGTCGAGCGTCCGCCGGCCGACTCCCGGTGACCTCCGGCCGCCGAGGCTCGCCCCCCCGACCGCGCGGCGCGTCCGGCCGGTGATGGCCGGCCGCCGAGGCCCGTCCCCGTGGCCGTGCGGCGCGTCCGGCCGGTGATGGTCGGCCGCTGAGGCTCGCCCCGCGACCGTCCGGCGCGTCCAGACGGTGAGACAGGTGTCAACGGGGGTGACGCTCATGTCGCCGCCTGTCATCATGTGCCCGTGCACAGGTCTGAGAGCAGTCGGGTAAGCCACGGCAAGGGAGCCGGGCTCGGGCTGGCGCTGGCGTCCGCCGTCGCCTTCGGCGGGTCGGGTGTCGCGGCCAAGCCGCTGATCGAGGCCGGGCTCGACCCGCTGCACGTGGTCTGGCTGCGGGTGGCGGGCGCGGCCCTGGTGATGTTGCCGGTCGCCGTGCGGCACCGCGCCCTGCTGCTCCGCCGCCCCGTCCTGCTCGTGGGCTTCGGTCTGCTGGCGGTGGCCGGCGTGCAGGCCTGCTACTTCGCCGCCCTGTCCCGGATCCCCGTCGGCGTCGCGCTGCTCGTCGAGTACCTCGCCCCCGGCCTGGTGCTGGGCTGGGTGCGGTTCGTGCAGCGGCGTCCGGTCACCCGTGCCGCCGCGCTCGGCGTGGTCCTCGCGGTCGGCGGCCTGGCCTGCGTCGTCGAGATCTGGGCGGGCCTGGGCTTCGACGCCCTGGGCCTGCTGCTCGCGCTCGGCGCCGCCTGCTGCCAGGTCGGCTACTTCGTCCTGTCCGACCAGGGCAGTGACGCGGGCGAGGACGCGCCGGACCCGCTCGGTGTCATCGCTTACGGCCTGCTGATCGGCGCCCTCGTCCTGACCGCCGTGGCCCGCCCGTGGACCATGGACTGGACGGTGCTGACCGGTACCGCCCGCATGGACGGCGACCCGGTCCCCGCCGCCCTGCTGCTGGCCTGGATCGTGCTCGTCGCCACCGTCCTGGCCTACGTCACGGGTGTGCTGTCGGTGCGGCGCCTGTCCCCGCAGGTCGCCGGGGTCGTGGCCTGCCTCGAGGCGGTCATCGCCACCGTCCTGGCCTGGGTGCTGCTCGGCGAGCACCTCTCGGCACCCCAGATCGTCGGCGGCGTGGTCGTCCTGGTGGGCGCGTTCATCGCCCAGTCGTCGGCGCCGGCGAAGGGCACGGGCGCGCCGGTGGCCGGTGGCCGGGCCGCTGCGGAGAGCGGCGTGGCGGCCCGCGAGACCGCCGCCTAGCGGGCCGGGGCGAGGGTCGGAGAGGGACCCTCCCCCGTGAGGTCCCTCTCCTCAGTGATCTGCGTCGGCGAGGCCGTTCGTGTCACACCCCGCGCCGGCGCAGCAGATGCTCGCGTGCGGCGGCGTCCCGCGGGCCGCTACGCTCGGCGAGCCCCGCCAGCACCCGTTCCCGCACCTGGGGCTTGCGGCCCGCGTACTTGAACTTGGCCCGCACGTCGACGACTTCGAGCCGCAGCCCGCGCAGACCGGACAGCAGCCTGCCGTACGGCACCTCTCCCACCGCGACCTCCGCCGAGCCGCCCTCCGGCTGGAAGTGCCCGAGCTGACGGTTGAGCAGTGCGGCCTTCTCGGGCGGGTCGTCCACCACGTGGGCGCGGCAGCGGAGTTGCACGGCCGCGTAGTAGCTCGTGGGCGTGCCGTGCTCGGCCGGCTCGTCCGGCGCGACCTGCCAGTACCCGGGTGCGTAGACGTAGTCGTCGACCACGCTCAGCAGCACCTCGGGCCCCGCCTCCAGGGCGGGCCACAGCGGGTTGGGCCGGGCGAGATGGGTGAGGACCTCGGCGCGCTCGGCGTCGTAGAGGAAGTGCAGCGGCTGGACGTACGGCGCCTCGCCCGGTGGGCCGTTCACGGCGAGCTGTCCGAAGTCGTGCACGGCGAGCCACCGTTGCCACTCGCTGTCGTCGTGTGCCGCGTCCCAGGGGTGGATGAGCATCACGGCACCGCCAGGTAGTCGGGGAGGCCGATGCCGGGGGCCAGGTCGCCGTCGGCGACGGGACTCTCGTAGCCCTTGCGCAGCGGGACGACGCCCGCCCAGTGGGGGAGGGGCAGGTCCTCGGGCTCGTCGTTCACCCCGCCGGTGCGGAGCTTGGCGGAGACCTCGTCCAGGTCGAGCCGGATCACGGCGGTCGCGGCCAGCTCCTTCTTGTTCGCGGGCCGGGAGTCCGCCGCCCGCCCGGGCACGACGTGGTCGACCAGCGCGTCCAGCGCCGCCCGCTTCTCCTCGGGGTCGGTCACGTCGTGGGCGATCCCGTGCACCACGACCGAGCGGTAGTTGATCGAGTGGTGGAAGGCGGAACGGGCCAGGATCAGCGCGTCCACGTGCGTGACGGTCAGGCACACCGGCAGCCCCGGGTCCGCCTGGCCGGTCATCCGCAGCGGGCGCGACCCGGTCGAGCCGTGCACGTACAGCCGGTCGCCGACCCGCCCGTACAGCGTGGGCAGCACCACCGGCGCCCCGTCCCGCACGAAGCCCAGATGGCACACGTACCCCTCGTCGAGTATCGCGTGCACCAGCTCCTTGTCGTACGAGGCCCGTTCCGCGGAACGGGTGGGGACGGTGCGGTCGGTCGGCGTGTAGGCGGCGGCCTGCGATGTCGGCTGGGCGGTCCCCTGCATGGCGGTCTCCGTGGTTCCTCGGCTTGCGAAGCGATATTGCACTAGTGCATAATCTCGTTTGTGCTAGGAGGATATCGGATCGAGGGTCGGGGCGCAGCCGGGATTGCGGCGAGCGTCGAGCGCGCGGTGGGCTCGGGGGAGCTGGAGCCGGGCCGACTGCTGCCTCCGATGCGGGAGTTGGCGGCGGATCTGGGAGTGAATCCCAATACGGTCGCGGCCGCCTACCGCATCCTGCGCGAACGCGGGGTGATCGAGACCGCCGGGCGCCGAGGCACCCGGGTGCGTGCCAAGCCGGCCACGACGGGCCGCGAGTACGTGCGGATGGACGTGCCCGACGGGGTGCGGGACGTGGCGAACGGCAACCCGGACCCGGCCCTGCTGCCACCGCTGGGCAGGGCCTTCGCGGCGGCGGCCGACGAGCACGACCGGCAGCCCGTGCTGTACGGGGAGGCCCTGGTCGACCCGGAGCTGGCGAGGATCGCGCGGGCCCGACTCGACGCCGACGCGGTGCCGGACGGCCCGGTGGCCGTGCTCTCCGGCTCGCTGGACGCCATCGAGCGGGTCCTCGCCGCCCACCTCAAGCCGGGCGACACGGTCGCCGTGGAGGACCCGGGCTGGGGCAGCCTCCTCGACCTGGTCCCCGCCCTCGGCCTGCGCACGGCCCCGGTCGGCGTCGACGACGAGGGGCCACGCCCCGCCGACGTCCGCCGTGCCCTCGACGCCGGCGCCCGGGCGCTCGTCGTCACGGACCGCGCCCAGAACCCGACCGGCGCCGCGGTGACCGCAACGCGTGCGCGTGCCCTGCGCGCCGTCCTTCGTGACCATCCGGAGGTCCTCCTGATCGAGGACGACCACGGCCACGGCATCGTCGACCTCCCCCTGCATCCCCTCGCCGGCGTCACCCGCCACTGGGCCTTCGTCCGCTCGGTCGCCAAGGCCTATGGCCCCGACCTCCGCCTGGCCGTCCTCACCGGCGACGCCACCACGGTCGACCGGGTCACGGGCCGCCACCGCCTCGGCCCCGGCTGGGTCAGCCGCGTCACCCAGCGCGCCGTGGTCGGCCTGTGGAACGACGGCACGTTCGACCCGGGGGCGGTTGCGGCGGCGTACCGCGAACGGCGTGACCTGCTGATCGAGGCGCTGGCGGACCGGGGCGTCGAGGCCCACGGCCGCAGCGGCATGAACGTCTGGATCCCGGTCCCCGACGAGACGGGCGCCGTCGCCCGCCTCCTGCACGCGGGCTGGGCGGTGGCCCCGGGCGCCCGCTTCCGCCTGAACGCCCCACCGGGCATCCGCATCACGATCTCGACCCTGGCCCCCGAAGAGGTCGCCCCACTGGCAGAAGCGGTGACAAGAGCAGTGAACCCATCCCCCACCCGGAATTACGTATAGGCGGCGACTGCCACCCCCTCAGGGGCGCGGGGAACTGCGCGACCAGCCCCCTCACACCCGCACCCGCCAACGCACCCCACCCCCCGCCCCCTACGCGCCCTTCCCCGCACCCGCGTCCCGGCACCTACGCAAAGGGGCCGACCGCCACCCCCTCAGGGGCGCGGGGAACTGCGCGACCAGCCCCACCCAAGCCGCACCCGCCCACCCTCCCAAGCGCCCCACCCCCTCAGGCGCCCCCGCCCGCGCGCCCCCGCACCTGCGTCAGCGCCGCCCCCGCCAGCACGATCACCGCCCCCACCGGAGTGGACCACCTCAGCGACTCCCCGAGGATCGCGACCCCCGCCCCCGTGGCGATGACCGGAATGAAGTACGTGACCATCTGAGCCGTCGTCGGCCCGACCTCGGCGACCAGCCCGTACTGGATGAGAACGGCCAACCCGGTGCCCAACGCCCCCAACGCGGCGACGGCCAGCAGCGGCACCACCGCGATCCGCCCCGGCAGGTCCGTGAACAAGGGCGTCACCACAGCCAGTTGCACCGTCGCCAGCAGCAACTGCGCACCGGTCAGCGACAGATGCGAGTACCCGGACCCGGCCAGCGTGCGGCGGACGTAGATCCATCCGACCGGGTAGCTCAGCGAGGCCAGCAGCGCCATCGCCGTCCCCCTGCCGTCCAGCCCGTGGAACCCCTGCCACGCGCCGAGGACGGTCAGCACCCCCAGGAACCCGATCCCCAGCCCCGCCACCCGCACCCGGGACGGCCGGTCCTCGGACAGCGCGACCAGGGACAGCGCCATGCCCCACAGCGGCGAGGTCGCGTTGCAGATCCCCGCCAGCGTGGACGGGATCGTCAGCTCGGAGTACGCGAACAACGAGAACGGCAGCGCGTTCAGCAGGAACGCGGCCACCGCCAGATGCCCCCACGTCCGCAGCCCGCGGGGCAGCCGGGCCCGCTTCACCGCCATCGCCAGCGCGAGCACAACCGTCCCGAACACCAGCCGGCCCAGCGTGACCTGGAACGGCGCGTACCCGTCCGTCCCGACCTTGATCAGCAGGAAGCTGAAACCCCAGATCAGGGACAGGGCGCCGAAGCGCAGCCGCCAGTCGAGGGCGGGGCGGCGGACGGGGGCGGGCGCGGAGGTCCGGGCCGTGGTCGCGGTGGTCATGAGCGTAACCATGCGGCACGGCCATCTCGTAGCACAAGCGACATCTTCTCCAGGTATCTCGTAGCATCGCTTACATGTTGAACCTGGAGCGCCTGCGCACCCTCGACGCCCTCGCCCGGCACGGCTCGGTCAGTGGCGCGGCCGAGGGCATGCACGTGACGACCTCGGCCGTCTCGCAGCAACTGTCCAAGCTGGAAAGGGAGGTGGGACAGCAGCTCGTCGCCAAGAACGGCCGGGGTGTACGGCTCACCGACGCCGGCCGGCTGCTCGCGGAGCACGCGGCCCGCATCCTCTCCCAGGTCGAGCTCGCCCAGTCCGACCTGGAGGCGCACCGCGGGGAGGTGGTCGGCGAACTCCGCCTCGCGGCGTTCCCGACCGCCGCGCGCGGCCTGTTCCCCCTCGCGCTCGCGCAGCTGCGCAAGGCGCACCCGGGCCTGCGCACCACCTCGCGCGAGATGGAGCCCGAGCCGGCCGTGCTCGCCGTGATGCGCGGCGACTTCGACCTCGCCGTCGTCCTGGACTGGTACAACAGGCCGCTGCCGATGCCGGAGGGACTGGTCAAGGCCGTCATCCTCGACGACACCGCCGACGTGGCCATGCCGGCCGACCACCGGCACGCCGACCGCGCCGAGGTGGACCTGGAGGACTTCGCCGACGACGACTGGGTCACCTGGAACGAGAACGAGTTCTGCCACGAGTGGCTGATCCACACCCTGCGCTCCAAGGGCATCGAACCGCGCGTCGCCCACCGCGCCGAGGAACACCCCACCCAACTCGCGCTCGTCGGCGCGGGGTTGGGCGTGTGCGTGGCACCGAGACTGGGTCGCGGCCCGGTCCCGGAGGGCGTGCGCACCGTGCCCGTACGGCAGCCGGTACGGCGCCAGATCTACGCCGTCTGGCGCGCGGACGCCGACCGCCGCCCGTCGATCCGGGCGGCGGTGGAGGCGTTGCAGGAGGCAGGGCGGACCGTGAGTCAGGGCGGCAAACCCTAGGCAGGCCCCAGCTTGCGGAAGTCCCAGGAGACGATCTTGTCCGGGGTCAGCCGCACCCAGGCGTGCCGGCCGTCGTGCGGCATCTCCTCCAGACCGAAGTTCTTGCGGGCGAACAGCGTCTCGGGGACGTCCAGTTCGGCGCACAGCTCGCCGGTGCGCGGGAACTCGCCGACGAACTCGACCGATCCGGACAGCTCGACGCCGCGCAGCTCCTCGTACTCCTCGCCCGTGTCCACCACGATCGCCACCCGTGGGTCGCGGCGCAGGTCGGTCCACCGCTTGCTGCGCACGACGGAGTACAGCCACAACGACGTGCCGTCCCAGGCGAACCACAGGGTGCTGACGTGCGGAGCACCGTCCTTGGACACGGTGGCGACCCGGCAGGTGCGCTGGCTCACGAGGAACTCGTCCAGCTCGCCGGGCGTCATCATGATCTTCCGGCCCCGACGCTGAGTGACGGTCATGTGTCCCCCTCTTCTCTCACGTCGTGTCAGAGGAACTCGGATGATCCTCTGACATCACGTCAGAAAAGGATGGGTCGTCTTCCGTCCTCGCGCAATGGTGGCTACTCTCGCGCCCGCTGGGAACCCGCAGGCGACCAGGGGGAACCGTGCCGTCGTACGAAAAGCTCAGCGAACTCCTCGACCCCGCCACGACCGTGCTGCTCACCGTGGAGTGCCAGCAGGGCGTCGTCGGCCCCGACAGCGCCCTTCCTGAACTCGCCCGTGAGGCACGCGCGTCCGGCGTCCTCGCCAACATCGCACGACTGGTCGCCGCCGCGCACGCCTGCGGTGTCCAGGTCCTGCACGCCGTCGCCGAACGGCGTCCGGACGGCCGCGGCGCGAGCCGCAACGCCCGCCTCTTCCGGGCCGCCGAGCGCCTCCCCGTCCAGCAGCTGTCCGGCAGCGCGGCGGTCCGGGTGGCCGCCCCGATCGAGGTGACCGAGGAGGACCTCGTCGTACGACGGCTGCACGGACTGTCCCCGATCCAGGGCACCGACGTCGACGCGCTGCTGCGCAACCTGGGCTGCCGCACGCTCGTCGTCACCGGCGTCTCGGCCAACGTGGCGATCCCCAACGCCGTCTTCGACGCGGTCAACCGCGGCTACACCGCCGTGGTGCCGTCCGACGCCGTAGCGGGGGTCCCCTCCGACTACACCCCCGCGATGATCCGGCACACCCTCGCCCTGGTCGCCACGGTCGCGACCACGGACGAGGTGCTGGACTGCCTGCGACGGCCCGGGCGCGGCCGGGTCAGGACAGCGTGATCGAGTCCCCGCTCACGGTCACCTTCTCGGCCGTCAGCCCCGAGGTCGCCGGGCCCTTCTTCACGCTGCCGTCCTCGACGGAGAACTGACTGCCGTGGCACGGGCAGACGATGACGCCGTTCGCGATGCTGCTCACCGCGCACCCCGCGTGCGGGCACTTGGTCGAGAACGCCTTGAAGGTGCCCGAGGCGGGCTGGGTGACCACCACGGCCTGGTCCTTGAAGATCTTGCCGCCGCCCTCGGGGATGTCGGCGGTCTTCGCCAGGGCAGCGCCGCCGCCCGAGCCGGCCGAGGCGCTCGCACCCGTGTCGCCGGTGGTGCCGCCGGTCGTGTTCGCGCCGGCCTGGGTGTTCGAGCCGGACGAGGCGGAGTCGTCGTCGGAGGAGCCGCACGCGGTCAGCGCGACGGCGAGCCCGGCCGCGCCGACCGCCGCCACGACGGTCCGGCGGCCGGGCGCCGCGGTGGGGGGAAGCGATTCGCTGGTCGTCATGCCGACGTCCCTTCATAGCAAGCTTCGTAGATCTGGACAGGGGTACGGGCCGGAGCCGTTGGTTGTTCAGCCGATGTAGACGCTGTCGAGATCTAAACGCGTTCGAGTTCAGGTCG
This sequence comes from Streptomyces panaciradicis, assembly GCF_023516615.1. Lineage (GTDB taxonomy): Bacteria > Actinomycetota > Actinomycetes > Streptomycetales > Streptomycetaceae > Streptomyces > Streptomyces panaciradicis. Next base: position 26,054 of record NZ_JAMGBF010000098.1, read on the forward strand.
GGGTAAACCCGAGCTGTCGGTTCGCTGTCGGCCAGTAACCTGGGGCGATGCTCAAGGAAGTCATCGCGACCCGGTACATCACGCCCCTGCGCGAGGGCGGCTCGCTGCCGGGACTCGTCGAGGCGGACGACTTCGGGACGTACGTCATGAAGTTCACCGGCGCCGGACAGGGCCGCAAGACCCTGGTCGCCGAGGTCGTCTGCGGCGAACTCGCCCGCCGGCTGGGCTTCAGGATGCCCCGCCTGGTGACGCTCGACCTCGACCCGGTGGTGGGCCTCGGCGAACCGGACCAGCAGGTGCAGGAGCTGCTGCGGTCCAGCGGCGGCACCAACCTCGGCATGGACTTCCTCCCGGGCGCCCTCGGCTTCGACCCGCTCGCCTTCGAGGTGAGCCCCGAGGAGGCCGGCCGGGTGCTGTGGTTCGACGCGCTGATCAACAACGTCGACCGCTCCTGGCGCAACCCCAACCTGCTGATGTGGCGCGGCGAGCTGTGGCTCATCGACCACGGCGCCACCATGATCTGGCACCACAACTGGCCCGGCGCCGAGGCCTCCGCCGCCCGCCCCTACGACGCCTCCGACCACGCCCTGAGGTCCTTCGCGCCGGACATCGCCGGGGCCGCGGCCGAGCTGGCCCCGCAGGTCACCGAGGACCTCCTCGCCGAGGTCACCGCCGAGGTCCCGGACGTCTGGCTGGCCGGCGAGCCCGGCTTCGACACGCCGGACGACCTCCGGCGCGCCTACGCCCGGCCGCTGCTGGCCCGGGCCACGTCCGTCCACGAGCGCATCACGGGAATCGAGGCAGGCAAGTGAGCGAACGCCACATCCACATGGCCGGCTCCGTGGTCGAGCGGCACATCATCCGGGGCAGCGAGGCCAACGACCGGGACGTCTTCGAGTACGCGCTGCTGCGCGTCGTGCCCCGCGCCGAGCGCGGCGAGTGCATCAACGCCGGCGTCCTGCTGTACTGCCGCGCGAAGGCGTACGTCGGCGCCCGCACCCACCTCGACGAGGCGCGGCTGCTCGCCCTCGACCCGCGGGCCGACGTGGCCGGGATCCGGGCGGCGCTCGGCGCCGTCGAGCGGGTCTGCGGCGGGGGAGAAGCGGCCGGGCAGGCCGCCGGCGAGGACGCCGGACGGCGTTTTCGGTGGCTCGTCGCGCCGCGCTCCACGGTCGTGCGGCCCGGACCGGTGCACACTGGGCTCACCGCCGATCCGGCGGCCGAGACGGAGCGACTGCTCGACCTGCTCGTGAGGTAATCGATCACACCGGGCTCGTGTGGCGTTGACACCGCGTGCCAGGGCTTCTAGCGTCACGTGCGACGAAGGTACTAAGCGGTCGCTCACCGCGCCGCAGGTTCTCTCGAGGGCGAGGAGAAGCAGCAATGTCCACCACTGAGCAGCGGGTAGCCGTGGTCACCGGCGGAGCACGCGGCATCGGGGCCGCCACCGCCGTACGACTGGCCGCCGAGGGCCGCGCGGTCGCCGTCATCGACCTCGACGAGGGTGCCTGCAAGGACACCGTCGAGAAGATCACCGCGGCCGGCGGCAAGGCCATCGCGGTCGGTTGCGACGTCTCCGACGAGGCGCAGGTCGAGGCCGCCGTCGCCCGCATCGCCGAGGAACTCGGCGCGCCGACCATCCTGGTCAACAACGCGGGCGTGCTGCGCGACAACCTGCTGTTCAAGATGAGCGTCTCCGACTGGGACACCGTCATGAACGTCCACCTGCGCGGCGCCTTCCTGATGTCGAAGGCCTGCCAGAAGCACATGGTCGACGCGGGCTTCGGCCGCATCGTCAACCTGTCCTCCTCCTCGGCGCTCGGCAACCGCGGCCAGGTCAACTACTCGGCCGCCAAGGCCGGTCTGCAGGGCTTCACCAAGACCCTCGCCAAGGAGCTCGGCAAGTTCGGCGTCACCGCCAACGCCGTCGCCCCCGGCTTCATCGCCACCGAGATGACCAAGGCCACCGCCGACCGCGTCGGCATGGGCTTCGAGGACTTCAAGGCCGCCGCGGCCACCCAGATCCCCGTCGCCCGGGTGGGCGAGCCGGACGACATCGCCAACGCCATCGCCTTCTTCACCGGCGAGGCGGCCGGATTCGTCTCCGGCCAGGTGCTGTACGTCGCCGGCGGACCGCTCGACTAGGAGAACCCCCAGCCATGACTGAACTGCCCGCACTCTCCGGCAAGGTCGCCCTCGTCACGGGCGCCAGCCGCGGCATCGGCTACGGCGTCGCCGAGGCGCTCGTCGCCCGCGGCGACCGCGTGGCCATCACCGGCCGCAACGAGGACGCCCTCAAGGAGGCCGTCGACCAGCTCGGCGCCGACCGTGTCATCGGCATCGCCGGCAAGGCGCACGACCTGGACCACCAGGCCGAGGCCGTCGCGCGCACCATGGAGGCCTTCGGCCGCGTCGACTTCCTGGTCAACAACGCCGGCACCAACCCGGTGTTCGGCCCGATCGCCGACCTCGACCTGAACGTGGCGCGCAAGGTCTTCGAGACCAACGTGATCTCCGCGCTCGGCTTCGCGCAGAAGACCTGGCACGCCTGGCAGAAGGACAACGGCGGCGCCATCGTCAACATCGCCTCCGTCGCGGGCCTCGCGCCCTCGCCCTTCATCGCCGCCTACGGCGTCAGCAAGGCCGCGCTGATCAACCTGACGCAGCAGCTGGCGCACGAGTTCGCGCCCAAGGTGCGGGTCAACGCGATCGCCCCGGCCGTCGTCAAGACCAAGTTCGCCCAGGCCCTGTACGAGGGCCGGGAGGCCGAGGCGGCCGCCGCCTACCCGCTCGCCCGGCTCGGCGTGCCGTCCGACATCGGCGGCGCCGCGGCGTTCCTCACCTCCGAGCAGTCCGACTGGGTCACCGGCCAGACGCTCGTGGTCGACGGCGGCATCTTCCTGAACGCCGGAGTGGGCTGAGAAACCCGCCCGCGAGGGTAACGATCGGGCACCCGAGGGCGCCGTTTCCTTGACGGAAACGGCGCCCTCGTCGTCGTACGGAAGGGGTGCGCGGCGATGACAACGTCGTCATAAACAAGCTGATCAAGCCCCTTGTACGCGGCGGGTTCAACCCCCGTTGCCCTGCGGTATGGTCTGCCGACCCTTGGTACGGCAGATCGAGGAGCGAGCGCGTGTTCAACCGGAAGCGACGCCTGCGTCAGGCGGCGGCCATCGCGTCCATATCGTCCCTGGTGACCGGCTGCGGGGTCCTGTCGTCGGACTCCTCCGACAGCAAGGGGCCGATCACCGTCGGCACCACCAGCGCCCCCAGCACACTGGATCCCGCCGCCTCCTGGGACCAGTCCTGGGAGTTGTTCCGGAACATTTACCAAACGCTCCTCAGCTACCCGTCGGGCGCGACCACTCCGCAGCCCGACGCGGCGGAGAGCTGCCGCTTCGCGGACAGTTCGAACAGAACGTACAGATGCCGGCTGCGCTCCGGCCTGAAGTTCTCCGACGGGCACACGCTCGACGCCGCGGCGGTGAAGTACTCCATCGACCGCATCAGGAAGATCAACCTCAACGGCGGCCCCGCGGGCCTGCTCGGCAGCCTCGACCGGGTCCAGGTGCTCGGCGACAGCGAGATCGTCTTCCACCTCAACAAGCCGGACGCCACCTTCCCGTTCGTGCTCGCCACGCCCGCGATGTCCATCGTGGACCCGGAGGAGTACCCGGCCTCCTCCCTGCGCAAGGACGACAAGATCTACGGCTCCGGGCCGTACACCCTGCGCTCCTACGAGGACGGCAAGCGGGCCGAACTCGCCAGGAACGACAGCTACAAGGGCGCCGCCGAGCGCAAGAACGACGCGGTGACCATCCGCTACTACCGGGAGTCGGCCCCCATGGTCGCCGACCTCAAGAAGGGCAGCCTCGACGTCGCCTTCCGCGGCCTCGACGCCGACGACATCGTCGGGCTGCAGAAGCACAACACCGACGGCAGCCTGCAGCTCATCGAGGGCTCCGGCATCGAGATCAACTACCTGGTCTTCAACCCCAAGGACCCCTGGGCCGGGAAGGCCGCGGTGCGCAAGGCCGTCGCCCAGGTCATCGACCGCGGCGCCATCGCGCACAAGGTCTACAAGGACACCGTCGAACCGCTGTACTCGATGGTCCCCAAGGGCCTGACCGGTCACACGACCGACTTCTTCGACGACTTCGGCAGCCCCAGCGCGGCCAAGGCCCGCAAGATCCTCACCACCGCCGGCATCACCCAGCGCGTCCCGCTCACCCTCTGGTACACCAGCGACCGCTACGGCTCGCAGACCAAGCCGGAGTTCGCCGAGATCAAGCGCCAGCTGGAGGACTCCGGCCTGTTCACGGTGACCCTCAAGGACCGGCCCTGGAAGACGTACGTCACCGGCTACCAGAAGGGCGAGTACCCGGTCTTCGGGCGCGGCTGGTTCCCCGACTTCCCGGACCCCGACAACTTCATCGCGCCCTTCGTGGGCAAGCAGAACGCCCTCGGCACGCCCTACCCGGCGCCCGAGATCACCGGCGTGCTGCTGCCCCGCTCGCGCAGTGTGAGCGACCGCGCCAACGTCGTCTCGGACTTCGAGCAGGCGCAGAAGATCCTCGTCGAGGACGCCCGGTTGCTGCCGTTGTGGCAGGGCAAGCAGTTCGTGGCCGCCAGCGACGACATCTCCGGCGCGGAGCAGGCGCTCGACCCGTCGACGATCATGATGATGGGGCAGCTGTCCCGCAAGACCAGCTGGTAGCGGGCGGATCTCGGTGAGCGCGGGGCCGTTGTCAGTGGTCGCCTGTAGGTTCTGAGACCTGGAAGTGACCGCACACCGTTCCACCGCACACCGTGAGGAAGTTGACGTGACCGACATCGCCATGCTGCCCGAGTCCTGGCGCGGGGTTCTGGGCGACGAGCTGCAGCAGCCCTACTTCAAGGAGCTGACGGAGTTCGTCGAGGAGGAGCGGGCGAAGGGTCCCGTCTATCCGCCGCGCGAGGAGGTCTTCGCCGCGCTGGACGCCACCCCCTACGACCAGGTGAAGGTCCTGATCCTCGGTCAGGACCCCTACCACGGCGAGGGCCAGGGACACGGCCTGTGCTTCTCGGTCCGCCCCGGTGTGAAGATCCCGCCCTCCCTGCGCAACATCTACAAGGAGATGCACGAGGAGCTCGGCACCCCCGTCCCGGACAACGGCTACCTGATGCCGTGGGCCCAGCAGGGCGTCCTGCTGCTGAACGCGGTGCTCACGGTCCGCTCCGGCGAGGCGAACTCGCACAAGGGCAAGGGCTGGGAGAAGTTCACGGACGCGGTGATCCGCGCGGTCGCCGAGCGCCCCGACCCGGCGGTCTTCGTGCTGTGGGGCAACTACGCGCAGAAGAAGCTCCCGCTGATCGACGAGACGCGGCACGCGGTGGTCAAGGGCGCGCACCCCTCGCCGCTGTCCGCGAAGAAGTTCTTCGGCTCCCGTCCGTTCACGCAGATCAACGAGGCCGTGGCGCGGCAGGGCCACGAGCCGATCGACTGGACGGTGCCGAACCTGGGCTGAGCGCCGCCGGGCCGGTTCCGCACCGGACCGGCCCGGTGCCGCCTGACCGCGAATGCCGGTCGCTGCGGTTAGCGTCGGTCAGCAGTAGCCGACGAGTGGGCGGAGTGCGCGGTGGCCAAGGGACAGGAGCAGACGGCGCCGGACGCCGTGCTGACACGCATCGGACAGGTCGTCATCCTGCACCACGCCGGAGACCGCGAGGAGGCCCGGCACCGCTTCCTCGAGCTGTGGGCCGAGATCGGCACGGACGGCGACCCGCTGCACCGCTGCACCCTGGCCCACTACATGGCCGACGCCCAGGACGACCCGTCCGACGAGCTGGCCTGGGACCTGAGGGCACTGACGGCCGCGGAGGAACTGTCCGGGGGGCGCTGCGCCGGGCACGTGAGCGCCCCCGCGGTGCGGGCGCTGTACCCCTCCCTGCACCTGAACCTGGCCGCCGACTACCTCAAACTCGGCCGCGACGGTGCCGCCCGTACCCATCTGCGCCGGGCCAGGACCGCCGCCGGCTCGCTCGGCGACGACCGGTACGGCGACGGCGTGCGGGCGGCCATCAGCCGGCTGGAGTCCAGCCTGGGGGAGCGGGGCGCCGACGGGGACGGACCATGGGGGCCGCCGAGGCAACGGCCCTGACGGGGCGGGGGCGCTTCCGAATACTTCCCGGCGCCTCCCGGCGTCTGCGATCGCTTCCCGGCGCCCCGCGGAGGCTCAACGCCCGTACGCCTGCTTGCAGATGACCGACTCCGGGCTGTCCGCACGCCAGCCGCCGTACCGCCGGCCCAGCGCGCACAGGTCCTTCGTGTTCTTCGGCACCGACCCGCCCACGTCCGGGACCTTGACGCGCGGCGGCTGAGGCTGGTGCCGGTGGTGCGGCTGCGGCGCCCGGGGGTGGGGCCGCGGACGGGAGCGGGGCGCGGGCGGCCGCTCGGCCGGCGCGGGCGCCTTCGCCACCGGTCCGTGGTGCCGCGGTGTCCTGGGCTCCGGCCGCCGGGACGGGCCGATCATCTCCAGCGCCTCCTTGGCCGGCGCCTGCACGGTCTGCTGCTCGCGCTCACCGTCCGGGCGCGGCGCCGACGGCTGGGACGGTGCCGTCGGCGGCGGGCCGGGGACGGGCGGGCGCTGGACCGTCACGCAGCCGGTGAGGGCCGCGACAGCGACGGTGACCAGGAGCGCTGCGGTGGTCGTCGTTCGATGCACCCGCGCAACGATGGCGTCTCGGCCCGTCCCGCGGAACAGCGGACGGGCGGAGGATGCCCCGCACGGGTGATCTCCGGCCCCGTACGGAGGGCGCGCGGGCGGCCGGGCTGACGTCAGTCGCCGGTGGCGCCGTCGATCCGCTCGCGGAGCAGGTCGGCGTGGCCGTTGTGGCGGGCGTACTCCTCGATCATGTGGGTGTAGATCCAGCGGAGGTTGAACTGCTCGCCGGTGCGCCGGTGCCGGCCCTTGGAGAGGTCGTCCAGGCCGAACCCGGCCGCGATGCGGCGCGCGGCCTCGATCTCGGTCTGCCAGGTCTCTTGCGCCTGCGCCCAGGTGTCCGCCTCGGTGAGATGGAACTCGCCGTCGGGGTCCTCGTCGGTGAAGTGGATCGGGCCCGCGTCCTCGTCCGCGAGGACCCGTCGGAACCAGCCGCGCTCCACGTCCGCCATGTGCCGTACCAGCCCCATCAGCGACAGCGTGGACGGCTCCACGGAGGCGGTCCTCAGCTGGGCGTCGGTCAGGCCCTCGCACTTCCAGGCCAGCGTCTGCCGGTGGTACTCCAGCCAGCCCTCCAGCATGGTGCGTTCGTCGGCGGTGGTCGGGGGTTCACGGCGTTCGGTCGTCATGGGGGCATCCTCGTCCAACCCGCCCGCCGTCACCACGGGTTATCGGCCGCCCAGCATGCCGTCGAGCAGTTCCCGCAGCCCCGCCCGGACCTGCTCCGGGCTCGGCGTCTCGGCGTTGAAGGACCCCGCCACGCAGGAGAACACCAGCCCGTCCGCCCAGGCCACGCCCTGCGCGCCCTGGACGTCATCGGCCTGGGCGACGAGATCCGGGACCTCGCCGCCTGGCAGGGTGACGGCGGACTGCGCACCCCGTCCGGCCGCCGGCTCTCCCGCACCAGCGCGGAGGCCGCAGCCCGGCGCTTCAGCGGCCCCCTGGCCCTGCTGCACCGGGCCACCCTCATCCACAGCCTGGCCGCGCTGCTCCCGCCGGGCACAGTCCGCACGGACGCCGCCGCGACCCTCGCCGACCCGGGCGACGTCGGCCGCCCGGCCCGCGTGCGCACCCGCGACGGCGAACTGGAGGCCGACCTGGTCGTCGCCGCGGACGGCATCCACTCCGCCGTACGCGAGCGTCTCTTCCCCGAGCACCCCGGCCCCGTCCACTCCGGCTTCACCACCTGGCGGGTGGTCGTCCCGCTCCCCGGCGTCGGATTCGCCTCGCACGAGACCTGGGGAAGGGGCTGCCTGTGGGGCACGCACCCGCTCAAGGACGGCCGGGTGTACGCCTATGCCGCGGCCGTCGCCCCGGCGGGCGAGCACGCGCCCGACGAGCGGGCCGGACTGCTGCGGCGCTTCGGCCACTGGCACGACCCGATCCCCGCCGTCATCGCCGCCACCCGCCCCGAGGACGTCCTGCGTCACGACGTCCACCACCTCGCCGCACCGCTGCCCGCCTTCCACCACGGCCGGGTCGCCCTGCTCGGCGACACCGCGCACCCCATGCCGCCGACGCTCGGCCAGGGCGGCAACCAGGCCGTCGAGGACGCGATCGTGCCGGCACACCACGCCGACGCGCTCGCCGCCTGCACGGCGGCCCGCCTTCCCCGTACGACCGCCATCACCCGCCAGGCGGTCCGGGCGGCCCGGTTCAGCATGAGCACCGGCCGCGCCCCGACGGCCGTCCGGGACACGGCCCTCGCCGCACTCTCGCGCGCCGTACCCGGGCTCCTGCTGCGGGGCTTCGCCTCCGTAGCCGACTGGCGGCCGCCGCAGCCGCCGTATGCTTCCGGCAGGAGCACGGCAGGCAAGCGCTAGAGGAGAACACCCCGTGAAGGTCGGCTGCATCGGACTCGGCGACATCGCGCAGAAGGCCTACCTTCCGGTGCTCGGCGCCCTGGCCGGGGTCGAGCTGCACCTGCAGACCCGCACGCCCGCCACGCTCGACCGGGTGGCCGACGGCCTGCACCTCCCGGCCGAGCGCCGCCACCGCGACCTCGACTCCCTCCTCGCCCAGGACCTCGACGCCGCCTTCGTGCACGCGCCCACCCTCGCGCACCCCGAGATCGTCACGCGGCTGCTCGAAGCAGGGGTGCCGGCCTACGTCGACAAGCCGCTCGCCTACGAACTCGCCGACTCCGAACGGCTGGTGGCTCTCGCCGAGGAGCGCGGCGTGTCCCTCGCCGTCGGCTTCAACCGGCGCTACGCACCCGGCTACGCGCAGTGCGCCGACCATCCGCGCGAGCTGATCCTCATGCAGAAGAACCGGATCGGACTGCCGGAGGAGCCCCGGGCGATGATCCTCGACGACTTCATCCACGTCGTCGACACGCTGCGGTTCCTGGTGCCCGGGCCCGTCGACGACGTGACGGTCCGCGCGCGCGTGGAGGACGGGCTCCTGCACCACGTGGTGCTGCAACTGGCCGGCGACGGCTTCACCGCGCTCGGCGTGATGAACCGGCTCAGCGGCTCCGCGGAGGAGATCCTGGAGGTGTCCGGGCAGGACACCAAGCGTCAGGTGGTCAACCTCGCCGAGATAGTCGACCACAAGGGTCAGCCGACCGTGCGGCGGCGCGGGGACTGGGTGCCGGTGGCCCGCCAGCGCGGCATCGAGCAGGCCGTCCTGGCCTTCCTCGACGCGGTACGCGCGGGCAAGGTGCTCAGCGCCCGGGACGCACTGGCGACTCACGAACTGTGCGAGCGGGTGGTACGTGCGGTCGTGGACCGGGCCGCCTGAGCCGGACCGCCCGCACCCCCTGCGCCGCGCACCACACGGCGAGGATCAGGATCGCGCCCTGCACCGGCCAGTCGCCGTAGCGGGCATACGGGGTGACCCCGTGGGCCAGCGGGATCTCGAACACCGCGGACGAGCTGCGGTCCGTCCCCACCCACGACCCGATACGCTGCCCGCTCGGACCGTAGACGGCCGACACTCCGGTCAGCGTCGCGTGCACCATGGGACGGCCGGTCTCGGCGGCGCGCAGAGCGGCCAGCGAGGCGTGCTGCTCGGGCGCCCAGCTCTGCTGGAACGACGACGTCGCCGACTGCGCGATCAGCAACTCGGCGCCGTCCTGGGCGAGATGGCGGCTCATGTCGGGGAACGCCGACTCGAAGCAGACCATCGGGCCGACGCGCAGCCCGTGCCCGACGTTCATCACGACCTGTGCCGTGCCGCGCCTGCGGTCCTCGCCGGCCGCCTTGCCGACGGAGGTGACCCAGCCGAGCAGCGAGCGGGCCGGTATGTACTCGCCGAAGGGCACCAGCCGCATCTTGTCGTAGCGGTCGCCGGTGAGGCCGTGCGGGCCGACGAGGACGGAACTCTTGTATATGCCGGGCCGGTCGGAGCGCCGCGCGTCCACGTTGACGAGGATGTCGGCCTTCGTCTGCCGGGACAGCGCGGCGATGCGCCGGGCGAGGTCGGGCCGCTGCCCGAGGTCGTAGCCGACGCTGCTCTCGCCCCACACGATGAGGTCGAGGCCGCGCCCGGCGAGTTCGCGGGTCAGCCGCTCCTCGCGGTCGAAGCGCCGGTCGGGACCGTCGACGACACCGGGCTGCACCACCGCGACCCGCACCCGGCCGTCGATGTCCGGACGCGGCGACCACACCCACGCCGCGGAGGTGGCCGCGGCCGTCGCGACGATCCCGGCGACGGCCGGCACCCGCGACTCGCGTACGCACACCAGTACCGCGACGGCCACGTTCACGGCCACCACCAGGAAGCTCAGCAGCCACACCCCGCCGACCGAGGCGAGCCGCAGCGCCGGCTCCACCTGCCACTGACTGGAGCCCAGCACGCCCCAGGGGCCGCCCAGCCCCTGCCACGAGCGCACCAGCTCCACCATCAGCCAGGCCGACGGCACGACGAGAAGGCCGGCCAGGATCTGCCCCGGCCCGGGCACCCCGCCCAGGAAACGGCGCACCAGCCAGCCCCACGGCACCCACAGCGCGCCCAGGAGCGCCGCCAGCACGAAGATGAAGACGTTCAGGCTCGGCAGCAGCCAGTGGTGCACCGCCACCATGTACCCGAACCCGCCGCACCAGCCGTCGTACGCCGCCCGTTTCCCGGTCGGCGCGGAGCGGACCAGCACGATCCACGGCACGAGGGCGACGTACGCGAACCACCACAGCGACGGCGCGGGGAAGGCGAACATCGGCAGGGCGCCGGTCAGCGCGGCGACCGCCGAGCGACGCCACGGAGAGGCGAGCCATGGACCCAAGGTCTTCATACGGCCCCTCTCTACCCAGCTATGCCTCCAGTGTGCGTGTTTTCCGTGATCCGGGACAGAGCGGCCGAGATCATTCGGCCACGGACGCGGGCCGGGGCCCGGCCGTGCGCCGCCACTTCTCCTCGACGACGACCTCCGTCAGCCGCCAGCCGTCGTCCGTGCGCAGCAGGGCGAAGGCGTAGCGCCCGCCGCACACGAAGTCGGGCACGGAACCGTCCGGATCGAATCGCATCGGATTGACGTAGTCGGCCCGCACCCGGGCCGTGTCGCCGGTGTCCTGCTCCAGGGTTCCGAAGCGCACCCGGCGGTTGACGATGAGATGCTGCCGCATCGGGAAGAGCAGCATGCTCTCGGCGAGCCAGCCGGCGACGGTCACCGCGTCCCCCTCGATGCCGCCCGCCGAGCGGTAGTCGGCGCGCCCGTCGGGCGCGAACAGCCCCCGGTACCCCTCCCAGTCGCCGTCGTCCACCGCCGTCGCGTAGTCGGTGACCACCTCGTCGACGGCCAGCCGGTCCATCACGGTCGCGAGCTCCACACGCTGCGTCATCGGCTCAGTGTTGGGCATGAGGCGGGCCGGGCCAAGGGGCCTGGCGGCACATTCGGCATTCGTCGTTCCGCGCGGCCCGCACGGCCGCCGGAGCCCCTCCCGGCCGAACCGGACCTCAACTCCCTTGCCGCACAGGCCGATTACCAGGTGATGCCGGGGCGGTCCGCTTCCTATACTGACCGAATGATCACCGTACCGCTCAGCGCGCTCGAGGTGGCCATGGTCCAGTCGGGCACCCCGGCCGCGGACACGTTGCGCGACACCACCGCGTTCGCCCGGCGCATCGAGGACCTCGGCTACGCACGGCTCTGGTACGCGGAACACCACCACTCCCCGGCCATCGGGGCGTTCCCGCCGGTCGTCCTGACCGCCCACGCGGCCGCCCTGACCTCGTCCCTCAGGCTCGGTTCCGGAGGAGTCCTCGCGCCGAACCACGCCCCGATCACGCTGGCGGAGCAGTTCGGGACGCTCGCCGCACTGCACCCGGACCGTATCGACCTGGGCATCGGGCGCGGCCCCGGCACCTTCGACGAGCCCACGGCCAAAGCCCTGCGCCGCGGGGCGGCCCCGACCACGGACGCCGAGTACCGCGACGACGTCACGGCGATCCTGCGGTACCTCGTGGACGAGGTGGCGCTCGGCCCGCTCCCCGAACCCTGGCTGCTGTCCTCCAGCACCGCCGGTGCCGCGCTCGCCGCCGAAATGGGCCTGCCGATCGCCTTCGCCCACCACATCCGCCCCGACAACACCGCGGCCGCGCTCGGCCACTATCGCGATCACTTCACGCCGTCCCGCTGGTGCGCGCGGCCGCGCGTGCTGGTGTGCGTGGAGACGGTGTGCGCCGACACGGACGAGGAGGCCGCGCGGCTGGCGGGCCCGATGGAGGTGGTCAAGACCGGTCTGGTGCAGGGGCGCAGTGAGATCCCGTTCCCGACGCCCGAGGAGGCGGCGGCCCACGCCTTCACGGAGCAGGAGGAGGGGATGCTCGCGGCCTTCCGTTCGCAGCAGGCGCACGGATCGCCGGCGTCCGTGGTGAAGCGGCTGGCGGATGTCGTGGAAGCGACGGGAGCGGACGAGCTGATGCTGGTGACGCCGGTCCACGCGCTCGCCGACCGGCTGCGGTCGTACGAGCTCGTGCGGGAGCACGCCCGGGCGTAGATTTCCCGGGGGAGATGCCTCCGGACCGCAGACCCGAGGTTCATGGACGGCTAGGGTGATCGATGATCGATCATCACGGCTCCGTTGCGGGAGGTCCCATGAAACGCCTCGTCACCGTCGTCACCGGCGGCAGCAGGGGAATCGGTGCCGCCACCTGCCTGCGGCTCGCGTCCGAAGGGCACGACGTGGCGGTCGGGTACGTCCGTGACGCCGAGGCCGCCGAGAAGGTGGCGGACGCAGTGCGCGAGGCGGGGGCCCGCGCGGTCGCGGTGCGGGTGGACACCTCCGTGGAGGCCGACGTCGAGCGGCTCTTCGAGACGGCGGAGCGGGAACTGGGGCCGGTGACGGGGCTGGTGAACAACGCCGGGGTGACCGGCCTGCTGGGCCGTCTCGCGGACACGGACACGGCGACCCTGCGCCGGGTCGTCGACGTCAACCTGCTGGGCACGCTGCTGTGTTCGCGCCGTGCGGCACAGCTGATGACGGCACGGGGCGCCGGAGTCATCGTGAACGTGTCGTCGGGCGCGGCCACCCTCGGCAGCCCCGGGGAGTACGTGCACTACGCGGCGACCAAGGCCGCGGTCGACGCGCTCACGGTGGGTCTCGCCAAGGAACTCGGCCCGGACGGCATCCGCGTCAACGCGGTCGCCCCGGGCGCCGTCGACACCGAGATGCACGCGGCGATGGGGGACCCGGACCGCGCCTGGCGTATGGCGGAGGGCATCCCGCTACGGCGTCCGGGGCGGGCGGAGGAGATCGCGGCGGCCATCGCGTGGCTGATGTCACCGGACGCGTCGTACACGACGGGAGCGGTGCTGCGTGTGGCCGGCGGGCGGTGAGGGCGACCGGCCTCAGGCCGCCTGGATGACGTCTTCTCGGATCGCCGCCGCCCACTCGACCACCAAAAGCTCGTACTCCGCGCGCTCCTGGGCCGACAGCGAGCCGCCCGCGCGCGTCCACAGCGCCCGGATCTGCTCGTTCACCTCGGCGGCAGAGCGCACGGAACCAGAGGTAAAGGAATCGGGGGACATGCGGACAAGCCTAGGGGCAAGCACTGACACTGCGCTACCGGTCGGCTACTGATCCCGTATGTCTTTGCTCACGGCTTATTTGATCACTCGCGGTTGATCCGTCATCTACCTTCCGTGGCCGCGTCCTCAGCGCCAGCCGAGCTCGGGCGCGACGTGCGTCAGGATGCTGTCGAGGACATGGGCGTTGTAGTGGACGCCCAGTTGGTTGGGCACGGTGAGCAGCAGGGTGTCGGCCGCCGCGACGGCCTCGTCCTCGGCCAGCTGTTTGACGAGTACGTCCGGCTCCGCGGCGTACGACCGGCCGAAGATGCTGCGCGTGTTGGCGTCGATGTACCCGATCTGGTCCTTCGAGTCGCGGTCGTGGCCGAAGTACGCGCGGTCCCTCTCGTCGACGAGGGGGAAGATGCTGCGGCTGACCGACACCCTGGGGGTGCGGGTGTGGCCGGCGGCCCGCCACGCCTCGTGGTACGCCTCGATCTGCTTGCGCTGCTGGACATGGAGCGGCTCGCCGCTCTCGTCGTCCTTGAGGGTCGAGCTCTGCAGGTTCATGCCGAGCCCGGCGGCCCAGACCGCGGTGGCGTTCGAGCCGGAGCCCCACCAGATGCGGTCCCGCAGACCTTCCGAGTGCGGTTCGATGCGCAGCAGGCCCGGCGGGTTGGCGAACATCGGGCTGGGGTCGGGCTCCGCGAATCCCTCACCGCGGAGCACGTCGAGCAGTCGCTCGGTGTGCGCGCGGGCCAGATCGGCGTCGGTTCCCCCCTCCGGCGGGCGGTGGCCGAAGTGCCGCCAGCCGTCGACGACCTGCTCCGGTGACCCTCGGCTGAGGCCGAGCTGGAGCCGGCCGCCCGAGATCAGATCGGCCGCGCCCGCGTCCTCCGCCATGTACAGGGGGTTCTCGTAGCGCATGTCGATCACGCCGGTGCCGATCTCGATCCGGCTGGTGCGCGCGCCGATCGCCGCGAGCAGCGGGAACGGCGAGGCGTGCTGCCGGGCGAAGTGGTGGACCCGGAAGTACGCGCCGTCCGCTCCCAGTTCCTCGGCGGCGACCGCGAGGTCGATCGCCTGCAGCAGGGAGTCGGAGGCGGAACGCGTCCGGGAGTGCGGCGACGGTGTCCAGTGCCCGAATGACAGGAACCCGATCTTTTTCATACCGCTTTCAACAAAAGCGGGACGTGTTCATTCCGCCGGTCCCGCGGAGCCGCCCTCAGCTGATGTCGATCTTCTCGATGACGGTGTCGGTGATCTCCGCCGGCAGCGTGATCTGGCCGGGCGAGAGATGGTCCAGGAAGAGCCGCCGGACGTCCTCGGCGTGCTGCGGCGCGGCGGCCTCCAGCGCCTCGCGGCCGGCCGGGGTCACCGTCATGTACGCCCCGCGTCCGTCGTCGAGGCACTCCTCCCGGGCGACCAGACCGCGCTTCACCATGCGGGAGAGGTGGTGCGAGACCCGGCTCTTCTCCCAGCCGAGCACCTTCGCGAGCTCCAGCACGCGCAGCCGGTCGCCGGGGGCGCGGGTCAGCTCGGCGAGCACCGAGTAGTCGGTGGCGGACAGCCCGAACCCGCTCCGCAGTGTCCGGCCGGCCTGGTGGACCAGCAGGTCGTGCATGCGCAGCATGCCGCGCCACGCGCGTTCCTCGGTGGGGCTCACCCGGCGGGGTGCTTCCTCCATGGGCCCACCCTAGGAGGTGGTTGACCTTTCCCCCGCCTCACCCTGTGGGAGGCGGCGGTGGGGCGGGCGGAGAGTGATCGACCCTCGCGTTGGCCGCCGTCCGGGGGCCGGCCTCCGCCCTGGTCAGCCCGCCGACTCCGCCGCGTGCGGGCTCAGCACGCCCGCCGTGACCAGGCCGATGATGACGATGCCGAGCGCGATGCGGTACCAGACGAACGGCATGAAGCTCTTGGTCGAGATGAACTTCATGAACCAGGCGATGACCGCGTAGCCGGAGGCGAAGGCGATCACCGTCGCGAACAGCGTCGGCCCCCACGCCACGTGGTCGCTCTCCAGCGCGTCCTTGGTCTCGAACAGACCGGAGGCCAGCACCGCGGGGATGGCGAGCAGGAAGGAGTAACGGGCCGCGGCCTCGCGCTTGTAGCCCATGAACAGGCCGCCGCTGATGGTCGCGCCGGAGCGGGAGACGCCCGGGATCAGCGCCGCCGACTGGCACAGGCCGTAGACCAGGCCGTCCTTCACGCCCAGGTTCTCGAGCGTCTTGCGCTGCTTGGGCGCTCGGTGCCGGCCGCCGGTCTCGTCGCGCGCCGCCAGCCGGTCGGCCACGCCGATCACGACGCCGACGACGATCAGCATGGTCGCCGTGATCCGCAGGTCGCGGAACGGCCCCTCGATCTGGTCCTTGAACAGCAGCCCGAGCACGCCGATCGGGATCGAGCCGACGATCACCAGCCAGCCCATCTGGGCGTCGTGGTCCTTGCGCATCTCCCTGCTGAACAGCGAGCGCGTCCACGCCGAGATGATCCGGCCGATGTCCCTGCGGAAGTAGATCAGCACCGCCGCCTCCGTGCCGATCTGTGTGATCGCCGTGAAGGCCGCGCCCGGGTCCTTCCAGCCGGAGAAGGCCGCCGTCAGCCGCAGATGCGCGCTGGAGGAGACGGGGAGGAACTCGGTCAGCCCCTGGACGAGCCCGAGGATGAGGGATTCAAACCAAGACATGGAGTTACGGCGTCCAAGTGCTCGTCGAGGCGGGCGCGACGGAACGTCACGCCTGCCGGGCGTGGAGATCACGGGTGTGCAGGGCAGCCTAGCGTCCGGCGATGACGGGACCGTCACAGGGGTTTCACCGTCCCCGCCCGGCCTTGGCTTTCGGGGTGGTTGACCTTGCGCGGGGGCGGAGCTTACGTTGCAGGCAGGAGAAAGCGCTTGCTGCTCGTCCTCCTCACAAGGCCGCCGTTCCCGGAGGAGTGCTGATCGCGTCCATGTCCACGTCCGAGACCCCGTCCGGGACGTCCCCGACCCCCTCCACCCCGCTCGCCGGCCGCCGCGTCCGGGCCGCCCTCGTCGGCATCGGCGCCATCGGGCGCGGCTCCCACCTGCCCGCCCTGGCCGAGCTCGCCGAGGAGGGCGAGACCGAGGTCGTGGCCGCCGTTGACATCGATGCCACCGCGGTCGAGGAGTTCTGCGCGGGGAACGGGATCCCGCACGCCTACACCGACCTGGACCGCATGCTGCGCGAGCAGCGGCCGGACCTGGTGGCCATCTGCACCCCGCCCACGCTGCACCGCGACCAGACCGTCGCCGCGCTGCGGGCCGGCGCCTGGGTGTGGTGCGAGAAGCCTCCCATGCCGACCCTCGCCGACTTCGACGCCGTACAGGCCGAGGAGTGCACGGACGGCGGGCCGTACGCCTCGATCGTCTTCCAGCACCGCTTCGGCTCCGGCTCGCGGCACGTGCGCCGGCTGCTGGCCGAGCGGGCCATGGGCCGGCCGCTCGTCGCGCACTGCCAGACCACCTGGTACCGCGACACCGCCTACTACGCCGTGCCCTGGCGCGGCCGCTGGGCGACCGAGGGCGGCGGACCCGCCATGGGACACGGCATCCACCAGATGGACCTGCTGCTGGACCTGCTCGGCCCGTGGAGCGAGGTGCGCGCGATGGCCGGGCGCCTGGTGCACGACGTGGAGACCGAGGACGTCTCCACCGCCCTGGTCCGCTTCGAGAACGGCGCCCTGGCCACGGTCGTCAACAGCGTGCTGAGCCCCGACGAGGTCAGCCGCATCCGCATCGACTGCGAGCGGGCCACCGTCGAGCTCACCCACCTCTACGGCCACTCCAACGCGAACTGGAGCATCACGCCCGCCCCGGACGTGCCGGGCGACGAGGCCGACACCTGGCGGGACTTCGGCGCGGACGTGCCCAGCTCGCACCTGGAGCAGCTGCGGGAACTGGTCGCGAGCATGCGCGCGGGGCGGCGCCCGCGCAGCAGCGGTGCCGACGGGCGCTCCAGCCTGGAGCTCATCGCCGCGCTGTACAAGTCGGCGTTCACGGACACCACGGTGCGCGCGGGCGAGATCGGGCCCGGCGACCCGTTCTACACGGCGATGCACGGGGACGTCCCCGGCTGGGCACCCGTTCCTTCCACCGTTCCCGTCGCCGCCGAGGAGGTCTCCGCATGACGGGCCTGCGCCTGGTCCACGCCCACGGCGACCGGATCACGGTCACCGAACCGGCCACCGGCGTCGAGCTGCTCAGCTACGTGTACGCACCGGAGGCCGCGTGGGAGGCCCCCAAGCCGTACATCCACCCCCTGCGCACCCTGGCCGGCGAGGTCGTCACCGACTACCGGCCCAACGACCACCGCTGGCACAAGGGCCTGCAGCTGACGGCCTCGCACCTGTCCGGCGCCAACCTGTGGGGCGGCAACTCCTACGTGCACGGCGAGGGCTACCTCGAACTCCCCGAGCGCGTCGGCTCGATGGCGCACGTCGCGTTCGACGAGGTCGCCGTGCGCGACGACCGCGTGGTCATCGCGGAACGGCTTACCTGGCACCCGTACAGCGGCGAGCTGTGGGCCGACGAGGAGCGCCAGATCGAGATCCACGACGTGGACCACGCGTCCGGGTCCTGGGCGCTGACCTGGTGCAGCGCGGTCACCAACCGCCGCGACGAGCCGCTGCGCTTCGGCAGTCCCACCACCGCCGGCCGTGAAATGGCGGGCTACACCGGGTTGTTCTGGCGTGGTCCGCGCGGTTTCCGGGGCGGCCGCGTCATCGGCCCCGACGCCGAGGGCCCCGGCCTGATGGGTGAGCAGGCGCCCTGGCTCGCCTTCTCCGGCGAGCACGACGGCGCCGACGGCCACGCCACCCTGCTGTTCGCGCACGCCCCCGAGAACGACCACGACGGCGCCCACGGCACGCATCCCGCCCACTGGTTCGTCCGCAACGAGCCGTTCGCCGCCGTGGCCCCCTCCTGGGCGTTCTACGACGAGCTGGAGCTCGCCCCCGGGGACACGCTCGCCCGCCGCTACCGGATCGTCGTGGCCGACGGGGCCTGGGAGCGGGAGGAGATCGCCAAGTACCTGGAGGCGCACCCGTGGTGAGCGGCGGCGGCTTCACCGGTCTGCCGGGCGGCGTCGCCGTCTCGCACCTGTGCGTCTACGACTGGCCCGCCGCCGACGGGGTCCGCGGCGGCACCCCCCATGTGCACCTGACCTGTGCGGAGGCGTACGTCGTCACCGGCGGGCGCGGCGCGGTGCAGACCCTCACGACGTCCGGGTACGAGGTCACGCCCCTCGTACCCGGCACGGTCGCCTGGTTCAGCCCGGGCACCGTCCACCGGCTCGTCAACGACGACGACCTGCGCATCACGGTGCTGATGCAGAACAGCGGCCTCCCGGAGGCGGGCGACGCGGTGCTGACGCTGCCGCCGCGGTATCTGGCCGACGCCGAGACGTACGCCGCCGCGACCGCCCTCCCCGTGGACGCGCCGGAGGAGGAGCGGGCCCGGGCCGCCCGGGCTCGCAGGGACCTGGCCCTGGAGGGCTACCGGGCGCTGCGCGACGCGGACGGCCCCGAGGAGCTGGCCGCGTTCCACCGCGCCGCCGCGGCGCTGGTCCGGCCCCGGCTCGCCGAGTGGCGCGAGCGCTGGCGGCGGGGCGCGGAGGCGGCCGCGGCCGCCACGGGGGAGCAGCTGGACCGCCTCGAGAAGGGCGACGCGGGGTACCTCGCCGACGCCGTCGTCCGCGCCGAACAGCCGTCGGAGTACGGGAGGTTCGGGATGTGCGGGCGGCTGGACGTGTACCCGGGGCCCGCCTGACCCGCGGGCTTCACGCCGCCGTCGGGCCCGCCACCGTCCAGCCGTCGGCCTGGGGGTGGGCCGTCAGGTCCTCGTGGTGGACCGGTTCGCCGCAGGCCCGGCAGGTGACCACCGGGACCATCTCGTTGCCGCAGGTGTGCTCGACGACCATGGGCAGGTCGACGCCGCCGCGCAGATGCCGGTCGCCCCATTCCTTGAGGGTCATCAGGACCGGCTCCAGTTCGAGGCCCGCCGCCGTGGGCCGGTACTCGAAGCGCTGCGGGCGTTCGCTGTAGACGCGCTTGGTCAGGATCCCGGCGTCCACCAGCCGGCGCAGCCGCGTGGCCAGGATGTCGCGCGGGGCGCCGATGTTGCGCACCAGCTGGTCGAAGCGGCCGTTGCCCAGGCACACCTCGCGCAGGACGAGCAGCGAGTACTTCTCGCCGACCAGCGCGAGGGCGTCGGCGATGGAGCAGGGGCGCGGGTCTTTGGAGGCGGCCATGCCGCCAGTCTAGGGGAGGGTTTGATTTTCCAACGCACCCGGTTATGGTGAGTTCGGATTTCCTACTGACCGGTAGGCGGGCAGGCAGGCAGGTTGCCAGGCAGGCCGGCAGGCCGGTCGTACCCGTGACCCTGTCGACTCCGTCGACCCCGAACGTCCCGGAGGCCCGCACCATGCGTGACGCAGTCATCGTCGAAGCCGTACGCACCCCGATCGGCAAGGGCAAGCCGAACGGCGCCCTCGCGCACGTCCACCCCGTGGAACTCCTCGCCCACACCCTGCGCACCCTCGTCGAGCGCTCCGGCGTCGACCCGGCGCTGATCGACGACGTCATCGGCGGCACCGTCGACCAGGTCGGCGAGCAGGCCATGAACACCACCCGCTACGCCGTGCTGTCGGCGGGCTTCCCGGACACGGTCCCGGCCACCACCGTGGACCGTCAGTGCGGCTCCTCCCAGCAGGCCGTGCACTTCGCGGCGCAGGGCGTGCTCTCCGGGGCGTACGACATGGTCGTCGCCTGCGGAGTCGAGTCCATGAGCCGGGTGCCGATGTGGTCCAACGTGCCGCCCGGCAAGGACCCCTTCGGCCCCGGAGTCGCCGAGCGCTATCCCGAGGGGCTGGTCCCGCAGGGCATCAGTGCCGAGCTGATCGCCGCCAAGTGGTCGATCACCCGCGAGCGGATGGACGACTTCGCCCTCTCCTCGCACCGGAAGGCCGCCGACGCCTGGAACCAGGGCCTGTTCGACGCCGAGGTCGCACCGCTGGAGGGCGTCACACGCGACGAGTGCGTACGGCCGGACAGCACCGCCGAGATCCTCGCCGGCCTCAAGCCCGCCTACCACGACCCGAACTTCGCCGAGCGCTTCCCGCAGATCGAGTGGAACGTCACCGCGGGCAACGCCAGCCCGATCAACGACGGCGCCTCCGCCGTCCTCATCACGTCCTCGGAGACCGCGGAGCGCCTCGGCCTGCGCCCGCTCGCCCGGCTGCACAGCTTCGCCGTGACCGGCTCCGACCCGCTGCTGATGCTCACCGGCGTGATCCCGGCGACCGAGAAGGTGCTGCGCCGGGCCGGACTGGCCCTCGACGACATCGACCTGTTCGAGGTCAACGAGGCCTTCTCCAGCGTCGTCCTGGCCTGGCAGCAGGAGACCGGCGCCGATCTCGCCAAGGTCAACGTGCACGGCGGGGCGATCGCCCTCGGCCATCCGCTCGGCGCCAGCGGCACCCGGCTGACGACCACCCTCGTGCACGCCATGCGCGCGCGGGGCGCCCGCTACGCCCTGCAGACGATGTGCGAGGCGGGCGGCCTGGCCAACGCGATGATCCTGGAGGCCGCCGTCTAGCGAGCCGCAGGGGCGGTCAACGGCCCCGGATGTGGTGCCGCTTGCGCCACGCCACCACCGCGCCCACCAGGGCCGGCGCGGCGATGCAGGCCATCGCGATCAGGAACGCGGGCGACGTCGGTGCCGAGGCGCGGGCGCCCGCGACGACGTACGCGGCGGTGTTCGGGATCGAGCCGAGCGCCGTCGCGACCAGGAAGGGCACCCAGCCCATGCGGGAGACGGCGGCACAGTAGTTCGCCGCCCAGAACGGCACCCCGGGGAAGAGCCGGGCCGCCATCATCGAGCGGAAGCCGTGCCGGCTGAGCTGTCCGTCCGCCGCCTTCAGCAGCCGGCCCCGCAGCAGCGGGCGCAGCGCGTCCTGCCCGAGCACCCGGCCCAGGCCGAAGGCGATACCGGCCCCGAGGACCGTGCCCACCAGGGTCGTGCCGATGCCCAGCTGTGAGCCGAACAGCGCGCCCCCCGCCAGGTTCAGCAGCGGGCGCGGCACGAACGCCACGGTGCACAGCCCGTACGCCCCGGCGAACACCACGGCCGCCGAGGCCCCGTTCAGCTGCGGCGGCCAGCCGTGCGCGAGCAGTCTCTGCGGTTCGAACAGCAGCACGCACGTGGCGGCGGCGGCCAGCAGGAGGACGAGCAGCGACAGCCGCGACCAGGGCGAGAGCAGCACGCGAGTGCCGCGCGCGCCCGGGCCGGGCGGGGCGGAAGCGGGGACGGCGACGGCGAGCTCCGTCGCGGCGGCCCGGGGAGAGGCCGTGGCGGTGCCCCCAGAGCGGGTGGTGGCATCGAGCATCCGGTGACACTAACCGACCGGTGTGTGTGATCGCCGTATGGTTCGTCGCATGGGCGCCACGGACGAGGTCACGATGGATGTGCCGTTCAGCACACTCGCCGACACGGTGCTGGAGCGGCTCACCGCCGTCTACGCCGCCGCGGCGGACCCCGAGCGGGCCGCGCCCATGCGCGCGTACATGAAGGACGTGGCCCCCTTCCTGGGCCTCAGCACGCCCGTGCGCCGCGCGCTGTCCCGCGGGGTCGTCGACGGTCTGCCGCGCCCCGGCGAGAGCGACTGCGCGGCCATCGCGCTGCGGTGCTGGCGGCTGCCCGAGCGCGAGTACCAGTACTTCGCCGTCGACTACCTGCGCCGCCACGCGCGCGTGTGCTCCTCGGCCTTCCTGCCCGTCGCCCGGCACCTGGTCGGCACGCGCTCCTGGTGGGACACGGTCGACCTGCTCGCGGCACACGTCGTGGGCGCCCTCGTGGCGGCCGACCCGGCGCTGACGGCGGACATGGACGCCTGGATCGCCGACGAGGACCTGTGGATCGCCCGCACCGCACTGCTGCACCAGCTGCGCTACAAGGAACGCACCGACGCCGACCGCCTCTTCGCCTACTGCCTGCTTCAGTCCGGCCACCCCGACTTCTTCATCCGCAAGGCCATCGGCTGGGCGCTGCGCGAGTACGCCAGGACCGACCCGGAGGCCGTACGGGCCTTCATGGCCCGGGAGCGCGGACGGTTCGCCCCGCTGACGGTGCGGGAGGCGCTGAAGAACATCGGCGCGTAGCCGGGTCAGAGCGTGGCGATGCCCCAGACCAGGAGCGCGGCGCTGAGAACGGCGGTGACGAGCGCACCGCGCAGGGTCGCCCCCAGACCGCCGTAGGGGTCCATCGGGCTGTAGGGGCTGTCCGGGGAGACCAGGACCGTCATGGCGGAGCCGACCTCGGCCGGGCGGCCGAACGAGGCGTTGGCGACACCGGCCTCGTAGCGCCGGCCGTCGAGGACGTAGCGGACGACCGGGGTGAGGAAGTACGCCCCCGGCCTGCCGCTGCGGGTCGCCCTGTGGTCGACGATCTCGGCCTGCAACTCCCGTGCCGTCGGCCGGATCCGCCGCAGGGTCACGTGGTCGCGCAGTTCGCGCACCACGGTCACGAGCGATGCCACGAGCACGCCTGCGGTCACCAGCACCCACACCATGGGGCCATCTATAGCGCACCGGGGAAAACCATTCGACGCCGGACGGCCCGTCGACGATGATCGACCCCATGTTCCGGCACGCCTTCCTCCTCGCAGCATCCGCAGTCGCGGATGCTCCGAAGGCTGCCGTTCCGATCTTCCTCGCCGCAGCCGACGGCGCCCGAAGCTGACCCTCTCCGGATCGTCCGGCGGACCCCGCAGGGGGAGGGTCGGCGAGTCCTTGGGGTCCCCGCTCTCCTTCGAAGAGGCTTCGAGGTACTCAGCCATGCCCAAGACGGCGTACGTCCGCACCAAACCGCATCTGAACATCGGCACGATGGGCCATGTCGACCACGGCAAGACCACCCTGACCGCCGCCATCACCAAGGTCCTCGCCGACCGCGGCAGCGGCACCTTCGTGCCGTTCGACCGCATCGACCGCGCCCCGGAGGAGGCCGCCCGCGGCATCACCATCAACATCGCGCACGTCGAGTACGAGACCGACACCCGGCACTACGCGCACGTGGACATGCCCGGCCACGCCGACTACGTCAAGAACATGGTCACCGGCGCCGCGCAGCTCGACGGGGCGATCCTGGTCGTCTCCGCCGTCGACGGGATCATGCCGCAGACGGCCGAACACGTCCTGCTCGCCCGGCAGGTGGGCGTCGACCACATCGTTGTCGCCCTCAACAAGGCCGACGCGGGCGACGAGGAGCTCACCGACCTCGTGGAGCTGGAGGTCCGCGACCTGCTCACCGCGCACGGCTACGGCGGCGACGCCGTGCCCGTCGTCCGGGTCTCGGGGCTGAAGGCCCTGGAGGGCGACCCGCGCTGGACGGCCGCCGTCGAGGCGCTGCTCGACGCCGTGGACACCTATGTGCCCATGCCGGAGCGTTACTTGGACGCGCCGTTCCTGCTGCCGGTGGAGAACGTGCTCACCATCACCGGCCGGGGGACGGTGGTCACGGGCGCGATCGAGCGCGGCACCGTGCGCGTGGGCGACCGGGTCGAGGTGCTCGGCGCCGGAGTCGAGACCGTCGTCACCGGCCTGGAGACCTTCGGCAAGCCCATGGACGAGGCGCAGGCCGGGGACAACGTGGCGCTGCTGCTGCGGGGCGTGCCGCGGGACGCCGTACGGCGCGGGCACGTGGTGGCGGCCCCGGGCAGCGTGGTGCCCGCGCGGCGGTTCTCGGCGCGGGTGTACGTGCTGTCGGCCCGCGAGGGCGGACGTACGACACCGGTGGCGAGCGGGTACCGGCCGCAGTTCTACATCCGGACCGCGGATGTGGTGGGGGACGTCGACCTCGGTGACGTCGTCGTCGCGCGGCCCGGTGACACGGTCACCATGACCGTCGAGCTCGGGCGCGACACCCCGCTGGAGCCCGGCCTTGGGTTCGCCATCCGTGAGGGCGGGCGGACCGTGGGCGCGGGAACCGTGACCACCGTGGAGTGAGGCCGGGATGCGTGGGGGACCGCGGGGCTGTCATGGCTTGCCCCGCGGTCCCCCGCGCGCCCCGTGAGGGCGTCGCGCGGCCGCGCAAGGGGGGAGTGGCTCGGCCGCACAGAGGGGGAATGGCTCGGCCGCACAATGGGGGAGTGACCGAACCCATCCCCGTCAGCAGGGCCACCGACCTCGGTGTCGCCAAGCTCATGCCCGACGTCGACCGGAAGCGGGCCTGGCTGCTGACCGTCGACGGGGCGCCGCAGTCCTACGTCGACCTCGACGAGCCGGCGTATCTGGAGTTCGAGTACGCGCAACGGCTGGGCCACGTGCTGGACGTCGTCGACGAGCCGGGGCGGCCGCTGGACGTGGTGCACCTCGGGGGCGGCGCGCTGACCCTGCCCCGCTACCTCGCCGCGACCCGGCCCGGCTCCCGGCAGGACGTCGTCGAGGCCGACCGCGCGCTGCTGGAGCTGGTCGTCGAGCACCTGCCGCTGCCCGAGGACGCCGGGATCGTCCTGCACGCCGCCGACGCCCGCGCCTGGCTGGAAACCGCCCCCGACGGGTCCGCCGACGTCATCGTCGCCGACGTCTTCGGCGGCTCCCGCGTCCCGGCCCACCTCACCTCCGTCGCCTACGCCCGTGAGGCCGGCCGGGTGCTGCGCGACACCGGCGTCTACCTGGCCAACCTCGCCGACGCCGCGCCCTTCGCCTTCCTGCGCTCCCAACTCGCCACGTTCGCCACGGTCTTCGAGGAGCTGGTGCTGATCGCGGAACCGGCCGTGCTGCGCGGCCGCCGCTTCGGCAACGCCGTGCTGGCCGCCTCCCACCGGCCCCTCGACACGGCGGCCCTGGCCCGGCTCACCGCGTCCGACGCCTTCCCGGCCCGGGTCGAACACGGCCAGGGCGTACGGGACTTCCTGCGCGGCGCGCGACCCGTCCGGGACGAGGACGCCGTCCCGTCACCCGAGCCCCCCGACGGCGCGTTCGGCATCGGCTGAGCCGCTCCTGACGGCCACCTCCCTGGTACGGCGCCGCAGGTTCCGTACGTCCGGCACGGTCAGCACGGCCGCCGTGACCACCACGACCAGCGCGGAGCAGCCCCACAGCGACGCCGTACGCCCGAAGGCCTGCTCGGCGGGGCCGGCCAGGGCGGTGGCGAGCGGCACCAGGGCGATGGACCCGAACCAGTCGTAGGCGGAGATCCGCGAGAGCTTGTCCTCGGGTATCTCCTGGTGCAGCGCGGTCATCCAGGAGACCCCGAACACCTCGACGAGCGCACCGGACAGGAACATCACCGCGCACAGCGCGCCGACGGGGACCGGGACGGCGAGCGCCGCCGACGGCAGGGCCAGCGGGAAGACGCACAGCGTGCCCGCGAGGAGCAGGCGGCGCGGCTTCCAGCGGGTCATCAGCAGCGCGCCGGCCACCGTGCCGCCGCCGAAGCAGGCCAGCGCCAGACCCCACGGCCCCGCACCGCCCAGCTCGTCCCGGGCGACGAGCGGGCCGTAGACCGCGTCGGCGGCGCCGACCACGGCGTTGGCGATCGAGAACTGCACCACGATGCCCCACAGCCAGGGGCGTCCGGCGAACTCCCGCCAGCCCTCGCGCAGATCGGCGAGCATCCCGCCGCCCGCCTCGCGCGGGGGGATGTGGCCGACGTCGAGGAAGGCCCGCAGCGCGCCCGCGACCGCGAAGGCCGCCGCGTCCGCCGCGAGGACCCAGCCCGGCCCGAGGGCGGCGACCATGGCTCCGCCGAGCGCGGCTCCGCCCAGGCCGGCCCCCTGCATCGCCATCCGGAACACGGCGAACGCGCGGCCCGCGTGCTCGCCCTGCACCGACGACATCAGCATGCCCTCGGCCGCCGGGCTGAAGAAGGCCTGGCCGGTGCCGCCCAGCGCGGTCAGCAGCATCATCTGCCACAGCTGCGGATGCCCGGCGAGGACCAGTACGGCGAACGCGGCCTGGGACAGGCAGTTCAGGGCGTTCGCCGCGACCATCACGCGATGCCGGGGCAGCCGGTCCGCCACCGCTCCGCCGATCAGCAGGAAGACCACCAGGGGCAGCGTGCGGGAGGCGGCCACCAGGCCCACGTCACCGCCGTCACCGCCCGCGTCCAGCACGGCGAAGGCGGCGGCGATCAGCGCACCGTTGCCGCCGAGGCTGGTGACGACCGCCGCGGCGGTCAGCAGGCGGTAGTTGCGCCGGGGCGCCAGGGAGCCGGGGGAAGGCGGGGAGACAGGGGTCACCGGCTGACTATCCCCGCTGGCGGCGCCGCCTGCCAAACCGTTTCCCCGTCCCGGCCTCCGGCGTGCGATCACCGCACGGATCTGGCCACCTGCGGCTACTCATGGGTAACATCCCGGCATGAGCGCAGACCAGATGTCGATCGGCGAGATGCTCGCCGCGACGGTGCCGATGGCCCGGACCCTGAACCTGGAGTTCCTCCAGACCACGCCGGACAAGGCGGTGGTGGTCCTGCCGGACCAGAGCGAGTACCACAACCACGTCGGCGGTCCGCACGCCGGCGCGATGTTCACCCTCGGGGAGACCGCGAGCGGGACGATCGTGCTGGCCGCCTTCGGCGAGCAGCTCTCGCGCGCCGTGCCGCTCGCCGTGAGCGCCGAGATCGCCTACCGGAAGCTGGCGATGGGCCCGGTCACCGCCACCGCGACCCTCGGCCGTCCGGCCGCCGACGTGATCGCCGAACTGGACGCCGGGCAGCGCCCCGAGTTCCCCGTGTCGATCGAACTCCGACGCGAGGACGGCGCGGTGACCGGTGAGATGACGGTCGTCTGGACACTGCGCCCCAACGGCTGAGACAGCACCGACGCGGGGCCCGTGGTGCACGTCGCTTTGGGCCCCGCGCCGCGCAGCCGACCGCGGAGTACGCCTCCCCGGGCCCCGCCTCCAGGCATCACCCCGGATTGGACTCCCCCTGCCCGGCGCCCCGCCTCCTCAAGCCGCCTGCCGGTGCCGGCCGTCGACGGTTCCGTCCTCCAGGCCCGTGACGAACTCCTTCAGCCAGGAGGTGAATTCGGGGCCCAGGTCGTCTCGGGCGCAGGCCAGTCGGACGACGGTGCGCAGGTAGTCGGCCTTGTCGCCGGTGTCGTAGCGCAGGCCGTCGAAGACGACGCCGTGAACCGTGCCGTCCGCGGCCAGTTCCTGGAGGGCGTCGGTCAGCTGGATCTCGCCGCCGCGGCCGGGCGGGGTGCGCTCCAGGGTGTCGAAGACGGCCGGGTCGAGGACGTAGCGGCCGATGACGGCGTAGGTGCTGGGCGCGTCCCGGCGCGAGGGCTTCTCCACCAGGCCGGTGACCCGGACCACGTCGTCCTCGCCGGTCGCCTCCACGGCCGCGCAGCCGTAGAGGTGGATCTGCTCCGGGTCCACCTCCATCAGGGCCACGACACTGCCCGCGTACTGGTCGCGGACATCCAGCATCCGGCTGAGCAGCGTCTCGCGCGGGTCGATCAGGTCGTCGCCGAGCAGGACGGCGAAGGGCTGGTCGCCCACGTGGCGGCGGGCGCACAGCACGGCGTGGCCGAGACCGAGCGGTTCGCCCTGGCGGATGTGGTGGATGTTGGCCAGCCGGGCCGGGTCGCGCACGGAGTCCAGCCGCACGGTGTCTCCCTTGGCGGCGAGGGCCTGCTCCAGCTCGAAGGCGTTGTCGAAGTGGTCCTCGATAGCCCGCTTGTGCCGCCCGGTGACCATCAGGACGTCGTCCAGCCCGGCGGCGGCCGCCTCCTCGACGACGTACTGGATGGCCGGCTTGTCGACGACCGGCAGCATCTCCTTGGGCGTGGCCTTGGTCGCGGGCAGGAAACGGGTGCCGAGCCCGGCGGCCGGGACGACGGCCTTGGTGACGGCACGGACGGAGGCGGGGGCGCTCGTGGCGTGGGGGGCGATCATGCGGCACATGCTGGCCCACGCGGATGAGAGCGCACCGGGAGAAACCTCTCAGCACGCTGTGCGTCCGGCCGGACGGGGCCGCGGAATCTGAAGGTTCTGTGCGCCCCTCGCCCTTTTCCCCACACAACTCGGCGGCGCTGCGGCCGCGCCCTCGAAAACCGGTACGGATACCGCGGGTAACTTATCTGAACTTCCACGGTTTTGAACTCGGGTCACTCGAACTCCTTGTTTACTGTGCGTCAATTGTGCGAAAGTGAGCGGCCCTATAGCGGTCCCGGCACCCGACGCGCATAGGTACGCACCAATCAGACCCCCCGCTTTTTGGTGGACCCACGAATTCCGTACGTCGTCCTGCGGCTTGGAAGGAATCGGTTCCGTGCAACCCCCTTACCCCCCACGTCCCCCCTACCCGCCGCGCCCCGGATCCGGTCCGGAAGAGTCCGACCGCCATCTCGTCGCACAACTGAACCAGGGTGCCGCGGGCGCCCGAGCAGGAGCGTTGCTGCTGGCCAGGCACTGGCGAGCGGCATATGACTACGCGGCCGTCTGTCTCGTCGGCGCGGACGACCCGGCGGCGATGGTCACCGCCGCCGCATTCCACCGGGTACTCGGCCGGCCGGCCGGCGGCGCACTGCGGCCGCAATTTCTGACGGCGGTGCGGGAGACCGTCAAGGAGTGGGCCGCCGACGACCGAATTTCCCTCCTGCTGCCGGAACTCCGCAAACCGAACGGCGGCCGGGGACTACGGGCCGCACGGTCCGTGACGCCCGAAAGACGGCAACTCGCGGAACGGGCGTTCAGGGCACTTCCCGGCGCCTCCCAATGCCTTTTGTGGCACACCGAGGTCGAGGCGGAACCCATAACCATACCAGCCGGTCTGCTGGGGGTGGACACGCCCACCGCGGCGGCCGCTCTGGAGCAGGCCCGGGAGCAATTCCGGGCCGGCTGCGTACGCGCCCACCGGGAACTCGCGCCCGGCCGTGAATGCCGCTACTACAACCGGCTCCTCGACGTCCCGATACGCCGCGGGGGCGCCCTGCTGCCGGACGTCCGGCAGCACCTGGCGGCGTGCCGCTACTGCCGGCACGCGGCCGAGCAGCTCAGTCATTTCGAGGGCGGCCTGGAGTTTCTGCTCGCCGAGACCGTGCTCGGCTGGGGCGCACGGCGCTACCTCGACTCCCGGCCCGGACGCGGCGGGGACAGGCTGGCGCGGCCGGGCCGCCCCGGCGTCCGGCCCCCGGGCGGCGGCCGCCACCGTCCCGCTCCCTCGGGCAGGCGTGCCAAGGTCATCGCCCTGGGCGTCGGGGTGACGGCCCTCGCCCTGCTGGTGACGGTTCTCGTGGCCAAGGGCTGGTCCGCCGACAACGGTGTCCCCGCCCCCCACGCCACCTGGGGAGCGCAGGTTCATTAGGGCCGGGCACGGCACCGACGGGGTCACCCCTTTCGCGGGACGGCCCCGTCCTCGTGCGGTGTCGGCGTTCGTGCCGTTTCCCGTCCGCGTCATTGACACGAGTCACCCGCGGTCGTAGTTTTCCCGCCGCGTCGGTGGTGTCGAACGGGACGTCAAGTCGCCCGTGAGGCAGCGGTGTTGACGCGCCGAACACGCCACCGGCGGTGCTCCAGCGGTTCACCTCGTCGTGCCCGCACACCGAAGGAGTGACGGCCCATGTCCCACACCGTCTCCCGGCGATCCGCCCCACGCCCCCCGGGCGGCCCGATCGCCGTCACCGCGGCGGCCACCGGCGACCTCCCACCGGCCGCCCACGCACGGACGAGACCCGAGGCGGGGGCAGGCCCTCGGGCCGAGGGCCTCGTGCTCCGGGCCGGCGAGCGGTGCCGCGTCCGGGTGCAAGTCGCCCCACGTGCCTTGTCCTCATGGGACCCGAAGCGTCACGACCGGGTGCTCGGCACCGGCCACCGCCCCGTCCGGGTCGGGGCGTCCGTGCGCGACCTGCGACTGCACACCGGCGTGGAGGTGGGCACGTGATCCGGCGCGTCACCGTCGCCCTGACGGCCCTCGCGGCCGCCCTCGTCGCCCCCGTCCCCACCGCCCAGGCCGCCGCGGCACCGGGCGGCGCCCCGGTGGTCCGCACCGACGCGGGCCTGGTGCGCGGCGAAACCACCGACGAGGGACGGCAGTTCCTCGGCATCCCGTACGCCGAGCCGCCCGTGGGCGCCCTGCGCTGGCGCGAGCCGCGGCCCGTCCGCCCCTGGCACGGGGTGCGTTCGGCCCGGGACTTCGGCGCCAAGTGCGTGCAGAACGCCAGTTGGGACCCGGGCTACGACCGGCCGTCGTACACCGAGGACTGCCTCGACCTGAACGTGTACGTCCCCGACGGCTCGGCGCGCCGTGCGGTCCTCGTCTGGTTCCACGGCGGGGGTCTGACCGCAGGCGCCGGCCAGGACGTCGTCCCCGACACCTTCGCCCGCCGGACCGGCACGGTCGTCGTCACCGTCAACTACCGCCTCGGCGCGATGGGTTTCCTCGCCGCGGCCGGCCTGGACAAGGAGGCGAGGGACCGGGTCTCGGGCAACTTCGGCATGCTCGACCAGCAGGCCGCGCTGCGCTGGGTGCGCGCCAACATCGGCCGCTTCGGCGGCGATCCGGCCCGCGTCACCATCGCCGGCGAGTCGGCGGGCGGCCGTTCGGTCTGCACCCAGCTCGCCTCGCCCACCGCGAAGGGACTGTTCCGGGCGGGCATCATCGAGAGCGGCGCCTACGGCGACTGCGCCGCCCGCAGCCACCCCGACGCGGTCGCACAGGGCGCCGACTTCGCGAAGAGGCTCGGCTGTACGACCCTGGCCTGTCTGCGCGGCAAGTCTGCCCGCGAGATCCTGGAGGCCCAGGGCGACTTCGACTGGGGGCCGGTGACCGGCGGCGCCTTCCTGCCGGTGCAGCCCGAGCAGGCGCTCGCGAAGGGCGCGGCGTCCCGGGTACCGGTGCTCAACGGCGCGAACGAGGACGAGGGGCGGCTGTTCGCGTTCTCCCGCTTCGACCTGAACGGCACCCCGCTCACCGCCGAACGGTATCCGCAGGTCATGCGGGACGAATTCGGCGAAGAGGTGCTCGCCCGCTATCCGCTGTCCGACTACCCGACCCCGACCGTCGGCTACGCCACCGCCCTGGGCGACGCGGTCTTCGCCTGCACCGCGCTGCGGCTCGACGGCCTGCTGAAGGCGCGCGGCCCGGTCTACTCGTACGAGTTCGCCGACCGCACCTCGCCGCCCTTCGCCTCCCTGCGCAACCTGCACACCGACTTCGACTTCGGCGCGACCCACGTCGACGAGGTCCAGTACCTCTTCAAGCACTTCGGGCTCGAGTCGCCGTTCGACGCGCGGCAGAGGGCGCTGTCGCGGCAGATGATCCGGTACTGGGGCTCCTTCGTACGGGACGGTGTGCCACGGGCCGCGGGACTGCCGGCGATGCCCGCCGGGCCGGGCGTGGTCCTCTCGCTCAGGACCGCGTCGAAAGGCGGCGTCACCCTGAGCACCACGGTTCACGGCGAGCACCACTGCGATCTCTGGGACCGCCTCGCCGCCGGCTGACCCGGTAGGCTTTCCGGCGTGCGCCCCCGTGCGGCGCACGCCGGGAACACGGCGAACCAAGGGTCACGAACCGGGAGGAACCGGCTTTGCACGTCCAGGAGTGGCTCGACACGGTGCCCGCCGCGGCCGTCTACGCGGTGGTGGCGCTGGTCATCGGTCTGGAGAGCCTGGGCATCCCGCTGCCCGGCGAGATCGTCCTGGTCTCGGCGGCCCTGCTGTCCTCTCAGCACTCCGGCGTCAATCCCGTGGTCCTCGGCGCCTGCGCCACCCTCGGCGCGGTCGTCGGCGACTCCATCGGCTACGCCATCGGCCGCAAGGGCGGCCGGCCGCTGCTGGCCTGGCTGGGCGCGAAGTTCCCGAGGCACTTCAGCGAAGGGCATGTGGCCACGGCCGAGCGGTCCTTCGAGAAGTGGGGCATGTGGGCCGTCTTCTTCGGCCGCTTCATCGCCCTGCTGCGGATCTTCGCCGGCCCGCTCGCCGGTGTGCTGCACATGCCGTACTGGAAGTTCCTGATCGCCAACGTCCTCGGCGGCATCTGCTGGGCGGGCGGCACGACGGCGGTCATCTACTACGTCGGCATCGTCGCCGAGGACTGGCTGAAGCGCTTCTCGTACCTCGGTCTGGTGGCCGCGGTGCTCGTCGGCCTGACGTCGATGCTGGTCATCAGGCGCCGGGCGAAGAAGGCGGCACAGCGGCAGGCGGCCGAGCCGGAGCCCGTCCCGGCCGCCGACTGAGGGCTACGGCTTCTCGTACAGCTCGCCGTGGGCCGTCGCGAGCGACGCGTACAGCGTTCCGTTGAGGGTGACGCCCTCGCGCTCCTCGTCCGTCAGCTGCCGCTTGACCTTGGCGGGGACGCCGGCGACCAGCGAGCCGGGCGGCACCTGCATCCCCTGCGGCACCAGCGCCTGCGCGGCGACCAGCGAACCGGCGCCGATCACGGCCCCGTTGAGCACGGTGGCGCCCATCCCGACCAGGCAGTCGTCGCCGACGGTCGCCCCGTGCACCACCGCGTTGTGCCCGACCGACACCCGCTGCCCGATGCTCACCGGGAACCCGGGGTCGGCGTGCAGCGTGCAGTTGTCCTGGATGTTGGCCTGGGCCCCGACGAAGATCCGCTCGACGTCGCCGCGCAGCACCGCCCCGTACCAGACACTCGCGCCGGCTTCGAGAGTGACGTCCCCGATCACCGAGGCCGTCGGCGCCACGAACGCCTCCGCGTCGATCTTGGGCTCCCTGCCGCCGATACCCGTGATCAGCGCCTCGTGCGTCATCGGTCTCTCCTCCTCGTCGGTACAGGACGCACGGTAGGCGATGAGCCGGGGTGCCGGCGCACCGGGCCATGTGTCACCCGCCGCGGGTGAGGGCGGCCGCGGCACCTCACCTGGGCGTGCCGCAGCCCTTTCACATGGGCGCGCCGTAGACCTTGTGGGCCTGCGCGTGCCCGTAGACGGCCAGGGACCAGATGATCAGCACGTCGAGCCCGATCATGATGGCCGACCACACCGGGTAGTACGGCGTGAAGAAGAAGTTCTCCAGCGCGCTGAGCACGGCGACGACGATCCCCACGATCCGAGCCCACGTCCGGCCGGTGAAGAGGTTGAAGGCGGCGGCCAGGATCACGATGCCGGAGACCAGGTGGAACCATCCCCAGCCGGTCACGTTGTAGTCGTACGGGTAGTCCCGCACCCGCTGGTAGAAGTTGTCGTCGATGAGGGCCGCCATGCCGACGACCGCGTGGTAGAGACCGATGATGAACATCATGCACACGGCGAACACGACCCCGCCGACCATGAGCGGCCTGGCGTGCTGCTCCGGCGCCGGGCCGCCGTACCGGTCCTGCCCCGCCGATGTCTGCTCAGCCATGTAGGACACCTCCTCCGGAAGCGAGCAGCATCCCGCGGCCGGCGCCTCGGGGGTTCACCCGCCGCGGATGAATCCCGGCCGGCGGACGGCAGCGGAGGGGGTGTCAGGTGCCGGCCGTGTTCTCCGGGGCCGTCGGGTGCGTCCAGTCGTCGGTCGAGGGCGTCGTGCCGGGGGCCGAAGGGGGCAGGGTCTCGGTGCCGGCCGTCCACTCCGCCCCCGTCTGCTCCCGGTAGGCGGCGACGGCCGCCTCCAGCGTCGGGAAGAAGTGGGCGGGGTCGATGGAGCGGGTCAGTTCGTAGCGCTCGATCTTGCGCCGCACCGGATCCTTCAGCTCGGCGAACACTAGGTGCGTGCCCCGGGCGTTGAGCTCCTCGTCCAGTTCCTCCAGCTCGTCGGCGGCCGTGGTGTCCACGTCGGTGATCGGCTCGGCCGCCAGCAGCACCCACCGGGGCGGCGGTTCCCTGACGGCCAGCCGCATCACCTCGTGCCGGAAGGACTTGGCGTTGGCGAAGAACAGCGGACCGTCGAACCGGTGGATGACCAGGCCGGGCAGTTGCTCGGCCCCGGGGTAGGAGCGCACGTCGTGGTAGCCGGGCAGCCCCGGCACCCGCCCCAGCACGGTGTTGTACGGCCACCACGCCCTGCGGAAGACGTTGAGGATCGACAGGCCGACGGCGACCGCGATGCCCGGCAGGACCCCGAGCAGTGCCACGCCGAGGAAGGCCGCGATCGACAGCATGAACTCCGCCCTGCGCTGCTTCCACAGCCGCGTGGTCCCGGGGAGGTCGGCCAGCGAGAGCGAGGCGGTGATGACCACCGCGGCCAGCGCCGGCTGGGGCAGGTTGCGGAACAGCCCCGGCAGCAGGACGAGCATGAGGACGATCAGCCCTGCGCCGACGACGCCGGTGAGCTGGCTGCGGGCGCCCGCCCGTTCGGCCACGGCGGTGCGTGATCCGCTGGTGCTGAGGGGAAACCCCTGGAACAGCCCGGCGGCGATGTTGGCCGCGCCGATGGCCGTCATCTCCTCGTTGCCGCGCACCTGTTGGCCGGTGCGGGAGGCGAAGGCCGAGGCGTTGGAGATGGTGTCCGCGAGGGACACCACGGCGATGCCCAGGGCTCCGGCGCACAGCGGAGCGAGATCGGACAGCCGGACCCCGGGGAACGTCAGCGGCGGGAATCCCCGCGGCAGTTCCCCGACCAGGCTCACCCCGTGCCCGCCGAGGTCGAAGGCCGAGGTGGCCGCGATGGACAGCACCACCATGACCAGCACGGCCGGAACCTTGGGCAGCCACCGTTGCAGCACCAGGATCAGCACGATCCCGGCACCCCCCACCGCCACCGCGGCGGGCACGGCCTTGCCGTCGGCCAGCCCCCGGACGAAGGCGTCGAACTCGCGGATCAGCCCGTCGGCGTCCGTCTTGAAGCCGAACAGCTTGGGCAGCTGTCCGATCAGGATGGTCAGCGCCAGCCCGTTCATGTAGCCGATCATGGTGGGCTTGGAGATGAGGTCCGCGATGAAGCCCAGCCGGCACACCCCGGCGAGGACCGTGAGCGCGCCGACCATCAGCGCGAGCATCGAGGCGAGCGCCACCGCCCGCGCGCTGTCGCCGCCGGAGGCGATCAGGGGCACGAGCGTCGCCGCGATCATCGGGCCCAGGGAGGAGTCCGGGCCGAGCACCAGGATGCGCGAGGGCCCGAAGACGGCGTAGGCCAGCAGACAGAGCACGGAGGTGTACAGCCCGGTGATCGCGGGCAGCCCAGCCAGCTCGGCGTAGGCCATCCCCTGCGGCACCAGCAAGGTGGTCAGCACGACTCCGGCGACGACGTCCTTGACCAGCCAGCCCCGCCGGTACGCCCGGAGGGTGCGCAGCCCCGGTGGGACGAAGTGGTCGCTGGTGCCGTCACCTCGCATGGTGCTCCTCCCACGGCATGGGGCGGCTCAGCCGGACGGCAGTGCGGTCGCGGGCTTCGCCGGCTCGCGCCGCCGGGCGATCGCCTTGGCGGCCTCCCACAGCCCGAGCAGGGCCAGGGCCGGCAGCAGTGCCCAGCCGAACTGCCCCACGGTCAGCGGAGTGGTGCCCAGCAGCCGGTTGAAGACGTCCGTCTGGGTCGCCAGCACGGCGAGCACGAACTCGCCGAACATCGCCCGGTTCAGCTGCCGGCTGTCGAAGGTCGCCGTCGTCAGCACCGTCTCGGTCTCGCTGCGGCACTCCACGGCGGCCACGATCAGGCAGAACGCGAACGACGTGAACGCGATCGAGTTGCCGATGGCCGCACTGTCGAAGCGTGCCTCACCGAGCTTGATCATCGACAGCAGGCCGATCGTGATGGCCAGTCCCGCCAGGCCCACCGTGACCATGAGGCGTCGCGTCATCACCGGTTCGCCGCGCGGCCGCGGCCTGCGTTCCATCAGGCCGGGACTGACCCGGTCGAAGCCCAGGGCGAAGCCGAAGGCGGCGTTGACGACGAAGTGGATCCACAGCACCTGGGGCGGCGTGAACGGCTCCCCGCCCGCGATGTTGAGCAGCGTCGCACCGAGGAAGGTCAGGACGAACACGACCAGCAGCACCAGCACGAAGCGGATGTACTTGGTGAGGTTGTCGTAGATCTTGCGGCCCTGCTCCACCGCGAAGACGATCGTGGCGAAGTTGTCGTCGGACAGGATCATCCGCCCGGCGTTCTTGGCCACCTCGGTGCCCGAGCCCATGGCGATCCCGATGTCGGCGGCCTTGATAGCGGGGGCGTCGTTCACGCCGTCCCCGGTCATCGCCACCACGTCGCCCTTCTTCTTCAGGGTGTCGGCGAGCAGCACCTTGTGCTCGGGGGCGACCCGGCCGATCACACCGATGCGGTCGATGCGTTCCAGCCGCTCCGCCTCGGGGAGGGCGGCGAAGTCGGACCCGAGCATCGCCTCGCCGTCGATGCCGATCTGCTCGGCGATGGCGGCGCCGGTGATGACGTCGTCACCGGTCACCATGCGCACCCGGATGTTGGCCGCCTGGGCGCCCGCCACCGCCTGCCGCGACTCCTCGCGCGGCGGGTCCGCCATCCCGACCAGGCTCGCCACCTGGAGGTCTTCCACGTGTGCGAGCAGGTCGTCGGCGGAGAAGTCGGCCGGGTCCAGATCCCGGGTGGCGGCGGCCATCACGCGCCGGCCCGCCCGCTCCATCCGCTCCATCTGCGCGTGCGCCCGCTTGTCGAGGTCGGCGTCCCAGTCGATGGGCGCGCCGTCGGAGAGGGCGGTGGAGGCGCGTCCCAGCACGGCGGGTGCCGCGCCCTTGACGAAGCAGCGGACGACGGGCCGTCCGTCGTCGTCCGTGGCCGCGTTGAAGGTGGCCATCAGCTTGTACGAGGGGTCGAACGGCAGGGTGGCCAGGCGCGGGAACCGCTCGCGCGTCGCCTCGACGTCGAGCCCCGCCTTGTGGCCGAGGACGAGCAGCGCGCCCTCGGTGGGATCGCCCACGACCCGGCCGTCCACCAGCTTGGCGTCGCTCGCGACCAGGTAGGGAAGGATCGCGTCCTCGATGGCGGGCGAGCGGCCGGCGGCGTGGTGCACCCTGCCCTCCAGACCGTAGCCGGTGCCGGAGACGGTGTAGCGGTCGAAGGCGTCCACGACCTCCACCGCGGTCATCTGGTTCAGCGTCAGCGTGCCGGTCTTGTCGGAGTTGATCGCCGAGGTGAAGCCCAGGGTCTCCACCGACGGCAGGTCCTTCACGATCGCGTGGTGGCGCGCCAGGTCGAGTCCGCCGAGCGACAGGATCGTCTGCGTCACCGTGGGCAGGGCCTCGGGAACGGCCGCGATCGCCAGGGAGACGGCGCTGACGAACAGCGCGTCCCAGGCCTCGCCCCGGCCGCGCCCCAGAACGAACATCACGACCATGGTCAGTCCCGCGGCGCCCGCGATCCACAGCGTCAGCCGGTCGAGCTCTCTGGTCAGCGGCGACGCCTCCCGCGGAGTGGTGGACAGCATCCCGGAGATCTTGCCGAGTTCGGTGCCGGACCCGGTCGCGGTGACGATCATGGTGCCGCTGCCGTGGGTGACAGGGGTGTTCATGAACGCCGTGTTGGTCCGGTCGCCGGGGCTCAGCCCCTCGCCCCGCACCACCTCGGTGTCCTTGGCGGCGGGTGTGCTCTCGCCGGTCAGCGCCGACTCGTCGATCTGCAGGGCGCTAGCCTCGACCAGCCGCCCGTCGGCGGGCACGTCGTCCCCGGCGGTGATCAGCACGACGTCCCCGGCCACGACCTGCTCGGCGGGGATCTCGCTCTCCGTGCCGTCCCGGCGGACCCGGGCGGTCGCCTGCATCATCGACTTCAGGGCGTTCATGGCGCTGGCCGCCTTGCCCTCCTGGCGCATCCCGATGACCGCGTTGACCACGGTCAGCACCAGCAGGAGCACGGCCGTGGACCACTCCTGGATCAGCAGCGACACGATCGCCGCGGCGACCAGGATGATCTGCATGTAGCTGCGGTACTGGTCGAGCACCCGGCGCCAGAGCGGCGTCGGCTGCTCCTCGGGGAGCGCGTTCGGGCCGTCCCGGGTCAGCCGCTCGGCGGCCTGCGCCGAGGTGAGGCCGACGGCCGGGTCCACGCCGAGCGCCACGGCCACCGCCTCGGGCGACCGTCCGTACCAGGCCAGGGCCTGCCCGGCGTCGTCGCTTCGCCCGCCGGTGGCGGGGAGGGAGGAGGTCATCGCCGGTCACGTCCCTTCCGCTCGTCCTCGACCGACGCCGCGTACGGGTCGGCCTCGGCGCCGGGTGGCGCATCGGCCACCAACTCCTCTTTCACCACGAACAGTTCGTGCCGGTCCTTCTCGCTCACCTCGGGGTACTGCGGATCGATGTCCATCAGGGTGTGGGCGAGGACCGCGGCCGCGCAGATGCGGGCGAACCACTTGTGGTCGGCGGGGATCACGTACCACGGAGCCCATTTCGTGCTGGTGGCGGAGAGCATGTGGGAGAACGCCCGCTGGTAGTCGTCCCAGAAGGACCGCTCACGCGCGTCCGCGGCGGAGAACTTCCAGTTGCGCTCGGGCACGTCGATGCGTTTGAGGAAGCGGATGCGCTGCTCCTCCTCGGACAGGTTCAGGAACAGCTTGACGATCCTGAAGCCGTTGTCGTGCAGGTAGTGTTCCCAGTCGTTGATCTCCCGGTAGCGCCGGCGCCACACGCCCTTGCGTTTGGCCCTGTCGGGGAGCCGCTGGCGGTCGAGGTTCTCGGGATGCACCCGGACCACCAGTACCTCCTCGTAGTGCGAGCGGTTGAAGATGCCGATCTCCCCGCGCCGGGGGAGCCGGCGGGCGTACCGCCACAGGTAGTCGTGGTCGAGTTCCTCGCTGGAGGGCACCTTGAAGTTCGACACGTGGACGCCCTGGGGGTTCACCCCGCTCATGACGTGCCTGATCGTGCCGTCCTTGCCGCCCGCGTCCAGGGACTGCAGGCACATCAGCACCCCGTACCTGCCCTCGGCGGCCAGCCGCCGCTGGTAGTCGGCCAGCAGCGAGACACCGGTGCGCAGCAGCTCCTGTCCGTCCTTCTTGCCGCCGATGCCCGCCTTGAAGCCGGGATCGAAGTCTTTCGACAGATCGACCTCCGTTCCCGGCTTCACCCGCAGGGGGGCGATGAACTCCGCGATCCGTTCGGCTCGTTCGTCCGACATGCGTCACCGTCCTCGGCCCTCAGTACTCGGTGTCCGGCTCCACGACGCACAGGCCCCAGATGGTGAAGCCGTACAGCGCGATCATGGTCAGCGACCAGAAGGGGTAGTACGGCAGGGACAGGAAGTTGGCGATGATCAGCAGTGACGCGATCACGACGCCCATCACCCGTGCCCAGGTCGCCGTCATGGCCAGTCCGATGCCGACGCCGACGGCGATCACGCCGAGGACCAGATGGATCCAGCCCCAGCTGGTCAGGTCGAACTGGAACACGTAGTTGCGGGTGTTGACGAAGACGTCGTCGTTCGCGATCGCCATGATGCCGCGGAAGACGTCGAGGATGCCGCACATGATCAGCATCACGCAGGCGAAGGCCGTCAGGCCGCTCGCCGCGGCCAGGGCCCCTTCCGAGCGATGGTGTTTCGGGGTCGTCGTGGCCATGGCAGGACCTCCGTCCCTGGCTCGGCCGCCGGCGGCGGCCCTTGTCACGATTCCTACTCCGGCCCCGGGACCGTCGCGTCACCTCGTAGGGGTGAAGGCGGAGGGTCCACGTCCGGTCAGAACCGGTGGTAGCGGACCGAGGTGGCCACGGCGACGTCCTGCAGCGACGCCCGGCGCCGGCTGAACGGGACCCAGAACAGGCCGACGGGGAACACCAGGCACAGCACCGCCCGCAGCAGCGCCCGGGGGACGCCGATCAGCCGCCCGCCGCGGCCGGTGACCCGGAGCCCCATCAGCCGGTCGCCCACGGTGCCTCCGGTCGAGGTCCAGCAGACGGCCAGGTACAGCACGGCGATGATCCAGCCGACCAGGGCGATCACCCAGTCGGCGAGGTCGGGCATGCGCACCGGCGGTCCGGTGACGAGCAGCCGGAGCCCGGCGTACCCGAACTGCGCGGCCAGGCCGATGCCGGCCACCACCAGCGCGTCCACCAGGGCGGCCAGGCACCGCGTGACGAGCCCGGCGACATCGCCCTCCGGGTTGCCCTCGCGGCCCTGGCGGCTCATGGCGCCGGTCCGAGCGACCCCCCGTGGCCGTCGGTCCGCGGCGTCTCCGGCGCGGGTCTGTGCAGCAGCCGGTCGGCGACCCGGTTGACCATCCGGTCGGCCCGCACGGTCCGCAGCCGCAACGCGTCGACCGTCTCGTCGGCCATCCCCCCGCTGGTCTCCCGCACGATCCGGCCCAGGTCGATCTCCTCCAGCACGGCCCTGGTGAGCGTCACCAGGTCGACCCGGGCGATCACCCCGTCGACGTCCAGGCGCGCGGCGATCCGGTCGACGTCGACGCGCGCCGCGACACGGTCCACGTCGATCCGCGCGGCCACCTCGTCCACGTCCAGCCGGGCGGCCACCCGGTTCACGTCCACCCGCTCGACGATCCGGTCGACGTCCACCCGCTCGATGATCCGGTCGACGTCCACCCGCTCGATGATCCGGTCGACATCCACCCGCTCCACGATCCGGTCGACGTCCACCCGGTCCGCGAGCGCGTCGACGTCGGCGCGGCCCGCGATCCGCATCACGTCGACCCGGTCGGCGACCCGGTCGACGTCGAGGCGGTCGGCCAGCTCGTCGAGGTCGAGCCGGTCGACGACGGCGGCCGTCAGCGTGCGGATCAGCCGGTCCGTCACCGACTCCGCGGTGGACAGCCCGAACCGCACCGCGCGCTCGACAGCGCGGCGGGGATCGACGAGACGGAGCAGGGTCACCAGGTCATCGCAGCACCGCCCCGGCACGGCCGCCTCATCCGCAGCGGGTGAACCGGGTCCGGGCCCGAACCGGGTGGGGCGAAGATCACAGCTCCGCGGCCTCATGGGCGCACGGCGCGCTGAGTACGGTGACTCCGTGCCGAAGAGCAAGAACACGTTCTCATCCTGGCGGCGTCGCCTCACACAGCGCGCCGTCCACGCGGGCTGGGCCTGGGTGCAGCGCACCGGCTCGGTGACGGCCGAGAGCCCCGGACGTTTCCGCTTCGGCTCGATCGGCGCCCACACCCGCCTGGCCTTCCCGCTCGGCACGGTCTTCGGCGAACCCTGGATCCACCTGGGCTCCCACTGCATCGTCGGCGAGCAGGTCACGCTCACCGCAGGCCTCATGCCCGACCTCGACCTCGGCCCCGAGCCGATCCTGCGCATCGGCGACGGCGTGGTGCTGGGCCGCGGCAGCCACGTCATCGCCGACACGACGGTCACCATCGGCAGCGACTGCTACTTCGGGCCGTACGTGTACGTGACGTCGACGAACCACTCCTACGACGACCCCCACGAGCCCATCGGCAAGCAGTGGCCCCGCATGGAGCCGGTGGAGATCGGGCCTGGCTGCTGGATCGGCACCGGCGCGGTGATCCTGCCGGGCGCGCGGATCGGACGGAACGTCGTCGTGGCGGCGGGGGCGGTCGTCAGGGGCGTGGTCCCCGACCACGCCGTGGTGGCGGGGGCGCCAGCCCGGGTCGTACGACGGTGGACGGCCACCGAGGGCTGGCAGCCGCCGCTCAGGACGCCGGCGCCGGTGCCGCTGCCCGACGACATCACGCCCGAGCAGTTGCGCGCGCTCTCGGCGCTGGACGAGGAGACGGCCGCCAGGCTCGCCGACCTGGACGAGGAGACGGCGGCCCGGCTCGCCGAGCTCGACGCCGACGCCTGACGGACCGGTTCAGCCCGTCGCCAGCAGGAGCGTGCCGACCAGGGCGAGGCCGGCACCCGCCGCCTGCACGCCCCGCAGCCGCTCGCGCAGCACCCCGCGCGCGGCCAGCGCGGTCACCACCGGGTAGAGCGAGGCGAGTACGGCGGCCACGGTGACCGGGCCGTGCTGGGCGGCGACCGCGTACGTGCCGTTCGCCGCGACGTCCGCGAGCCCCACGAAGGCGAGGGCCGGCACCGAGGCCCAGGGGAAGCGGCCCCCCGGCAGGGCCTCGGCGCCCCGCCTCACGGAGACGTAGAGGGCGGCACCGCCCGCGGCCACGTTCGTCAGCCGCTGCACGAACAGGGCGAGGAACAGGCCGGGGACCGTCGTGGAGGCCTCCGCGATCAGCGCGAACACCGCGCCGAAGCCGAGCGCCGCGATCAGGGTGAGCACGATGGCCTGCCGCTGTACGCCCGCGCCGCCGCGCTGGGGGCCGCCGGCCAGGACGACTCCGGCGACGGCCACCGCGATCCCCGCGACCTGCACCAGGCCGGGGCGCTCGCCGAGGAGGAGGCCCACTCCGACCGGTACCGCCACGCTGAGGGTGGCCAGCGGGGAGACCACGCCCATGGGCCCGAGGGCGAGTGCCCTGTAGAAGGCGATCATCGCCACCGGGCCGGCGAGGCCCGCCGCGAGCGCGAACCACAGCCGCGGGCCGGCCTCGCTCCAGCCGCCCGTGGCCGCCACGAGCGCGCCGAGCACGGCGGCGGCGATGGTCTGCGAGACGACGACCACGGTGAGCGCGGGCAGACGCCGCGTCAGCAGTCCGCCGCCGAAGTCGGCAAGGCCCCACAACAGGCTGGTGGCCAGGGCGAAGAGTGCTGTCACGGTCGGCCTCGCAGTACAGTTCGGTGAACGATCGGGTGCACCCCACCGTAGTTCAGTGGAGTGAACCCTGTCATCCAAAATATTGACCTCGACCGGCAAGGGCATTGGACGGAACGTGTCGGACCTCGATCTGCTGACCCAGTCCCTCGCGCGCAACGTCAAGCGCTGGCGCAACGAGCGCGGTTTCACCCTGGACACCCTCGCCGCCCGCGCCGGGGTCAGCCGCGGCATGCTCATCCAGATCGAGCAGGCCCGCACCAACCCCAGCATCGGCACGGTCGTCAAGATCGGCGACGCGCTCGGGGTCAGCGTCACCACGCTGCTCGACTACGAACAGGGCCCGAAGGTCCGCATCGTCCCCGCCGACCAGGCCGTACGCCTGTGGCACACCGACGCGGGCAGCTATAGCCGGCTGCTGGTGGGCACCGAGGCGCCCGGCCCTCTGGAGATGTGGGAGTGGCGGCTGATGCCGGGCGAGGGCAGCGCCTCCGACCCGCACCCCGCCGGCACGGTCGAGCTCGCCCATGTGACCGAGGGCGAGCTGACCGTCACCGTCGACGGCGCCGATCACCGGGTCCCCGCCGGAGCCAGCGTCACCTTCGAGGCCAACGCCCCGCACCGCTACGGCAACTCCGGAACGGTCCCGGTGGAGTTCGTGCTGGCCGTATCCGTCCCGCTGGTGCGCTGAGCACGCCTGTTAGCGTGCGGTCATGGACGCACCCATCGGACACTTCGACACCGCGCTGCCCGCCCCCGACGCCCTCGACGAGCTGACCGGCCCGGTCGCCGACGCCGTACGCGACTGGCGCGGCAGCGTCCCCGCGGAGCAGATCGTGTACGTCGACACCGACCCCCAGTGGGCCGACACCGCCGTCTTCGTGGAGCACTACGGCCAGGAGCTGCTGGAGCGGTCCGCGAACTGCGTCGTGGTGGCGGGCAAGCGGGGCGGCGAGACGACCCTGGCCGCGTGCGTGGTGCTCTCCACCACCAGGGCCGACGTCAACGGCGTGGTGCGGCGCCAACTCGGCGCCCGCAAGGCCTCCTTCGCCGCCATGGACGTCGCGACGGGGGAGACCGGCATGGAGTACGGCGGCATCACCCCGATCGGCCTCCCGGTGTCCTGGCCGGTGCTGGTGGACTCGGCCGTCGTCGACCTGCCGTACGTCCTGGTGGGCAGCGGACGCAGGCGCGGCAAGCTGCTGGTGCCGGGCAAGGCGTTCGCGGAGCTGCCGGGAGCGGTCGTGCTGGAAGGGCTGGGCGTGGCCTGACCGGCGTCAGGACGCCGAGCTCAGGCCGAGGTACTGCTCCGCGAACGCGGCCGCGGCGGCGGGCGAGTCGAACAGGCGGCGCAGCCGGGCCAGGGTGGTGCCCGCCCGGTAGGCGTCACCCGAGGACGCGCCGTGGTACACCTCCGACAGCCACTGCGAGAACTCCTGGTAGTCCCACACCCGGCCGAGGCAGGCCGCCGAGTAGCCGTCCAGCCCGGCCGGGTCGCCCTGGGTGAGGTACGCGACGAGGCCGTCGCCCAGCAGGAACGCGTCGTGCAGGGC
This sequence comes from Streptomyces panaciradicis, assembly GCF_023516615.1. Classification (GTDB taxonomy): domain Bacteria; phylum Actinomycetota; class Actinomycetes; order Streptomycetales; family Streptomycetaceae; genus Streptomyces; species Streptomyces panaciradicis. The sequence continues at coordinate 70,738 of NZ_JAMGBF010000098.1, forward strand.
GAGGTTCATGCCCTTCGCCGCGATGGGGGCGGTGAGATGGGCCGCGTCCCCGGCCAGGAACAGCCGGCCGAACACCATCGGTTCGACCACGTGGTTGTGCATGTCCAGGACGCGCTTCTCGATCAGTCTGCCCTCGGTGAGCGGCGGCCGGTCGGCGGCGCCCAGGCGTTCCTGCAGCTCCGCCCAGACCCTGTCGTGCGGCCAGTTCTCCGGGTCGTCGCCGGGCGGGCACTGCAGGTAGTAGCGGGTGACCTCCGGGCTGCGGGCCATGTGTCCGGCGAAACCGCGCGGATGGACGCCGAACACCACGCAGTCGCTGGACGGCGGCGCCTCGGCCAGCAGCGCCAGCCAGCCGACGCCGTAGTCGTGCCGGGCGATCCGGGCGCCCTGCGGCAGCACGGTCCGCGTCACTCCGCGCGCGCCGTCGCAGCCGGCGACGAAGTCGCAGTGCACGAGGTGCCGTTCGCCCGAGTCCGGGTCCGTGTACGACACCGTGGGGTGGTCCGAGTCCAGGCCGTGCAGCTGTACGTCCCGCACGCCGAACCGGATGGCACCGCCGCGCACGTCCGCGTACTCCCGCACCAGGTCGGTGACCAGCAAGGGCTGTGGATAGACGTAGTGGTGATGCCCCGTCAGTTCGTGGTAGTCCAGCCGGTACCGCTCGTTGCCGAACCGGAACTCGCACGCGGTGTGGGTCTGCGCGTGCTTCAACAGGCCGTCCGCCAGGCCCCGTTGTTCCAGCTCGCGGACCGCCCACTCCTCCAGCACACCCGCCCGGGGCCGCCGCTCGATGAACTCGCGGGTCTCCGTCTCCAGGACCAGACAGTCGACCGAGGCGGCCCGCAGGGCGTTCCCGACGGTGAGCCCGGCGGGTCCCGCGCCCACGATCACGACCGGAAAGCGGCGCGCGGACGGGGACTCGGGGCGGGGTGCGAGGGAGGTCACCCGGTCATTATGACGGTGAACTGACAGGCACAGCCCGGGCGTTGGCGTCTCACCTCGCCGTACGCGGCCGGAGTCGGCCTGCGCCGGTCAGCCGAGGCGCGGGATCTCGATGGCGGGGCAGCGGTCCATGACCATGTCGAGACCGGCGGCGCGGGTCCGCTCGTACGCGGCCTCGTCGACGACACCGAGCTGGAACCAGACCGCCTTGGCGCCGATGGCGGCCGCCTCGTCGGCGACCGGTCCGGCGAGATCGCTGTTGACGAAGACATCGACGACGTCGACCTCGAAGGGGATGTCGGCGAGCGAGGCGTACCCCTGCTCGCCGTGTACCGTCTCCGCCTTGGGGTGCACGGGCACGATGCGCTTGCCGAAACGCCGCAGGACGTCGGCGACGCCGTAGGCCGCCCGCCTCTCGTTCGTCGACAGGCCCACGATCGCCCAGGTGTCGCCGAGCTCGGTGAGGATCTTGCGGACTGTTGCTGAGTCGCCGTACACGCTCGGTCTCCTCGGGAATCTGCGAAGGCTTGCTCAGCCCACAACAGATCGTGCGGCGCGGTGATTCCTGTGCGGTGAGCCGTGGGCGTGGCCCGGTGCGGGCCACGCCCACCGCCGGGCCTACCGCTGGGTGTAGATGAAGCCGATCTTGTCGACGGCGTCGCCGGAGCGTCCGTGGAAGCCCGCGATCTGCCAGCCGCTCGGGGCGGTGCGGGTCACGCAGTCGGACGTCGTGGTGCCGCCGGCCAGGGTGCGGCCGAGGTTGGTCGTGTACTTGGCGTAGAAGATCCGCGTGTGGCCGCTGTACTGGGCCTGGCAGAGGTAGGCCGAGGTGACGTACTCGTCGCTGCCGAGGGTGAGGGAGGCCGCGGTGCCGCCGGTCCCGCCGTGCGCGAGCGTGGTGCCGTTCGCCAGGGTGAGGCTCATCTGGTCGACACGGGAGCCGCTGCGCAGGCCGATGGTGGTGGCGCGGGCGCCGGCCGGCACGCTGTCGATGTCGTCGTAGTAGTCGCCGTGCGGGCCGCCGAACTGGTCGCTGAGCTGGAAGGCGGAGTTGCGCGACCAGGTGAAGCCGACGGTGATCGGATCGTGGTCGGAGAGCATCAGCCCGGCGTCGGTGAGGAACTTGGCGTGCTCGTTGTTGTACGAGGTCGCGTTCAGCGAGACGAGCTTGCTGCCGCGGTACAGGACCTTGTCGACGACCTCGCAGGTGTTGGGCACGGTGGCCCCGGACTGGTCGCAGACCAGCGCGTCGCTGCCCTTGGCGGGCGGAGTGCCGCCCCGTATCAGCTGCACCCAGGCGTCCGTGAGGCCGTTGGCCGAGGCGAACTCGGCGATGGTGTCGGCGGACCGGGTGTACCGGGTGTTGGTGTCGCCCATGACCACGACGGCGTTGCCCGCCGAGTGGGACTTGATGAAGGCGGTGAGCTGGTTGAGGTTGTCGGCGCGGGAGGCCTCGTCGCCGTCGTTGGTGCCCGCGTTGGTGTGCAGGTTGTAGAAGTCGACGTAGACGCCCTCGGCCAGCCGCTCGCGCATGAAGGTGAAGCCCTTGGGGGTCAGGCAGTCACCCGAGTCGACCTGGCAGGAGTTCCACCGGACCCGCTCGAAGTCGTCGGTGTCGTAGGGGATCTTCGACAGGGTGTTGAGTCCGCTGCCGATGCCGGCGCCGCCGCTGGTCGGGGTGCGGTAGGCGTGCGCGGTGTCGGCCGCGTAGAGGTAGGCGTGGTAGTTGAAGTCCTCCTCGACGTGGACGATGTCGTAGGGGGCGATGCGCTGGCCGATGGCGGTGGTGCTGGTGTCGCGCGGCGTGGAGGCGCTGGAGAGGCTCTCGGGCAGGCCCGCCACGTTGTAGCTCAGGACGCTGAAGGAACCCGAGTCCGCGGCGGCCGCGGGGGAAGCGGCTGCGGTGAGCCCGCCGAGCGCGGCGGCCGCCGCGGCCAGACAGGCGAAAAGTCTGCGCATGGGGTGTGTCTCCTGTGGAGGGAAAGCGGTTGCGGTGAGGAGCGTGACAGAAGTTACCGCCGGTTACCCCGGGCCTGTCGAGTGTTTGGACGCTCTTTCACAGGAGTTGCCCGCCGTACACGGGCGGTTCGGCCGGTGGTCGGGGAGGGCGCCGTGCCTTGTGTCCCGCGTGCGGTCGGTTGCCGCCTCCTTGTCCGGAATCCGTGCCGGATGCCTGCGCCGGGCCCTTTCGCCGCCTACGCTCACCCCGTGCTGCGCATCACCGACGCCCGAACCGGCGAGTCCGTCGAAGCCGCTCCCGCCCGCCGGGGCCTGACCCGGGTCGAGGCCCACACGACAGGGGCCGACACCGGCGCCCTGCGCGTGCTGCTGGTCGCCGACCTGCTCGTGCGGGCCCTGGAACTCGGCGGCACCCCCGTGTGGTCCGTGCTGACCTGTGAGGGCCGGCGGGCGGAGCTCGGGGCCCGGGCCGCCGCGCTCGGCATCCACCCCTTCGAGGACAGCCGGGAAGTGGGCTCAGGGCTCGGCGAGGCACAAGTCCTCCATGTCGTGGCGCAGGGAACCCCGACGCCCGACGGGCCCACGCTCGCCGTCGCCCCGGTCCACGGCGCGTCCGAGGGCGCCGACCCGGCCGCCCTGCGCCTGGCCCTGCTCGCCCGGGACCGCACCGCACCGGCCGCCCTCGACCCGGCCGTCCTCGACGAGGCCCACGCCACCCTCGCCCGCTGGCGCGGCCGCGTCGCCGCCTGGGCGCGGCAGCCGTCCCGGCCCATCCCGGACGAGGCACGCGCCCGGCTGCGCACCGCGTGGGAGGACGACCTGGACGTGCCCGCCGTGCTCGACACCCTGACCTGGGTGGAGACCTCGCCCGACCTGCCGGACGGCGCCCGCTTCGAGACGTACGCCTACGCCGACCGGCTCCTCGGCCTCGAGCTCACCCGCGACCTGGGAGCCCCGGCGTGATCGCGCGCATGGGCGCCGGACCCCTGCGCCGGCTGGTCGTGCTGCGGCACGCCAAATCCGCCTGGCCCGCGGGAGTCCCGGACCACGAGCGGCCCCTCGCACCGCGCGGCCGCCGGGACGCCCCGGCCGCGGGACGCGCCCTCGCCGAGGCCGACTGCCTGCCCGATCTCGCCCTGTGCTCCACCGCCGTACGCGCCCGTCAGACCTGGGAACTGGCCTCGGCCCAGTGGGGCACGCCCCCGCCGGTACGCCGGGACGCCAGGCTGTACGCCGCCGAGGCGGCCGACCTGCTGGACGTCGTGCGCGAGGTGTCCCCGGAGGTCGAGACGCTGCTGCTGATCGGGCACAACCCCGGACTGGAGGACCTCGTCCTGGAACTCGCCGGGGACGGCCTCGACGACGCCCTGGACGAGGTGCGCGAGAAGTTCCCGACCTCGGCGATCGCCGTCCTGGCCTGGTACGGCACCACCTGGCGGACGCTCGCCCCGGGCGCGGCCCTGCTGACGAGCATGATCGTGCCCCGGGGGAGGAAGAAGGGCGGGGCGAAGGGCTGAGCCGGCCACGCGCACGCGTGGCCGCCGCGGAACCGGCTCGCCGCCCTCGGGCCCGGCACGAGGAGGGCGAGCGGGGCGTCGCAGGAGCGGGGCGTCGGGGGACCAGGGCGTCGGGGGACCAGGGCGTCGCGGCGCGGGGCCCGTCGGCGCGCCCCAGCGCCGGCGTCGCGACCGGGGAGAGTGGACCGGCGGCGAGCGTCGCG
>NZ_JAMGBF010000099.1 GCF_023516615.1 Streptomyces panaciradicis
CGGCGCGGGGCCCGTCGGCGCGCCCCAGCGCCGGCGTCGCGACCGGGGAGAGTGGACCGGCGGCGAGCGTCGCGACCGGGGAGGGCGGACCGGCAGCGAGCGTAGCGGTGCCCGTCCGGTGGCCGGACGCGGCGCGAGCGCGCGTGCCAGGCGTCGCGGGGCGGGCGGGACTTTCGATACACGCCCTAGCCTTCCCGGCGCGGGCCCGCACCTGCGGCGGGGTGCCGGTCCGCATCCGCCGCATAGGCTGGGCGGATGCAGGACGAGTACCGCACAGTGGCCCACGCGGGCGTGCACGAGACCGAGGTCAACCGTTCCCGCTTCCTGTGCGCCCTCGCCCCGGCGGCCACCGAGCGGGAGGCCCAGGACTTCATCGCCGCCGTCCGCAAGGAGCACGCGGACGCCACCCACAACTGCTGGGCCTACGTCATCGGCGCCGACGCCTCCGTGCAGAAGGCCAGCGACGACGGCGAACCGGGCGGCACGGCCGGCGTCCCCATGCTGCAGATGCTGCTGCGCCGCGAGATGCGCTACGTCGTCGCCGTCGTCACCCGCTACTACGGCGGCGTCAAACTCGGCGCGGGCGGCCTCATCCGGGCCTACGGCGGCGCGGTCGGCGAGGCGCTCGACGCCCTCGGCACCCTCACCCGGCGCCGCTTCCGCCTCGCCACGGTGACCGTCGACCACCAGCGCGCCGGCAAGGTGCAGAACGACCTGCGCTCCACCGGCCGCGAGGTACGTGACGTCCGTTACGGCGAGGCCGTCGTCATCGAGATCGCCCTGCCCGACGCCGACGTGGACGCCTTCCGTGCCTGGCTGGCCGACGCCACGGCCGGGACGGCCGGGTTCGAACTGGGCGGCGAGGCCTACGGAGACGCCTGACATTCCCCCTGAAACGCCCATAAAGGATGGGTGTGAGGCGGTTCATGACGGGTCGATACGGGAGTAACCGCCCGTGATGTCAGACCCGGCCGTTAGGGTCGGGGATCATGAGGCTGTTGCACACTTCCGACTGGCATCTCGGCCGGGCGTTCCACCGGGTCAACATGCTCGGGGCCCAGGCCGAGTTCATCGGCCACCTCGTCACGACCGTGCGTGAGCGCGGCGTGGACGCGGTGGTCGTGTCGGGAGACGTGTACGACCGGGCCGTGCCTCCGCTGGCCGCGGTCGAGCTGTTCGACGACGCCCTGCACCGCCTCGCCGACCTCGGCGTGCCGACGGTGATGATCTCCGGGAACCACGACTCGGCCCGCCGGCTCGGCGTCGGCGCCGGCCTCATCGGGCGCGCGGGCATCCACCTGCGCACCGCGCCCGCCGCGTGCGGGACACCGGTGGTGCTCGGCGACGCCCACGGGGACGTGGCCTTCTACGGACTGCCGTACCTCGAACCGGCCCTCGTCAAGGACGAGTTCGGGGTGGAGAAGGCCGGTCACGAGACCGTGCTCGCGGCGGCCATGGAGCGCGTCCGCGCCGACCTCGCCACCCGCGCGCCCGGCACCCGCTCCGTCGTCCTCGCCCACGCCTTCGTCACCGGCGGCGAGGCCAGCGACAGCGAACGGGACATCACCGTCGGCGGGGTCGCCTCCGTGCCCGCCGGCGTCTTCGACGGCGTCGACTACGCGGCCCTGGGCCACCTGCACGGCTGCCAGGCCATCACCGAGCGCGTCCGCTACTCCGGCTCCCCGCTGCCGTACTCCTTCTCGGAGGCCGGCCACCGCAAGACCATGTGGCTGGTCGACCTCGACGCCGAGGGCGCCGTCACCGCCGAGCGCGTCGACTGCCCGGTGCCCCGCGCGCTGGCCCGCGTCCGGGGCACCCTGGAGGACCTGCTCGCCGACCCGTCTCTCGCCCCGCACGAGGAGGCGTGGGTCGAGGCCACCCTCACCGACGCCGTCCGCCCGGCCGACCCCATGGCCCGCCTCACCGAGCGCTTCCCGCACACCCTCAGCCTGCTCTTCGACCCCGACCGGGCCCCGGACGACCCCGACGTGTCGTACGCCGGACGGCTCGCGGGCCGCAGCGACCAGGAGATCGCCGAGGACTTCGTCGCCCATGTGCGCGGCGCGGGACCCGACGAGCGGGAACGGACCGTGCTGCGCGACGCCTTCGACGCGGTCCGCGCGGACGAGGTCCTGCGGGAGGTGGCGCGGTGAGGCTGCACCGACTGGACATCACCGCCTTCGGGCCCTTCGGCGGCTCCCAGCGCGTCGACTTCGACACCCTGTCCGCGGCCGGGCTGTTCCTCCTGCACGGGCCGACGGGCGCCGGCAAGACGTCCGTCCTGGACGCCGTGTGCTACGCGCTGTACGGCACCGTCCCGGGCGCCCGCCAGAGCGGCCAGGGGCTGACCCTGCGCAGCGACCACGCGGCCACCGGCACCCGCACCGCGGTGACCCTCGACCTGACCGTCGCCGGACGCCGGCTGGAGGTCACCCGGCAACCGCCGTGGGAGCGGCCCAAGAAGCGCGGCTCCGGCACCACCCTGGAAAAGGCGCAGAGCTGGCTGCGGGAGTACGACGCGACGGCCGGAGCCTGGAAGGACCTCAGCCGCTCCCACCAGGAGATCGGCGAGGAGATCACCCAGCTGCTCGGCATGAGCCGCGAGCAGTTCTGCCAGGTCGTGCTGCTGCCCCAGGGCGACTTCGCCCGCTTCCTGCGCGCCGACGCGGAGTCCCGCGGCCGGCTGCTGGGCCGCCTCTTCGACACCCACCGCTTCGCCGAGGTCGAAAAACGCCTCGCCGAGCGGCGGCGGGCCGCCGAGGCCCGGGTCCGCGAGGGGGACGCGAGCCTGCTGGCCGACGCGCACCGCATGCAGCAGGCGGCCGGCGGCGCGATGACGCTGCCGGAGCTGCAGCCGGGCGAGCCGGGGCTGGCCGAGGCGGTGCTGACCGCGGCCGCCGTCGCCCGCGCGACCGCCCGCGAGCAGCTGACGATCGCCCACTGCCGGCTGACGGCCGCCGAGTCCGCGCAGGCTACGGCAGAGCGGGAGCTCGGCGAGGCGCGCGAACTGGCCCGGCTGCAGCAGCGGTTCGCCGAGGCACGGGAGCGGGCCGCACGGCTTCAGGAGCACGCCGACGCCCACCGGGCGGCGCAGGAACGCATGGACCGGGCCCGCAAGGCCGAGGCGGTGGCGCCCGCTCTTGAGCTGCGGGACGCGGCCGACGCGGAACACCACAGGGCGACCCGGGCGGAGGCACGGGTGCGCGCCCTGCTGCGGGACGCCCTCGGGGCGGAGGGAACGGGGGGCGCGCCTTCCGGTGCGGCCACCGGTGACGGCGTGGACGTCTCCGCCCACGCCGGGGCCTCCGGGCTCGCGGTCGCCGCACGGCGTGCGGCCGAGGAGCTGGGCGGCCTCGAGTCGGCCCGCCGTGCCGAGCAGCGGTTGGACGATCTCCTTGCCGAGCGCGCCGGACTGGACCGCGAGGAGCGGGCCGACGCGGACGTCCTGCAGGAGGCCGAGGCATGGCTGGCCGGCTGGGAGGAGACCCGCACCGGCCTCCACAGCGCCGTCGAGTCCGCCCAGGAGGCGGCCACCCGGGCCGAGCAGCTGGCCGTGCAGCGCGACCCCGCCCGCAAGAGGCTCGCCGCGGCCCGGCAGCGCGACCAGTTCGCGCGGGACACCGACGACGCCCAGCGCCAGGTCACCGCCGCCACGGAACGCGCCCTGAAGGCCCGCGCCGAGTGGCTGGACGTCAAGGAACAGCGGCTGAACGGCATCGCCGCCGAGCTCGCCGCCCAGCTCAGCGACGGCGAGCCCTGCGCGGTCTGCGGCGCCACCGAACACCCGGCACCGGCCCGCAAGGACGCCGGACACGTCGGCCGGGAGACCGAGGAGCGCGCCCTCGCCGCCTCCCAGCACGCCGACGAACAGCGCGCCGAGGCCGAGCGCCGCCTGGGGATCGTCCAACGGGCACTCGCCGCCGCCGAGGGCGAGGCCGGTGACACCTCGACCGAGCAACTCGCGGCGCAAGTGCGGGAGTTGGAGGAGCTGTACGCGGAGGCGCGCGACGACGCGTCCGCGCTGCACACCGCGAGCGAACGGCTGCGGCAGGCCGAGCAGGAGCACGAGCGGCGCGTCACCGCCCGGCAGCAGGCCGCCGTACGAGCCGCCTCCCGGGTCGCCCGCCGCGACGCCCTCGACCGGGAACGCACCACCCTGGAAGAGGAGCTGGCGCAGGCGCGGGGCACCGCCGCGAGCGTCTCGGCCCGCGCCACCCAGCTGGAGCGCCGGGTCGCCCTGCTGACGGAGGCCGCCGACGCCGCGCGCGCCGCCGAGGACTCCGCGCAGCGGCTCAAGGACGCCGACGCCCGGCTCGCCGACGCCGCCTTCCGCGCCGGCTTCGACACCCCGCAGGCCGCGGCCGCCGCGCTCCTCGACGCC